>NZ_JBQYLE010000003.1:197556-408816 GCF_052681095.1 Granulosicoccus sp. 3-233
ATCGCCGTATCGCCGTATCGCCGTATCGCCGTATCGCCGTATCGCCGTATCGCCGTATCGCCGTATCGCCGTATCGCCGTGAAATCGTGCCGCCTCAGATGATAGCGTGGCGAACTCTGGCAGACACCCATTCACTGATCACCACCGTACCGAGAATGACCACGAATATCATGGTGACCTGTGGCCAGGCCAGTGTATTGAGTGAAGCCTGCAACTGCACACCGATGCCGCCCGCCCCGACCAGTCCCAGGATGGTCGATTCCCGGATATTGATATCCCAGCGAAATACCGAAATGCCGTAGAACGCCGGCATGACCTGCGGCACGATACCGTAATTCAATATCTGCGCACCCGACGCACCGGTAGCCGTTACCGCTTCGATCTGCAATTTGTCCGTCTCTTCGATGGCCTCGTACAGCAGCTTGGCCACGAAACCGATGGAGCGCAAACCGATTGCCACGATACCCGCCAGCAAGCCGGGCCCGATGATCGACACCAGCAGCAAAGCCCAGATCAGCGAATTGATGGATCGCGAAGCGACGATGATGAACAATGCCACCGGCCGGACGAACAGTTTGCTGGGCGTGGTATTGCTCGCTGCCAGAAAGGCCACGGGGATGGCGATGATGATGCCCAGCAGCGTGCCCAGCGTGGCGATATTGAGCGTATCCCACAGAGGCACCCACAATTTCTCGATATAGCTCCAGCGCGGTGGGAACATGCGAGAACCCAGATCCGCTGCCTGTCTTGGCGCATCGGCAACGAATGCCCAGATGGTGTCTCTGGTCATGAGCTGCCAGCTGTAGACACACAGGGCAACCAGCAGCAGCCAACCAATCCAGATCAGCAGACGCTTGCCGGTCGTACGATGCTGCCAGACCGGTGTCGGGGTCTTCATCGTGTTCATTGCACCCACTTCCTGACAAAGCCCGAGGAATATTCAGCCAGCATGACGATCAGGATGATGATCAGCAGAATGGCACCGGCCGAATCGAATTCGTAGCGATCGATGGCCGTGTTCAGGGTTGCACCGATCCCTCCCGCACCGACGATACCGATGACGGCAGACTCGCGAAAATTGATGTCGAGACGATACAGCGAGAGCCCGATGAGTCGTGGCATGACCTGTGGCTGCACCGCGTAATTGATCAATTGCAACCAGGAAGCGCCCGTCGCTCTGACGGCTTCGGTCTGACTCTCGTCGATGTCTTCGATATCCTCGGCCAGCAGCTTGGCCATGAAGCCGATGGTGGCGAAGGTCAGAGTCAGAAAACCGGCAAATGGTCCGAAACCGAACATGGTCACGAACAGAATGGCGATGATGATTTCCTGCAGGGAACGTGAAACCGCGATGATCGCGCGACACACGTAGTAGACGACTCCGGGAGCGACATTGCGCGCCGCACCGATGCCGATGGGAATCGACAACAGCACACCCGCAACGGTAGAGGTCATCGTCATCGTCAGACTCTCGACCAGGCCACTGGATATGTCCTTCCAGCGCGAGGTGAAGTCCGGTGTCAGAAACCCCTTGATGAAGCGCCAGCCTCGCTCCATGCCTTCTGCGACACGCACCCAATTGACATCAATGGTGCTGATGGCCAGACAGAACCAGACCAGCGCTGCCAGCCACAGCGTGCGACGCAACCAGGCCCGCTGGATCAGAACCGGCGGTGGTCGGAATCGGCTGGGGTAGCGACTGTAATCCGCAGTGGCGGCTGGCGATGAGCCGCCTTGATCAGCTTCTGTCACGACTCAGGCAGCTTCCGTTTCTTGGTCGAGCGTGGTCCAGTCTTCTTCGCCATAGATGCGAGTCAGAACGGATTCCGTCAATTCGGCCGGTGAGCCATCAAACACGATTCGCCCGGCCTGCAGACCGATTAGACGCTCGGTGAATTGCCTGGCCAGCACCACATCATGGATGTTGATGATCGCCGGCAAATGCTGTTCGTTGCAGATCTCCAGCAGCAGACGCATGATCTGACGCGATGTCTTCGGATCCAGTGAGGCCGTCGGCTCATCGATCAGCAACAGTTCGGGATCCTGCTCCAGAGCTCTCGCAATACCCACTCGCTGGCGCTGACCACCGGAGAGCGCATCAGCCCGCTTGCTGGCGTGATCGATCAGACCGACTCGATCCAGCAGAGCAAAGGCCTTCTGTACATCTGCCTTGGGGTAATGACGGGTGAAACTGCGCCAGAAGGACACATAGCCCAGCCTGCCGGACAACACGTTTTCCATGACACTCAAGCGCTCCACAAGCGCATATTCCTGGAAAATCATGCCGATGCGGCGGCGCACCGAACGCAGCTCGCTGGTGGACATGCCGGTAATATTGGTGCCCGAGAGGCTGATCGTGCCACTGCTGGGTTCCACCAGTCGATTGATACAGCGGATCAGCGTGGACTTGCCGGCCCCGGAAGGTCCGATCAGCCCTACCACCTGACCGGCAGGAATGGTGAAACTGACATCATCCAGCGCCTTGTCGCCCGCCGCATAGGTTTTGGAAAGGTGGCTTACGTCGAGCAAGGTATCTGTACTCCGATAGGCACGGACCGGAAACCCGAAGGTATCCGGTCCGAATTGGCAGGATGCGAAAGATTACTGGCAGGTGTATTCCACACCGTTGGCATCGTCGATCTTGCGAATGACTTCCCACTCCTTCTTGAAGGTAATGGGTACGAACTGCGCTTCACCGGACTTGGAGAATTCAGCTTCGAGGGAACTGCCGGACCATTCGAAGCTTGCAAAGGCTTCCTTGATCTTGTCCTGCAGCTCGGCATTCAGTGTATTGGCCACACCATAGCTGGTGGTCGGGAAGGTCTGCGACTTGTACAGGGAGACGATCTGATCCTGAGTGACAACGTCACGACTGACCATGCGATTCATGACCGAATTGGCCACGGCGGCTGCCGGATAATCCTTGTTGGCCACTCCCAGAATGGAGTTGTCATGCTTGCCGGAAAAGACCGGTTCGAAATCCGTACCGGCGACCATGCCGTAATCGGCCTTCAGAATGGCTGATGGCGCCTTGAAGCCGGAATTGGACGTCTCGGAAGTGAATGCCAGCTTGCCGCCCTTGATGTCTTCGACTTTCTCGATACCGGAATCGGGATAGGTGATGATTTCCATCTCGTAGCCGAAGGATCCGTCACCACTGGCCATCATCGTGAAAGGCCGGTAACCGGCACAGGCGACTGCCAGAGGGTTGGATCCGGTATTGAAGCCAGCAATATGCAAACGACCGGCACGCATGGCCTCGATCTGCGCCGCATTGGACTGTACCGGAAAGAATTGCACTTTCTTGCCAGTCACTTCACTCATGTGCTCGAGAAAGTCGGACCAGGCTTCGGCATACACCGCAGGATCTTCCACGGGCGTATAGGCAAAGATCAGAGTGCCCGGGTCGAGCTGATCGGCAGCGTCAGCGATATCGGCAACCAGATCGCCATCAGTGTCCTTGTAGCGAGAGTCGAGCTTGAATTCCGCCGAGGCGGGCAGACTCAATGAGACCGCAAGGGCCGTGGCGGCCGCGATGATGGAATATTTCATTGTCGGTGGATTTCCTGAATGTGTGTGGTAGTTGACATTCGGCAGCGCATCCTGCCCTGCCCCGGTTTCCCGATGCCGACTCGATGCGGATGCCGAGTCGGACCAGTGTATTGATCAATTATTGATTATTCATGAAACGTTCGGCCAACACCATGCCCGAGTTGGTTTCCGGCGGCAAGCCCGACGCACAGTTTGACCCACCGTCACCAGTGCACCGGCGTCCCGTTTGGCCAACAATCCACGGTGGGTTTCCGTGAGGACAGGTCGCATGCCCGAAACGGACACTAGGCAATCCAGATACGCGCATTCTCGAACATTCGCAGCCAGGGTCCGTTCTCACCCCACTCCGGTGGCGCCCAGGAATTGGTAACGGTACGAAAGACACGCTCGGGGTGCGGCATCATGATGGTGACGCGGCCGTCGGCGTTGCACAGACCGGTAATCCCGAAAGGCGAGCCATTGGGATTCAGCGGATAGCTTTCCGTCATGGCCCCATGATTGTCGACAAAGCCCATGCACACCGGTGCCGATTGTGCCTGTGCTTCCTGTTCGAAGACTGCACGACCCTCTCCGTGGGCCAAGGCAACCGGCAGTCGAGAGCCGACCATGTCGGTAAAGAACAGGGACGGTGTTTCGTAGATTTCAACAGTCGCTACCCGAGCCTCGAACTGCTCGGACAGATTGCGCTCGAAACGAGGCCAGTTGTCGGTGCCGGGAATCAGCGTCTGCAGCCTTGACAGCATCTGACAGCCATTGCAGACACCCAGGGAAAAGGTGTCATCACGCTCGAAGAACTGTCTGAACATGGTGGACAGTTGCTCGCTGTAGAGAACCGAATTGGCCCAGCCACCACCGGCCCCCAGCACATCCCCGAAGGAGAAACCACCACAGGCCACCAGGCCCTTGAAGCTGGCAAGATCATGCCGACCTTCGAACAGATCACTCATGTGCACATCGACGGTATCGAACCCGGCACGATCAAAGGCAGCGGCCATCTCGAAGTGCCCATTGACGCCCTGCTCACGCAGGATGGCCATCGCCGGCCGAGTCTTCAGCAATTCGGGCGCACCACTGACCAGGGAACTCGACGGATCGAAGCTCAAGCGCGGGCTCAGACCCGGGTCGTCATCACGACTGATATGCGCCAGTTCCTCCTCGGCTGACTCGGGATTGTCACGCAGTGCCTGCATGCGGTAGCTCGTCTGCCACCACTGTGTACGCAGACGGGTCACACTTTCCCTGAGCAGCAAGGACTCGCCCTGCCACAACTCCAGCTCGGCTTCCTCGGTGGGCTTGCCCAGCATATGCACCACATCGCCCAGACCATGGGCCTCGAACACAGCCATGACCTGTGCATACTGGCTGCTGCGTATCTGCAATACGCCGCCGAGCTCTTCATTGAACAGGCTTGCAATGGCATCACCCGGCAGACTGTTGATGTTGACCCTGAGACCGCAGTGACCGGCAAAGGCCATCTCCGCCAGTGTCACGAACAATCCACCGTCGGAACGGTCATGCCAGGCGAGAATCTGTTCGTCGTGAATCAATTGTTGCAGGGCATTGAACATGCCCTTGAGCAACAGCGGCTCATCCACATCCGGCACTGCGGTGCCAACCTTGCCATACACCTGCGCCAGAGCAGAGCCACCGAGACGATTCTGCCCGGCACCCAGATCGATCAGCAGCAAGTCACTGTCACCACAATCCAGGCGGATCTCGGGCGTCTGCGTCTTGCGCACATCCCTGACGGCTGCAAAGGCCGTCACGATCAGCGACAACGGTGCGGTCACGCTGTGATCACCCTGCTCATCCTGCCAAACCGTTTTCATGGACAGGGAATCCTTGCCCACGGGAATGGCGATGCCCAGCGCCGGCGCCAGGCCCAGGCCCACGGCTTCGACAGCATCGAACAAGGCTGCATCCTCACCGGGATGACCGCTGGCGGCCATCCAGTTGGCCGACAATCTGACCTGACCGACATCTCCGATGTCAGCAGCAACGATATTGGTCAGCGATTCGGCCAGCGCCATTCGTGCCGAGGCGGCCGCGTCGAGTATGGCGACGGGAGATCGTTCGCCCATGGCCATGGCTTCACCGGTATAGCCCTGATAGTCGGATGCCGTGACAGCCACATCGGCCACCGGCATCTGCCAGGGTCCGACCAGCTGATCCCGGACCACCTGCCCGGTAATGCTGCGATCGCCAATGGTGATCAGAAAATTCTTGGAGGCCACCGCCGGCAGTTGCAGAATGCGCTGCACCACGTCATCGAGTTCCATGGCGGAGGTGAGCAGTTCATCTCCGGCAACGGCACGATGACTGGCCGTGATCTCCAGCCTGGGCGGCTTGCCCAGCAACACATCCAGCGGCATGTCGACCGGATTGTTATCGAAATGCGAGTCGGAAACGTGCAGTATGCGCTCCTCGGTGGCCTGGCCGACCACCGCATACAGACAGCGTTCCCGTTGGCACAGCGACTCGAACAGAGGCAGACGATCGCTGATGATGGCGACGACATAGCGTTCCTGCGACTCGTTGCTCCAGATGGCCATCGGCGACATGCCGGGCTCATCATTGAGCACCGAACGCAGTTCGAAGTCCCCACCTCGTCCCGCATCATTGACCAGTTCCGGCAAGGCATTGGACAGGCCGCCGGCACCGACATCATGAATCGACAGGATCGGACTGTCCTTGCCCAGCGCAATACAGCGATCGATCACTTCCTGGCAGCGGCGCTGCATCTCCGGATTGCCACGCTGCACCGAGGCGAAATCCAGCTCGCTGTCACCGGCACCACTGGCAACCGAGGATGCAGCTCCACCGCCCAGGCCGATCAGCATGGAAGGTCCACCCAGCACCACGATGGCCGAACCGGCAGGCACGTCCTGCTTCTCGATATTGCCTTCACGGATATTGCCCATGCCGCCGGCAATCATGATCGGCTTGTGAAAACCGCGCACTTCGGAAGATGGTTCAGCGGGATTTTCCGTGCTTGCCGGCACCGACTGGCAGTAGGTACGGAAGTAACCTGTCAGATTGGGCCGGCCGAATTCATTGTTGAAGGCCGCTGCACCAATGGGTCCTTCCTGCATGATTTCCAGGGCGCTGGCCAAACGATCCGGCTTCGTGTTCTCGACTTCCCATGGCTGATGCCAGTCGGGAATGTTCAGGTTGGACACCGTGAACCCGCACAGCCCGGCCTTGGGCTTGGAGCCATTGCCCACCGCGCCTTCATCACGAATCTCTCCCCCCGAACCGGTAGCCGCCCCCGGAAACGGCGAAATGGCCGTCGGGTGATTGTGCGTCTCGACCTTGATCTGAATGTGCACCGCTTCCTCGGTCGCCTGATAGTGACCATCAGGCCCCGCCAACCAGCGCTGCGCGGTACTGCCTTCGATGACTGCGGCGTTGTCGTGATAAGCCGACAGCACGCCTTCCGGGGAGAGCTTGTGGGTATTGCGAATCATGCCGAACAGCGATTGTGTCTGAGCTTCACCATCGAGTGACCAGGAGGCATTGAAGATCTTGTGCCGGCAGTGCTCCGAATTGGCTTGCGCGAACATCATGAGCTCGGCATCACTCGGATCTCTCTTCAGACGGGCAAAACTCTGCTCGAGGTAGTCCAGTTCGTCGGACGATAGCGCCAGCCCCATCTGTCGATTGTGTTCTTCCAGTGCCAGTCTGCCTTCTTCGAGTACAGGAATGGTGACCAGAGGCGCTGGTTCGGCAATCGCGAACAGTCTGTGCAGGTCGCTGGAGAGATCGATGACGGATTCCGTCATGCGATCGTGCAGCAGCGCTTCAGCCTGTCGTTTGCTCGCATCCGCCAGGCCCTGTGAACCCGGCTCACCGAACAGATACTGAATACCACGCTCGATCCGTACGACTTCTGTCATCCCGCAACGGCGCGCGATATCCGTGGCCTTGGACGACCAGGCAGAGCGTGTGCCCAGACGTGGAACCACGCTGACCTGCCAACCGGAATCCGGTTCATGATATTGCTCATCGGCCTGCAGCAGGCGGCAAAGGCGCTGCAATACAGCCGGATCAGCCTCTACCGACGGGTCATCCGCCGAATCCAGCTGAACGAAATAGACATACCGGGCCTCGATGGCCTGGAAGTGTGTATCCACAGAGCGCAACTGCTTGAGCAATTGCTCCTGTCGGAAAGTCGACAGGGCGTTGGCGCCGGATAGACAGAGCATGTGGGTTCTCGCACGGTAACCTGAGGGCTGGCCGAAATCTCAGGCTGCGGCAACGTGCGTTCATTGACTGAACATCACTGATCATTGCCTGGTTTGCCGGAGATTCGGCCCGGACGGGGCAATGATACTGGATGTAGGGAGCTACGGCAGATTGCCGCAGCTCCTCTTTTACCGACCGGTGGCCGATATCGGGCGCGTCACGGGTGTCGTGACGGTAATCGCAACTGCGATCGATCAGATGTCGACGACGAGGTTCAGCGTCGTGACGCTGTCGCTGTTGGAATCCAGCGGGCTGTCGCCTGAAGACAGGTCGCTGTTGCTGCGTGAGAAGTGAGCAACCTTGAATGCCAGCTTTTCGGACACCTTGAAGGCGATTCCCAGACCCAATTCGACAAAGGTGTTGTCGCTACCGAAGTCGCTGCGCAGATCAGCGTTGAACGTCACTTCATCCGTGATGTGGTTGAGGTAGTTCAGACCGATGTAGCCAATGCCGCCGTTGACATCGTCACCGACAACCAGCGACGTATTCTTGTTGCCAAAACCCAACTCAGCGGTCAGGAAACCACTTTCGTTGGAGAAGAAGCGGTGACCGACACCCACGATCTGACGTGTGGCGTTATCGATATTACCGGGCTCGTCCTGCTCCCAGTCGAGGATGCCGAAGAAGTAGGTTTTCGGGTTGTAGTAGAACTTGGGCTGGTAGCCCAGTGCGATGCGATCAGAGTTGTCGCCCTTGACAATGGTGCGTTGCGGACGGCCGTCGTCTCCAAGGATCGGATTGCCTTCCTGGTCGCGCTCGACAACCACGATGGAGGACGTGCCCTTGAATACGGAACCGAAAACCAGGTGCTCCCAACGATTGACGGTCTTGCTCAGACGCACGGAACCATTGATGTTGCTGGCTTCCGAGTTACCGGTCGAGCTGGTGGCGCCAAGAGACGCCGTACCGCGCCAGCCCTGGAAAGCGCTGCCGAATCCGGACTCCTCAACAGCGTCAGCATCCTGTGCTGCAACCATTGTCGATGCGCCCAGTGAGCCTGCAACGAGGATACTGGCGATTGTCTTTTTCAGGGAATAGTGAGTCATTGGTGTTGTTTTCTATCCGTTTTTTCGAAGAACCTGTGGCAAGTATGGAACGCAAAAGTGGCAAAAAATCACCGGACACTTTCTTTAACATTTGTGCCATCCGGTTCACAATTTAGCAACATTCACGACACAGAGTTATCAATCAACACGAATTCCTCGATGCCCATTGAATTGCAGCGCAAACATCCGCATACTCCACGGGCAGGAAGTTACGACCACCGGGGCTGACATGGTTTCGACGGAAGTGGCAAACCCTGAGGTGCATGCCGAGGATTCAGATCACCTCGTAAATCCAGCTGAAAAACCTATAGTTGCCAACGACGACAACTACGCAATGGCCGCATAACTGAACCCTCGGGTTTAGTTGTACGTACTGCCCCGTTCCGGATCTGCCTGTGGGTTTGGGCGGGGGCAACAGACACAGGATCGCGTGAAGGGTCGCCCTTACACTGGATCGCTAAACCAATAATGGGCTCGCTGCTCCTTGTGGTGCCCGTCCTGCACTGAGTGGCTAAAGCCAATGACGGAACTAAGCATGTAGTACCAACGGCAGAGTGCTTTCGGACGGGGGTTCGACTCCCCCCAGCTCCACCATTTAGGATTCCGGCGAGGTCTGATTCTCGCCGGAAACCGCATGAAATCGAGCTTATACTCTCCAACCTCTTCCAGCCCCATACATTGCAGACTGACGGTATTGACGGTATAAACGACGGCAGATTTTAACGCCCGAGTTCTTATACCGTCATGGCTTCAGAAAAACTAACAGCAATGGCTGTAAGCGATGCCAAGTATTCAGGGAAGCCCCACAAGCTGACCGATGGCAAAGGTCTTTACCTGTACATCACCAAGCACGGCAAGTACTGGCGATACGACTACCGCTATGGCGGCAAGAGAAAAACATTCTCTATCGGCGTGTTTCCTGAAGTCAGCTTGGCAACAGCGCGGAAACGCCTCCAAGACGCTCGAAACAAGCTCAGCGAGGGCATCGACCCCAGCTATCACAAGCAGGTAGCCAAGCTGGCAGGATCTGGCGGAGACACATTCAAAGACGTCGCCGAAGAGTGGCTGCAAAAGCGTGCTGAATGGTCAGACGGACATCGCCGAACGGTTAGGCAACGTCTCGATAATGACCTGCTCCCATACATTGGCAATCGCCCCCTCCAATCTATCGAACCCGCTGAGGTCCTGGCCGTTTTGCGCCGAGTGGAGGCGCGTGGGGCTATCGAATCTGCCCATCGCATAAAGACACTTGCGAGCCAGGTTTTCAGGTTTGGAGTTGCAACTACCAGAATAGCCAGCGACCCGACGCGTGACCTTCAGGGAGCATTGGCAAAGCACACAGAGGTACAACTCCCCAGCATTACCGATCCTGCCGCCGTAGGTGAGCTATTACGAGCAATTGACAGCTACACCGGCAACCCTATCGTGCTGCACGCGCTACAGCTCGCGCCGCACGTATTCGTGCGACCTGGCGAACTAAGAGGAGCCTTGTGGAGCGAAATCAACTTCGAGGAGGCACTCTGGACGATTCCCGCCCGCCGCATGAAGCGGAAGCTTGAACATAAGGTGCCGCTTTCCAATCAGTCGCTTGCGATACTAAAGTCATTGCACCACTTTACAGGCGCAGGAACGCTGGTCTTTCCGGGGATGAGAGAGGACACCCGCCCCATATCGGATATGACGCTGAACGCCGCACTGCGAAGGCTTGGCTACGCCTCTGGAGAGGTCTGTATACACGGGTTCAGGCACACGGCCTCCACGCTACTGAATGAACGACGTGACTTCGATCCGGATCTCATCGAAGCCCAGCTTTCTCATGTGGACGGAAACGGGGTCAGACGTGCATACAACCAAGCACAGTACGTCGAACTCAGACGGTCGATGATGCAGGACTATTCAGACTATCTCGACTCGCTGAAACAACTGCGCTGACAGGTTCGCTCGGATCTAGGCTCGCTACCGAAAAGCTGGCCACCTACCAGCCTGATCCGAGTGTCTAAATAGGTATTTGCATGAGGATGCAAGGATGGAACTCGAAAACTTCCCCAATACAAGCGATTACCCGAAACCGATTCTCGACTTTGCAGCAGACATCTACCCAGATCACGGCAAAGATATGCGCCGATGGGCTTGGGAATTTTTACGAAGAAACGCAACCTACCAAAGGCTCTGGGACACCTTAGCCCAATTACCTGAAGAAATTGATGGCGCGTGGAAAGGACATGCAACGCCTACCGGAAGGTTCTTTATCGATCATGGCTATTTCGCTGATCCCGAACCACACTACGGGGAAACAGCAGATGAATATATTGCACGGGTTGGACACAAGGGGCGCTTCGTTAACTTCAGAACCTACATTGAAGAGACGTTCAAAATTCACCCTGAACCAATCGATTGGCGCGATGAATTCTCCGATGACTTTCCCATCATAACAGCCGCCTTTAGTGAGGATGCCCCTGCCCCCTGGAGGCTCACCGATCACATCGAATACGACAATGACTTAGGGGCACCACTACAAGACGCGATCTCAATGAGATCAAGACAGCTTGGGGATCAATTCGAAATACTTGGTTTCGACCTGAGCATGAAAATCGGTCCGCAACTCCTCGAAGCAAAAGAGGTACTCGAACAAATACAGAGCGAACTCCGATCACGAGGGCTCAAAGTGAAAAACAGACCAACCTTCCAAACGGACTTAAGCACTCGATACCTCATGGTCTTGGACGGAATAGCTTCCAGAACCAGTGAAAACAAGATACGGGCGAGAATTAACCTGAACGGAAGCAAACACACTGCTATGTACAACAGCATACGGACGAAAGCGCAGCAGCTCAGGGATACAGACTATTGGCGCTGTACATGAAAAGGGTCCGCAGAGAAGAGTTCATTTTTTCACTGATCTGCGAGGACAAGCGGGGGACATGCGACAGGTACTTTGCGGTGTAAGATGCTCTCCGCAGACAGTAATGGAAGAAACAGGAAAGCAAACGGAACCAATTAGAAAGCAATAGAGACTCCTGACCAGCCAAAGTTTGGTCGCCGAGACTGGCCAGGAATCACACCCAAAAACAATGAGACGTCCAAAGGTGCCCGGCTATTGTGGCTGGTCGCTCGCGGACAATCAACAATGTTGAGAGATCAATATGTCCAAAGCGATGAAGTTCGAAGCCCCACCCCTGCCCGACCGCATGATCAGAGTACGCCGAGTCTGCGAAATAACTGGACTCGCTGTATCGACCGTTTACGCCAAGATGGCGAAAGGCGAGTTCCCCAAAGGAGCGAAATACTCAAGCGGGAAAGGCGGCGCACGTCGGTGGAGTGAAAGTGAAATTCTGGAGTGGCTCGCAGAGGTGTCACTTTGAGCCGGGGGAGCCGCGTCCCGGCACAGGACGCGTTCCAGAACCGCTATTCACACGATAATTTTACCACAACCAAGCATGACAGGTTCATTCAGTGGGCAGATGATAACGGTGTCGTTGCGCCAGTCCTGATTCCCTATGAATGGGTTCGCACCAATGCACCACAGAAGTCTTACAAGAATAAATCGCTCGGTGTCTTGCTCAAAGATAACTGCATCCTGGCCAAAGATTTCACTTCCGATGCACTGTATCTATTTCAGGACCAGCACCAGACACTCGGAAACGCGAAGAGCGCGGACCGTTCGAAACTTGCTGCTAAGCAGTTTGCCGAACAAGCGAAGCGAATCAGGCGCGAAAAAGCGACGGCAGCGAGTGCAGAAACGATATTCACCGAGTCAGTGAATCGCGCTCCTTTCGGTTACATGCTCGACAAGGGACTTAAAAGCACGCACGGCATACGGTGGCATGAGGGGCTTGACTGTTGGATAGCACCAATCACAGATGTACACGGCAAGCTTTGGAGCTATCAACGAATATACAACCGTCCGTCAGGTAAAAAGCTGTTTGCCAAAGGGGGCCGCATATCTGGTTGCATGTTCCTTATCGGGAAACTGGACGAAAGCACTCGCCTGATACTTGTGTGTGAGGGTGGCGCGACCGGTGCCAGCCTGGCAGAGGAAACTAACCATGTAACTGCATGCGCTCTCAACGCTGGAAACCTTCAACCGGTATGTGAGGCAATAAAGGTTGCTTACCCGGATATCGAGATCATCGTATGTGGTGACGATGATCGACGCGCAGAGGTCAACACAGGACGTCAGAAAGCAATTGCAGCAGCGTCGAGTGTCAACAGCAAAGTGGCGTTTCCGACGTTCTGCGAAGGATGCAGTAGGCAGTGTAGTGACTTCAACGATGTCATTCAGTGCAACAGTCGGGAGAAGTCCCGATGAGTGCCAAACTGAAACACCCTGAATCAGAAATATTAAAACCCTACGAACCCTTCGAACTCAACGCTGATGGGGGTTCCAGCACTTCAAACCCTACGAAAACCTTACGGAAGTCTACGGACAAAACTGATAAGCCTGCGGCACCTGAGACACTTGGACAGAACCAAGTGAGTGACATTATTGCTGACGTATTGCGTGATTCGCTGGTGTGGGATGCGATAAGTGGTCAATGGTTTAGACGATCCAATGTTGAATTGCCGTTTCGCGAACAATCTTCAATCACGGTTTGGCAGACGATCAACAGCGAGGTATCACGATTGATGCCCAAATACTCGGCCAGTTTCGTCAATGGCGTGGAAACCTTCATGAAGGCCGAGCTTGCTGCCACGCAATGGGATAACACCCGTCACGAGATTCCGGTTTCGAATGGCGTTCTCGATCTAAATACACGCATGCTGAGGAAATACAGGGCCGAGGACAGATTCAACTGGCAATTGCCTTACCCCTTCGACATCGACGCTACTTGCCCACTGATCGACAAGACTATTCTGCGCATGGTAGGCGGTAATTCCGAATTGGTCGAATTCCTGTATGCATGGCTGCTTGTCGTCCTACTTGGACTGTCCAATGTTCAAGCATTTCTCGAATTGGTCGGCAGCGGTGGCACAGGAAAATCCACATTTCTAAATCTATTGTCGGCAGTCGTTGGTGACGAAAACACGGTCACCACCGATCTCAACGCCCTTGAAACAAACAAATTCGAAACCGCTGTGCTGTACGGCAAACGCCTAACGATAGTCAGTGACTCTGCGAGATTTCGCGGAGAGGTGCCAGTGTTGAAATCTATCACCGGGGGAGACCGTATTCGATTGGAACGAAAAAATCAGCAACAGCAGAAGCCGTTTGTATACCGTGGCTTGGTCACAATAGCCGCCAACCAACCGCTTGAATCATCTGATTACACGAGCGGTCTGCAACGACGCCGACGATCATTGACCATCAACTATGTCGTTAGTGACGAAGAGAAGAAGCCATATCAAGATACAACAACCTACCCTGATGGATTCGAAGGAGCCTTAAAAGCTGAGCTACCAGGATTGCTCAACAAGCTACTTGCAATGGATGCGAACGCTGCCGCTGAGCTGGTTGCGAATCCTGACAAGGCAATGAAGGCGCAAAGACTTGTCATTGAACTGGAAACTAATCCGCTACTAGCCTGGGCTGACGAGTGCCTCGTTTCATGCTCCAGCCAAGAAACACGGATAGGCGACGCGAACAAACAACCAAACGAGGGACTTTACAGCAACTATTGTGCGTACGTGACCGGCGGGGGCCGACACCCAATATCCATAACCGCATTCAGTCGAAATCTCGTCGATATTCTGCACGCCTACGACATTCAGACGGTCAAAACAAGAAGCGCTTTCACTTTCATGAAGGGACTTCGCTTAAGAGGATCGAACGACGAGAACACACCCCACCTGATAACAAAAATACTGCCAACAACCGGCGAGTTCACTACCACGAGCAAAACTGAGGGCCTTCTATGAGTGCGGTCGCCAAGATTAGGGAATCAGGCTTCAAGGTTCGATTGGTGCCGCCAGATCATATCGGAATCACACCAATCGAATCGCTGACTAATGAACAGCGCCACTGGATCGTTTTGCACCGCAATGATGTTCTATCCGAACTAAGGAAAGAAGCGGCAAACCAAAAAACGGGCATTGCTGCCGATACCCGATGGCTATCATTTGTCAGCATGGCCATCGCGCACGGGGTGACCCGCTGCGAGGTAGCAGCGCAGTTCACTCACGAAGACATCGCCGATTTGCTTGAAGAGCCTGACGACAAGCTTGCGGCACATGCACTGACAGTCGCGCAATCGATCAAATGTAGGCACAGGCCGACTGAAGCCAGGCTAGCGGTAGAGGTCCTCACCAGTGACACCCCCAACCTCTTAAAGGCCATACACCGGAAAACACTGGTGAAAACGTGCGGTGACTGCAAGCACTTCGTTCGGAATAACCATCCCCATTTGGGCCTTTGTCGAATCGAAGCTCAGCCTAAAGCGCCAGGTGGATTCTGGGATACAGACAATCGCAACTACTGCGATGACTGGATCATGAAGGATGCAGTTAAGTGAGCACCAATAGCCTGCCGAAGACCTTCGAGGATGCCGTCGCTCGCTTCGTAGGTCACATGCACACACGACACCGAGTCACGCCGGTAGTCGTTTCTGCCGATCAATCGGAATACAAGGATGGAAAGTGGAAGCTGTCTGATGAATACGGACGACCGCTAGCGTACGTGGCAGATGATGGGACCGTTTCTTAACTCATGCACTGCCCGACTGATCGAACTCGATATAACCCATTATGCGAGAAAGTACTGTACATTTGATCAGTATTCTGATACGATGCATTTAGTACAAGTACCGTCTGGAGACGACACATGAACTTGCGAAATCGCAAACCACGTGGCGAATCAGCGTCACTCACCAAAGCGCAACGACGAGAAATCTCAATGCGCCTGAAGCAGCAAGCACTCGACGGCGACCTATCTGCCGTAATCGCTCTGAGCAACTTCGAGCTGTCAGAGGCGATTAGAGAGCAGACGAAGCGATTCCATTACACACCAATACAGGCAGCCGCATAGGCACCACGACCGAGGAAAACCACACACATGCAAGTTACCGAGAACAATCTGGATATTGACCGACTGCTAACGATGGTCAGCCAGCAAAGAGCACACGAGTCAATTAGCCGCTCATTGAGTGGTGACGTTCAACAGGCACGCGACGACAAACGTCGTGCTGAAACCCAATTGAGAGTGGCCAAGGAAAACGCTCACTATTTCCAAAGCCGTGAACGCGAGGAACCTGCGGAAGTGCAGAAAGCATTGGCGACAGCGGTAAGGCAAGTTGAACTTGCTTCTCGATCAATGGATGACCTTATTGCAAAGCGTCAAAGAGCCTCTGAAGCATCGGCTGTTGGCCGCACACTGCTGACAAACATGAACACCCAACTCGTAAAACATGGAGTCCGTTTGGATATCCTGGGAGACTTCGCATGAAACTGTTGAGCAAAAGCGCCAGCCTGCTTGAAAAGGTTCGTGCTGATATTTACGAGACCACTCAAAAACTCGAAGATCTGAAGCGTGAAAAGCTCAGTCGCGAGGAAGCGTTAAACAACATCGACAGATTCATTGCAAGCAAGGCCGAGATATTCGACCGAAGCGCATACGAGTTTGCAGAGTCTCGACATACCACTGATTTCCGAGGGTTCCAATCTCATGTTAATGAACTGGGATTCGATGAGTTCACCAAGTCAATCGACGCAAGTCCTGCATTCTGCGCATTGGTCCCTGAAGCGATCAAAGCAAGGATAACGGCAGCAATGGATGAGCAGGCTAGTTACGGGACTCCCATGAAGGACCGCCCGAAGATCAAGGTAAAACTTGAAGGCCAATTATTCAAACTGGAACAACAGGAAGAGTCCATTGTTCGAGAGATGGAAGCCAGCGGCGTCTTTGTCGAGCGTCGAGCCGATATCGTAAACGTACTGCTTCTGATCTTACTGGATGAACCGCAACTGGAGGCCGCAGCATGAATCTGCAAGCACTCGCAACACAGGCACGTAATGACCAATGGTTGATATCAAGCGATGCCTACAGCGCCGTTATAGATGCTCTGGCACTGGGCACCACGGGAGCCAACACGCCACGGGAAACCGTCAGCAAGCAGGACGCGACAGCCGTTGTCCAGATTCACGGACCGCTGTTATCACGTCACAGCGTTTTGTCGGAGGCTCTGGGCTGGCCGAGCTATACCGAAATCACCGGACATCTTGCCGCACTGGAGGCCAATGAGGATGTTAGCCGCATTGTTCTGGCGTTTGATTCCCCAGGCGGTCAAGTCTCTGGTGTGCATGAACTGGCGCAAACCATCAAATCAATGAGCACTACGGTAGATGCCTTTGTGTCAGGGAACTGCGCAAGTGCTGCCTATTGGCTAGCAAGCCAGTGTGACAGCATCACAGCCAGCGCTACCGCGATAGTAGGCTCCATCGGTGTCCGCACGATTTACAGCGGCAAAGATCCCCGCAGTATCTTGGCGAGTACTTCACCCCGCAAAGACCTCAACGCCGATGACTGGCAAGCCGTTGCAACCGCATTGAATGAGGTATTCATCGCTGACGTGGCACGGGGACGCGGTGTCAGCGCCGATCACGTCAAAAAGCACTACGGACAAGGCGGCATATTCGTAGGCACACAGGCCCTTACAGCGGGTCTGGTGGACTCTATCGGTCTCATGAGTGAAGTGGTCGCAGGCAATCATCATGCAGGCAGCGAACAACGCCAGCAAGAGAGTATTGAAGCTGGATGGCAAGCAGCACTCGCAGAGAGTGCCGAGATTCGCGCTGAAGCACTGATCAGGTAACGGACCATGTTGAACTCATTATTCACCCCTGCCGAAATGGCAGCACTGCGAGCCGTCAACTGGCCGAAACTGGCACAACTCATTGAAGATAGCGGATACACCGCAGACCAAATGCTGAGCGCCCTACTTCTTGAGATTGCCGCACTGAATGGCTGTATGCCTGAGATGGTAGCCGACGATACCCGAGCGGATGACGTTGCGGCGGGATCGGTTCACTAGCATCAACGAGATGCAAGCGGGTTAGTCGGTGAGTGCCGCTGTAAACAAAACCCCGACAATCAGCAGTGGTAAGCACTGGTTCTCCGACCACGTGGCTGATGGTTGGCATAGAGAGGCAGACAAGCCAGCGTCCGGGCTACAACAGGACGCCACCCTCAATGGATTACCGAGAACAGGTGACGGAATATTGACGAATCCGCAAATGAGAATGACTCTCATTCAGGTAAATGAGAATGATTATCATTTTGGGTCCTTCTGCCCTAATTTTTGGCTCGGGATTGTTTCGAGCCCCGCTCTCTACCCCAATTTCGCCTCCCATGATCCACCACAGTGCAACTGTTTTTCCTTACAGTAAACTCTTATAAATACAAAGGCCGATTTTCAACGGTACGGACTGTACATGATGAATGATATCGGTCAAGCCATAACTCCAGACAGGACGACGATAAATGACAGTTCCATCTCTCGACGTGACACTTGATAGTGAGGATGATACAGCAGTGTACTCTGCGATGTATCGCATATGCGGCAGGCTGCAAAGCGCCACACTTGTCAGCCACGACTACCCAAGCCTGCTGTTAGAGCATTTGCGCACAATTGAAGTTATGGCGCGAGAGCACGGCAAAAACCCTCTAGGATACAAGCTGACAATCTCATCTGTCGGGCAAAGGAGTTTCAGGCACTGGCCGTCGAATGCCGTGTACACGACATCAATTTCCCGATACCCAGTAGGTGCGACACGATACGGAGACCAACGCCGTACCCGATTGAGTTATCAGTCATCAATTGAGCTGAGAGACCCTGACTTCAAGATTGACACCTGGCTACCAAACCCAACGACCGGCGATTGGGAATATACCCGTGATGACACGCGTTACACGGTATCCGATAACACTCTGACATTCACCGGATATGTCCCTGAAGACGACCGGCAAGCAATGCTTATTGACTATGTGCCGGTTTCAGACAACGACGCTGAAGACATCCTATACCAGTACTCGATAACGTACATGGGAAACGGGGTTGCTCGGATTCAGTCCCCGTAATCTATCGCCTGATGACTTCCGGCTATTCGTGGGCAGGCTGTACAACGCGAGGAAGAACTCTGTTGGCGGCGACCGTGGAAATCAGTATGTGGCAAAAGGTCAAAATGACCCTTTGGCAAATACAGCCAAGACTATTGCCAGCGATCACGGAACTTCCGAAAAGACTGTCAAGCGCGCAGGCAAGCAGGCTGAAGCCATCGACACCAAAGCATCACCAGCACTCAAGGAAGCCGTGAGAAACCATGACGTGCCGGTATCACTCGGGGCAAAGATTGGCAGCTTTCCCGTCACTGATTAAGGTCACGCTTTGCGACACGATCAAGATTCCGTTTGACCCACGCAGACAAGGATTCACCGCGCACCTTTGACGCAGCAACATAAGATTGCAACTGATCTGGCGTAACCCTGACATTCGGGAGCTTTTCCGTTGCCGGGTTTGCTGTTGGCGGCCTGCCGCGCTTCTTCTTCTGCATGTGCGCATATTACCATATTGTGTATGCTCATTAAATAATCATCAGCAGTTGACAGAAGTTAATTAATGGGCATACACTAATTACCGTCACATGATGACTATTCACCAGCAAGGATGGTTGCCGAGGACTGCAATCCCCGACAACCGATGCCACAACTTGAACCAGCTTATAGGACACAAGTCATGACAGATGCAATTGTATCAGCAGAGACAGCACACAACCCTCTCCATACGCCCCCACCTAGCAGCAGACCACACTTACAACAGCCCACCCGCTTTCCGACAATCAATGACGCTTGCAACGAGGACGGCGCACGGAAGGGCACGAAAATGAGACCAGACCATATCGGCTCCGTTGGTGAGTACTTGCAACCAATCAGGCCGCTAACTCACCATGAAGTCACTGATGTATCTATCGACCTTGCCCAGCGGATCAAAGCCACAGTTCTACTGCTGACATGCAGCGATGGCGGCGACCTGCTGGAGTTGAACCACAAGGACTTGATGACCGTGCTTTATGGGCTTCTGAGTGATTCTGAAGCACTCTGCAAGCTACTCGATACCAAGCCAGACACAGATGACACAGCAGCATCAGGCGAAGTGCAAGAGATTATCAGCCTAAACGCCATAGCAAGCAGCCAAGTGCAAGCATTGATGTCTTATGTTGAGAATGAGAAAGGCCGCAGATCGGAATCAATCAGAGCCGATTTACAGAGACTGCGCGGTTCCATCGTCGCCATTGATGATGCCGCTTTGAAATCATGGCAGCAGTGCAAGTACTTCACCGCCAGCGATCAACCGGAACAGTATCTGTTGCAGCCGCTATCTGAGTTCGAGGGTATGCCGTATGACCTTCTGAACACCATGACAGCCCGTGCTCTGGCCTGCATTGACGTGCTCAATCTTTCAGCGCTGGCCGCTCTTGAATCGACGACCATACACACCCTGTTATGGGATGTATCCAGCCAGCTCGACATGATCAACACCGTTCTGTCCAAAGTGAAAACACCGGAGGCAATGCAATGAAAACCATACCCGATTACATGGACCTGTCAGTACCGGCTGTTGATGGCGGCGGCGACCCATGCGTTAGTAGCCTGCACCGATTGATGCAGGAGGCCGACACAGCGACAACCCGTGCCGAGGTAGATCAGAGTGCAACCCGTCTGCTACGCATACAGGGGAAGTGCTGCGAGCTGATATACCGTCTGTCTGTACAGGAAGAAATTCACCGTGATTGCAAGGACAGCGACGATACCGAGTTCGTGGAAGAGCACTACAGCGACCTAATCCAGTTCATTGCCGGAGTCGGCTCCGCTTGTGGAGATGCCGTCAAGCGACTGGACGGATTTGACACCGTAGAGACTGAAGAACTGATGGCAGCCAGCGCAAATCGGTTTGCAAACAGTTAGCACCTTACCCTTGCCTAACCAGCCCGGCCGGAACACTGGCCGGGTCTCAATCATTTCAACCAAATCGACAGAGAAGCTCTTAAAGAAGAGATCTACCAATCATCATCAGCAGCACCATCGACAACATAAGCTGCTATCTTGTCGCCGTACCCAAGAATCTCATCCTTGTACGCATCCATAATCTCTTGCGTAGCCAGACCCTCACTCGCCGCAATGTAACCTGTGGCTGGCTGGATGTATCTCGCGCTCGGCATTGACACTCTCAGTCGATTATCCTTTGCCTCAACCTTCATCACGAATTCAAGCGGCAGGTTCTCTATGCACTCCCCGGCCTTCGCCGTCTTCACAGCGACATAACCCCCAACTAAATTCCGACATACTGCATTCGGCAAGGTGCCACGTCCGATCACAGTATTAGTTGCTTCGTCTTGATATTGAATTACAGCGTTGGCTGATTTGAAATTTTCAGCAATCCATTGCCTGGAGCCGTGGAAAAGTTCTGCTGCTTCCGCATTAGACTCGACTATTTTCATTGGTGGAGGACCAGTGAACGGTGTCGAAGTCGTCGCACAACCTGCAATAGCAACCACTGTTGCCAGTACAATCATCTTCATCGCAAACTCCTTTTCGAATCTGACCAAGGAACAACTTCCCGAGTCGTCACCAGTTTTAATTGGCACACAAATAGTGCAACTTTCTGCCAAACTGGTCAAGAGCGACCTCCGTTATTCTGTCGATTCTCAGGTTACTTAGAAGACCATCGGATTTTCACCACCACATGCAAATAAGCTATCCCGAAGAGTACCTTTACCACTACACTGGGGCAGGCTCGCTGCCGCATATCCTAATTAAAGACGGTGGAGGAAAATCTACTCTCTATGCAACCCACATGCGGTTTCTCAATGATGAAAGCGAATTTTTAACGGGCCTTGCAGTATTAAACGAGGTCCTGGAATCTCACTCAGATAAACTAAATATTGACCGCGAATTTCTTGAATACCTGATTCAAACCTTCGAGAAAAAGAAAGATGGCATGCCACTGGCTGGTCACTACGTCACTTGCTTTTCAAGTGCGCTTGGACTTGTTGACCAATGGAGAGGCTATGCCGACCAAGGCTTAGGCTTCGCTCTGGGTTATAAACAAGCTGACCTGAAATCAATGGACGAGCGATACGAGAACGTGCATTTCCTTCAATGCATTTATGATGAAGACAAGCAGATTGAAGCTGTTTCACAAGCGATAGAAACTGAATTCGCTGAGCTGCCTGCGAATATTTCTACCGACAAGGAAGTGCACGGCTTCGTCAGGAACGCTCTTTATCCTCGGAGATTTAGCAATATCGCAATACAACTGTTAAGGATCAAACACCCAGCATATAAACAAGAGCAGGAATGGAGACTTATCGTAGCACCGCGTAAGAAATCCAAGTCAAAGCTTGCGGGAATTGGTCAGTTCAAACCGAAACTGAATTTTCGTTCCAACTCACGAGGACTAGTTCCTTACTACAAAGTCAAAATGCCAGATCTGCAAAGAATTGTCGTTGGACCAAGCGCACACCAAAGAGACAACGTTCTGGCGCTGGAATTGCTATTGGAGGAGCGAGGGGCCTCAGAACAATTGCGCAATTCAGTACAGTTAGAAAACATACCGTTTCGCGCTTGAGCGGCCCGCTAATAGATATTAATCACCACCTCTCAACCCTTCTGCACTCAGGACACCGCTTGCCCTCCTTCAGGTGCTTCGGCTGAACACGCCATGAATGCCCTCGATCACACAGGACATGAATGTGGGTGTAATTGTTCACGTAGGTATCAGACAACAACCTGTAATGAATCGAGTCGCAAAGCCGCTGGAATTCGTCCAGAGTGAGTTTCTGACACTCCATGCAGAACGCCCCCATTGTGCGCACGGACGTTGCCGAAGCAGAAAACCGATGGCCCATGCCACACACGAACTCTAACGGCTTGTGCACGCTCTCGTACGTCGTCGATAGACACTTGCCCCCCAATGCCTTTGCCGCTTCCTGAACGTCGCGCAGAGACAGCTTGGCGTTGCCGCTGCAGTGTGGGCACCAGCTCCCCCTATGGAGCACATTCATTGGAAGCGCCTCCCAAGTATGACCGTCAGCACACTGAAATGTCAGCTTGGTTCGCTGATTGACGTACTCACTGCTGAGACACTTACCGCCCCGCTCGCCTGCTATCGACCGGAACGCCTCCAGCCACTCAGATTTCGATTTCCGCATAATGCCGAGCATATCGTCACACTGACCAATGGTCGTTGCTCCTTGTCACATGCCTCAATATCTGGCCTCTGCCATTTCCACCCTTACGTAGACTCGCCACCCATTCCGCAAAGTCTGGAACCCGATTTCGTAGACAGGATCGGCGGCAGCGTTGAGTTCGTAGGGTTCGCAGAGTATCTGCAAACTTCCAGCTTTTGATGCCTTCATTGAGATGCACGTGGAGATGACAAAGAACGCACGCGCATCGTTTGATACACCTTTATCATCAGACTTGTGTAATGCTGTATGTATTTACAGCATACTAGGCAATGGCTATGAACCCGAAGCAACGGCGATGGTTAGAAGACGCAGGACGCAGGATTCCCGAACTGTTTCAGGCTGTCAAAGAAGGCGACCCGCGAGCCAGAGCAGTGCTGGGCGAGCGCGTAATCAACGGTCGAACGGTGACGCTTTCACTGTTAGTCGAAGTTGTTGACCCTGGACGGAATCCGCTGAGCAGTCATGCCAGTTCTAGGTATCCGGTAAACCACATCGTTACCCTACCGGCGAGCATCTCGACACCCAAATCGCGATATCGGAAGAGAAAATAGTGATACAAATGTGACTGAATACACTGTCATCGAGATACCCTCACCAATGCAGCTGGATGAAGATAGAGAGGCAATTTCGCCCGTTGGAACATTACAAAATGGAAATATTGTAGCTTCCAACTATGAACCCGATTCGTTATTCATTCCTGTTTCTTCCATAACAATCTACGTTGATTGTCGGTAGAGTGACGGTATAAGTAGAAACGCAACTAGCTGATTCCCTTATAGAATAAGGCTTTCAGCCTCCAATTAGGGTGGCCCCCAGCTCCACCAAATGCACGATCAAAGCGGCCCCCAAAGGGCCGCTTTTTTCATGGGCGACTGCAACTACCGAGACTACTGACAACTGATCTGATAGTCCTCGCCGCAGGAACAGGCCAAGCCATCACTGCCGGTCCATTCCTCTGTCGGCGCATAGGCCGCATCGTCATCGACGCACATGTACAGCAGTGTGGACGGCTCGACGAACTCATCAAGGGCATACTCGTACACGCTCCAGCCACCAACCAGCTCTGCTGCGCCGGAAATCCTGTTCGCACAGGCTGTCGTCAGCTCGCCGGCAACGTCGATCGTCACGGACAGGGTGCGTGAATCCAGGATGTTGCCGCTGAGTGGATCCCACTCGCCTGATGTGATCCCGACACTGAACATCTCATAATCCGACCCGGCTTCAGTGCAAGTGTTTCTGTTGCGCGAGTAGACCGTGAACCGATTGCCTTCCCCTCTGATCAGAGAGCCTTCGGCAATGCCGTAGGCAATCGGAGAGCCCAGGGTATAGCTCACGCCGGCAGATGAGATCGAATTGCCTGCGCCTTGCTCGACACGCCTTTCGGCACCGACCAGAGCACGTCCGATATCGGTGCCGTTGTCAGTTGCGGTAAACCGGCCGGCACTATCTGGTCGATTGTAGTACCCGGACAGCACTGGAGGCGTCAAGGCGGTGTCTGTTCGTACCTCGACTCCGGCCTGCTGCGCCTGCTCGATAGCGTCCTGCACGATGGTGTCATCGAGAATGGCCTCAGGCGTGGAAAAATCGCCTGGTCGCGTGTTATCCAGCGGTGCTGGGTCGTCAACATCCTGGAAGCCGTCGTTGTCATCGTCGGAATCGCAGGCGTTACCCTCACCGTCACCGTCCGTATCCAGCTGATCCGGATTGTCGATGCCGGGACAATTGTCCTCCGCCACTACCTCGGGCGGCTCCGAACTGGAGCTGCTGCAGCTTGCCAGTGACAAAAGAAGGATGCCAGCGAACCCGGTACTGATCGCAGGCGTCAAGTGCAGGTTGATCAATCGCTTCATGTTCCTCTCCTTGAGCCGTCTCGCAGTATTCCGGCCTGAGGCCGCATGACGGCTGATTCCAGATTAGCACGCACCACCATACGGCCGCGAGGTTTCTGACCGATGGACCTGCACGATCCACCCGATGTACCCTGTTCGAACACACTGGAGTGCTCACGACCCGCATGACAGCATCAGGCAGATTCCATCACTGGCTACTGCTCGACATGGCGTTTGACCCTGCCGGCTCGCGTCGCCGAGCCGGCCTTGCTCGCAACGCACTGTCAGCTCTTCTGGCGGCTGCCCTGCTGATGTTGCCCGCCACCCGACTGCGGGCTGCAGAATTTCAGGCGACGCCACAATTATCGGCAAACTGGGTGCAGGACGTCTATCAACCGGCCTTTCGGCGATTCGCCAATGCTGCCGACGCCTGGACATCCACGACGAAAGACCTCTGCGAGAGCGGGCCTGCTTCGAGAATCCATGCCTTGCAGACCGATTTCACCCGATTGCTGCAAGATTATGCAAGGGTGGAGATCTTCCGCTCGGGCCCCATGCTCGACAACCACCTGCAGAACCGATTGTTCTACTGGCCGGACAAACGTCGAGTGGGTGAACGGCAGTTGCGCAGCTTGCTGGCAGATACCGACATTGCCAGCCTGAGCGTCAGGCAACTGGCGAGGAAAAGTGTGGCTGTACAGGGCTTTCCGGCTCTGGAACGTCTGTTGTTCAGCGACGGACACTACACGGTGGAGGAAACGCCTCTGTGCCACGTCGTGCAAACTCTCATTCAGAACATCGCATCGATGGCCGACGAACTCGACCGCGCCTGGCAATCCGACTCGGAATACGTTCAGGCCTTTCTGCACCCCGAGCCATCATCCCCCCATTTTCGCAACGCCAATGAAGCGCTGCGCAGCGTCATCACGGAGATCGTGACCGGACTGGACAGCCTGGTCGATCGCAAACTGCAGACTCTGCTGTCAGGCGATCCCCGGATCATCCGCACAGCGCCCCTGTGGCGCAGTCGTCGTACGGTTGCCATGCTCACCGGCAACGTCGCAGGCATCCGCTCCCTGCTGTTCGACGCCGGCCTGCTGCAACAGCTGGCTATGGAAGACGAATTGACAACAGACTTCGACTACGTCGACCACTTGCTGGGAAAACTGCAATACACCTTCGCCTTTGCCGGGCCCGATGGACAACTGAGCCCGGAGGTCGATACCGTCTTTGCCAGCCTGTCAGCCGTGCTCAACGACATCCGCCACACCGTCAACCACCAGGTTCTCACACCGCTGGGCATGGGGGTCAACTTCAATGCCGATGACGGAGATTGACGACAAAGGGATCGACGCTCAGCGATTTTCCAGGCGACTGAAATCCAGATAGCCGAAACCCGTGGGATCCGCCGCTTGCCATTGCTCATGCAGCTCATCACTCAAGGCCCAGAAGCGCGGATCGCTTCGCCGAACACCGTAGTCATCCAGCAGGCGCGAATAGCTGTCTGCATCATCCAGTGACAGTACCGCTTGCACGAATTCCTGAAGATCAGCCTGATCTACCTGCATCAGCGCGTTCGGATAGAAACCGCGAATGCCCGGTAGCACCGTCACGGTATTCTCCGCGGGAATCAGCTGCTTCTCCTCCTGGAAGACCGAGCTCATGTTCAGATGCGCATCATTGCGCAGAATCGACACATAGCGTGGACCATCACCATCGACTCTGAGCAAGGTCACCTGTGGCAACAGGGCGGTTTTTTCTCCCTTGAAGGTCTCCAGCGCAGCGAGCGTCTGCCCGGCGTGCGCATCGTCGGGTTGAACAGCCTTCAGGTGACTTGCCAGCAACCCGTACAATTCGGTCAGGGGGTCGTCAGTACGGTAATCGATCCCCCTGAACGGCACCTGGTCGAAGGCCCGGTTGCTCATGTAATCCAGAGCATCCTCGGGAGCATCCCGGTACCATCGATCACGTGCCGTTCGGCGAGCATCCGGTGGCACGAAAGCCAGCAGGTTCTTTTCTCCCTGCATGCGCAGGAAATCCATGTGCAGCCTCGAGGTCAGCTGATGGCCAAGCGTACCGTAAACATCGTATCCGGCTACCAGCAGATAGTGAATGCGCTCCAGTAACGGATAGTCGATGACCCAGGCGGTATCCGGTGGAGCCTGTCCCAGCAGCCCCTGCTCCACCGCTGCATAGTCGCCATGACGCAGGACAGTCAACGCCGCATTGGGGTTGTTCTCCTCGCCACCTTTCCAGATCATGTCGAGAGAAACCTCGTTTGTCGAGAACCAGTCAGCCAGCGCCTGATCACGAGCCATGTGATGTTCATGCTCCAGCCTTGCATAATGCCCCCAATGCAACAGAGGCGTCAGTCCGATGCTGGAGTCATTGCTGTTGGCCAGCGCCAGTTCCTTGCTGACCGTGGGCAGGAAGCTCGCCAGGGCTTCGTTGACGGGTGACTCCGGATTCACGAAAAACACCCAGAAGCGATCGCGAATGACGCTGACCGCAATCTGCCCGCGACAGACACTGCCACGAATGTAGTTGGCTATCGTGAAGCGAGCCTCCTCCAGCATGAAGCGATACCGGCTGTTCATGGGCAGCGCGGCAAAGGTGACAAACGGATTGGCGTTGCTGTCCGCCTGGTAGCCAGGCAGGGAATCCACCGTGTAGTCATCATTGAAGAAGAGCAATTCGAATCGCGCCAGTCTGTCCGCATCCAGGCGATAGGGATTATGCGTCTTGGCGACGATGGTCTCGCGCTCGGGCACCAGGCGATAATGGACGGTATCCACCCCAGGATCATCGAACGGCCGTCTGGTGGCAATGAATTCCACCGGTTCCCCGGGCGGACTGGCCGAACGCACCAGTCTGAAGAAGGTATCGGGGGAGATATCAGGGAAGTACAGATGACCCAGATACAGGTGCTCGTACAGATAACGTGAAACCAGTCTCCCCTTGTCCGTCTGTCGATTGAAAAAGGACTCCCAGCTTGCCAGAGCATCGCTGAATTGCGGAGACACAGCCACATCGGTCTGGTACGGCGCACCGGCGTCCAGCCAACGCAACAGCACGCTCTGCTCTGCATCGCTCAATGGCGGCAAGGCATACGGCATGCCGGCTTCCGGATGACGCCTGGCGTAGGCATCGAATTCGTCCACGGTGGGGCATTCGTTTTCACGGTTCAGCCCCACTGTGTAGGTATCCGGCAGTATGCCCGGTTGCAAGGGTGGCGCCTGCTGCTTGAGTTCGAGAAAACGTCTCATCAGTCCAGCTTCGAGCTTGCCATCATGCGGCTCACCGAACACACTGAAGAAGCCCTTGTCTCGCCAGCCCTCCGTGGTCTGCTCATCGACGAACAGGCGCGTCGGGTCCGCCGGCAGCAGACGTGTCGAATGATAGACCCTGGCCTTGCTTGCCCCCCGCGACAGCCCTTCGGCGGCACTGGTCTTGAGTTGACAGGGTGCGTCATAACAGGCATGACAGGCAATGCACCGCGTGTCGAGTATCGGCTTCACATCGTCAAGAAAATCGATACCGGCCACTGCGGAATCGGGCAGCTCGCTGCGCAGCTGACCGACGAGAGGTTCGGGTTCTCCGGCCGCAGGCTTGACCTGCAGGCAGGCGCTGCAGATCAGCAAGCTGGTCAACAGCACCCACGGTAATTTCAGACAGAAATGCATCCGATCAGTCACTCGGAATGAACGAGCAGACAGTATATCGGGATGCCAGTCTCATTCAGCAGAAACCGGAGCGAAGCTTGCAGAACGTCAGATTCGTTTATAACGCCTGACAAAGTTTGTCAGAATGCGCTCCGGCATCCGTATGTCCTCGGCGCGGCACATGTCTACCAGTTTCTGCGCTTCTTCCGGCGGGAAGTAACCGGCATTGCGATAGACCTGAATGCGCACTTCGAAGGAATTGCCATCGGCCTCCGGGTGAAACTGCGTGGCATAGACATTGTCGCGGTAGCGAATCATCTGGTACGGACAGGGCTCCGATTGCGCCAGATGCTCACACCCTTCTGGCAGATGCTGGACAGCTTCCTTGTGGCCGACAAAGGCTCGAAATCGCTCGTCGACGCCGTCGAGAATCGGATCCTGCCTGCCTGCCTGTGTCAGCTCGCACTCCACGGCACCCACTGCCTCGCCATACTGTTCCTTGCTGACAGTGGCGCCAAGATGATGCGCCAGAATACCGATGCCGTAGCAACACCCCAGAAACGGGAAATCTGTCTCGGTAATCTGCGGCATCAGACCCAGCACCGCCGATTCTATCTGCTTGTCCATTGCCGACTTGCCGTGTTCTGCATCACTGACACAACCCGGACCACCGCCCACGATGACGCCACTGTAGTCATCCAGTGACAGATCCTGCGGCAAGTATTCCTGATCCAGTCGAATGCGACGAGCCTGCTCGACTGACAGCCCACCCTTGTCCAGTATCGCGTTGAATTCATCGTCCGAGGCTGCCGTTTCAGGTCGCAGTTGCAGTATCAGAAAGGGCTTCATGCAGGTTCTTCCAATGGGCAGAGAGGGCTGAGAGACAGACCCGATTGTAACCCGGTCTGACCCTCGACAAGGCCGGCAGCGACGTCGCGGACCGGATGATTGCCAGTGCTTCGACTTGTGCTTGATCGACGTCAACAGGATGGCGACGAGGAGCAGATCGCACCGTCAGCTGGCTGCCTTGCACCTGATCGACAAGCAAGACTGGTCAGGGAGGCAGATCCGCCTGGCGGTCCTGTCGCAAACAGGTCGGCGTTCGTCCGTAGCGGCGCTGAAAAGCCCGATTGAACGTTCTTGCCGAGCTGAAGCCCACGGATTGTGCGATCTGTTCCAGAGAGGCCGAGGAATACTTGACCATATTGCAGCCCTTGACGAGCCTCCAGTTCATCAGGTAGGCGATTGGGGACAGCCCAACCGATGCTTCGAAATGACGAAGCAGCGTGGCACGTGACATGCCGCATTGCGCGCCCAGGGACGTGAGCGTCCAGTCATGCGCCGGCTCTCGATGAATCAGTGCCAGGGCATGCAGCAAACGACGGTCGCCGAGCGCGGCCAGAAACCCGCCCGACTCTCCGCTCTCCGCCTGATATCGACTCAACAACTGCAATATCAGGATCTCGGTCAACTTGTCGATGATCCGCCCTCCTCGTCCTTTCGGACGAGCCATTTCGGCGTCGATTGCCATGACGATCAACCAGATGGCATCCGATGGTTCGATGTTCTTCAAGTGCAGCACATCCGGAATCGTATCGAGAATCGGATGGGTCATTTCGGTATCGAAATGTACCAGCCCACACATCAGCCGGTTGGTGATATCACCACTCTGAAACATCGGCACTCCCAGTTCGCAGGCTTCACCAGCCTGCCTGCTCTGCACCAGCTCGCGCCCGGGTCGATCGGCAATCCAGTGTTCCCTGCCATCGGGCAGCATGACGATATCCATCTCGCCGACACTGAGCTGCTCTCCTGAAGCTGCGCCCACGAAGCAGTTGCCGGACAGAGCGATGTGAAATCGGGGCAGACCTGACGGCTCGAGGCTCATCCCCCAGGGTGCTGCGAGCTCGGAACGGAAGAAAATCGTGCCTCGCAGACGCATGGTATCCAGAACATCGGCAAGAACATCGAAGCCTCCTGTTTCACTGACATTCTCGGGCACTTATCTGATCCTCTGGGTTACCTGCCGGCTCAGGCTGTCGGACTACCATGAATGCACAACCATGAAGCATCCTGGCAACGGGGAAACAGACGGCTTTCCGATGACAGGGAGCGGATTGGCAAATGTCCATACAGCTTACGGAGCTTGAAAAATGAAGAAGATGCACGGAATCCTGTTGAGTGTCGCTGCTGCAGCGGCATTGTCAGGCATACAGATGACGTCGGTCGTTGCTCAGGAATCGTTCTCACCCCATGTGGATGCCGATGGTAGCATCAGCTTGCCGGAGGATTTCCGAATCAACATGGTGCATCTGGGCTCCTGGTTCGTCCCTGAAGGGGGAGCCAGCGGGTTTCATGATGTCTACACCGAGAAGGCGTCTGCCGAGGCCTATCGCGAAACGGGCATGTTCCCCGATGGTGCAACACTGGTCAAGGAATTACGCGCCCATGTGAGCGGCTCCTACACTACCGGCGCAGGCGTCGGCTATGCCACGGACCTGAAACAATGGTTTGTCATGGTCAAGGATTCGAGCAACCGTTTCGCCGCTAATCCTGTCTGGGGTGACGGCTGGGGATGGGCCCTGTTCACGCTGGATGACCCTGCCACGAATGCGGCGACCGATTACAAGGCCGATTGCCTGGGTTGCCATACACCGGCAAAGGACAAGGACTGGCTCTATACCGAAGCCTATCCCACGCTGCGAACGGCCAACTGAGGCATTGTCTGTCGTGCGAGCCTGATACAACGGCCGGGTATCGTTCACACAATCGGTTCGACGCCTGCACGGGCGTCGAACCGCTGCTGGCCGCCGCTAGCGAAAGATCACTGTCTTGTTACCGTGCAGGAAGACGCGGTGCTCGACATGCAGTCTGACCGCCCTGGCCAGGGCCACGGTTTCGGTATCACGTCCCACCGCCACGAGTTGCTCCGGCGTGTAGGTGTGATCGACCGGTTGCACGCTCTGTTCGATGATGGGCCCTTCGTCCAGATCTGATGTCACGTAATGTGCGGTCGCCCCGATCAGCTTGACCCCGCGATCGTAGGCCTGGTGATAGGGTCGCGCCCCCTTGAAGCCCGGCAGAAAGGAATGATGGATGTTGATGGCCCGGCCACTGAGCTGCTTGCACATGGTGTCGGACAATACCTGCATGTAGCGGGCGAGTACCACCAGTTCCGTCCCGGTTTCATCAATCAGCTCCATCAGAGCCTTTTCCTGTTGAGGCTTGTTGTCCGGTGTGATCGGCAGATAGACAAAACGTATTCCTTCGCGCTCAGCCATGGGCCGCAGGTCCAGATGGTTGGACACGACTGCCGTGATCTCCATGTTCAACTCGCCTTTCTTGAGCCGGTACAGCAGATCATCCAGACAGTGATCGAATTTACTGACCATGATCAGGGTCCGTGTGGGAGCTTCTGCAGACAACAGATTCCACTCCATCCCGAACTGTGCGGCAACAGCCTGAAATTCTTCCTGCAGCTGCTCCAGCGTGGCATCACCAGAGGCTATGTGAAAACGAGCCCGCAGTGAAAAGCGCCCCGTCGCCGGGTCATCGAATTGCGACATATCACTGATATAGGCACCTCGATCAGCCAGAAAGGTACTGACGGCGGCAACAATGCCACTCTCGGCTTTGCAGGCGGCCTTGAGAATCAGTTCATTGCACGAAGAAGCATCCTGAGACATTGGATAGAACCATGGTAAGCGTGAGAAAAAGAGTCCCAATGGTACTTCAGCTGTCGCTTGAAAGGTTCATCCACCAGGTTCTGATGACTGGCTCCAGAACCGGTATCGCCCCGGACTTTCCACCCTATCACCCCAGCCCCATGACTCCCAGACCCAGATCCGAACCCAAGTCCGGAATATCCTGATTCCGGATGGCCTGACAAACGCGATTTCTGCCACTGTTCTTTGCGCGATACAGCGCATCATCTGCCAGTGACAACAGGAGTTCGCTACGGGGATCGGCATCATCAGCCTGGGGAATCCTTGACGCCACGCCGATACTCACACTGATGCGTCCCACTCTGGCAAGGGCTTCCACATCACTGTCGAAGGAATTGACAGCAACGCGAATCTGTTCTGCCAGCATCATGGCTGCCGCTTGTCCGGTATCGGGCAATACGACCGCAAACTCCTCACCACCATAACGAGCCACGAAATCCTCTTCGCGTGAAACGATTTCCGACACGAGCTTGCTGACGATACTGATGATATTGTCGCCGATCAGATGCCCGTGATTGTCATTGACCCTTTTGAAATGGTCGATATCGATCATCAGAATGGCCAATGGCTTCTGTTCAACCCGTGCAAGCTCCCACAATCTGTCAAAGTTGACATTGAAATAGGCTCGATTGAAGACGCCGCTCAGCGAATCGATGATGCTGAGTCTTTCCAGGCGCGTATTCACCGCAGACAGCTCGTCCAGTGTCTTCTCCAGATCCAGTGTTCGTTGAGCCACTCGGGTCTCCAGCAGCTCGGTAGATTCTCGCTGCAGGCGAAGCTTGTCCTCTCTCAGAATCTTGAATCGATGAGCGATGGCAAACGACAGCAGAATGGTTTCCAGAGCCGAGCCGACCTGAATGGCATACTCGGTGAACACGTTCTCGGGTAGCAGTGCGTACGTCTTCAGACCATAGATGAAGATGCCCAACAGGAACATCGTCCAGGCGAGCAGGAAATATCGGGCGACTTCGACGCCCCGACGCAGCTGAATGATGCCCGCCCAGAAGAACAGCCCGGTACCCAGCGTCACCAGCAAGGTCTGCAGCTGAATGGAAAAGGCATAGGGAACGAGCAGGCACATCGGCAGCGTCACCAGATTGCATACCCCGAAGAGAATGAACAGTCTTCTCAAGTGATCTCGTCGCTGCCAGATCTCGAGCAACTCTGCCGAAAATGCGGTGGCCAGCGTAGCTCCGAGTGCCATGAAGATGACGGTCCCCTTCTCTGCAAGATAGGTGGATGAAGGCCAGATATATTCGAAGGCCAGACCATTCACGCACATCTGGAATCCGCCGTAGAACAGAATGTACAAGGCGTAGTAGGCATAGGCCGGTTCCCTGACCGACAGGGCCATCATCGCGTTGGACACCATGATGGCCAGAAGCAGGCCATAATACAAGCCGAGTAAAAGTTGTTCATCATAGCTCTCGGCATGGAAGGCTTCCGGCTGCCAGATACTGAGAGGAACCTGCATAGCGCTCGTTGTTCTCACACGCATGTAAATCTGCAGCGACTCCTCTTTCGGAGCGAAAACGACCGGGAACACGAAGGCTCGATGATTGATCTGTCGTTCCCTGAAATCCAGGGTATCGCCTGCCCGGAAAAGCTCGGACCTGCCACTGGCCGACAAGACGTACAGATCGATACGATCCAGCAAGGGATATGACACCTTGAGCATCAGTGAGTCGCCAATGGCGGGCCGCTCGAGCTGCGTGGCAAACCAGTAGGCCGAACTCGTGAAGCCGAAATTGACCGACGAGTCCACACTGGCAGAGAATCGATCCTGCGACCGCAGGATATCCTCGATGCCCAACTCCCCCGTCGGGTCTTCAAGGATTCTGACCGGTGGATCAAGCGCGGCAATCTCGCGCGCAACCTGTGCCTGTGCATCGTTTCCGGGAATCAGGCACATCAATGCCCACACAGCCATCATCAGGCAATGTCGAAACAATTCTATCCTTTTGATTGCCCTCAAGAACATTGGCCACTGTCAGGGTTCTGGCAATATGCCTCCCTTTGATTGAAACAGCGGCTGTGTGGGCCGGTTCTTGACGTTCACGCCTCGGCTGAATGACGTGCCGATGGTGTTTTCTTGCAGGTGATCACAAGCTGATATATCAGATGTCGCTTGCGCTGCCCTGTCGGTGGTCTCATCACCGACGGGCCGGGCCACCAAACCGGGCAAAGCTGCCCGGAAAGCAACACCGGACTGAACCCGGATCCACTTTCCGGACATCCTCATCCGCAGCCGGCAGCAACCACCGGGCGCATCGCGCCCGGACCTTCGGTCAGGCCTCTGTATCGTTCTTTCTGGCGAGCAGGAAGCATCCGACTCCCAGCGCCAGAGGCAACAGGGCAGCCGTGGGCTCAGCCATGGCGAAGAAAAAGGCAATGATCAGAAACAGCCAGCTACCCGCCACCATGACGTTGTCGCCAGCTTCTGCAAGCAGAACCTTGAGATTTGCCACCAGATTATCCACGCTTGCCTGCCCTCATTGAAGTTGAATGGTTGAATCGACGTTGTCCGGCGCTCATGGCCGAATTGCACGCACAACTTTCCAATGGATGGCAGAGGATGTCAAGGTCGCCGTCCATTGCCTGGCTCTGATACCCGGAGAATGGTTGCTCGGGAACGAGTGACCGGACCGACCGGGAACAACCGGCAGGTCGTCATGAAGCCGTCTTCCAGCCGAGCTTGAGCGCAGGGGCCCGCGGACAGCCGGTCTCGAATCTGCCTCAGGCGGCTGCTGCCTGGCGCTCGCCCTTCACTTCCTGGAGTACCAGGCGCAGTTCAGCCAGATCCCTGTCGGACAACGACAGTGCCGCCACTTCGGGCATGTTCTCGAGAATCACGACTTCGTCGGTTGGCATGTCGTTGATATCTTCAAGGACGCAAGCCTTGTCGACCAGGCGGATCATGCACAGCACGACATTGTGCGGATCGCACGCCTCGTCATCCAGGTGCAATACGATCGTCTTGTAGGATTCGGGCAGGTTCCACAGGGTCAGCAACTGCGCACCGTGCTCGCTGTGCATGTCCTGCAAGATGTTGTTGACAACTTCATCCGACAGCTCCAGACCTTCGCTGCTGATGATGTCTTCCAGGGCGCACAGCAACGACAGCTTGCCGATATCATGCAGAAGCCCGGCAACGAAACTCTCGTCAGCCAGGTTCCGATAGCCGGAATTGGCTGCAAGCCAGCGAGCTCCGATTGAAACCGCAGAGGTGTGCTGCCAGAGCTGTGTCAGGCGCGCCTTGAACATGCCGCGCGATGCACTGTACAGACGCTTCTGGCTGACCGAGAACACGATGGATGCGATCTGGCGTATACCCAGGCGCACTGCGGCTTCCCGCAGACTGCTGACAGACGAAAGCCCGGAGAAGAACGAGGAGTTTGCCATGCGCAGCAGGTCGGCAACCAGTACCTGATCTTCTTCGATTATCTTGCAGATGTGCTCGGCGTCCAGCCTGTTCTCGTTGACTTCGCGGTTGATTCGCAGCGCGATGTCATCGAAGACCGGCAACTCGACTTCTCCGCTGTCGATCTTTCTGTTGATCAGTACTGTCAGTTCGCGTTGTTGACTCATGTCGATATTGTCCTTTCTGTCTGCACCGGAACACAAAGCTGGCGAGAGCGGATTGATCACTTGAACACAGCTCGCAGCTCGACGTGCCGTCCCACGCATGCCTTCGCCACCGCCGATCAGGCGAACAGCCGGATCGACACCAAACCATGGCGCAACGGAGTCCTCACCGGGAAGATTCCACTCGACGTCAAGCTTGGCGCAAGCACACACTCCAGTTGTCGGCATGTAACAGGGAAGCCTGAGCGAACCTTGCCTCACTGCGAGTTGTTCGACAATTCGCAGGAAACGGACAGCCGCTGTATCAAGCCCGAAGCGAGGGCTCGACAGTCTGCCCGCTCGCTTGTGCTACCGTCCAAGCTGCCAGATTCGTGGTAACGGGCAGTCGCGAGCGCGGGAGCTGGCTGGCCGGCGTGCGCAGGACCGAAACCTGGCTGGTAGCCATCGCTGCCGAAACCGACAACAGGGCAAGGACTCAGTCCGTTTCAGGCAATTGCAGCGAATACTGCTGCAGCAGTTCATCGGAGAGACCGGCAGAGATCATCAGATCAAGATACTCCTGATACATGGTGGCCACCACATCCCCCTTGCGACTGCGAGCATTGAACAGACGCTCTTCGACATCAATGAGCTCGATGATGTTGATCGATCCCAGTTCCAGATTTCTGCGGTTCAGTTTCTGCAGATCCTCGTTGGCAGAAATCTCCGACAGCACGGCATCCAGAGTCAGGCGAGCGGAGGTGATACTGTTGTAGGATTGGTCAATGGCCCTGAACACATCCCGTTCCAGTTGAGCTCGTTCCGCTTCCAGTTCGCGTAACTGGGCTTCGGCGCGTCTGACTCCCCCCTTGCGCTCGCCACCGCTGTACAAGGTGTAGTTGATCAGCAATTTCGCGGCAAACTTGTCACGCTGTACCGAAGGCCCTCCTTCGTCATCGATCATCGAACCGCTGAGCTCGAAATCCACAGAAGGCAGGTATCGCCCCTTCTGTGCACTGACGCGCAGGCGAGTTGCCTCCCGGCTGAATCGGTTGGTCAGAAACCCACTGTTCGACACCGCTCCCTGCTCGATATAGTCTGCCAGTGGTTTGAGCCGGATGTCGGCAAATTCTTCCGGTGACACGGCCCTGAACTTGCGCAGACCCGGAACCAGATATTCCAGTTCGCTCAGTGAATTGTTCAGTGAGGCAGTCGCCGAGCTCTGCACACCCTGAGCCGACGCAAGCCTGGCCCTTGCAAAATCCACTTCCAGCTTGCTCGCTGCACCACCACGATACATCGCCCCCAGGTCGGCGACCAGTTCATCCATGGTTGTCACGAACTGCTCGGCCTGCATCAATTCGTACTGGTATCGCCAGTAGTCGATGTAGTGAGTCACCACATCCAGGAACAGGTCCTCGACTTCGATCCTCGCCTCGGCATGCGCTGCCCCTTCCAGCCGCTGACTGCGCTCATGCTCTGCCCGGGAACTGCCCCCATCGAACAGTAGCTGAGTGACGCTGAGCTTCAGGTTGCGTCCCGTGGTACTCGCCCGTCCGGACTCGGTATTCGGCGCTGGATCATTGTATTCCGGCCCCAGCGTACTGCTGATTTCCACTTGGGGAAAACGATAGCTGCCGTTCTGTCGTGACAGTTCGATGGCCTGATCGATTCTGGCTTCTGCAACGTCGATGGCAGGATTGTTGGCCATCGCCTTGTGCAGCAATGTCTGAAACGAGATCGATTCAGGGTCCTCCGCACTGTCCACGGTGGGTGCCGCCAGTCTGTCTTCGGCATCCGACTGTGCCATCGCTGGCGACAAACACAGGCCCTGCAGCAAGGCAATAGCGAGAATGGCAGAAAGATGTCCTCTCCGAATGGTGTGTTCAACGACGAGTGAAATCATTGGCGGATATTGATCTTCAAACGCGTCCAGTTGTCGGAGTCTTCAATCGCTTCATTCTCCACAACCTTCAGCTGTATGTTTGCTCGATCGGCCGTTGTATCGAGTAATGTATTTCGCACATTGAGCATCCTGGCAACGGCCAGACGCTTTGCACGGCTCTGAGTCGCGGCATTGGCAACTCTGGGCGAGTTCAGTTCGATTTCCAGATTCTCTGCACCATACTGGTCAACCATCTCCTCGATGAACTCGGTGATTCTGGCTTCACTGCTTGTATCGACGGTAATGGCACCCGGGTCATGGAACAGCACCAGCGACAGGTCCTCCTTCGACGCCATCAACTGCTGTTCCGATGCCTGCGCAGAAAAAGCCTGCGCCACGGCCTGTGTATCTTCGCTGATTTCTGCCTGAGCACCTCCACCGCCCTGACTCGAAGCTGCTTGCTCGGATTCCATCTGTTTCCGCAGCTCCTCGTTTTCCCGTTCCAGTTCTTCCATCCTGGCGGTACTGCTCGCCGTGTCCTCGATCTCGGTGACAGGTTCGGGCTGGCCTTCGATTCTGGCCTTGTAGGTAATCGTGTAGAAATACAGAACAGCAGCCGTGATCAGTACGAAGAACACGAACATGATGACTACCGCCGACAGGATGTCGACGAAGCCCGGCCAGGAGTTCGCGGCCAGATCGGAACCGCCATCAGCGCTCACGGCTCAATCCTCTTGAGCGACACTGGCCAGCTTGCTGTCCTGCACACGATGCTCATGCCACTCCGGCATCAGGGTCTTCCCGATCATCCTTGCGACGCCCATACTGCCTGTCGATGATCCTTGCCAGCTTCTGCAGCTCGCGCTGCTCTCTGGCAATGAATGGAATGACATCCTTGTTTACCGAAGACGCTATATTGTCGCCTATGGTTTTCTTCAATCGGTCCGATTCACGACGGAACTGGTGCTGGAGGTTGTTCTGGACCTTCTGATCCCGTTGCACCGAACGTCGTTCGGAGATGATGACCATCTTCTCCAATCGTCTGATCTGAGAAGCCAGTTCACTGACCTGCGCCTGATCCTGAGTCGACAGACGCGCCAGCTTGCCGTTGACACGGTCGAGCGCCTTGCCCAAACGATCCGTTGTCTGCAGGACATGACGCGGGATCTGCTCACTGAGCGTACGAGACAGATCATTCATGCTGGCAGCAGCCTGCTGCTGGGATGTCATGATCACATCGAACTGCTTGTCAAGCGTGCCCAGGCGATCACCGATCACCGACTGGCCATCGAGCAGGGATCGGGCAAAGTCGGCACTCAATACGGACTCGACCCGTGCCTGCTGCTCAACCATGGTCTGAATGCCCTGATTGAGACTGGCAAGACTCTCTGACAAGACCTTGTGCTGATGCACCAGATGTTCGTTGTTCTCGATGGCACGATGTGAGGCATCGGCGGAGATCAGAATCGCATCCACCACGTCGGCCAGCTCGCGTTGCGTATTCCGGGAAGACTGGATGAATCCGACAATCCAGGCCTTGAGCTCGGCATCGGCGACCGGTGGACCGTCGGATGGCCGGCCGGCCGATTTGTTGGCCTGAGCCATTCCCGGAATCTGCTCATCAAGCCAGCGACTGACCGCCTCGATGAAATGGTCCTGGGCACCATTGGAGAAGAACTGAAAGGTTCCTACCAGCAAGGAACCCGACAGACCGAACAGCGACGAACTGAATGCAAGTCCCATCCCCTGGAGCGGCGCGGCCAGACTCGAGATGAAACCGGACATCCCCCCGCCATCACCGGAATCCGAACCGATGGACGCCATGCCGGCCATTGCCTCACCGACCGCATCGATGGTACCCAGCAACCCGAGGAAGGTACCCAGAAGCCCCAGCATGACCAGCAATCCGCCGAGAAAGGACACCTTGCCACGCCCACGATTGATTCTCGCCCCCAGCTTGGACTTGATCATTCGCGCGTCATTGTCATTGACATTGAGCGCGCCCATGTTGCGCAGATTGTCCAGCAGGTTCTGCATGTTCTTGCAATCGAGAATCGACGCTTTGCGAGTCAGCTCTTTCTGCAGGCTTGCAATTTCCTCATCACGAATCCTGAACTGCATGGCAATGTTGCCCAACCGGTTGAGGTACAGACCCGTCATCCACAGCTTGAGATTGGCAGTGACCGACATGCCGACCCCGATCAGCATGATCGCTATGATCAGCCCATTGAGCGGAACATTGGTCAGAAAGGCAGCCAGCAGCGTATCAAAGCCCAGGATGACCAGCAGCGCCACGCCGAGGAAATTCAGCACCACCGATATCGGCACGTAACGAGCCAGAGACAGTGGTAGAAGTGGATGTTCATCCTTTAGATGCATCCAGGCAATCAGACGGTCGATCGGGCCAGCCCTGGCAGCACCAGTGTCAGATTCCTTGCCATCATTCTGCAGTGAGGGGTCCTTCATGGCCTCACCCCTCTCTCAGTGCCGTACTGCGCAAGCGCGTCAGTGGCTTCAGCAGGGCCCCGAGAATCGATATGCGGCCAGTGAGGATATTGATCTCGGCCGTCATTCCTGCCCTGACCACGTGTTCACTGTCGAAACGATCGGAATCCAGGGCGACACGAATCTTGTAGTATTCGCGTGAATCACCATGGGTGAAGGTATCGGGACTGATGTAGGACAGGCGCCCCTCCAATCCGCCGTACAAGGCATGATCGTAGGCACTGATGTGTGTCATGGTTCGAAGTTCGGGCCAGACCTTGCCTCTATCCGCCGTCGACATGTTGCCCTCCACAACGAGCGCTTCTCTGGCTGGCGTGATCTCGACCAGCGGCGCCCCTGGCTGAGATACACCACCGACGGTATTGACAAACAACTGATTCACGCGACCATCTATCGGCGATACGATTTCCGAACGTTCAACCTCATCTGCCAGCGCTGCCAGCCTTTCCGTGAGACTGCTGATACTGACCTCGACGTCATTCAGTTCGCTCTTGGCACTCGAGGCATATTGCTGAGCCGCTGCGGCAATCTCGCTGCTTGCCTCCTCCATCTCGGCCGCCACGATCGGAATCTGCATCTGGGCGTTCTTGCGCTCGGCCCGCAGCCTGACCAGCTCTGCCTTCACCTGCAGATAACTGGCTTCGGAGACAATGCCGGACTCGAAGAGTCCGCTCTTGATCTGCGCCTGCCGCGCTAGCACACCGACCTCATCGGCCATGTTGCTGACACGTGACTTCAGGGCATCGATCTCCAGCCGCTTCTGGTCTCTGCGCTTCTGCAGACCCTCGAGCTTCTGCAGATGTTCCTGGCGACGCAATGAAAAGAGTTCCTGTTCGGCATCAACGAAATCCGGCTGAGCATCGATCAACTCGGTGGGGAACACGACTTCACTCTGACCGTTCACCTCGGCCAGCAATCTCTCGCGGCGTACCATCTGCGACAACTGCTGCAAGGTCCCCTCATGCAAGGTGGTTCTGACACGGGTGTTGGCGATCTGGAACAAGGGGTCGCCGGCGCTGACTTCGTCACCTTCGGCCACCAGTATCTCCATCACGATCCCCCCTTCCAGATGCTGAACCGTTCTTGCATTGCCAGCCGGGACCACCCGCCCGGTTGCCCGGACGTGCTGATCTATCCGCGACAGACCAGCCCAGGCCAGAAAGGACAGCAACATCAGCACGACCAGCAGGATGGTGACATGCCGACGCAGACTGTTCACCGGGGTGCCGGTTGCCGATTCGTCCAGTCTTGCCGTGTAGAGTTCGTCGAATCCGCTCATGATCAGGCCGCGAATTTCTGCATGACGGTTTCTCGCTCCCCATCCGCGACGATGGATCCACGATCCATCACGACAACGCGATCCACCAGCTCCAGAAGGGACATGCTGTGCGTTACCATGATCAGGGTACGACCTCGACTGAATGTCTTCATGCTCTGCATGAACTGACGTTGCAAGGCCGAGTCCAGACCACTGGTCGGCTCATCGAAGACCAGAACACAGGGCTCACGCAGGAACGCACGGGCAATGGAAATTGCCTGCTTCTGACCACCTGACAGCTGCTCCCCGTTTTCTCCAACGACCCGATCCAGACCTTGACCTCCTCCCGGGAACACAAGATCCATACCAGCCAGAGCAGTCGCCCTGGATATCTGCTCTGGCGTGCAATGCGGCAAGCCCAGTAACAGATTGTCGCGGACAGTTCCCGCGATGAAGAACGGATGTTGCGGAATCAGGGCGATACTGCTGCGCAAACGCGCAGGCGCCAGCGCTTGATAGTCATAGCCATCGATGCTGATCTGCCCCTGTCTGGCCAACAGGGCGCCTGCCATGGCGCGTGCAACCGTACTCTTGCCCGCCCCTGATGGTCCGATGAGACACAGATGTTCGCCGGCACGGACAGACAGGTTGATGCCATTCACCGCTGGCCGAGTCTGATCAGGGTAGACATAGCTGAAGCCACTGACGTGGATTGCGCCCTTGAGCTCGCTCGCTGGCAGGACACGGCTGCTTGCAAGCTCTGCCGATTGCCTGAACAGATCGTCGATGGTACGCAGGCAATCCCGGGATTGCGTCCAGCGGGCCACCACGCCATGCAGGTTCATGATGGGCGCAATGGTGCGACTTGCCAGAATCGTGCTGGCCACCAGACCACCGACCGTCAGATTACCTGCCTGAATCTGATGTACGCCAACCACCACGATCAGCACATGATTGAGTTGCATCAAGCCCAATGAACCATGTTGCCCAAGAGACACCCAGCGCTGGTTTCTGCGCGCCGCCTCGGCCGATTGTTCGGTCGTGATGTTCCAGCGATTCAGACTCATGCCAACCGCATTCAATTGTTTCAGTGCGGTGCTGCCGGACAGCAATTCAACCATCATGGACGATTTCTCCTGCATGGAGGAGAAGAGACCACGCGTGGATCGCTTGACCGGTATCTGCACCAGCGCATTCAATACCAGAATGGCGATGGCAATTCCCACAGGTACCAGCGTCACGATCGGTGAAACCAGATAGATCACCAGAAGAAACAGCAGGAAGAACGGAAAATCCACCAGCGCCGGAATCAGGCGAGTCGCGTAGAAATCGCGCAGACCCTGCAATTCACGAAACAGATTGCTGCGCTCCCCAACCGACAGCCGCATCTGCTCCTCATGCAGGCTCAGCATTCGCTGCATCAGCACACTATCGAACCGGGCACCGGTTCTGGCGGCAATCCGCTCCAGCGTCGAGGTGCGAGCAGTCTTGAGCAGAACATCGAACAGGATGGCCGTGCAGACGCCCATCGCCAGTACCGTCAGCGTCGACATCGCCAGATTCGGCACAACCGCGTCATAGACGTTGAGCGTGAACAGCGGCAAGGCGATCACCAGAAAATTGATGAACAAGGTGCAGAGCACGACCTCGGCAAAGTTCGGCGTGAAACGCAATATCGGTTGCCAGAACCAGTCGATTGCCCTCTTCTGATGCATGTGCTCGGTCGCGGCAGCAGTTCTTGCCTGCTTTGGCAGCAGCACGATCGCTCGTCCCGTACACCAGTTGCACAGCAGTTCCTTGCTCAGGGCCTGTGGCTGCCCCCCCGGTTCCACTGCACAGGATTCACCATCCGGGTTGGGCAGTACCACGACGAACCGATTGGCCCGCATGGGCAGAATCACGGGCGCACGCGTGTTGTGCAGTTCTTCCACGGTGCACTTGTCGATACGAAGTTCGAACTCGAGATGCTCGGCGATCGCAGGCAGCGTCGCGATGGTCCAGCGATCCCCCGCACTGGGCAACTGCAATGCCAGACTACTCAGATCGGTCCGGCGCTGGTGAAATTCCAGCACCGTGGCGATGCATGACATCAGCGGGTCTTCAACAGGTTGCTTATCAGTGACAAGCTTGAGCATTGCAAGCGATTCAGGTAACACGGAAACCTTTCCGCGCGCAGACTTCGTACCAAGAAACCGTTGTATTACCTGTCAACCGTTGACGACAAGGTGTATTCCGTTATCCCATTCCACTGTGCGTGTGTTACCCGAGATGCTGTCATCGACAATATTCCCGCTTCCCTGCTGCAGCACATTGATATCAGCCAGGGTGATACGTGTACCATCCACGTTGATATTCAGCGTATCGCCACTGCCGACCATACCACTGATATCCTCATTGCCGATATCGAAGGTATCACCGTCCAGCAGATCGGTTCCGGTGAAGTCGATGGTCTCCACGTTATTGAACACCGACGCCAGGTCCAGACCTTCGATACCGGCATCCGACAGATTGTCACCCGACAGGGCGTCCACGATGGCCACGGTATCGCTGCCGGCACCGGCGTCCAGGGTTGCCGAACTCAGTGCGCTCATGTCGAATGTCAGCAGGTCATCCTCGGCTGTCAGTTCGAACTGCTCGACGGATGACAGGGTATCGGTATCAGCGCCCTGCTCGACCGTTGCCGATGAAGCACGCACTGTACCGCCTGTCACGGCAGTGGCCGAGGTACTGTAATCTGCCGTATCCACGCCGGTACCTCCGGTGAGAATGTCATCACCGTCACCACCGATCAAGCGATCATTGCCGGCTCCACCGTCGAGCGTGTCATCACCGACTCCACCGTCCAGTACATCACTGCCCGTGCCTCCCTGCAGCATGTCCTGCCCCCCCATTCCACTGAGCTGGTCATTGCCGGCACCGCCAACCAGGGTATTGTCAGCCAGATCGCCCGTCAGGGTATCATCACCATCAGTACCCACGACATTCTCGACATTCCGGACGATGTCGTTGTCGGCACCATCGAGAACGGCGCTCGTTGCGACACTACCATTGAGTGAAATGTCGACGAACGATGCGGTACCGTGACTACTGTAATCCAGCGTATCCGATCCACTACCACCGTCGATGGTGTCCGCGCCCTCGCCAGCGATGATCTGATCATCTCCGGCGTCACCCGATACGATATCGTTGCCACTGCCCCCCGTCAGTGTGTCGCGTCCATCGCCGCCATTCAGGGTATCGTCGCCGGCGCCACCATCCAGAATGTCGTTTCCAGCTCCACCTGTCAGGACATCTCCACCAGAACCGCCTGACAGAATGTCATCACCGGCATCGCCGGAGAGGGTATCGGCACCACCACCACCGCTGATCGTGTCATCGCCATCGTTACCAAGCAGGTCATTGGAAGCGGCATCGCCGACAAGAACATCATCGCCTGTCGAGCCGGTGACATCCTCGATATTGACCACGGTGTCATCATCGACACTCCCTCCGGAGAGGCTGGCAGTCGACGGGACAGCACCTGCCAGTGTCAGAGAGACTCCACTGACACCTGTCAGACCCGAGTAGTCGACCCGGTCCCGTCCGCTACCACCGTCAATGAGATCGCTACCCGTGCTGGCCAGCAGAGTGTCATCCCCAGCACCACCATCCAGCGAATCACTACCTGTTCCGCCATCCAGGGTGTCCGTACCGTCGCCCCCGTCGAGCGTATCCTCGCCGCTGCCTCCTGTCAGAGTGTCATCACCGGATCCGCCGACCAGGTCATCGTCACCCGAACTGCCGTGCAGGGTGTCAGCTCCGGCGCCCCCCTGAAGCTGATCGTCGCCGTCACGACCGTTGATCTGGTCATCGCCATCACCGCCAGACAGAATGTTGTCACGGAAATCACCTGTCATCGAGTCAGCACCCGACGTGCCAATGATGTTCTCCACGTTGCGAACCAGATCATCTGCAGCGTTCTCGACGGCAACACTGGCGCTCACACTGCCGTTCAGGACAACCTCCAGGGATGTGGCGCTACCGTGGAGACTGTAGTCGAGCGTGTCGACATCATCACCACCATCGAATACGTCCGCCCCCTCGCCGGCAAGGAGCTGGTCTGCACCGGCACCACCGGACACGATGTCGTTGCCATCGCCACCTTCAAGCGTGTCATCCCCGGCACCGCCGGAGAGCGTATCGTCTCCATCACCGCCGTCGATGACATCATCACCGAGATGACCGGACAGTTCATTGGCCGCACTGTCCCCCGTCAGATCGTCATTGCCGATCGAACCGACGATATTCTCGATCCGGGTCAGTGAGTCATCGACGTCACCGGTAACAACTGCCGTCACGGTGGTCGCACCATCCAGTGCAACCGTCACGCTGCCTGCTCCGCTCATGCCCGAATAGTCGACGACATCGATTCCATCACCACCATCGATCTGATCGGAACCTCCGCCAGCCACGATGACGTCATTGCCCGCTCCGCCGTCAACCCAGTCTGCACCATCGCCAGCATCCAGCTGATCATCTCCGTCACCGCCTTCGAGTTGGTCTCTACCGGCATTGCCCGTGAGCTGATCATTGCCGGCACCACCACTCAGGGTATTGTCCGCACCATCGCCGGTCAGGGTGTCATCCCCCGAACTGCCGACAATGTTCTCGACATTGCTGACGATGTCATTACCGGACCCGCTGACCGCAGCCGTAGCTGCCACCGAGCCGTTCAGGGTGAGCGCTACCGCTGTAACGCTTCCCAGCGAACTGTAATCCAGGGTATCCGTGCCGCTGCCACCATCGATCGTGTCGACGCCATCACTGGCCAGCACCAGGTCATCGTCATCGCCGCCATCGATCGAATCATTGCCGGCACCGCCATCGATCTGGTCAGCACCTGACCCACCCTGGAGAATGTCGATGCCAGCACCACCCGCCAGGTTGTCATCTCCGTCACCGCCGATGAGCGTATTGCTGCCTGCATCACCGCTCAGGTTATCGTCACTGCCCGTACCAATGATGCTCTCGATATTGACGATGGTATCGTTGCTGCCATCAGCCACGGTGGCCGTCGTCGTGGTTGACCCGTCGAGTGCCAGCGTCACGCCGGTTGCGGTGACCAGGGCGGAATAGTCAACGACATCGTTGCCGGCGCCGCCGTCCATCGTATCCGCACCTTCACCGGCAATCAGCAGGTCATTGCCCTCTCCACCGACCAGGGTATCGTCGTTCGCACCGCCATCCAGCGTGTCATTGCCTTCGCCACCGATCAGCGTATCGGCACCAGCACCGCCATCGATCTGATCATTACCCTGCCCCCCGTCAAGCCTGTTGGCTTGATCATCGCCCACCATGACATCCGAGCCACCGGTACCGATCACGTTCTCGACATTCGTGATCGCATCATTGACATCACCGCTGACGACAACCGTTCCTGCACCCGCACCGGCCAGTGTCACGGCTATCGAAGCTGCGTTGGCGTGTGTACTGTAATCCAGCGTGTCAGAGCCGGTACCACCGTCGAACTGATCGGCACCCAGTCCGGCAAGCAGCTGATCGTCACCGTCCCCGCCTTGCACGATGTCATCACCGGCATCACCGCTCAGTTCATCGTTGCCGGTTCCCCCCTGCAGAGTATCGTTACCGATGCCACCCGACAGTACATCAACCCCGTCCCCACCGTCCAGATCATCATCACCTTCCTCACCCTGCAGCGTATCATTACCGGTATCGCCATCGAGGACATCATCGCCCGCACCACCACTGAGCTGATCGTCATCGTTGCCACCCGCCAGCAAATCATTATCGCTACCGCCGTCCAGCGTATCGCTGCCATCGCCTCCCGACAGCGTGTCGTCCCCTGCACCGCCAGCCAGAACATCCGCGCCTGCACCGCCATCCAGCGTGTCATTGCCTGCCTCACCACTCAGTGTGTCATCGCCCGAGTCACCCCGCAGATCATCCGCTCCGTCGCCACCCTGCAAGTCATTGTCGTTGAGATCACCGACAATGACATCATCGGCATCGGTGCCGATCACGTTTTCGACATTCACCACCGAATCCACACTCCCGGAGGCAACGGTAGCATCCACCAGAGTGGCCGAATCCAGATTCAAGGTAACTCCAGCCGTACCGCTCAACGAGGAGTAGTCCAGCGTATCGATACCCGCGCCACCGTCGAAGCGGTCAGCGCCGACGCTGGCAATCAGCCGATCATTGCCCGCATCGCCATTGACGATGTCGTCCCCGGCACCGCCATCGAGTGTATCGTCGCCGATGAAACCACTGATGGTATTGTCCAGCGCATCACCGGTGATGGTGTCTGCTCCCGTACTGCCAACAACATTCTCGAACCCGGCGATGCTGTCATTGTCTCCGCCATTGACGTTGACCGTCACGGCAGCACTGCCGTTCAGAACCACGCTGAGACTGCTGATGGCCAACGTGGAGTAATCCAGAGTATCCACATCCAGACCACCATCCAGCACATCTTCACCGGCGCTGGCATGAAAGTAGTCGTCGCCCGCCGCGCCGCCGAGAATATCATCGCCGGTGGAACCGAATATCGTATCGGTCTGTGCAGTCAGCACATACTGTTCGAAACCGCTGAAACGGTCTCTGTCACCATTGCCATCTTCGGCGGTGCCAGCATCGAAATCGATTTCCAGCGCTGTGGTGAATCCGCTGTAGTCCAGAATATCCGCAATACCGGCCCCCCCGGTCAGAACATCATCGCCGGCGCTACCCATGATGTGATCGTTACCGCTACCACCTTCCAGAATGTTGTCTTCGGCATCTCCGGCAATGTAATCATCGCCTGCCGTACCCACCAGGTTCTCGATACCACTGAGCGTCTGATCGATAGAACCGCTGACGCTGACCGTGACCTCACTGGATTCATCCAGAGTGACGCTGATGCTGTTGCCTGCACCAAAGCTGCTGTAGTCCACCGAATCCTCACCAGACCCACCGGCGATGCTGTCGGCACCGGTGGACGCAATGAAACTGTCGTCACCACCACGCCCGTGCAGCTCGTTGTCGGCACTGTTGCCGACGATACTGTCATCCAGATCGGTACCTCGCACCGACTCGACATCGCGCAGGATATCAGTTGCCAGTCCCTCGACCGTTGCAGTGCTGTCACCGGAATCCGTCAACACAACCGTGACACCACCATTGGCACTGAAGTAGTCCACCTCATCAATCTGATCACCCCCATCGATGATCAGACCACCGCCGCGAACATGAAACAGATCGTTGCCATCACCCCCTTCGGCGGTGAAGGTATACAAGTCAGTGACGGATACCGTGTCATCACCATCACCCAGAACCAGCGTGGCCCCGCTATCATTGATCTGAACAATATCGTCGCCCTCGCCCGTATCCAGGCTGATGGTACCCGCATCGATCTCGACATCATCCTGACCGCTGCCGGTTTCCACACTGACGCCATCATAGGCGATCAGTACGCTGTCATCACCGGCATTGGTCTGAATGAAGGCACTGCTCTGACCCGTGGTGATATTGTCGTTGCCCGACCCGGTGATCAGTCGAGTGATGGAGTTGAGTGTATCCGTTCCACTTCCGCCCTTGTTGACCAGGTACTGACTACCCGTATCGATGGAACTGGAGATGACCGTGGTGAAGGCGCTGTAGTCCATCGTGTTGACGCCGCCGTAGCCGTTTATGTAGTCATTGCCACCGGAACCGATGAACAGGTCATCACCACCATAACCGTAGAAGTAGTTGATGAAACTGTCTCCGGCAAAGTAGTCATCACCGGCAGTGCCCCCCACGCGCTCGATATTGATCACGGTATCATCATCACCTCCATTGACGGTTACCGTTGTTGCATTTCCCCCATCCAGCTCGACGCGTATGCTGTCCACTCCCGGTGACAGATGGTAGTACAACAGGTCATAGCCACCCGTGCCACCGTCGTAGTAATCGGCACCCTCCGAATCATAGAAACGGTCGTAGCCACCGCTGCCGCCATACAGGAAATCGTCTCCGGCACCACCATCCAGATTGTCATTGCCCGCATCTCCATACAGCGTGTCCACACCATCGCCGCCTCTGAGGTAATCGTCACCGCCATTGCCGTGCAATACGTTCTCGCCTTCATCACCGGTAATGCGGTCATTGCCCAGACTGCCCGACAGATTGACGACATTGATCAGTTGATCCACTTCATCATACAGGCCGGTGTCCGCATCGGCGTCGCCGACATTCACGTTATAGACACCATCGACGCCCGTGCTCATGTCAGCGTTGATGGCCCGCAGCGAATTGTCATAGGTCACCTCATTGCTGCCGGCCCCACCATCGAGAATATCGTTGCCGGAACCCCCGGACATCAGATCATCGCCATCACCACCCTGCAGATGATTGTCAAGGCTGTCACCGTGCAGTTCATCGTCACCGCTGCTGCCGATCACATTCTCGACATTGCGGACTTCGTCATTATCCGAACCGCTCAGTACGGCCTGGACCGTCGCGCTGCCTGCCAGGGTGATCGTCACCGCCGTCACGCCGACCTCGGCAGAATAATCCACCGTGTCGACCCCGTCATCACCATTGATGCTGTCGATGCCGGCACCGCCGACAAAGGTGTCATCACCCAGAAGTCCTCTCAGACTGTTGGCGTTGTCATCACCGGTGATGAAATCGTCGAATCGGGACCCCTGTACGTTCTCGAGGCTGACAAAGGTATCGCTTCCACCGTCACCATCATCGCTGGCCTCATTGTTTGACAGATCCACGACGATTCCGGCAGCCGCTTCCTCGTAGTCGACGGTATCGTTGCCATCTCCGCCATCGAGCAGATCGATGCCTGCCCCTCCGGCAATCACGTCATCCCCAACAAGCCCCTGCAGGTGATTGGCTCTGTCATCTCCCGACAGGGTGTCGTTGCCACTGGTGGCTATGATGTTCTCGACATTCTTCAACTGATCATTGATGGTGCCTACCTGCGACACGATGGCCAGAGAGTCACCGTCGAGCTTTACCGATATGGAAGAGGTATCGGCCGTTGCGGAATAATCGGCTGTATCACTGCCCGCCCCACCGTAGTAGAAGCTCTGACCGGTGCTTCCCAGAAAGGTATCGTCGCCCGCTTCTCCGTCGATGGTGTTGGTACCGCCCACGCCTCCGGACAGGATGTCGTCTCCATCGCCGGCCTGGAAATCATTGTCATTACTGTCTCCGATCAGTGTGTCGGCACCATCCGTACCTCGAACATGTTCGACGTTTCTTACCGTGTCATCCACCGAACCTGCAACGGTAACCGTGGCAGCAGTACTGCCTGTCAGTGTCAGACTGATGGAACTGGCTGCCGAGTGCACACTGTAATCCAGCAGATCATTCCCGGCCCCGCCATCGAAATCGTCAGCGCCGTTGCCCGCATTGAAGGTATCATCGCCATCGCCACCGTCGAGCAGATCATCACCGTCACCACCGGTCAGCACATCATCATCACCGCCGCCGATGAGGGTGTCATCGCCTTCACCACCATCAAGCACGTCTACGTTCGACCCACCGGACAAGGTGTCGTTGCCACCGGCACCGAACAGGCGATCCATGCCGACAGCGCCTTCCAGGTAATTGTCCGACTCATCACCGGCAATGTCATCCGCACCACCGGATCCGATGACGTGGGCAAAATTCGCGGCACTGTCCACTTCACCGGTGCCGTGAACCACATCGAAGAAGCCACCCACCGTGTTCGCCATGTCCGCGGTGATGCCGGCACTCGAATCGGCGAAACTCAGTGTGTTGGTGCCGCTACCGCCGTCAAGCCGGTCGTTCGACGTACCACCTCTGATCACGTCATCGCCACCCCGCCCCTCGATGGTATTGACACTGCCACCGCCGTAGATGATGTCATTGCCTTCCGTTCCGATCACATTCTCGATGGCCTGCAATTCATCATTGTCGGCAGCGCCATCGACAGTCACCGTTACCGGGTTGCCGCCATTGAGCTGCACACTGATGAAATTGATTCCCCTCTCGCGCGAATAGTCGACCGTATCCGAACCATCGCCACCCTTCAGTACATCGTAGCCGCTCCCCCCGGTGAGAATGTCATCTCCTCCGGCGCCGTCCAGCACATTGGCCAGGTCATCACCGATCAGCAGATCATCTCCTTCGGAGCCAACGACATTCTCGACTTCGCTGACTCGATCGGTGTCGTTGCCATTGACCAGCACATCCACCGCATTGCTGCCATCGAGCTCGACACTGATGCCTTCCCCGACACCGTAGCTCGAGTAGACAATGGTATCGATGCCATCACCGCCAATCAGCGTGTCGGCACCACCTCGCCCTTCCAGCGTATCGTCACCATCGCTCCCCTCGAGACGATTGACCAGGTTGTCACCGGTCAAGCTGTCGTTGCCGGCCGTACCGATCAGGTTCTCGACATTTCTGGCCAGATCATTGGTACCTGCAGCGCCGTTTACCGTGATGGTCGTCGTCGAGCTTCCGCCCAGTACTGCCTGCACATTGGTGATGTCGGCCAGGGTCGAATAGTCCACGGTATCGTTGCCATCCCCCCCGTCATAGGTGTTTTCACCATGACTGGCAATCAGGGTATCGTTGCCCTCGCCCCCGGACAGCGTATCGTTACCGTCTCCACCATCGAGCACATCATCGCCGGCCATCGCCTGCAGCGTGTTGTTTTCGGCATCACCATTGAGCACATCATTGCCCATGGTGGCAATGACATTCTCGATGGAAGCAATGCTGTCATTGTCGCCGTCGGTGACCTGTACCACACTGGGTGTCGAACCCGACAGATTCACCTCGATACGACTGATGCCCGGCAACCCGGAGTAGTCGATGGTATCGGAGCCGACACCACCGTCCAGATTGTCCTGCCCCTGGCTGGCACTGAATACATCATCGCCACCGAGAGATTCGACGATATCGGCTCCGGTGGATCCGGCAATACTGTCGGCCTGTTGCGACAGGGCATAGGATTCGAAGCCACTGAAGGAGTCCGTGCTGCCATCGGCTGAATAGCTTGCAGTACCGTTGTCAAGATCTAGCGCGATACCGACGCCATTGAGGTCATCGAATCGCAGTTGATCACCGCTGGTGTGCGCACCACCATCCAGTACATCACTGCCGGTGCCGCCGTAGACGATATCATCGCCGTCACCACCTTGTATCTCATTGACCAGGTTGTCACCGGCCAGCACATCATCTCCGGCACTGCCCGTCAGGTTCTCGATGTTGCGTAGAGTATCGTTGTCCCCGCCTTGCACTACCACGGTGGAATCGGCAGATCCCTGCAAGGCGGCACTCACACCACCGGCCAGGGCGGAGTAGTCCACGGTATCGACACCGTCCGACCCGTCAAGGGTATCCGTGCCTGCACTTGCCTTGAAGGTGTCATCACCATCATTGCCGATCAACTCGTTGCCGGCAGCGTCTCCGGCAATGTCATCGTCATGAGCAGATCCGCTGATGTTCTGGATATTCTGCAGCGTGTCCACGAACCCGAAACCATCATCACTGGCTTGCTGCACGGACAGGTCAACGGTGATACCGGCATCCGCCTCCTCATAGTCTGCCGTATTGTCCCCGGCACCACCATCCAGCGAGTCATTGCCGGCAAAGCCGGACAGACGATCATCACCAGTGCCGCCCGACAGACTGTTCGAACCGGCATCACCTTCCAGAACATCATCGAAATTCGAGCCCGTCAGATTCTCGATCTCGAGCAGTATGTCATTGCCGCCATCACCGTCATTGGTCGTGACGCCGCTTTCGATGCTGGCCCGAACACCTGAAGCGGCAGCCGAGTAGTCCACCGTATCGATATCAGCACCGCCATCGAGTGTATCGTTGCCGCCCGCGCCGATGAGAATGTCGTCGCCATCATCACCGGACAACACATTGTTGGCTGAATCACCGGTTATCGAATCAGCGCCCGCCGAACCGCTCACATTCTCGATCTGTACCAGTGTATCGGAAGAACCGTCGCCATCATCCGTGGTGGTATTGGCAGCCAGATCGACGGTCACAGCACCGACCGCCTGACCGTAGTCGATGGTATCCATGCCGGCTCCACCGTTCAGTGTGTCGGCTCCCCCGCGCCCTTCCAGAGTGTCATTGCGATTGCCTCCGAGCAGGATGTTGTCCTCGGCATCACCGACCATCGTGTCATCGAAGACCGTACCCGTGACGTTCTGGATCTCCTGCAGAGTATCCGAACCCCCATCGCCATCGAGAGTTGCCTGCCCGGAGCTCAGGTTCACATTGATGCCCGAGCTGGCACCACTGTAATCGGCCGTGTTGATACCACCCCCGCCGATCAGCACATCCTGGCCGGCAGCCCCACTGAGCACATCGTCACCGTCACCGCCATCGAGCCGGTTATTGCCGAAGTCGCCTCGCAGATCATCGTTGTAGTCCGATCCAGTGAGATTCTCGATATCGATCAGCGTATCCGTACTGCCATCACCATCGTCAGATGCGCTGCCGTCGCTCAGATCGACCGTGACTGCCGCCGCTGCGTCACCATAATCTGCCGTATCGATACCCAGCCCACCATCCAGGGTATCGGCACCTGCACGCCCGATCAGCTCATCACTGCCACTGCCTCCCTGCAGTGTATTGGCGCCATCATCGCCCGCAATCAGATCATCCTGATCGGAGCCCACCACGTTCTCGATATCGACCAATGTATCGGTGGCCAGGTAACCATCGGCCAGCGCCTGACCCAGGGCCAGATCGACATCAATGGCATTGCTCGCAGCGCTGTAATCCACCGTATCCGAATTACCCGCACCGCCATCGAGAGTGTCGTTTCCGCCAGCACCGATCAGCGTATCCGCCCCAACGCCACCGGACAGCCTGTTGCTCTGGCCATCGCCGGACAAGCGATCATCATGGTCCGAGCCTTGTACATTCTCGATGGCGATCAGCGTATCGGAACTGCCATCTCCATCATTACTGGCACTCTGGCTTGCCAGATCCACCACCACTCTGGATGCAGCCTGCGAGTAGTCGACATCGTCCACACCATCTCCACCGTCGATGACATCTCTGCCTCCGGCACCACGCAGTACATCATCGCCGTCACCACCACTGAGTTCGTTGGCGACATGATTGCCGTACAGCGTATCGTTCTGTGAGGATCCCAGAACATTCTCGATGCGCAACAGGCTGTCGCTGGAACCGTCTCCATCAATTGTTGCCGCATTGGCTGCCAGATCTACCGACACCTCGCCGGCGGCGGTCGAATAGTCCGCAACATCATTACCACCGCCGCCGTCGAGTACATCAATTCCGGCACCACCGGTCAGTCTGTCGGATCCACCATTGCCCAGCAGCGTATTGTCACTGGCATCACCTGCCAGTACATCATCGAAATTCGAACCCGACAGATTCTCGATACCCGACAGGGTGTCCACCCCGCCATTGCCATCATCACTCGCCAGATTGGCGGACAGATCCACATTCACTGAACCACTGGCCTGTGAATAGTCTGCACGATCCACCCCGTCGCCTCCGATCAGCGTGTCGTCGCCAGCCAGTCCCTGCAGGATGTCATTGCCCAGACCACCATCCAGAGTGTTGGCATTGCTGTCGCCCGTGATCACATCATCACCCTGACTGCCGATCACGTTCTCGACTGCTGTCAGAAGCTGATCATCGGAGCCCGTGACGCTGACAGTCACACTGTTCTGACCATCCAGTTCCACGCTCACCGCATTGGCATCCACCAGCGCCGAATAATCCACCGTATCGGATCCATCACCGCCATCCACGCTGATTTCACCCAGGCCCAGGGTGATCCGATCATCCCCGTCCGCGGCTTCGATGCGTTCAGTACCGGTTCCCGATATCAACACATCGGCAAAATCCGAACCCTCCAGTTGCTCGATATCGATCAAGGTATCAACCGTGCCGAATCCATCTTCACTGGCAATACCGGTAGACAGATCGACCGTCACGCCCTGTCCCGCATCGATATAGGTCACCGTGTCGGTATCACCGGTACCGCCATCCAGAATATCGTTACCGGCAGCACCCACCAGCATGTCGTCGCCAGCCAGTCCCTGAAGATGATTGCCCTCACCATCTCCGATGAGTGAATCATTGCCCGCTGTTCCGATCACGTTTTCGATTCGCACAATGCGATCGTCTGCACCACCGCTGACTTGTACCGTACTCTGGTTCTCACCATCCAGTACCACACTGATGCGCTGCACCCCTGCCAGCGAGGAATAGTCCAGCGTATCCGAGCCTGCGCCACCATCCAGCGTATCGCTGTTTGCAGAAGCGCCCAGTGAATCATCGCCGGCCCCGGCCTCGATCCGGTTCTGTCTGCCATCACCGACAATCCGGTCCGACTCATCGGTGGCAATCACGTTCTCGATATTGCGAATGGTCTGATTGTCACCATTGGCGATGACCACCGTCGAATCGGCAGACCCTGCCAGCGTCACATCGATCGATTGCCCGGAGGCCAGTCCGGAGTAGTCCACCGTATCCAGACCAGCGCCGCCATCGGAGACATCCGCCCCGGCGCTGGCGATCAGTGAATCCTCTCCATCACCGCCCAGCAGCGTATCCGCACCCTCGCCCCCGTCGAGCGTGTCATTGCCGGCACGACCTTCCAGACGGTTCTCCCCATCGTCGCCGGTCAGTGAATCATTACCGGCCGTGCCGACCACGTTTTCGATGCCGGATATGCGATCATTCTCACTGCCGGCCACCGTGACCGTCGTGACGGTATCGCCCTGCAACACGACCGACACCGAGGTGGCTGACGAGAACGTGCTGTAATCCAGGGTATCCGAACCCTCGCCACCCGAGAGTTCGTCGGCTCCACCACTGGCTATGAAGCGGTCATCTCCATCCAGAGCCTCAAGGCGATTGGCCGAGATATCACCACCCAGTGTATCGTCGCCGAGGCTACCCACCAGATGCTCGATGTTGGCAATCGTATCATCATCGCCTCCATCGACACTCACGACAGTGGCACTGGCACCGTTGAGGATGGCACTGATACCATTGACATTGTTCAGGCCCGAATAGTCGAGTACATCGGCCCCATCGCCGCCATCAATCGTGTCCCGGCCTGCCGATGCGGTAATGGCATCGTCTCCCGCTCGCCCTTCGATACGATTGGCACTGCCGTTGCCGACTATGGCATCGTCCTGAGCCGACCCCACCACATTCTCGATGTCGATCAGCGTATCGGTTGCCTGGTATCCATCGGACAAGGCTTCACCCGACTGCAGATCCACATCGATGGCAAATGCCGCCGCGCTGTAGTCAGCCGTGTCCGAGCCTCCGGCACCACCGTCCAGCGTATCATTGCCGCCGGCACCCACCAGGGTGTCCGAACCGGCGCCACCGGACAGTCGGTTACTGTCTGCATTGCCGGTCAGCTCATCATCGTGTGCCGAACCCTGTACATTCTCGATGGCCGACAAGGTGTCAAAACTGCCATCGCCGTCATTGCTGGCGCTCTGGATATCCAGATTGACCACCACCCTGCTGGCCGCGGTAGAGTAGTCGGCCGTATCCGAGCCATCCCCACCATTGAGGCGATCGAAGCCACCGCTGCCTCGCAGCACATCATCTCCCACGCCGCCACTGAGTTCGTTCGCCTCACCATCCCCGAACAGGGTATCGTCCTGCGAGGAGCCGACCACATTCTCGATACTGAGCAGCGTATCGCTTGCTCCGGATCCATCGGCACTTGCCGTATTGGCCGACAAATCCACCGATACACTGGCGGAGACCGTCGAATAATCTGCCACGTCATCGCCCAGACCACCATGCAGAACATCAACTCCGGCCCCACCGATCAGTGTGTCTGCCCCACTGTTGCCCAGTAGTTCATTGTCACTGGCATCACCAACCAGGACGTCGTCGAAGTTCGAGCCTGACAGATTCTCGATCCCCGTCAGGGTATCCGTGCCTCCATCGCCGTCATCAGCAGCGCGATTCGCGGACAGATCCACATTCACTGAACCACCTGCCTGCGAGTAATCCGCACGGTCGGCCCCCTCACCGCCAATCAGCGTATCGTCACCACCCCGGCCTTGCAATGTATCGTCACCCAGACCGCCTTCCAGTCTGTTCGTGCTGTTGTCCCCGGTGATGACATCATCACCCTGACTGCCGATCACGTTCTCGATCGCCGTCAGCGTCTGATCATCCGATCCGGCGATACTCAGGGTGACGCTGTTCTGGCCGTCCAGCTCCACGCTCACGGCATTCACGCTCTGCAATGCCGAATAGTCCACCGTATCGGAACCCGCTCCACCATCCACATTGACGGCGCCCAGATCCAGCGTGATCTGGTCATCACCGTCGGCGGCCTCGATGCGCTCGGTGCCACTGCCAGAGGTCAGTTCATCGGCAAAATCCGAGCCTTCCAGTCGCTCGATATCGATCAGGGTATCCACACTGCCAAACCCGTCCTGACTGGCGATGCCGGTGGACAAGTCCACTACCACACCCTGAGACGCATCCCTGTAGGTCACCCTGTCGGACCCACCGATGCCACCATCCAGGATATCGTTTCCTGCCGCACCAATCAGCGTATCGTTGCCGCCCCGACCTTCAAGGCGATTGTCTGCGCTGTCGCCGGTCAGTGTATCGTTGCCTGCCGTGGCGATGACATTCTCGATTCGCACGATGCGATCATCGGCACCACCACTGACCTGAACCGTACTCTGAATCTCCCCATCGAGAGTCACGTTGATTCGCTGAATACCGCCGATCGTCGAGTAATCCAGCGTATCCGAACCAGCGCCACCATCCAGGATGTCGCTGTTGGCCGACGCCCCCAGGGTGTCGTCACCGGCACCGGCTTCGATCAGATTCTCCTGATTGTCTCCGACGATACGATCCGATTCGCTCGTGCCGATGACATTCTCGATGTTGCGAATCGTCTGGTCATCTCCATTGCTGACGATTACCGTGGCATCGGCAGAACCCGCCAGGGCGACATCGATCGACTGCCCCGAGGCCAGACCCGAATAGTCCATGGTATCCACGCCGGCACCACCATCTGCCACATCAGCCCCTTCACTGGCAAGCAGCAGATCCGTGCCATCACCACCAAGCAGCGTATCGGCCCCCGCACCGCCGTCCAGGGTGTCATTGCCGGCCCGACCTTCCAGCCGGTTCTGCTCGGCATCACCGGTCAGGACATCATTGCCGGCGGTTCCCACCACGTTTTCGATCTGCGTGATCCGGTCATCGTCTCCGCCTGACACTGTCACCGTGGTGACATTGGCTCCCTGCAGGGCCACCGATACCGAGCCGGCTCCGGACAGACTGCTGTAATCCAGCGTATCCGAACCCGCACCACCGATCAGTTCATCAGCCCCGGCACTGGCAATGAAGCGATCATCTCCATCCAGGCCTTCCAGGCGATTGACGGATACATCACCTCCGAGCGTATCGTCACCGGTACTGCCGACCAGATGTTCGATATTCGAAATGTTGTCATCACTACCGCCATCAACACTCACCACGGTGTTGCTGGCACCGTTGAGCGTGGCACTGATGCCATTGATACCTGTCAACGCCGAATAATCCAGCGTATCCGATCCAACGCCACCATCGATCGTATCGCTGCCGGCCGATGCCGTAATGGCATCATCCCCATCCCGCGCATCGAGGATATTACCGCTGTCACTGCCGACCATGACATCATTCTGATCAGAGCCCACCACGTTCTCGATATCGATCAGGGTATCGGAAGCCAGATAGCCATCCGACAACGCCAGACCTGCCGCCAGATCCACATCGATGCCATTGGCCGCCGCGCTGTAATCAACCGTATCCGAACCGCCCGCACCACCGTCCAGCGTATCGTTGCCACCGGCACCGATCAGCAGATCGTCCCCTGCCAGGCCCTCCAGTCGATTGTCCTCACTGTCCCCGATCAGGGTATCGTTACCTGCGGTAGCGATGATGTTCTCGACCCGCACGATACGATCATCCGCAGCACCGCTGACTTGCACGGTACTCTGCACTTCACCGTCGAGGGTCACATTGATGCGCTGAGCAGCTGCCAACCCGGAATAATCCAGAGTATCCGAACCATCACCCCCATCGATGGTATCGCTGCCGGCCGACGCGCCAAGGAGATCATCACCAGCCCCGGCCTCGATCCGGTTCTCCTGATCGTCGCCGACGATTCGATCGGCTTCATCGGTGGCAATCACGTTCTCGATATTGCGAATCGTCTGATCATCCCCATTGGCGACAATCACCGTGGCATCGGCAGAACCCGCCAGGGTCACATCGATCGACTGTCCGGCGGCCAGGCCCGAGTAATCCATGGTATCCACACCGCTACCACCATCCGCCACATCGGCCCCCTCACTGGCGAGCAGCAGATCGCTACCGTCACCGCCGAGCAGCGTATCCGCCCCTGCGCCACCGTCCAGCGTATCGTTGCCGGCCCGGCCTTCCAGGCGGTTCTGCTCGGCATCACCACTCAGTGTATCGTTGCCCGACGTACCTACCACGTTTTCGATCTGCGAGATCGTATCGTTGTCACTGCCATTGACCGTCACGCTCGTCACGTTCGACCCTTGCAATGCCACTGATACCGAGCTGGCTGCGGACAGGCTGCTGTAATCCAGAGTGTCCGAACCGGCACCACCGATCAGCTCATCGGCTCCGGCACTGGCAATGAAACGGTCATCACCCTCCAGGCCTTCGAGTCGATTGACCGAGACGTCTCCACCGAGCGTATCGTCTCCGGTGCTGCCTACCAGATGCTCGATATTGGAGATCGTGTCGTTATCACCGCCATCGACATTCACCACAGTGGCGCTGGCGCCATTGAGTGTGGCACTGATGCCGTTGACACCGTTCAATCCCGAATAATCCAGCGTATCCGAACCCACACCACCATCGACGATATCGCTACCGCTGGATGCCGTGATCGCATCATCGCCACCCCGGGTTTCCAGACGATTGGCACTGTCGTTGCCAACGACCGTATCGTTCTGATCCGAGCCCACCACGTTCTCGATGTCGATCAGCGTATCAGTGGCCAGATAGCCATCGGACAATGCCTGACCCGACTGCAGATTCACATCGATGCCATTTGTCGCGGCGCTGTAGTTGGCCGTATCGGAACCACCTGCTCCACCGTCCAGGACATCGTTGCCACCCGCCCCGATCAGCACGTCGTTACCGGCGCCACCGGACAGCTGATTGCTCTCTGCATTGCCCGTCAGTTCATCATTGTGCACGGAACCCTGAACGTTCTCGATGTCCGACAAGGTATCGAAACTGCCATCGCCGTCGTTGCTGGCAGTCTGCGTGGCCAGGTTGACGACGACCTGGCTGACGGCTGCGGAATAATCAGCCGTATCCGAGCCGTCACCACCTTCGAGCCTGTCGAAGCCACCGGATCCGCGCAAGACATCATTGCCGACGCCACCACTGAGCCGGTTGGCATTGCTGTCGCCATACAGATGATCATCCTGCGAGGATCCCACCACGTTTTCGATTCGCAGCAGGGTATCGCTGGATCCATCGCCATCATTGCTGGCTGCATTCACCGACAGGTCCACGGCAACGTCTCCAGCGGCCGTGGAGTAGTCCACCACATCATTTCCCGAACCGCCATCCATGACATCAAGTCCGGCACCGCCACTCAGTGTGTCTGCGCCACCATTTCCCTGCAGGGTGTTGTCACTGGCGTCACCGATCAGCACATCATCGAAATTCGAACCCGACAGATTCTCGATGCCGGACAGGCTATCGGTACCACCATCGCCGTCATCGATTGCCCGGTTCGCCGACAGATCGACATTCACCGCACCCCCGGCCTGCGAGTAGTCCGCGCGGTCTTCACCGTCACCGCCGATCAGCACATCGTTGCCACCCAGCCCCTGCAGCGTATCGTTGCCGAGCCCGCCATCGAGCAGATTCGCATTGTTGTCACCCGTCAGTACATCATCGCCCTGACTGCCGATGACATTCTCGACCGCTCTCAATGTCTGGTCATCACCAGCGTTCACGCTGAGCGTGACCGAATTCTGCCCATCGAGTTCCACACTGACCGCATTCGCACTCGTCAGCGTCGAGTAGTCCACCGTGTCCGACCCAGCGCCTCCATCGACACTGATCGCTCCCAGCCCCACAGTGATACGGTCGTCTCCCGCTGCGGCCTCGATACTGTCGGTACCACTACCCGAAGTCAGATCATCGGCGAAGTCCGAGCCTTCCAGTTGTTCGATATCGATCAGTGTATCCACACTGCCGTATCCATCTTCACTGGCCACACCAGCGGACAGATCCACGATGACACCCTGACCTGCGTCGATATAGGTCACCGTGTCGGACCCTCCGACACCTCCGTCCAGCGTATCGTTTCCGGCCGCCCCCACCAGTGTGTCGTTACCGGCCAGACCTTCCAGGTGATTGTCGGCACTATCGCCGGCGAGCAAATCGTTACCGGCCGTGCCGATCACGTTCTCGATTCGCACGATGCGATCATCGGCACCACCACTGACCTGCACCGTGCTCTCGTTCTCACCATCCAGTGTCACACTGATCCGCTGGATATCGGCAAGGGTCGAGTAATCCACCGTATCCGACCCTGTGCCACCATCGAGTGTGTCGCTATTGGCCGATGCACCGAGCAGATCATCACCGGCGCCTGCCTGTATCCGGTTCTGCTGCGCATCACCGACGATCCGGTCGGACTCATCGGTGGCAATCACATTCTCGATATTGCGAATGGTCTGATCGTCTGCATTGGCAATGAACACAGTGGCATCGACAGAACCTGCCAGCGTCACATCGATGGACTCTCCTGCGGCCAGGCTCGAGTAATCCACCGTATCCAGTCCGGCACCACCGTCTGCCACATCCGCACCTTCACTGGCAAGCAGCAGATCATTCCCATCGCCACCGAGCAGGGTATCCGCATCAGCACCACCATCAAGGGTGTCATCACCGGCTCGACCTTCCAGACGATTCCGAGCATCGTCACCTGTCAATGTATCGTTGCCGGCGGTACCCACCACATTCTCGATCCCGGAGATCGTGTCGTTATCACCACCATCGACCGTCACGGTGGTCACAGCCGCCCCTTGCAGTTCCACCGATATGGCATCGGCCGTGGACAGTGTGCTGTAATCCACCGTGTCGGATCCCGCACCGCCCTGCATGTCATCGGTACCGGCACTGGCGATGAACCGATCATCACCCGCGAGCCCCTGCAGACGGTTGTCGGACTGATCACCGCCGAGTGTGTCATCACCCGCGCTGCCAGTCAGGTGTTCGATGTTCGATATCGTATCGTCATCGCCACCATCGACACTGACCACGGACTCACTGTCACCGTTGAGCAGGATGCTGATGCCGTTGATGCCACTCAGCCCGGAGTAATCCAGCGTATCTGCGCCATCGCCACCGTCGAGTGTGTCGCTACCGGCAGAGGCATTCAGATGATCATCACCGCCCTCAAGGCTCACGATGTCCTCCTGTACACTCCCTTCCAGCGTATCTGCCTGCTGTGTACCGATGTATCTCTCGAATCCGCTGAACGTATCGACCGACAGATCGCCGGTGAACACGGCTCTCTGCAAGCCGAGATCCAGTTCGAGGCTGCCGCCGATCAGGTCATCAAACCGCAACACGTCACCGATGACATGCGCGCCGCCTGACAGTACATCGGAGCCCAGACCGCCGTAGACAGTATCGTCGCCACTGTTGCCACTGATTTCGTTGTCGCTGCCATTGCCTTGCAATACATCGGCATGGACGCTGCCCTCGACATTCTCGATGCTGCGCAGTTCATCTTCGCCGCCAAAGCCGTCATTGGCCGTGGTACCGGTTGAAAGATCGACCGAGACGCCACCACTGGCATCGGCATAACTGACGGTATCCTCCCCCTGATCCCCGAACAGCTGATCATTGCCTTCTCCACCGGTGAGCAGATCATCACCTTCACCGCCGGACAATTGATCATCACCCGCGCCCCCGTCCAGTACGTCGGAGCCAGCCAGTCCCTGCAGTCGATTCATCTGCTCATCGCCGCTGATCCTGTCCGCGCCGCTGGTGCCTGTCACGTTCTCGATATTGCTGATGGTGTCATCGTCCGCACCATCCACCAACACCTGAACTGCTGTGGCACCATCAAGATCGACCTGAATGCCCGTGGCACCACTCAGACCGGAGTAGTCAATGGAGTCGTCGCCCAGACCGCCATCGAGGGTATCCGCACCATGACTGGCAGCGATTCGATCATCTCCAGCGAGTGTGTACACGCTATCGACATCCTCGGAGGTCTGCACGATATCGTCCTGCCGCGTGGTCAGATAGCGTTCGAATCCGGTAAAGGTGTCGGTACTGTTATCCGCCGCGTAGACAGCGGTTCCGAGGCCGGTCCCCAGCGTCAGGGTGATACCCACCGACCCCAGTTCGTCGAAGCGCAACTCGTCATGGCCATCACCGCCTTCCAGCAGATCACTGCCGGCACCACCGAAAACCGTGTCATCGCCTGCACCACCGATCAGGTGGTTGGACAGTGCGTCACCACCGAGCAGATCGTCCCCTCGGGTTCCGGTCACATTCTCGATGCGGGTGATGCTCTGCATGCCGATGCCACCGACATCCACGTTCACGGTACGTGAACCATCCAGCGTGACACTGATGGAACTGGCCTCGGTCAGAGACGAGTAATCGATACTGTCGCTGTCACCTCCCCCGTCCAGTACATCTGCACCGGCACTGGCCAGGAAGCTGTCCTCGCCAGCCGCGCCGAATACCGTATCGGCAGCAGCGGATCCGCGGATCAGATCATCCTGACTGGTCATGTAATACAACTCAAACCCCGTCAGGACATCCGTGCTGACATCACCGGCGAAGAAGGCGGATCCGGCCTCCAGGTCCAGTGTGACACCATGGTTCAGAAGGTCATCGAAATGCACTTCATCCAGCAGACCTTCACCACCGTCCAGGATGTCCGAGCCGCTGCCTCCGCGAATGACATCATCACCTGCCGAGCCGGTCAGCGTATTGGCACGAGCATCGCCGCTGATGACGTCTCTGTCGTCAGTCCCCACGATGTCCTCGACGCCTGAAATACTGTCCTGGCCACCGAAACCATCATTGATGGCGGTGTTCTCCGACAGATCGACCGAAATACCACCCCGGGCCTGACTGTAGTCGATGACATCGGTACCGGAACCTCCGATATAACTGTCATCGCCCTCACCGCCCAGAAACCGATCCTTGCCGGAATCACCCAGCAGAATATCATCGCCGGCGCCGCCATCAAGCAGATCATTACCTGCCGAGCCAGCCAGTTCGTTATCCAGCGAATCGCCGGTGAGAATGTCGTTGCCCGCCGACCCGACAATGCCTTCCACGGTGGTTATCTGATCATCGTCTCCCCCCACCACTGTCACGGTAATGGTTCTGCCTTCGTCCAGTGTCGCCTCGATATGGTCGATTTCCGACTGCAGCGAATAATCGACGATGTCCTGCCCACTGCCCCCCACCAGTACGTCGCTGCCCTGACTGCTGTGGAAATGATCATCACCGCCCAGGCCTTCTACCTGGTCGATGCCATCGGATGTCAGGATGGTGTCATCCTGATTCGTTGCCGCATAGGATTCGAAGCCACTGAATCGATCGGTACTGCCATCGATGCCGTAGGAGGCCGTGCTGGTCACCAGACTCAGCGTTATACCGTCGGCCGTCAGATCATCGAAGCGCAACTGATCGTTGCCCTCTCCACCGAACAGCTGATCCGATCCTTCGCCGCCGCTGATGACATCGTCCCCGGCCAGACCGTAGAGGGAATTGGACAGATCGTCCCCGCCCAAGCGATCATCACCCGACGTGGCAAGGATGGTTTCGACATTTCTGACCTGATCATCGTCAGCGCCATTGACCGTCACCTGGGCATAGAGACTTCCGGACAAGGTCAGCTCGATGCTGTCGGCCTCCGTCAGGGCAGAATAATCCAGAACATCGATGCCGATACCGCCGTCATGACTGTCACTGCCATGGCCAGCCAGCAAGGTATCATCACCGGCCCCTGCCAGAAGTGTATCGTCACCATCGCGACCATCCAGTACATCATCACCAGCCAGACCGGACAGCGTGTTGGCGCCCGCATCGCCCTGCAAGGTGTCATTGAACGCAGACCCCGTTGCCGATTCGATACTGTCGAAGGTATCCTGCCCCCCTTCGCCATCCTCTGTCGGTTCAGCGGCAGCGAGATCCACGGTTACCGCTGACCGGGAAAACTCGTAGCTGGCCGTATCCTGCCCTTCTCCACCGACAAGCATGTCATCGCCTGAACGACCGATCAGGGTGTCATCGCCCTCGCCACCGCGAATGACGTTGTCCTGCGCATCACCGGACAGTGTGTCCGAGAAGCGACTGCCAGTGAGATCCTCGATGCCATCGATGGAGTCACGTCCGCCGAAGCCATCATTGCTGACTTCACCGGCTGACAGATCGATATTGACGCCAACCGTTGCCACCGAATAATCGGCACTGTCCCGACCTTCACCACCGATCAGAACATCATTACCGGCAGCACCGATCAGATCGTCGTCTCCCGCCCCACCGTCAAGCACATTGTCGCTGGCATCGCCCTGCAGACGATCATCACCTGCTGTACCGATGATGTTCTCGATATTGCGGATCGTCAGGTCATCGCCGCCGGTCACGCTCACCAGTGAATCCTGTTCACCGTTCAGTACGGCATCAACCTGACTGACGTATTCGGTCTGACTGAAATCCAGCGTGTCTGTGTCGGCTCCACCATCGAGTCGATCGTTGCCATCACTGTGCAGGAAGGTATCCGTGCCACTCCCACCTGAGACATCATCCTGGCCAGCGCCACCATCGAGCACATCAGCTCCCGCTGCCCCATCGATGACATCGTCACCTGCATCGCCCCAGATGAACTGGTCAAGCTCGTTACCGCTCAGCTGGTCAGCATGAGCGGACCCATGCAGATCCTCCACGTTTCGCAGGCGATCCGCATTGCTTCCATGGATGGCCGACACATAGCCATCGGCATCGCTCGCAGCGCCCAGATCAACCCTGACCCCTTCGTCGATATCACTGAAATCCGCGACATCCCGTTCACCGTCACCGCCATCCAGCGTATCACTGCCATCACCACCGGAGAGTCGGTCATTGCCATCGCCAGCCTCGAGAATGTCATCGGCATCACCGCCACGCATCACATCGTCGAAATCCGTACCGATCACCTTCTCGATACCGCTCAGGGTGTCGATGTTCGACTCGTCCACGATGACATTGTCTTCGTCCAGGGACAGATCCATCGTGATGGGACCGGTAGTCAGGCTGTAGTCTGCCGTGTCGATGCCTTCTCCACCGACCAGGGCATCATTGCCACCGCCGCCAACCAGCACGTCATCACCGGCGCCACCTTCCAGACGGTTGTCTTGCCGATCGCCCGTGAGCAGGTCATCACCTGACCCGGCGATGATGTTCTCGACACCCTTGATCTGGTCCACTTCCAGATCCGGCCCTTCCGGGTCTACCGTGACGTTGGAGAAACCATCAACCAGCACGGAAAGATCGGCATGCACGGCCGTATCCAGAGCGCTGTAATCCATGGTGTCGACACCCGAGCCGCCGATGATCTGATCCAGACCTTTGCCATGCATCAGGTGATCATCACCCGCTTCACCATCCAGGGTATCGTTGCCGAGACCACCGTCGATGATGTCATCACCACCGCCGCCCTGGATGAAATCGGTGCCTACCGAACCGGTGATGTGATCATCACCAAAACCCGAGAAAACCCGATTCGGATTCGGGTTGTTGGCCAGCACCCACACTTCCTCGCCTGCGCTGTTGGTGTAATTGAGCTCGGTCGCACTGAGCACATCCTTGACTTCGAATTCACGGCTGTCCTCGGACGTCAACAGGGTTTCGGACGGTACGGCCAGTTCCAATCCTTCGGAATCCAGCGATCCGACCTGAAACTCGGAGGTCACCGAAAAGTCGACGCGGAATCCCTCATCCGAGGGTACGCTGTAGATCAGATTGAAACTCAGTAGCCCCTGCTCGTTGAGCTGCGGATCATTGATGATCCAGGCATCGCCGACCTTGTCGGCATGCTCGATCACGAATCCGTCAGGAAAACCCTTGAGACTCACTTCGGTGACCTTGAAACCTGCCGGAAACGTCGGATTCATCTCGATCACACGCGTCATGGTATTCGCGTCGAAGTAATCCGGATTGTCGGTATGAATGATCAGGTCATCCGCCACGGTGCCATAGTTGAGCACTTCGGTAGAAAACTGGGCTTCGTTGGCCGGATTGAAGACCGACTCCTCCGAACCACCGCCACCGAGCACCTTGCGGGTGTCGACACCGTCAACAACCTCCACGGCTTCGACACGTCCTGGCTGCAACAACGCCAGATCGAACAGGATCTCCGCTTCCGGCACATCGGGCGCCTCGCTGGATGAGGAGGCTGCCGCCGATGAATCCGCACTGGCCGTTTTGCTGTTCTCCAGAAACGTATCGCCTTCCTCATCCACGGCCTTGCGATCGTACTTGCCCTCGTCACTGGCCACTTCCACATTCGGCGATGCCGCCTGCTGCGCCTCGTTCATCGACACGATGGCCTGCATGATCGCTGCGAGCACATCCGGTGGTGTCTGTTCGGACTCTTCCTGATCTTCCGATTCTTCCTGCTCTTCTTCGGACGTCTTGAAACTGTCTTCCAGCAGGCTGGTGACGGCCACGAATTCCTGCATGGTGAGGTTCTGGATCTCGCCAACCTTGGACAACAGCAGATTCGGTGAAACCGGCTCTCCGTCGAATGACATGAGTGGCACCTCTTCGTCGTCGAACAGGAAGAGGGCCAGCCCCATCAGGACGATACGATCACCGTTCTCCGGATCGGTCAGAATGACATCCGTATCGATGATGTCGACAGCCACATCGTCGAATGCAATACCACTGAGCAGCAGTTCGCCACGCGGTTGTACCGCGACCTGTTGCTGACCACCTGCATTGAACTCGATGTACTGCTTGCCGGGCTGATTCATTCAGAAAACGCCTTTCAGGAACTCTGGAGCAGTTAACGGCCTGAAAAGTGGAATCGAGAGGTACAGCACACTCTGCAAAAGGTTACGTCATACCCGGCTGAGGCTGCCGGTGATGCGAATTCAACAGCAAGAATAGTATTTGACGACATCTACCATACTAGTATACCGTTACTCCCATACTTGCTCGACTCGAAAACAGAGAGGCCTTCACGGCGGCGGTTTCCCGACCATCGTGCCGACACCTGACTCGAATCCGATCGGCGGTATTCATTCAGCCTGGCACTCAAGAGCAGGCCCCTGGAGATAACGGAGAAAAAGCCACGTGTTCAAAGCCATCAAGAAAAAACTGATCTGCGCTGCCATTGCCAGCTGCGCGACGCTACTGGGTAGTGGTGTCAATGCAGCTGACATGACCTTGCGCGGAGCGAGCCTGTTCGACAATGAACATGCCTACAGCAAGACCCTGATCAAGTTCGGAGAACTGGTCAATGAGGCGAGTGATACGGATATTGCCTTCGATCTGCGCGGCAACAGCGAGCTGGGAATCGAGCCCGATTACGTCAACTTTCTGACGAAGGGTGTTGCCATCGATTACGCCATCATCGCTCCGTCCAATCTCGCCCGATTCGCCCCATCCCTGCCACTGATGGACATGCCATTCGTGTTTCGTGATCTGGCGCACTGGAATGCCGTGCTGTCCAGTGACGTGCTGAAACCCCTGGAAGAAGAACTGCTGGACAAGGCCGATCTGATGATCATCGGTTATGCCGGCGGCGGTACCCGCAATCTGATCTCCGCCAATGCGATCTCCAATATCGATGAACTGACCGGGCACAAGATGCGGGTCATGGGTGCTCCGATTCAGGCCCGTGTCTTCCAGGCCATCAAGGCAGCCCCTTCGGCCATCGCCTATTCGGAAGTGTACAACGCCATCCAGACCGGCGTGGTGGACGGCCTGGAGAACGAGTCCGCCAGTCTGCTGCAGTACAAATTCTTCGAGGTCGCCCCGCATGTCACCCTGACACAGCATTCGATTACCGTTCGACCCATTGTCATGAGCGGCAAATCCTTCCGCAAATTGCCCGAAGAGCTGCAACAGATCGTTCTGCAGGCCGGCAAGGAAGCAGGCGCTTACGGTCGCGAGCTTGAATCCAGTGAAGATGCACTGAAACTGGAAGAGATGAAATCGGCCGGCCAGATCGAGGTGCATGAATTCGCTGACCGCGACAAGCTGCTCGAGCTGGTGACCCCGGTACAGGATGCCTATGCCGAGGAACTCGGTGCGCAAGAATTGCTGGAAGCCATTCGCGCAATGTGATCAGCGCCCCTGCGCTGAACACCCTGGCCGATACCCTCTTGCTCGCTGCTGCAGCATGAGGGTATCGGCGTACACACCGACCCACCCCGCGGGCACGTCTGCCGAAGCCGATTGCCCCACCCCGTCGCGGAGTCCTGCTGAATGATTGAACGATTACTGGAAGGATTCTGCCAGCTGCTGCGGGTTGCCGTCGGTTGTCTGGTGGCCGCACTGGTTGTACCCGTCACCATGCAAGTGCTGGCGCGATATACCGGACTCATTCCCGTTTACCTGTGGACGGAGGAGCTGGCCACGTTCCTGTTTGTCTGGATGGTCATGCTCGGCTCCATCATCGCCGTCTGGGAAGGCACCCACTTCGATGTACACGTCATCCCCGACGCGCGCTCAAGACTGGGAAGATTGCTGCAAAAAGGCTTTGTTCTGCTGGTCATGAGCATCTTCGCCCTCCTGTTCGCCTGGTATGGCATCGGGTATGCGAAGTTCGGCGCCATACAGACCTCGGTCATGATGCAGGTCAACATGCTGGTCATCTACATCACGGTGCCACTGACCGGCTTCTGCTGGGCTACCTTCTCCCTGTTCCGCTTCTGGCAGATCGTGCAGGAATACCGACACGCCAAGGACACACTTGCACAATGATCATCTCCACCGGCGTCGCCTGTCTGACACTGCTGACCGGCTTCATTGTCCTGGTCATCGCTCGCGTGCCCGTTGCCTTTGCACTGGGTATCGCCACCATTCCTCTGGTGGCTCTGGACATACGCTTGACCCCGTTCCTCATCATGGACCGGATGCTCAACTCCTATACCTCATTCATCCTGCTGGCCGTGCCCTTCTTCCTGCTGGCTGCCAATCTGATGAACAGCGGCAAGATCACCGATCGCCTGATTGGTCTGGCAACCGTCCTGACAGGCTGGCTCCCCGGTGGACTGGGGCATGTCAATGTAGCCGTATCCATGCTGTTTGCCGGCATCTCCGGTTCATCCACTGCCGATGCGGCGGGTTGCGGCAAGATCCTGATCCCGGCCATGACTCGAGAAGGCTATGACCCGCGTTTTTCGGTCGCCATCACGGCCTGCTCATCGGTCATGGGCGTCATCATCCCTCCCAGCATCCTGATGATCGTCTGGGGAGGCGTCATGTCGATTTCAGTCGGCTCGCTGTTTCTGGCAGGTGCCATACCCGGACTGCTGATCGCCCTGGCGCTGATGGCCACCGTGTACGGATACGCCGTCGTCTACGGTTACCCCACCGTTGGCAAACCGTCGCTGGCCGAATTCTGGAAAGCCTTCAAGGGAGCAGGACTGGCTCTGCTGACACCGATATTCGTCATCGGCGGCATCGTCGGCGGCATCGTCACGCCCACCGAGAGCGCCATCATTGCAGCATTCTATTCCCTGTTTCTCGGCACTGTGGTGTACCGCACCATCAATTTCCGGGACGCCATCGGCATCCTGTACGAAACCGGCCGATTCGCCTCGATTTCCCTGTTTGCCATCGGCACCGCATCGGTCTTCGGCTGGATGCTGGCCTTCTACAATGTACCGCGCCTGATGGTCGGCGTCATGACCGGACTGGAGATGGGGCAGTTCGGCACATCACTGGTCATCGCCGGTTTCTTTCTGCTGTTCGGCCTGTTCATCGATGCCATTCCGGCCATCATCATTCTCGGTACAGTGCTCTACCCGGTGGCATCGGCCGCAGACATCCACCCCGTGGTCTTTGCCATCATCGGCATCGTGTCTCTCTCGTTCGGACTGGTCACTCCCCCTTATGGTCTGTGCCTGCTGATATCGGCTTCCATCGCCCGAGTCAATGTCGTCACAGTACTGCGTGATGTCGCCATCATTCTCACGCCGATGCTGCTGATTCTGTTGCTGATCATCCTGTTTCCGGAAATCGTGTTGTGGCTGCCACAACAGCTGATGCCCGGGTTCAAATGAGTGACACCATTGAACTCTGACTGACACCCGGGAGTCGGTGGCCGGAGTCCTGCGCGACAGAATCTGCCGTGGCGCGCTAGAATCCGCTGCATCATGAACAGACAACGCTTCAATCCGAACGTCCATGCACTGGGCGTTCCTCCCATTCCCCGCATTCAGAGAGCCGCGCGTGACTTTGCCGGCCCGCGGGAGGATCTCATCGATCTGTCACAGGCAGTACCCGGTTATCCGCCTCCCGATTCTCTGCTGCAGGCTCTCGGTCAGGCCGCCAGCGATCCTGCCTGTCTGGGCTACGGCCCCATCGAAGGTGAGGCAGGCTTCCGAGCGGCATATGCAGCCGACCTGGTGCGCACGCATGGCGGCACGGTGTCCTCTGACAACATCCTGATCACTTCAGGCTGCAATCAGGCTTTCGTGACGGCCGCCCTGACGGTGGCAGCGCCCGGGGAGTCAGTGCTGATGATCAATCCATGGTATTTCAACCATCAATCGACGCTGGCCATGTTCGGCATCGACACGGCACACGTCACCGTCGATGCCAGTACCGGCTTCCTGCCTGATCCCGACAAGGTGGCGGCAGCCATCAGTCCCGAGGTGCGCGCGCTGGCCATCGTCACCCCGAACAATCCCACGGGGGCCGTTTACCCAGCCACGCTGATTCGTGCGCTGTACGAGCTGTGCGCGTCACGCGGTATCTGGCTGATTCTCGATGAGACCTATCAGGATTTTCTTCCCACAGCACACGGTCCGGCACACGACCTGTTCGATGACGGTCCTGCCGAATTCCTGATCGGATTGTCCAGCTTTTCAAAATCCTTCTGTGTCCCGGGACACCGACTCGGCGCCGTGGTGGCCGATCTGCCGGTCATCGAGCAGATGGGCAAGATCATGGACAATCTGCAGATCTGCGCGCCTCGTGCTCCACAGGTGGCTCTGGCCCACTGCCTGCCGACACTCGATGACTGGCGCGCCGGGAATCGTGACGAAATCAACCGACGCGCCAATGCCTTGCGGCAATCCCTTGCATCATTGCCGGCATGGCGTATCGATGCCATTGGTGCCTACTTCGCCTATGTGCGACACCCCTGGCCAGAGGCATCATCCGTCGATGTCGCTGAACGTCTGGCCCGGGAGCTCGGCATGGTTGCATTGCCCGGAGCCTTCTTCGGCCAGGGTCAGGACCAGTATCTGAGAATAGCCTTTGCCAATGTCACGATCGAGCGCATGGAGCACCTGACGACACGGCTGACATCCTGAGACAGGCAGCGCTCGAGGCACAGGCCTGACAGCCGGAACCATGCGATCGGGCGCCATGCCCGGCCTGAATGGCAGAGCCGCCCTCATCGGGACTGATACTTGCAGCAGTCTCTGATCAAGGCCGGCTCCGGTATCAATCCGTGAGCTGCTGCATGCTCACCAGGGAGCCGTCGGATTTGCACGCGGAACGTGATGTCACTTTGTCGATCATCGGCGCCGGGGGCCATGCACGCGTGGTTGCCGACGCTGCCGAGGCCTCTGGCCACTGGCATCGCATCCAGCTCTACGACGACACCTACCCGGAGGAGATCGACAGTGGTGGCTGGCCGATTGTCGGCACACTCGATTGTCTGCTTCAGCAGACTCCCGCTACCACGCATCAGCTCATCATCGCCAGCGGTGACAATCAGCGACGCCACAGCTTGCAGTCGCAACTGCAAGAGGCTCACTGGCCGATGGCAACCGTGATACACCCTTCTGCCATGATCAGTGCACGCAGTCAGCTGGGCGCAGGCAGTGCCGTGCTGGCCGGTGCCATCATCAACCCGGGCTGTCGTATCGGCAGTGCTTCCATCATCAACTCCGGTGCCATTGTCGAGCATGATTGCCAACTCGGCCATGCGGTTCACATCAGTCCCGGCGCCGTGCTGTCAGGCAAGGTCATGGTAGGCAATCTGAGCTGGATCGGTGCCGCGGCGGTAATCATCCAGAGCCTGCAGGTCGGGGAACAGTCGGTCATCGGGGCCGGCTCCACCGTCATCCACGACCTACCCAATCATTGCGTGGCAGTCGGCAGCCCTGCGCGAATCATCAGACAATCGTAAGCCCGGAGTGAACCCCGCGGCGGCGCCGGTATCAGGCCGCCAGGAGGGTCGGCTCCGCCAACAGCCATTCGCAGATCTTCAGATCCAGAGCCGTATCGATATCGGTGGATCTCTCTGCACTCATTTCATAGGCCAGCGTGCCCGGACCACTCAACGTTCCCTGTTCCAGCAATGCGTCGATCCTCGCCACGTAGATGGCTCCATTGGGTGCGTAGACCGGGCTCAATGATTGCCGATCCGTCTCCATTCGAGCCTCCTCATAGCGCTGCAGGTAGCCCTCGTCCGATTGTCGAAACAGCCAGTTCGGGTGCTGCTTGGCCCGCGTCACACTGATACAGAAATCCGCGCCGCGTCCGACCATCAGGCTGATGGCACTGTCCAGATCGGCAGCCGTACGCAAGGGACTGGTGGGTTGCAGCAGTGCCACGTAATCATAGTCTGGCACCATCTGGCAGGCATGCAGCAGAGGTGCAATGCCGGGAGTATCATCCATGGCCAGCGCCGCCGGTCTCAGGAATGGGACATCAGCGCCCCAGAGTTCCGCCGTATCGGCAATCTCCCGACTGTCGGTACTGACAATCACTCTGTCCACATGATCCGACTGGCGAGCGGCATCGATGCTCCAGGCGATCAGCGGTCTGCCTGCCAGCTCTGCAACATTCTTGCCCGGCAGGCCCTTGCTGTTGGCTCTGGCCGGAATCACTGCCAGTACTGCGTGATTGCTGATCATGTTGACGATGGCATCATAACGAAGCTCTCTTCTGCTCCCGGTTAACACTTGCCGACGCCGACAGCCTGCCATTGGCAAGATTACTGTAGCACCTAGCCAACTACGAAACCGAGTCCGGTTGCGACGGTAAGCAAGCCGACGTTGTGCCTGACAGCAAAGCAAGACGCTTACCAGATTGGAGGAACCCACACTTGAATTATTGCTTTGAAAAGAATGATTGGGGAGACCGATTCATTCCCGAGCTCAACCGCACCAGTCTCGCCCAGCAAAGCGCCTCGCAGTTCTACGACAAGGAGCTTGACTTCGATCCTTGCGCCGAGAACACACTCACCATCGTCATCGGCAGCGACTCCGGCCTGCTGTTCAAATACCTGCTGGGCAAATCCGTTCCCGATGGTTCCAGGATCGTTCTGCTCGAACCCGGCGAGGTCTTCGAGGCCATCGACCAGGAATGCCGGGAATGGCTCGCCGGGCAAGACTGCAGACATCATTCATCGGCGGTCAGCCTGATCGATGCTGCCGACCTGGATACCAGCGTATTCAACAATGAGGATACGGCCTGGTTTCTGGCCGGCAAGGTCGAGCTGGTCCAATCCCGATGTGCGATCAGCGACTACCTCAACATCTACTACCCACTGTACCGCCAGACTCGTCAGGCAAGAGGCGACAGAGAGCACGCCATCTACAACAGCTATGCCGTCAAGCGATTCATCGATCAGCAGATGGCCAATTGCGTGGACAATCAGGTGGCCCTTCATGAGGATCAGGAGTTCGGCAAGGGCCGGGTGGCTCTGGTCATGGGCGGTGGTCCTTCACTGGACCAGCACCTGGACTGGATCATCGAAAACCGGTCTCGACTCTTCATACTTGCGGTGTCCAGACTGTGTGGCAAACTCACGGAAATGAACCTCATGCCCGATCTCGTGGTCAGCATGGATCCCTCGCCCCTGACGTATGCGGCAGCCAAGCGTGGTACCCAATGGCAGGGCGTGCCACTGGTACACAGTTATCACGTCGCTCACATGCTGCCCAAGCAATGGCTGGGCCCGCGGTTCCATCTCGGCAGCCGCTACCCCTGGGGGACATCCCTGCCCAACTCTGACAGAATCATCGAGAACTCCGGCCCCACCGTCGGACATGCCGCGACGGTCGTGGCCGCCGGGCTTGGCTTTTCCACCATACTGCTCAGTGGCGTCGATCTGTGCATGAACACCGCTGGTGATTCCCATACGCAGGGCACGCCTGAAGCCGAGCTTCTGAAACTGCCCGGCAACTACGATGTACAGGTGAGCACCTATGCCGGAAACCGGGCTGGCACCTCACTCGACTTCTATCGCGGCATTCAGTCCCTGGAAAAGATCGGAAAGAGAATCAATCAGCACGCAGACGTGCTGTTCAATCTGAACATACATGCCACTGCGATTTCCTCGATCAAGCATATCGATTGCCATGACGTGGAACTTCCCGACGCACGACCGGTACTGGACTGCAGTCGAACCACACAACCCACACTCGAACAACTGCGTGAACTGCGGCAACAACTGTCTGGGTTCAGTCGGGAATTCCGGCAGATCGGTTCCGTGTGCAGCAAGGCACAGCACTGCATCGACCAGATCTACGGCAAGGGCGGAAAACCGCCGAAACCTGCCTACCACAAGCGGTTGGATGCGCTTGAAAACCGCTTGATGAAGATCTCCCCTCCTGCTCTGTCAGCCATCCGATACTACATGGGTCCCGAATACGGCAAACTGCGCAAGCCCAGCGGTTTTTCACGCATGCTGGAAGAGGACATGGAGAAATGGGCCCGCGAATACTACGAAATAACCGACGAGGGCAGCCGCTACTACCAGAAGGCGCTGGAGAACGCCCAGAAGCTGATCAGACTGCGCGAGGCCGAACTCTCCGATACGCCGGATATCGAATACCTTCTGCAGGCCTGGGAAGAACAGGAAACACCCGGCCGTGTCATGATGTTCCTTGATCGCCTACTGGCATCAGCTACCGCGGAACAACAAGCCCTGTTGCACAAGGCCAGCGAGAGCTTTCTGCAATCACTGCATGAAAAGGAAAAACAACACGACGCAAGAATCGTGTCCAACTACGGCACTGTGCGCAAGACCATGCAGTCACTGCGCTATCTGCGCAACCAGAACTGCATCAACGACCTGCAGACCTACAGCAGAAAGCTGCAGGATCTCGAATGGCCTTATGGCACCATATCGACATTCATCAACGGCAGTATTGCCGAGCTGAACGATGACGAGGACGAAGCAATCAGTCAATACGGACGCGTCATCGATGACTGCGCGGAGCAACTGGGCAGTGGCCAGGAGAGCCTCGACTCCATCGGTGCCCTGATCGAGGATTCACTGACTCGACTGACGCAGATCTACATCAAGAGACAGGACGGTGAGTCTGCCTGCAGCACCCTGGGCATGTTGTGCGAGGTCACGCCCCACTACATACCGTCCTATGCGAACCTGCTGAACATGATGGGCAATTACGAATCTTCCGTCGAGTTGCTGACCATCTACCTGGAGAATTTCAGCAACGACTGGCGAGCAGCCCGACAGCTGGCGCAGATCCACGAAAAGGCGGGAAACCGCGAGGCCCAGTCTCTGGCGACCGGACTTGCCGACTCCATCCGCAAGTCGACCATTGAAACGACAAAGGCGGCCTGAGCCGCCCTTGTCATTCATCGGACTGGCGGCTTCGCCGGAGCAGTGGCCAGGCCCTGCTCCGGCTGATCCGCTGGCCGGCTGTCAGGTGCCGGTCATCTTCAGGGCTTCCTGATACTCATTGATTCTGCCGATGTCACGCCATTGCTCGTGTATCGGGAACATACTGACGCCACGTTGACTGGCAATGCATTCCTGCAGAAAATCCGGCATGTCGATGTATCCGCGTCCACGAATCGCATCGATTGCCGCCGGCTCCAGAACGTACATGCCGGCACTGACGAAATACTTGAATACCGGCTTCTCGGTAATCGATGCAATACGGGTACCGTCAGCTTCGACGACGCCGAACGGCACCTGATAGTCATACTCCTTGACGCATACGGTTGCCAGGGCTCCCTGCTCATTGTGAAAATTCAACAGTGCATCCAGGTCCACTGACGTGATGAGATCACCGTTGATCACGATGATGGGCAGATCCGGCAGATTGTTCGGCAGCAGCCCGATGGCACCCGCCGTCCCCAGGGGTTCGGATTCATGGGCATACTGGATGTCGACGCCCCAGGGCGAACCATCCCTGAAATGCTCCCTGAGCATTTCCGCCTTGTAGTGTGTCGATACCACGAAATTGCAGAAACCGGCATCGATGCAGCGTTCCAGTATGACTTCCAGAATCGGCTTGTCGCCCATGGGCAACAGTGGCTTGGGAATGTTGTCCGTCAGAGGGCGCAGGCGTTTGCCAAATCCACCCGCCATCAGCAACACCGGATTGGCGTGCTTCGGTTCGAACATCTGCTCCTGCAGCATCTTCATGTCGACAATGCGCGAGGACTGATCGATCACCGGCATGTGCAACAGTTTCTTGCGCTTCATCTTCAGGAAGATCTCACCACGGCTCGCCTCTGTACCCACTGTTTCGGGGGAGTCGTTCATGATTTCCATGACTGAGGTTTCCACTCCCTGGCGTTTCAGCAACGCCCTGCGGATATCGCCATCGGTGATGGTGCCCACAAGACGTCCGAGATCATCCACCACCAGCGCAATGCGGACCGCCTCGCGATCCAGTGTCTCGATTGCCGCCTGCATGTCGGCGGTTACCGGCAATTTCACCTTTCGCCAGTCATACATGGCATTCATCCCCTCTGTCGTTTCCCGGAACGCTACACCTGTGTTTTGCAGTCTTCATTCCGCTCGTCATTCTTGAATCAAGTCATCGGTTCGGTAGTCCCGGTCGCTTGTTCTACCCAGATACGACCAGTACGCTTCCGGCGGCACTCCACTACCGGGCCTCTTCATACTCAAGTTGCGTTCCGTAAATACCTCGCCTGCCCGTATGTCACGGCTGGCAACCAGGCTTTTGCGTACCAGTTCAATGTTCCTGCTCTCGGCTTCGCCCGGGCGCTTCTCACCATCACCCAGGGTCTGCAGAATATCTGCAATTCCCGACACCATCGATGTCAACTCGACCGGGTTCAGCGACATGGAGTGGTCGGGTCCAGGCAGGGACTTGTCCAGCGTGAAGTGCTTTTCGATGACACAGGCACCCAGCGCAGCCGCCACCACCGGGACGGTGATACCTGTCGTATGATCCGAATAGCCCACTGGCAACCGGAAGGTGTTCTGCAGGGTGGCCATGGCACGCAGGTTGATCTGGTTCAGCGGCGCCGGGTATTCGGTCGTACAATGCAACAATGTCACCCTGTCCTGCAGAGACCCCGTTTCCATTGCACGCAGAAACGCAGCCCGGAACTGCTCCTTGCCGGGCCGCTCCCCGACTTCGCGAGCTGTCTCCATACCATGGGCGATGACACCCAGAGCAGCTTCGATCTCCTCGAGTGTTGCCATGCCGGTGGAGACGATCAACTGATCGGCAAGCCTGGCATGAGCCAGCAGCAGCGGCATATTGGTCAATTCGCCCGATGCAATCTTGAACGTGCGCAAGCCGATTTCATCATGCAGGAAATTCAGGCTGACCTCTTCGAAGGCGGTCGACAGGAATTCGATACCCGTCGCCGCACAATGCTCAGCCAGTTGGCAGAAGCTCTCCTGGGACAGCTCCAGTTTCCGGATCATGGCCAGCTGCGACTCCTCACCGGCCGTTGCCAGTTTCTGATAGCCGGCCTTGTCGGCAGAGGAAGTTGCCAGCAATTCGGCTCTGAATGTCTGGAACTTCACCGCATGCGCACCCGCCTCGCAGGCCGCATCCACCAGTGCAATTGCCCGATCGATGTCGCCATTGTGATTGACTCCGGCTTCGGCAATGATCTTCACGACACCTCCTCGATATCATGGAATTGTTTCATCAGCAGATTCTCCACCGGCAGCTCCTTCAACAGTCCGGCAATGGTGCTGGCAGTCTGCCCCTGACCAAAGGGCAATTGCGTCAGGTCAGCTCCCGAACTGCGCCCACGTCGACAAGCGGACTGAATGGCCTCATGTATGGCACCTTGCTCGGCCTCACAGTCGATCACCGAGGCCACTCTGATGCGTCCTGCCTGCCGTTCACCGATATTGACGGTGGGAGTACCCAGTAGCGGTGCCTCTATGACCCCGCTGGACGAGTTCCCGACGACGGCATCCACCAGCTTCATGGTCGATAGATAGCGCAATTGCCCCATGTATTTGAACGAGACACTGGTATCCGGATGTTCGCCAACGAAGTCGGCAATCAGCCGATTCAATCGACTTCCCATGGAATCGGCATTGGCTTCGGTAAAGATGATCTGCGTATCCTGGCATTCGGCCAATGCCGCCAGCAAGGCCTGGCACTGCGAGAGTCCTGCTTCTTCATCCAGTGTTACCGGATGAAACGTGACCAGCAGATTTCTCCGGCCAAACCGCAGCCCCAGCTCCGCGTGCAGCTGCTCTCGAGACAGATACGCCATCTGTCTGATGATGCCCACGCCCAGGCTACCGACATTGAACACCCTGTCGGGCTGTTCGCCCAGTTGAATGACTCGCTGTCGGTAACGCTCCGCCGAGGTGAAATGATAGTGCGCCATCTTCGTGATCGAATGGCGGATGGCTTCGTCGAATGCTCCCGAGGTTACCTCGCCGCCATGAATATGCGCCAGGGGTATGCGTTGTATCAGGCAAGCCGCGGCCGCCGCCCAGATTTCATAGCGATCCCCCAGTACAACGACCATGTGCGGGCTCAACGACTGCAACGCATCGGCAAATCCGATCAGTCCCAGACCCATCGACTTGCTGATGGCCACGGTCGAGTCGGAGGCCAGCAGCATGTCGACGACACGGTCTACCCGATAACCATCGGTGCGAATGGCGTCAATGGTCAGACCATGTGCCTGTGACAGATGGGAGCCGGTGACCAGCAGCTGCAAGGCAATGCCATCAAGAATCTGCAATTCGTCCAGCAGTTCACGCAGTAATCCGTAGTCCGCGCGCCCACCGGTAATGACACAGATTCTGCGCTCAGTGCTCATCTGCCCGGCCGGTTCGCTGACGACAAGCTGCGCAGGTGCTGGAGTCATATCTCTGCAGTTGTTCGAAACCTGCCTGGAGGGAATCGACTGAACAGTCAGACATTGTAGAGTTCTGCACGATAGCGCTGCAGATTCTGTGGTTCGCACAGCCAGTCGATGGTGCGTTGCAGACCTTCGCGAATATCGACCTGTGGTCGATGGCCCGTCATTTCGATCATTTTCGAGTTGTCACAGACCAGTCGAGTCACTTCCGAGGCGGCAGGTCGGAGCCGCTGCTCATCGGTCACGAACACGGTGTCACTATTCATCAGCTCCCGAATCAGGTGCAAGGTATCTTCAATGGAGATTTCGGTGTTCGAGCCGATATTCACGACTTCTCCAATGGCCTCCGGACAACGCGCCAGGGCCAGAAACCCGCGGCAAGTGTCATCGACGTAATTGAAATCTCGTGTCGGTGACAGATCACCGAGCTGGATCTCCGGCTTGCCCGCCGCTATCTGGCAGATGATGGCCGGAATGACGGCGCGAGCGGACTGCCGCGGCCCATAGGTATTGAAGGGTCTGGCTATGCTCAAGGGCAGCTCGAAGGCACAGTGATAGCTCATGGCCATGGCGTCGGCGGCGATTTTCGATGCGCTGTAGGGCGATTGTGCCTGCAGCGGATGAGCTTCATCGATCGGCACATGACGAGCGGTCCCGTACACCTCGCTGGTGGATGTATGGATGAAACGACCAACCTGATTGTCCAGTGCGGCCTGGCACAGATTGAGCGTGCCATTGGCATTGGTGTCGAGATAACTGCTCGGCGCGACATAGGAATAGGGTATGGCAATGAGGGCTGCCAGGTGATAGATGACGTCGATCCCCTGCGTCAGCGCGCGGCAGAAATGGGCATCTCGTACATCACCACTGACAACTTCCAGTGCATCGGATTCCGCGGCTGCATCCAGCCATCCCCAGGAACCCAGAGAGTTATATTGCACGAGCGCCCTGACCTCATGGCCTTCGCTCAGCAACAGCTCGGTCAGGTGCGAACCGATGAACCCGTCTGCTCCGGTAACCAGGACTCGCTTGTTCTTGTTCATCAACCATCGGATATTTCGACAGGCGTTGGTCGCCACCCCGGTTTCAATCACGAAACATGCCCTCAGGCTCGGCTGTAACGCTCTGCATAACCCCCAAGTGGTGTATGCTTTGCGCATCGCAAGGTTCTGACCAAGATGAAAAGGGAACGAGGTGCAAGACCTCGGCTGCCCCCGCAACTGTAAGCAACGTCATTCACTGTGTGCCCACTGGATGGTTTCCGCATCCGGGAAGGGAGTGAACCCCTGCCCTTCCGGCCTGGCCGGAATCAGGCCGTTGTCAGCCAGGAGACCTGCCAGGCGATATGTCATCAACCAGCCTGGCGGGGTGTCCGGTGGAACATGAGAAGCGACAGCTGCAGGCCGTGTGCAAGCAGAGGCTGTCCAACCCTCTTCTTCTGCCACCACATGCTCCGTCGGCCACAACATGAGGTAGCGCGGGGTTGCGTTCCTGGCCTTCAATCGATAGCCCTGATCGGGCAAGCGTGCTGCCTGGCGCCAGTCGCCACGTACCGACGAATGCCTCACCCGGCTTTCCTCTGCGCTACTGGCTGCTGTGCACTCTGCCCTGTGTGACCTTGCTTGCTTCGGCGGCTCAGGCCCAGTCATCCGAGTCTGACTCGACACACTCCGTCGACGCCACTGCGACAACGGGCACGACACCTGACGCCATACTGGACACCATCCGAGCCATCGCCGAGGTGCCCTACCGTACCGGTGAGGTGATCAGCGAGGAGAGCACAGCCAGCCACAGTCGGATCGGTGCTGCCACGCTGCAACGGAGCAATAACACCCTGGCCGGTGTTCTGGCCCGGGAAAGTGGGGTGCAACATCGCCAGTCAGGCGGATTCGGCAGCTTTTCCAGCATCAGCATCCGGGCGGCTACCGGCGCGCAGACCGATGTCTATCTGGATGGCATCCTGCTCAACAGCGGCGGATCACCGGTAGTGGACCTCTCCACTCTGGAAGTACTCAACCTCGAATCCATCGACATCTACCGCGGCAGCACACCGCTGCAACTGGGTCATGGTTCGATCGGCGGTGCGGTCAATCTCAACACACTGCAGAGCCGTGCCGAACCCACCACACGAGTGCGACTGGGTGTCGGCAGTCTGGGCAGTCGGGAGCTGCAGCTGTCGCACCAGACCGTTCGAGGTGCATGGGACATGGTGGCCGCCATCAGCCATCGGCAGAGTGACAATGACTTCGGCTTCCTCAGCGACAACGGAACGCCGTTGAACCCGAATGATGACCGCCGCGAAAAGCGTCACAATGCCGATGCCCGCCGCACGACAGCCTTGCTGCGCACCGGCTACCGGCAGAACCGGGATAGCCGTACCGACCTGACTCTGCAGTTGTCGGCACGCGATCTTGGCGTACCCGAATTTCGCAACAACCCCGACAATGTGGCCAGTTACGATACCCGAGGTACACAGTTGCAGTTGTCACAGGTTCTCGACGGTCTGGGTCAGTGGAACAGTCGCCACGATCTGTACTGGCATGACAGCTCATCGCACTATCGAGACCTGCTCAGCCAGGTCGGACTGGGCGCGCAGGACGCAGAAAACGATTCGGACACACTGGGCGCCAAGACCTACTGGGAATATCTGGCCGACAGCGGTTCCCTCGGCCTGTCGCTGGATGTTCGCCGTGAACGTTTTGCCTCGAGCGACGCCAGGGATGACACAGCGGCCTTCGATGTCGACCGAGACCGCACACAGGCCTCCATTCACTATGTCTGGTTCGATGACAGTGAGACCTGGTCCCTCACCCCCGCCATCCGCTGGCAACAGGACGAGCTACGCGGAAAGAGCCCCGAATCATCCGCAGACCTGCCTTCCCGTCGCCGCTCATCGGATACGAGCCTGCAGATCGGTCTGGCCTACCGCCCGCCGGGGCAGGTCTCACTGACTGCCAATGCCGGCAGCTACTACCGGGAACCGTCCTTTGGAGAACTGTTCGGATCCAGCGGACTGGTAAACGGCAATCCCGATCTGCAACCCGAAGAGGGCTTCAATGTCGATGTCGGACTGCACTTTCGCAGTCAACGCTCGGCACTCAGCGCCACCGTATTCGGGAGCGACCGGGATGAACTCATTGTCACCACCTACAATTCCCGAGGCATTGGCGGTCCGGTCAATGCCGGAGCCGCGCGAGTCATCGGCCTCGAACTGGCAATGGATCTGGCCATTACCCCGCAACTGGATCTGAGCAGCAATCTCACCTGGCAGTCTGCGCGCAACCGCGACCCGGCGGCCGGATTCCATGACCGCTTTCTGCCAGGCGAAGCTCAGTTCGCCTGGTCCGGAAAACTGCAATACCAGCCCTCGCAGTTCAGCTTCTGGTACGAACTGGACGTACTGCGCAAACGCTTCTACGATCAGGCCAACATTCTGCCCGCTGCCGATAGCGAACTGCATTCGATCGGCATCGACTGGACGAATACGCAATGGCAGGCCACCCTTGGCATACACAACCTCGGTGATGACAACATCGAGGATTTCAATGGATTTCCCAAACCCGGGCGCACCTGGTCATTGACCCTGACTCGCACCCTGACATCGCCCACACCCTGACTTCACAAGGAAAAAATCGAATGACAATCAGAATCTCACAGGCACCCTCTGGCGGAGTTCTCCTGCCCTTCAGGCAACTGATGCGGGTCTCGGTGCTGGCAACTGCCATGATCGGTCTGAGCGCCTGCAGCTCCGACAGCGACGACTCGGCTGTTGGCGGTGACAACGTGGACCTGAGCGGCCAATACGCCTATGTGGCTACCCGGGCGGCCGATTACGGTAGCGGTCGCATCGATCGCCTGTCTCTGGAACAGGGCAATGTTGTCGTCGGCAGCTATCCGGGAGCCGGATCCAATATCGATGTCGACACCGATGGTGTCAGTCCCTACCAGATCGGCAAGTTCATGGTTGATTCCATCACCCGCTACGATGCCGAAGACACATCCATCGTCGACTACCAGTATTCGGTCAAGGGCGATGAGCCGATCACGGCCAACCCTACCGACCTGGTCTTCAGCGGTCCCAACCGCGCCTATCTGACGCGTCGCAGCAGCAACTCCCTGTGGATCGTGGACCCGGCCGCCGAGACGGAAGAGGATTTCAAACTGGAAGAGATCGATCTGAGTGCCTACGACACCGATCTGCCAGACATGACCGAGGCGATCATCGTCGATGACAAGCTGTTCGTACTGCTCGAGCGTCTGCAGCGACTGGAGTCCGGCTCGCAGATTCCCGACAAGAGCGCCTACGTGGCGGTCATCAACACGATTACCAACACCGAAATCGACACAGGCATGGGCAGCGACGGCCTGCTGGGTATCGAACTGGATGTCACCAATCCCTCGGCGCTTCAGTACAATGAGGAGACCGGCCTGATCCATGTTGTAGGTCGTGGCAACTACTTTGAAAACGAAGCCATCACCGAGGATTTTCACAGTGGCGGTGTACAGTCCATCGATCCCGGCAGTTACGAAACCACACTGATACTCGATGACGGTAGTGATGCAGAAAACGAAGGCTATTTCGTCGACCTGGAAATCATCAATGCAGAACTGGGCTATCTGCTGACCTATGCCGAATTCACCGTGACGACCCTGCGCACGTTCAACCCGACAAGTGGTGAACTGTCAGCCGATATCATCCCGGGGCTCGACGGTGTCGATATCACGACACTGGCGCAAGGTCCGGACAATCACCTCTGGATCGGTATCAATGACGACAACCCGGGATTCTACCGCCTCGATCTGAGCACCGGTGAACTGGCAGCGGAACGCGTCGCTACCGATCTGGTTCCCATCAATGTCGTATTCATCGACGTTCCACAATCAGACAGCTGACCGGAGTCCGATCCTGAACACAGGCTCAAACCATGGCTGGCATTGTCTTTTGCTGGGACTGGCAGTGTTGCTGCTGGCTGTGGTGAGTCTGTGTCTGGGTCAGCAATGGATCAGTCCCTGGCAGGCATTCACCCTGCCTTTCACCGAGCCGGACTCGGTGACAGCCGTCATCATTCGCGAAATCCGGCTGCCTCGTACCCTGATTGCGGTCATTGCCGGGACGTCTCTGGGCCTGTCCGGCGCAGCCATGCAAGGGCTGTTGCAGAATCCTCTGGCCAGTCCCGGGCTGGTCGGCAGCGCCAGTGGTGCAGCGCTCGGAGCGGTAACAGCCTTGTACTTCTTCAGCGGTGTCTGGCACCCTCAGAGCGTCCCTCTGGCGGGCATGCTGGGTGCTCTGAGCGCCACCGGCCTCGTCTATCTTCTGGCAGGTCGGGACTCTTCGGTCAGCACGCTGATTCTGGCAGGTGTTGCCATCAATGCCCTGGCAGCTGCCCTGCTGTCACTTCTGCTCAATCTGGCACCCAGCCCGTTTGCGGTTCGTGAGCTCGTGCTCTGGACTCTGGGCGATCTGGCCGACCGCAGCCTGCACGACCTGTGGCTCATGCTGCCCTGTACCCTCGCTGGCTGGTTGCTGCTCGCCGGTGTCGGTCGCTCGCTGGATGCTCTGACACTGGGAGAACGAACGGCTCGAAGCATGGGCATCAACACCCATCTGACATCCTGGCGCATTTTCATTGCCGTCTCCCTGTGTGTTGGCGCCGCTGTTGCCACGACCGGCATGATCGGCTTCATCGGACTGGTGGTGCCGCATCTGCTGCGCCCTCTGGCCAACCACCAACCGGGCCGATTGCTGCCGCTGGCCGCTCTGGGTGGCGCGCTGATGCTGCTCACGGCCGATATCGGTGTGCGGCTCATTGCCCTGCAGGGTGCACTGCCGGTACCGCTGAAGGTGGGCGTCCTGACCGCACTGGTGGGAGCCCCCTTCTTCCTGATTCTGATCCTGCGCAGTCGCAGGAACTACCTCTCCTGAGTCGATCCGAGATGATGCAGACGCGCCTGTTGGCTGAATCCGTCAGTGTTCATCGTGCGGAACGGGCATTGGTGGACGCTGTGTCCTTACAGGTCGCCGCCGGGGAACTGGTTGGCCTGATCGGCCCGAACGGCGCTGGAAAATCCACCTTGCTGACAGCCCTTGCCGGTATCGACAGAAAGGCCAGCGGTTGCATCACCATCGATGGGCATCCCCTGCAAGGCATCAGTGCTGCGGAGCGCGCCCTGCAAATGGGCTGGGTCGAGCAATCCGGCACCATTCACTGGCCCGTCACCGTTGAACGACTGGTCATGCTGGGCAGAATTCCGCACCTGCCCGTATGGTGCCGCGCCACTGCCACGGATCTGCAGGCCGTCGAGAATGCCCTGACTCTCTGTGACTGCCAGTCCTTGCGTCATCGGCAGGTGACAACGCTCTCAGGCGGAGAGCGAGCGCGTGCCCTGCTGGCACGAGCACTGGCCGCAGAGCCGACGCTGCTGTTTGCCGACGAACCCATCTCCAACCTGGATCTGGGACATCAGCTGCAGACAATGCAACTGCTGCGCGACTTTGCCAGCGAGAAACGCGCCGCCATCGTCGTCATGCACGACCTGTCACTGGCAGCCCGTTATTGCGACCGACTGTATCTGATGCATCAGGGACGTATCGTGGCATCCGGCAGTGTCGCCAAGGTACTCAGCCCGCAGAACCTCGCCGATGTCTACGGGGTCAGCGTCATCAGCGGTTGCGAGTCTGTACCCTGGATCGTGCCTGACCAGCTGTTGAGCGAACAGCCCGGTGCAGACACGCCCTGATCAGCCGGAGTCGATCCGGTCTGGATCTGGTCTCAATCAGACTAGGAGGCCAGAAAATCGATCTGGCAGCGAACTCCACTGGGTATCTTCATGTCCGGGTTTTCCAGAATCAGACGCACGCCGTAGGTAGCGCTGGCTGCATCGGCCACGGCATCGATACGTCGTACCTCCGCCGACAATACCTGGTTCTCGAAACCGGGCACATCGATGGTAATGGCTGCCACCATGCCGGTGGACAGATTGCCCAGGTACTCGACCGGCACGATCACTTCGACATTCAACGGATCCAGCTGCGCTATCTGGTAGACGGGGTCGCTATCGACGTATTCCCCGGCTCGCTTGTACATCTGCACCACGCTTCCGTCGATGGGACTGCGGATGAGTCGCCTGGCAAGGGTCGCCTCGGCACGTTGTACATCCAGCTCCGCCAGGCGTTGACTCTCTCTCTCCTGCACCACCTGCAGACCGGCCAGGCGAGCCTCGGTACTGACCTGATCAACAACCTGGCGAGACACGCCGGAGGTCTTCAGCAGCTGTTCGTTGCGCGCTCGGGTTCTCTCACCGAAGCCTGCCGTCACCTTGCGCAGATCCAGCGCCGTGGTGCTGCCGGCCACTTGCCGGGCAATGGCCAGGGCCACCCTTTCCACATCGCTTTCCAGCTGCGCCATGACCGTTCCCTTGCTGACGAAATCACTGCGATCGAAATAGCTGTGGGCAATCAGTCCCGGCACGGCAGATCCCAGATCGACCGTGGCACTGGGTTCGATCACGCAATCCATATCGGACAACACTTCCAGTGAGGCACGCGAGCTGGGTACCAGCCCGGCCATCAGTGCACCGACACTCAGGACAGTCCCCAGTCCCAGCAACACATTCTGTCTCCAGCTCGCATTGCTCCGTCGGTTCGACGCATGACCGCTTCGGCCAATTCCAGTCGGATATTCGTCAGTCTTGTTCATCGTAGAGTCGTGTCTCTTTCCCACAAACAGCCTCGGTCCCGCCGCCACCGCCGGATCAGTGAATCCAGTCCCGCCATCGGCGCCAACCCCTGGTCGGACTCCCGGCTTGTCAGCTGACAGTGCTGGTGATTTCTTCGAGCAGTTCCATTGCAACGGGTATGCCGCGTAACACTGGCACCAACGCCTTCTACCGGGCAGGAAACCGTATTCCGCAGGCAGTAAAATCCGATAATCAGACACAAGCCACAAAACCGTATACTCACGCGCATTCACACCCGTTGCACTGTCCTGTTCCTTCAGCGCATCCCATGAAACCAAACAGGCTTCGCGGCGCTACAATGGTGCGCTATACCTCAGGAGAATCTTCATGACATCAGCCGACGGTTCACACGATCACATGACACCGCAGTCAGCACGTGCCAAACCGGCGGCAGCGGTCTGGGACGATATCGCGCTGCTTGATCAGCAACTGAACAGTGAAGAGCGACTGATTCGAGACACGGCTCGGGACTATTGCCAGAGCCGTCTGCTGGGCCGGGTCATCGAAGCCAATCGGCATGAACACTTCGATCGCGACATCCTGTCCGAGTTTGGCGAACTGGGCCTGCTGGGCGTGACTCTGCCCGAGAAATACGGCTGCGCAGCTGCCAGCTATGTCAGCTACGGCCTGGTGGCTCGCGAGGTCGAACGCGTCGATTCCGGATATCGCTCAGCCATGTCGGTGCAATCGTCCCTGGTCATGCACCCCATTTTCGCCTACGGTACCGAGGATCAGCGCCAACACTATCTGCCAAGGCTTGCCAGCGGCGAACTGGTTGGCTGCTTCGGCCTGACCGAACCGGATCATGGCTCTGACCCTTCCAGCATGGTCACACGCGCCACGAAGGTCGACGGTGGCTACGTGCTCAATGGTGCCAAGAACTGGATCACCAATTCACCGATCGCCGATGTCTGTGTTGTCTGGGCAAAGTCGGATGCTCATGACGGCAAGATCAAGGGCTTTCTGGTCGACCGGGACAATCCCGGACTGTCGACACCCGGGATCGCAGGCAAGTTCTCCCTGCGCGCATCGATCACCGGCATGATCCAGCTGCAGGATGCCGAAATCGGTGACGACAAGCTGTTGCCGGATGCCGAAGGCCTGGCCGGACCCTTCGGTTGCCTGAATCGTGCCCGCTACGGCATCAGTTGGGGTGCGCTGGGTGCCGCCGAAGCCTGCTGGCATCAGGCGCGTGACTACACCATGGATCGCCGGCAATTCGGCAAACCCCTGGCCGCCAACCAGCTGATCCAGAAGAAGCTGGCGGACATGCAGACCGAGATCACGCTGGGCCTGCAGGGCTCCTTGCGTCTCGGGCGGCTCCTCGATGAGGGCCAGGCATCGGCTGAACTGATTTCCCTGATGAAACGAAACAATGCAGGCAAGTCCCTCGAGATTGCACGCATTGCCAGAGACATGCTGGGCGGGAACGGTATTTCGGATGAATACCACGTCATCCGGCACGTCATGAACCTGGAGGCCGTGAATACCTACGAGGGCACACATGATATACATGCCCTGATCCTGGGCCGGTGTCAGACTGGACTGCAGGCGTTCACCTGATTGCCGGAGACCGGCAACAACGACAGAACCAAAAGAACAATGGACAGAGACACCCTGTATTCACGACTGGCACAGATCGTCGGCCCGGAGCACGTACTGACCGGCGCGGACGTCAGCGCTCGAGCGACACACTTCTGGGATGCCTCCCCACTGACAGCGGCCGCCATCGTGCGACCGGCGGATACGGCCCAGACAGCTGCCGTGCTGAAACTGTGCCATGAAGCCGGACAGGTAGTGGTGACACAGGGAGGCGCCACCGGACTGGTCAAGGGCCATGCCAGCACCGACAATGATCTGCTGCTCTCGATGGAACGCATGAACGACATCGAGCCGGTCGACTTCACCGGTCGTACGGTGACGGTCGGCGCCGGGGCGATCCTGCAGAATGTGCAGCAGGCCGCCGACGATGCCGGGCTGCAACTGGGACTGGACCTGGGTGCGCGAGGTTCGTGCACCATCGGGGGAAACATATCGACCAATGCCGGCGGACTGGCCGTATTGCGCTACGGCATGACACGCGAGCAGGTACTCGGACTGGAAGTGGTGCTGCCCGATGGCACCATCCTGTCATCGCTGAACCGCATGATGAAGAACAATGCCGGATACGACCTGAAGCAGCTGTTCATCGGCAGTGAAGGCACCCTGGGCGTCATCACCCGCGCTGTGCTGCGACTCCGACCCGCCACTCCCGCGCTGGCAACAGCGCTGCTGGCCTTCGACCGTTTCGAGCAGGTGAGCGCAACCCTGGGCCACCTGAGCCATGCACTCAATGGCACCCTGGATGCCTTCGAAGTGATCTGGCAGCCCTTCTATGCCCTCAATACCGATACCGAGCGCGAAGGCAGCAGTCAGTCGCCGTTACCACGCGATTACGCCCTGTACGCCATCGTCGAATCACGTGGCTCGGAATCGGATGCAACCGACGACCAGTTCGAACAGGCGCTGGGCAGTGCGCTGGAAAACGAACTCATTGTCGATGCCGTCATCGTACAGTCCGAACGCGAGCGACAGAATATCTGGCACATTCGCGAGCACATCGATATCGCACTACAGCACGACCCGGTATTCGTCTACGACATCAGCCTGCCCATTGCCGACATGCAGCCCTATGTGGACAGTGTACTGACGCAATTGCAACAACGCTGGCCCGATGTCATCCTGTACGTCTACGGACATCTGGCCGATGGCAATCTGCACATACTGGTCGCGCCTCCGGCGGAACAGGAGCTGGAGGCCGAGGAAAAGGCCCGGTGGCATGAATTCAGCAACCAGCTGATCTACCAGCCACTGCAGTCGCTGGGCGGGTCGATTTCCGCAGAACACGGCATCGGTCTGTCCAAGAAACCGTATCTGCCCCTGTCTCGCAGCGCCGCCGAAATCTCTCTGATGCAGAGCCTGAAGCGTACCCTTGATCCTTCCGGCATTCTCAATCCGGGCAAGATATTCGATTGAAGCTCAGACCCTGCACTGATACCCCGGATCCGACTCAGGAGCGATTTCCATGTTTCAGGTAGCTGGCCTGGTGTTGCCCTTGTTCGGCCTCGTCTTTCTCGGTTACCTCTCCGGACGGCTGAAGAAGATTCCGCTGGAAGGTCTTGCCTGGCTGAATTTCTTCATTCTGTACATTGCCCTGCCGGCCCTGTTCTTCCGACTACTGGCAACCACTCCGGTGTCCGAATTTGCCAACGGTCGCTTTCTGTTCAATACAACCCTGAGCACCTTCCTGATCTTCGCACTGTGTTTTCTGGTGGGCAGAGTGCTGCGCAAGAGCGATACACGCACGGCCACCGTTCAGGGCTTTGCCGGTGCCTATGGCAATATCGGTTACATGGGGCCTCCGCTGGCGATCGCCGCATTCGGCCCGCAGGCCGGTGTCCCGGTGGCTCTGGTGTTCTGTCTGGACAACGCCATGCATTTCACCCTGGCACCCACACTGATGGCGCTGGGAGATTCACGACGACAGGCCTTTGGCAAACTGATCATCGGCATCATCGTGAAGATCATCAGTCACCCCTTCATCCTGGCAACCATCGCAGGCATCGGTGCAGCCTGGTTCGAATTCAGGCCACCGGCAGCCATCGATCAGCTACTGGCAAACGCTGCCAGTGCTGCGGCCCCCTGCGCGCTGTTTGCCATGGGTGTCACGGCGGCCTTGAGGCCATTGAAGCGTATCCCGGTAGAGCTCGGCTATCTCATACCCGTGAAGCTGCTGCTCCACCCGCTGCTGGTCTATCTACTGCTCAGCAGATTGCCAGGTCTGGACCCGGTCTGGCTGCATGCCGCGGTGTTGCTGGCAGCTCTGCCATCGGCCACCAACGTATTCGTCATTGCCCAGCAATACAGTGTCTGGGAGGAGCGCGCCTCGAGTGCAGTCGTGCTCAGCACTCTGTTGTCCGTCGTGACCGTCACCGCCTATCTGTATCTGGTCAAGGCCGGCCTGATCTAGTCGACGGGACCTGCGATGTGCCCGGCCCCTGCGATCATCAGGCTTGCAACGGCAGTTGCCGGCGTTGCAGCGTGCGAGAGACCGGGAACAACATCAGCATCGTGACCACACAATAGGCACTCATGAACAGCAACTGCCGTTCGAAGCCGATTCCCACATCGATCAGCCAGCCTGTCAGCCCCGGCCCCAATGCCGAGGCGAATACCATGGCCGCGGACACGACCGAACGTACTGCCCCCAGATGTCGCGTTCCATAGACCTCCGGCCAGATGGCTCCGAACACCGCATTCGACACGCCATAGGAGCAGCCCAGCAGAAACATGAAGAACGACATGCTGACGGGATGCACTGCCAGTGACAGCACGATACAGCCAACGGACAGGGGCAGCAGGAAGAACGGCAACAACAGGCGTGCACTGAATCGATCGATCAGCTGACCGGTCACCAGCCCCACGATGACCGATGTGATCGACATGACGGCAAAGGACCCGGCAATCACCCCGGGCGCCCAGGCCTTGAGCTCTCCCAGGTGCACCTGGTGAAAGAAGACGGCAGTACCGATGAAGGCCGGCGCCAGCACACCTGTACAGACCACCCAGAACGGCGAGTCTCGCAAGACTTCCGCACGCGTCCACTGACGCCCGCTTTCCTGATTGTCACGATCCTCGATGGACGGGGTCCGCGGCACACGCAGCCACAGGTAGCTCAAGGGCAGAGCCAACAGCAACAGCGTGGCAGCCGCCAGCAACCAGGCATTGCGCCAACTGGTCATGGCCAGCAAGGACACAAGCAGCAAGGGCAGTATCCCCTCACCCAGCTGGTGACCCGTGGTGGTTATCGACACCGCCCGGCCTCGTTCCTTCACGAACCACTTGCCCATGGCCACCATGGCTGTGTGCGACATCATTCCCTGGCCGAACAATCGCAGGAAATAGATGGAAATCAGCAACAGGGCGACGTTTCGGGCCGTTGCCATCACAATGGCCGAAGCGGCCAGCAACAGGATCAGGCCAACAGCAACCTTCACCACGGCCATGTCATCGGCAACCCGGCCGATGAAAACCAGGGTTGCGGCACTGGCCAGCGTCGCCAGCATGTAGATCATGCCGAACCCACCATGGGTCAGATCGAAATCCGCGCGAATGTCTCCGGCGAAGCTGGCAATGAAGAAAGTCTGGCCGACACTCGAGAAGAAAGTCAGCAGCATGCCACCCCCCAACCAGCGGGCGTTCGCACTCAAAAACCGTGAAAATGTCAGGATCGGTTCACGCATTGCCATCGTGGGAGCTCAAAGTGCTGATTGCGGCGTCGAAATTGGGTATACTAGGTAGTTGTGCCGAGTGAGAATCACTTCGCCACAATGAATTCGGGATATTCAGGCCACAGAGGCCGTACAGAGGCTAGCCCAATAGCCACCTCAATCAATTGATGGTAATACGTTTTCAGGCTTTATTTTGCAAAGCGGCCTCAGACAGACGCCCCGTGAAGCCTTAGCGCACATAACACACACATGATTTGCGGGAGCCTGAACGTTCCCGAATTTTACCCTTTTCGTCCAAGAGATTATTACGTGAGTCAAGCCGACAGCGAACAGCAACTGAGAATTTGGAAAGACCTGGCCATCAGCAAGCAAGTGCTGATGAACGAAGCCGCGCAAGCCCTGAAACTGAAAGACGATTTCACGGCTGACGACCTGCGCAACGCACTCGACGTCGCCATCAAGCGCGCCGAGAACGCCGATTCGGACATGGCGGAAACTCGTAACCGCGCCTCGGAAGAGATCGGCAAGATGCAAGCCGAAGTCAAGGCAACCATCAAGTCACGCACCGACGCTGAAAACCAGCGTGATGCCGCTATCGCCGAGAAGGAAGCCGCTGAACAGGCGCTCGCCGTGGGTCGCAAGGACAACGCGGAAGCTTTGCGCAAGGCCAAGCGTGCCGTGGAAGACAAGCAGAAGGAACTCAAGGCGATCAATGTCGCTCTGGCCGATACACCAGAGAACATCGTCAAGAAGCTCAAGGCGCTGAAGAAGCAGAAGCTCGATGAAGCCACGGCTCGCAAGACCGCCGAGGATGCCAATCGCAAGCTGAAGAAGGAAAACAAGCAACAGAAGGATGAGCTTGAAACCCTGTCCGAACTGAAGGAACAGGCTGCCACACTGCTTGCCGCCTATCGCGAACTGCGCACCTGGGCCGACGAAGCCGAAGCTAGGGATGCAGAGGCAGCTCCGGCACCAAAAGCCGAGGCCAAGCTGCTGTCCGACATCGAGACCACAACAGCGGGTGCCGATGAAGCAGAAGAAGTACGGGAAGCCGCGACTGCGTAAGCCCGCTGTTCCGAGGGCTCATTGCGAGCCCTCTACCCCTTCCGGTTGCCACCTACAGGGACACCTGCCTAAATGGCCTCGAGCAGTGAACAACAGGATCGCAATGATCTCGCCTTGGCGTTCAGGCTGGCTGAGCGTTTCGGGTTCCACGAAGGTATCTGCAATCATTTCTCCCTGCGACTGGACGGCGACAGAGAACGCTATCTGATCAACCCTTACGGGGTGCATTGGTCGCGGATTCAGCCCGATTCCCTCCTGCTGATCGATGGAGACGGCCAGGTACTGGCTGGTGAAGGTGCAGTGGAAGACACCGCCCTGTTCATCCATGTGGCCAGTCATCGCGCCAACCCTCGGCACAAGGTGGTATTGCATACGCACATGCCCTATGCGACCACACTGACCATGCTCGATGGTGAGGCCGGTATCCTGCCCATGACACACCAGACGGCGATCCGCTTTCACGGTCGTCTGGCCAGGGAACCGGAATACGGTGGTCTGGCACACGACAATCAGGAAGGCGAGCGCATTGCTCGCAAGGCCGCCCAGGCTCCTGCCATCGACATCATGTTTCTGGCCAACCATGGCGTTGTTGTCAGTGGCCAAAGTGTCTCCATGGCATTCGATGACCTCTATTACCTCGAACGTGCCTGCCGCCAACATGTGCTGGCCCTGCAAACCGGACAAGCGCTCAAACTGATTCCCACCGCAGTGGTAGAACGTACGGCCAGTCAGTTCAATCGTGATCTGGCGGTGTATGCCGAGCAGCATTTCCGTGCTCTGGAACAGGTTCTGACAACCGATCCAGACTTCAATTTCACTTTCTGAGTGTAATCGACAGCGCCATGCATGACACCTGGACTCCCTTGTCGGCCGGAGACCGAACCCTGGTGCTGGAATTCGGCCAATCCATTGATCGCGAGATTGTCGATCAGGTCGTTGCGCTGGATGCTCGCATTCATGCGGCCATGTCTGGCGGCAAGCTGCACGGCATTGTCGAGACCATTCCGACCTTTCGCTCGCTGGCACTGGTCTTCGATCCGCTGCGTGTGCTGCCGGATGAATTGATCGAAGAATTGCGCGCGCTGGACACAGCGGCAGTGGACACCTCAGGCGGCGAACATTCTCACTGGCAGATCCCCGTCCACTATGGTGGTCAGTCCGGCCCCGACCTGGAATCCGTGGCAGAGTTGACGGGCCTGAGCGCCGAACGCGTCATCGAACTGCACCAGAGCACGCGCTTCAAGGTTTACATGCTGGGCTTTCTTCCCGGATTTGCCTTCCTGGGCGACACTCCAGAAGAACTTCACCTGCCGCGTCGCAGTGAACCACGCGTACGTGTGCCGGCCGGCAGCGTGGCCATTGCCAATCAGCTCACCGGAGTCTATCCCTGGGACAGTCCCGGGGGCTGGCATATCCTGGGTCATTGTCCCATCCCCCTGTTTGATGGCAAACAGGACCCACCAGCGCTGTTCAAGACCGGTGATATCGTCAGTTTCCAGGCCATCGATCTCGATGAGATGCAGGCCCTGAAAAACGATATGGACAAGCAGCAATTCCAGCGCTCCAGCCTGCGACAGTCAACATCCTGATGAGTGAAATGTCCGATATCTCAGGGGCAACCATCACGATAGAGTCAGCCGGGCTGCTCAGCACCTTGCAGGATCGTGGCCGCTTCGGTCTGCGACATCTGGGAGTCCCCTGGTCGGGATCTCTGGTACCTGCCTGGCAACAGCTCGCCAATGCACTGGTCGGCAACTCTCCGGATGATTGTATCCTGGAGAGTTTCGAAGGCGGCCTGCGCCTGAGTACCGGCGACTCTGCTGTCCGCATGGCCGTCATGGCGGCCCCGGACATGAAGATGCTGCAACGGCATGGTGACAGCCAATCGACGATCCAGCCCTGTCGCAGCTACACACTGGCACCGGAAACCACCATCATTCTGCACAGCACGGGCAGTTTTCGGCATGTGGTCATGGCCTTCAGCGGCCTGATCACCAGCGAGCAACTGGGAAGCGCCTCGACCTATGTCAAGGCAGGACTCGGAGGCTTGCATGGCAATGCCCTGACCGCCGGAGATCAGCTGACAGTGTCGGTGGCCACTCCACGCCTCGAGTCCGAGTGCCGGGATCCCTTGCTGGAAGACTATCGCAGCTCACGTTTGCGGGTTGTTCCCGGCCCCCAGAACGATCACTTTTCAGCCGACGGCATCAAGACATTCCTGAACAGCGAGTTCCAGCTGAGCAGCGAGGTCGACCGCATGGGGGCAAGGCTTACCGGGCCGGCACTGGAACACGCCAGTACCGCTGCCCGCGATATCGTTTCCGATGCCATCGTTCCCGGGTCGATTCAGGTACCCGGCAACGGCCAACCCATCGTGCTGCTCAATGACGCTCACACCGCTGGAGGCTATCCGAAGATCGCCACCGTGATTTCCATCGATCTGCCACTGCTGGGATTGCAGAGACCTGGCAGTGCTTTGCACTTCGAGGCAGTCACGGTCAGTGCGGCCATCGACGCCGTTCGCAGCCAGGCAGCAACACTGCAGAAAGCCATTGACAGCATTGCCCCCATTCGTGACGTCAGCCTCGACACGGCGACTCTGCTCGCCCACAATCTGATCGATGGGGTGACCGACGGCCTGTCTCTGTGATGGACCCCATGCGTCAGGCCAGCCTCTCGATTCCAGGAGATACCGATCCATGTTGCTCAATCTGAATGCCGATCTGGGTGAATCCTTCGGCCCATGGCCCATGGGTGATGATCAGCGGCTGCTGCAGCTTGTCGATTCAGCCAACGTGGCCTGCGGCTTTCACGCCGGCGACCCTCTGGTCATGAGCCGAACCATCAGGGCCGCTCTCGCAGCAGGTGTCAGCATTGGTGCACATCCCGGTTTTGCTGATCTGCAGGGCTTTGGCCGCCGACCGATGACCTTGCCGGCTGATGAGCTCCGGGCGCTGATTCAATACCAGCTGGCTGCTCTGGATGGTGTCAGCCGAAGCATGGGATTGACGATGAGCCACGTCAAGCCGCACGGTGCGCTGAACAACATGGCCTGTGAAGATCGCGACATGGCAGACATCGTGGTTCAGGCCGTCAGCGATTACGACAATACCTTGATATTGCTCGCACCGGTCATGTCGCAACTGGCTGCAGCTGCCACTGAATCCTCTCTGACGACCGCCCTCGAGATTTTTGCCGACCGCGCCTACACCAGCACTGGCGCTCTCGTATCCAGACGAAAGCCTGGCGCTGTACTGGAGAGTGCCGAAGACTGCATCTCACATGTGAAAGCGATGATAGAAGCTCAGGGTATTGTCACGGAAGACGGCACGGTGCTGTCAACCGAGTTCCACAGCATCTGCGTGCACGGCGACAACGCCCATGCCGTAGACACTGCGCAGCGGATCAGGACCGAGCTGCTGGATCAGGGCCACGAACTGCTCAGCCTGCCCTCACTCATGCAGCGTCATTGAGTCCTGACTGCGATCAGATATCGGCCGTTTCTGCCGAGGAAGTACTGTGCAGCGTGTTCGACGAGTGACGTGAATCGCTCTCATCGGCTCGCCGATTATTGCTCAGGTCGATATTCTCTCGCAGGCCTCCGTGCTGTTTGGCACAGTCCTGCTGGTGGGCGGCGGAAGCAGGCTCGGGACGTTCGTCCTTCTGTACCGGGGACGCCTTTCTGAAACAGGTCTCGGTGACTTCCTCGGACATCAATGCGCCCATCGAAATGCCAATGGCCGAGGTGACCTTGCGCAGCAGGGCAATGGACATATTCCCCTGCCCGGACTCCAACTGGGCCAGGTAGCGCTCGGAAACGGTCGACACTTCCGCCAGTCGTTTCCTGGACATGCTCTTGCGAGCTCTTTGCTGTCGTACTCGTTGCCCGACGACCTGAAGAAAATCCTCGGTAGAAAGCTCATCGAGCATTGGTGTAACGGGCTGTGTGAAGTCCGGTGTAATCATCTGCTTGTTTCCTCCATTTGTGAAAGAAATTCATTCTTCTTTATCACACAGGTACAATATCACGTCAAACCAATGTCGTAAAAGCGATTTGAACAACATTTAACATTTAAGAGCAAACTTTAACGAGATTTCTGGTCTCGTTATCACTGGATTCAATAGCTTGAACTCAATCGTCAAGTAACTGACGAGCACGCGCCAGACGTGCTGCCTGATCACGATCTTCAGCCGCCGACGCCTCGAGCTCGGCAATCTGGCGGGCTCTGCCTGTGGCTCGTCGACGAATCATGACGTAGACAGCGGCCAGGCCGACAAGCAACAGGACAAACGGTCCCAACCACAGAATGGCCGTCTTGCTGCTGAATCTCGGACGGTAGAAAACGAATTCACCGTAGCGCGCAACCAGATACGCATCGATTTCCGCCTTGCCATTGCCTTCAAGGATCTGCCCGCGGATCTCACGACGCAGATCAGATGCCAGGGAGGCGTGAGAATCGGCCAGATTCTGGTTCTGACACTTCAGGCAGCGATATTCGCGCAACAGCGCGTGGTACAGCTCTGACTGCTCCGGGGTGTCGAAGGTAACTGTCTCCTCGGCAGCCTGTACCGACAATGGAGCAGCCAGATACAGCAGCAGGCTCAGCGACAAGGATAGTCGAAACGCTTTCATGAATCGGCCTCAGCCATCAGATCGTCAATCAGTGGCAGCAGCTTGTCCCGCATCGACTGTCCATCCAATGGGCCGACGTGCTTGTAGCGGACCACACCATTGCCATCGATCACGAAGGTTTCCGGAACGCCGTAGACGCCGAAATCGAGGCCGACATCACCACGCTGATCGTCCAGAACCTCGGCGAAGGGATTGCCCAGTCGTGCCAGCCAGGGCAATGCATCCTGCGGCTGATCCTTGTAATTGAGGCCGACCACCGGCACGGGTCGCTCGGCAGCCAGATCGATCAGTACCGGATGTTCCTGCACACAGGGTCCACACCAGCTGGCCCAGACGTTCAGCACCCAGACCTTGCCATCCATGTCAGCGCTGTCGAACTGTCCGTCACTGGCGGGAAGCTTGTCCACCACGAAAGCCGGCGCTGTTTTGTCAATCAACGGCGAAGGCAACTCCGTCGGGTTCAGGGTCAGCCCCTTGGCCAGAAATCCGGCCAGTGCCAGGAACGCTGCCAGAGGCAACAATTTGAGTGCAAGGCTCATCGGGTATCTGCCCCTCCCTGGCCGGTGGAACCGGTTGCCGACGTTGCATGGGATGTACTCGCAAGCCCGGAAGCCAGTCCAGCCCTGACGCTGGCCTTGTCACGAACCTGCGCTCGTTGTCTGGCACCGACACTGCGGTAACGCCGATCAACGGCGGCAAGCAGACCACCAACGGCCATGAATATCGTGCCCAGCCAGATCCAGCGGATGAATGGCTTGGTCTGAATCCGCACGCTCCAGACGGTATTCGTGCCGTCCAGAGGCTCGCCCATGGCGATGAACAGATCGCGCGCCAGATTGCCATCGATACCCGCCTCGGTCATGCTGTCACGCCGCACATCGTAGACCCGCTTCTGCGAACGGATGACGCCAACATCCCGACCATCACGCTCCACCTGAAAGCTGGCCTCGGCAGCACTGTAATTCGGACCGCGGACCTCTTCCATGGAGACGAACGTGAATCGGTAGCCTCCCATCTCATGAGTATCGTTGATCTCCATGCGCACCGTCTGTTCGTCGGTGTAGATGGAAGTCAGCGCCACACCGACCGTAAACACGGCCAGGCCAAGGTGTGCCACGGTCATGCCCCAGAACGCGGCGGGAGTATGCATGACGGCGGACAGGCGTTTACGCTTGTTTCTGACGCGGTAGAACACGCCATACAAAGTGGTCGCAGCCACCCAGATCGCCAGCGCCAGAATGGCCACCGCACTGAGCCGGTAGTCCAGCAGCTGCGTGGTCAGCAGCGCTGCCACAATGACACTGGCCACGGCCAGCACCACCAGCATGGTTGAACGACCGGCCAGCCGATCACGCTTCCAGTTGAGCATGGCGCCGACCCCGACCAATAACAGAATGGGCAGCATCAATGGTACGAAGACGGCGTTGAAGTACTGCTCACCTACCGACATCTTGCCAAGGCCCAATGCATCGATGAACAGGGGATAGAGCGTTCCGAGCAACACCGCGGCGCTGGCCACGACCAGCAGGATGTTGTTGATGAGCAATCCGGTTTCCCGGGACACCAGTTCGTAGCTGGCGGTTGACACCAGTTTGTTGGCACGGATGGCATACAGCAGCAATGAGCCACCCACCACAATGGCGAGAAACAGCAGGATGAACAGTCCGCGCGTCGGATCGGCGGCAAACGAGTGCACGGAGGTCAGTACGCCGGAGCGAACGAGGAAAGTACCCAGCAGGCTCAGGGAAAACGCCAGCACCGCCAACAGGACCGTCCAGGCCTTGAACACGCCGCGCTTCTCCGATGCGGCCAGGGAATGAATCAGCGCAGTACCCACCAGCCATGGCATGAAGGAGGCGTTCTCGACCGGATCCCAGAACCACCAGCCGCCCCAACCGAGTTCGTAATAGGCCCAGTAACTGCCCAGCGAAATACCGATAGTCAGAAACAGCCAGGCCACATTGGTCCAGGGCCGCATCCAGCGTAGCGTTGCGGCGTCCAGCTGCCCGTCGATCAGGGCGGCAACGGCAAAGGCGAAAGCCACCGCAAAGCCCACATATCCCATGTACAGCATCGGCGGATGAATCGCCATGCCCGGATCCTGCAGCAGCGGATTCAGTGAGGCCCCGTCCAGCGGCACGGGAAGGATGCGTTCAAAGGGGTTGGAGGTCAGCAGCACGAACAACAGAAAGCCGATGCTGATCATGCCGAGCACCGACAGAACCCGCGCCAGCAGAACCTGCGGCAGGGAGCGACTGAAGACCGCGACCGCTCCGGTCCAGAGCGCCAGGATGAAACACCAGAACAGAATGGAGCCCTCGTGACCACCCCACACACCGGATATGCGATAGATCAGTGGCAGCGACAGATTGCTGGTATTGGCCACATAGAGCACACTGAAATCGTGCGAGATGAAACTCCAGGTGAGACAGGCATAGGCCAGAAACGCAAAGAACGTCTGTGCGGCGGCAGCCGGTCTGGCCATGTCCATCCAGCCGGCGTGACCGGTAAAACTGCCGACAAGCGGAATCACGGCCAATACCACGGCCGTGCACAGTGCCAGTATCAGGGCAAATTGCCCAAGCTCGGGAATCATGGCTGAACCACCGTCTTGCTGTCATAAACGGCCGCTGAACCGGGCATCTTGCCAGCGCGTTCCAGCGCTTCGGCCACTTCCGGCGGCATGTAGTTTTCATCGTGCTTGGCGAGCACTTCGCTCGCTTCGAAAGTGCCCCTTTCATCAATGGCCCCCATGGCCACAATGCCCTGCCCCTCGCGAAACAGGTCCGGCAGAATGCCCGAGAAGGTCACCGGGATGGTCTTGTCGTAATCGGTCAATTCGAAATGCACCTCGAGGCTGTCCTGGTTGCGCTGCACGCTACCGTCCACCACCATGCCACCGACTCGAAACGGCTTGCCGGGATTGACGGCACCGGCGACGACATCCGATGGTGAATGGAACAGCATGATGTTGTCCCGGAATGCGTTGACACCGAATGCCACTGCCGCGGCCACACCACACAGCATCACGCTTACCAGTATCAGGCGTTGCTTGCGTTTGGGAGTCATGATTTACGTCTTCGTTGTTGAGCCTTGCGAATGGCGTCGAGCCGTACCTTGCGCGATTGTCGGGCTGACCACAGCACCACACCGCCCAGCAGGATCAAGGCAAGAAAGTAGGAAGTCCATACATAGAATGCATAGCCGCCCATGTTCAGGAATTCGGCCATGTCAGTTCCCCGTTTCCGGATTCAGTTGCGCCACCCAGCTGGCACGATTCTCCCGCGACAGTACCAGCGTTCTCAGCCGCACCATCAGATTGTGGAAATACAGCATCTGAAAGGCCAGCACCATCAGCAACAGCGGACGCAACATGCTGATGTGCATGGACGGCTTGCCCAGTTTGGTGATGGTGGCCGGTTGATGCAGTGTGTTCCACCACTCCACACTGAAGTGGATGATGGGGATGTTGACGACCCCGACAACCGCCAGAATGGCTGCAGCCCGCGCAGAACCCTGCGGTGTATCCAGCGCACCACGCAGTGCCATGTAACCCAGATACAGGAACAGCAGCAACAGTTCGCTGGTCAGCCGTGCATCCCAGATCCACCAGGTACCCCACATGGGTTTGCCCCAGAAGGAACCGGTCAACAGGGCCACCGCCGTGAATGCAGCACCTATGGGGGCTGAGGCCTCGGCCACGACATCGGCAATCTTCAGACGCCAGATCAGGAATATGGCACTGGAGGTGGCCATGACCACATACACGAACATCGACATCCAGGCGGCTGGCACATGAATGTAGATGATTCGATAGCTGTCGCCCTGTTCGTAATCAGCCGGTGCAACAACCAGGCCCAGGTACAGACCCAACGCCAGACTCAGCAGGCAGAGGCCTCCGAACCAGGGGCTCAATCGCCCGGCAAGACGATACATGAATGGCGCTGAGCCAAATCGGTGAATCCACTGAAACAATCTGTTCTTTTCCTGTAGTCCGACTGTACTAGTTTAGCGGTAATTACGCTTCGGGGCGGCAATCCGGGCCGTGCAAACGACGCTGTGGCAACGATGGCTTGACCCTTGTCAACGCGATGACAGATCGATCGCTCCAGCCTCGTCGACAGTGCCGAAGCGTCAGATTTTCAACGCCCCGCCGCCACACCCACTCTCAATGCACCGGCGATGGCCAGTGGCGCCAATGACGCCGACAGGCAGACAATGGCCAACAGCAGGGACAGGTGCGCTGATGCTTCAAGACCCATGCCGGCTGCGGACACTGCTCCACTGCCGAATATCAGCACCGGCACTGTCAACGGCAACACCAGAAGAGACAACAGGACGCCGCCCTGGTTCAGACTGACGATGAGCGCGGCGCCGATGGCCCCGATGAAACTCAGACTCAGGGTGCCCAGCAGAAGACTGCCGATCAGCACAAGGTAGGCCCCTTCCGGCAACTGCATCATCAAACCGAGCAAGGGAGACAGTATTACCAGTGGCAAGCCACTGATCACCCAATGTGCCAGCACCTTGCCCATGACCATGATGGTCAGAGGATGACCGCTGAGAACCATCTGTTCCAGCGTACCATCCCGAAAATCATTGGCAAACAGCGCATCCAGCGACAACATCATGGCCAGCAGAGCACTGACCCACAGCACACCGGGGGCAATGGTCGCCAGCATGTTGGGACCCGGTCCGATCCCCAGCGGAAACAGGGTCACCACGATGACGAAGAACAACAGCGGATTGAGCCATTGCCCTGCCGAGCGCACGGCCAGCTTCATGTCGCGTTTGAACACGCGCAGAAACACCGTGGCAATGCCGGCTGTGGTCCGAGGGCTGGGATGTACTGTCACTGGTTTCCGATCGCTTGGCGGTCACCGGTCAGCTGTAGTGTCTGTACCGGAAGGGGCTCAAAGGAGAGAGACTGATGCGTCGTGAACATCACGGCACCCCCCTCACCCACATGTCGCTGGATTTCCGCCTTGACCCATTCATGCCCATTGGCATCCAGAGACGTCAGCGGTTCATCCAGCACCCACAAGTCAGCGCTCTGCAAGCGCAGGCGCGCCAGGGCTACGCGACGTTGCTGACCGGCAGACAAGGCCGCACTGGGCAGGTCGATCCGCTCGCCAATGCCGAGTTCATTAAGGACCTGCCGAATCCGTTGTCTGGCCGCCGGCTCCCCGCCTTCGTCGCCTCCAAGTTCAGGACACAGGGACAGCAGGTTTTCCAGCGGTGTCAGGCCCGCTGTGATGCCGGCCTTGTGGCCCAGATAGATCAGAGCGGCGTGCATCTCGTCGCGCACTCGACGAACCGGTTCACCACGCCAGAAAATCTCACCCTCATCGAACTCGGCCAGGCCTATCAGGGCTCTGAGCAAGGTGGTCTTGCCGCTGCCGTTGCTACCCTGAATCTGCACGATGCTTCCGGCTGTCACGCACACGTCCACCTCATCCACCAGCAGATTCTCGGCACGCCAGATACTCATGCCCTCGGCCTTGAGCAGTATCGACGGCTCGCCCGTCGGCTTACTCATCGGCCGCGGCATCCAGCGGCATGAAACACCCGCAGGACAAGACGCCCAGGCGACCATCGCGCTCCTCTGCCATCGTGGCCAGCTCCAGAAACACGGCACGACTGATCAGTGCCTGCAGCCGATCACGAACCAGCACATAGGGTGCAGGCTCATCGTCGGGCCGCTCGTAACGCACCTGGATCGGGTGCTGCTCATCGGCCACGACCTGCTCACCCAGATTGGTCGTGAACACAAGCTCCGGGCTTGTCGCCTCCCGCCTGCGCTCCACCAGAACGGCGGTGAACGGTGCATCCTCGACCACGATACGAAGGCGTTCCTGGGGCGTGACCAGATAGGTGTCATCACCGTCCATGCGCAAGACGCTGGAAAACAACCTGACCATACGCGAACGATCGATGCGGGACCCTTCGTAGAACCAGTCTCCGTTACGTGCAATGCGCATGTCGATATCACGCGTGATATCAGGCTGCCAGCTGTTCACCGGCGGCAAGGACCGAGTCGACAAGGCGTCGACGATGGCCGTCAGATAGGACATTCCCGATTCACTCATGCCTGCCATCCTGCCTGCGAGCCCCGCTCGAACACGCGGCCGGGTTATCGACAATGCTACTGTTCGGCATCGACATCGGACGCCGGTTCTCTGATGGGCCGTGGCTGCCCGTTGGCATCAATGGCCACGAACGTGAACAGACCTTCCGTCACCTGCTCTTCCACGGCCAGCTGGCGCCGTCGCACCCAGGTTTCGACGTTCACCGTTACCGATGTTCGTCCGATGGCATGGGTGGCACAGTAGCAACTGACCTCATCGCCCACATTGACCGGTTTGTAGAACTTCATGCCGGTCACCGCCACCGTCGCCACACGGCCCTGGGCCACATACAGAGCGTAGGTCCCTCCGGCAAGATCCATCTGCGACAGGATCCAGCCACCGAAGATGTCACCGTTCGGGTTGGTATCTGCCGGCATGGCAATGGTACGTAATGACGCCGGTGTTCTGTCCCGGTCGATATCCAGAACGCCCGCTCGTATTGTGGAATGGCTCATTGTTACTGTTCGTAGTCTCGCTTGTCTTCCACCACCAGGCCATCATCGGGCAAGGATTCCACAATGGTAACGCTTCCACTCAGATTGGTCAGGCGCTTGAGTGTGTCAGCCAGAGACTGCGTGTCCGGTTTATCCCTGTTTTCGGTCTGCGGCAGGGGATCCTTCAGCGTCACGGCCAGAGTCATGACATCACGATCCTGCTCACGGATCACGCTCAGGCGCCAGCGCGCGACTTCCGGGTGCAGCTCGGGCAATGTCTGCAGCTGTTGCGGATCAACAAACATCCCGCGAATCTTGACGCGCTGGTCTGCACGTCCCATCCAGCCTCGCAATCGCATCGCAGTACGACCACAGGGACTGGCCCCGGGCAGGAGAGCTGAGAGGTCACCGGTGGCAAACCTGAGCAAGGGGTAGATCGGAGACAATCGGGTAACGACCACTTCGCCGACTTCACCATCCTCCACCGGGGTGGAGGTACCGGGGACGACGATGTCGACAATCAGGTTTTCGTTGATCACCATGCCCGGGTGCACAACGCCATCATTGCCTGTTTCATAGGCGATGACGCCCAGGTCCGCCGTGGCATAACATTGCTGTACCTGAATACCCTGCTCGGCATAGCGATCTCGCATTGCCGGGAACAATGCACCTCCCGATACCAGGGCGTGCTTGAGTGAAGGCAGCTCCAGCTGCTCGCTGGCGGCATGGTCCAGTAATGTCTGCAGATAATCGGGCGTGCCGATATATGCCTGGGCCGCGAATTGACGCATGGCCTGCACCTGTGAATCGGTGCCACCCACACCGGCGGGGAACACGATGCAACCCAGCGCTCTGGCACCTTCGTCGAGAATGAATCCGCCGGGCGTCAGATGATAGGAGAATGCATTGTGCAAGCGATGGCCTCGCCGGATGCCTGCAGCATGCAATGCACGTGCGGACTGCCAGGGGTCGCCGCCCGGCAGCTGCGGTTCCCAGACCGGACCCGGAGACATGAACACCCGCTGCCCCTCCAGGGCTTTCATGTCGACGAAATCACCGAACGGCGGGCTCTGTTGCTGCGCCTGCATCAGAGCCTGCTTGCGCAGCACCGGCAACTGTTGCAGCGCTGCCCGGTCGTTCACATCCAGCAGTGAATGCCCCTCGAGATGGCGCGCCAGGCCAGGGCATGCGTTTGCGGCGGCCTCGAGCCGTGCACCGAAACCGCTGAACAGCCTTTGCTCGCGCTCATTGGCGGAAAGTGTATCGAGTTCATCAAACATCGCTCATGGTGCCGTCGTTGTATTGTTGAATCAAGCCAGCCATCGCTTGCGCCGTTTGTAGTGTTTGACATCCCGGAAACTGCGCCGTCCTTCACCGCCGGTACCGAGGTAGAACTCCTTGACATCGGCATTCTCGCGCAAGGCCGCGCCGTCACCGTCGAGCACCACTCGCCCGGATTCCAGGATATATCCGTAGGTGGCGTACTTGAGAGCAATATTGGTGTTCTGCTCGGCCAGCAGAAAGGATACGCCGGTATCCTGATTGAGCTGACGCACGATATCGAAGATCTCCTCGACCAGCTGGGGCGCGAGCCCCATCGATGGCTCATCCAGCAGAATCATGGCAGGCCGCGACATCAGGGCGCGACCAATGGCACACATCTGTTGCTCACCACCAGAGGTATAGCCAGCCTGGGATTGCCTGCGCTCGCGCAGCCGGGGGAAATAGTCATACACCATGTCCATATCCCGACGGATCGCCGCCGCGCCATCTCGCCGCGTGAATGCACCGGTCAGCAGATTCTCGTGAATGCTCAGATGACCGAAACAGTGTCGCCCCTCCATGACCTGTATGCAGCCACGTCGCACGAGTTCGTTGGGAGACAGGCTCTGCACCTGCTCCCCGCGAAACTCGATATTGCCCTTGCTCACCAGGCCCCGCTCTGCCTGCAGCAGGTTGGAGATGGCTTTCAGCGTCGTGGTCTTGCCGGCACCATTGGCACCCAGCAAGGCCACGATTCCACCTTTGGGCACATGCAGCGAAACCCCCTTGAGCACGAGTATGACGTGGTCATAGATGACCTCGATATTGTTCACGCTCAGGATGGTTTCGCTGTCTTCCGATACGGAATCCTGCATGTGCCGGGATTCCCCGGAGCCCACTGGCGTCGACCTCAACTGCAAGCCTGTGATTGCCAGTCAGGCTTGTCGGAGACATAGGCCTCGGCCGCCTCTTCCAGCATGGGGCGAACCACATCGCTCATCGGCGGAATCAGGTCCGAGATCTTTTCCCAGTTCGATCCATTCCACTGCTGGATGAAGATGGAGCCACTGCCCTCATGATCGGCGCAGGAGCCCTGGACCGCGCCGGTAAACCCGGGCAGACCCAGTTCGGTCAGTCTCTGCTCGCTCAGGTCGATATTCTCGAGACCATCGCGCATATCGGCCCCCGTGATGATCTTCTTGCCGGTCGTCTCCTGCGCCACGCGGATACCTTCGGCCAGAATGACAGCGTTGAACAGGCCGCGATTGTAGAGCACATTGCCGACATCGTTTTCCGACGCCACCTTGCTCATGCCCTTCTGCACGACATGCGTCAGGACATCCTGCAGAGCCGGAAAGTCCTGCCCGATGCCCGAGAAGTTGGCAGCCAGGTATCCCTTGCCTGCCTCACCGACGGCATTCAGGTCATTGTTCGAACCCGCCCACCAGTTGCCAATGAACCGATCCAGCGGGAAACGGATCTTGGCAGCTTCCTTGATGGCCGTCGGATTCATGGCTCCCCAGCCCCACATGATCATCCAGTCAGGCCGTTCCTTGCGCACGTTCAGCCATTGCGAGGACTGGTTCTGCATTTCCTTCACACCCACGGGAAACTTGGCAACCTCGAAGCCCATCGATTCGGCCAGCTGATCCAGCAGCGGAATGGGCTCCTTGCCATACGCGGCATCCAGGTAGATGAAGCCGATTTTCTGACCCTTGACACCACCGTTGTCATCGATGTACTTGATGATCGAGGACAGTTGACTCCAATACGAAGCCGGATAGACGAATGTCCAGGGAAACTTGTCACCGGCAGCTGCCGCGGACAACCCATACCCCATGGAGAAGATCGGTATCTGATCGATCGGTGCCTTGGGAACCAGCGCCAGCGTGATGCCGGTCGACAGGGGGCTGTAAGCCAGAGCTCCCTTGTCCTTGGTCGCCTCATAGCACTCCACGCCCTTCTGTGCGTTGTAGGCGGTCTCGCACTCCTCGACCTCGATACGCACGCCATTGATGCCCCCATCGCGCTCGTTGAGCATGGTGAAATAATCGGCATAACCGTCGGCAAACGGTGTCCCGCCACCGGCAAACGGTCCGGTACGGTAAGTCATGGATGGCATGTACAGGGAATCCTGCGCCTGTGCAACAGGCACCCAACTGCTGACGGCCAGCATGCCGGCGGCCAGCGTCATGAGAGTTCTTGTAGTCATGTGGTTCTCCTCTGGTGGTGATACTGATACTGCCAATGTGGTGATGCAGTACCTTTGCAACTTGTGGGTAAATGATGAATCAGGATTGTTGGTGTAATCGCTGAGGGTTCATGAACTGCCGCGATGCAGGGTGCAGCGAATTCAGTTGCTGGAATACGGAAACGGCCATGTTCTGAGCTTTTCCTTGCCGATCTGCCACAGCCTTGCCAGCCCATGGGGTTCGACGATCAGAAAGAAGATGATCAGGACACCGATGATGATATTGGCGACATGCTCGGTCGTGGCAGCAATCACATCCAGCCCCAGCATCGGCGGTATGGCTCGAATGACGATGGGCAGAACCCAGATGAAGGCAGCGCCCAGGAAGCAGCCCAGCAGAGAGCCCATGCCGCCGATGATCACCATGAACAACACCAGTAGCGAATGGTTGATATCGAATGCCTCGGCCTCCGCCGAACCGATCCAGAAAAACACCATGAGGGCGCCAGCCACCCCGCAGTAATAGCTGGAAAAGGCAAATGCCGACAGTTTTGCGTACAGCGGCCGTACCCCCATCAGCTCGGCGGCAATGTCCATGTCCCGGATCATCATCCAGCTGCGTCCGATGCGGCCACGCAGGATGTTGGCAGCCGCCAGAGTCATGATCGACACCAGTGTCACGATCACCAGATAACGCACTGTCGGTGAAGCCGATGCGCCGGTGATGGCGATATCGAACAGTTTGCGCTGTGGCACCTCGATGGCTCCGGAGTCGTTGTAGTTGTACAACCAGCCGATCCGGATGAAACACCATTCGAGAAAGAACTGGGCTGCCAGCGTGGTGATGGCCAGATACAGTCCCTTGATTCGCAGACTCGGCAATCCGAAAACGACACCGACCCCGGCCGAGAAAACGCCGGAGAGCAGCACCATGAACAGAATGTTGATGTCCGGGAAATACGTGGTGAGCTTGTAACAGGCATACGCCCCGACCCCCATGAATGCGCCGGTACCCAGCGACAACTGGCCGGCATAGCCGGTCAGGATGTTCAGTCCCACAGCGGCCAGCGCAAACACCAGAAACGGGATCATGATCGAGCCGATGAGGAAATCGCTCGCCAGTACGGGCACGATGACAAAGGCCACGAGCAGAATCAGGCCGAGGCCGATCCGGTCCTGCCGAATCGGCAACAAGGCCTGATCTGCCGCATAGCTGGTCTTGAACTGGCCTGCCTCACGATAGAACATGCCTGCCTCCGATCGATTGCACTTGTCCGCGTTCCGGCGTCATGGCGCCACGATCCTGCAAGAATCTGTCACACACGTTCGATGATCCTCTCGCCAAACAGCCCCTGCGGGCGAAACAGCAGGAAGATCAGCGCCAGCACATAGGCAAACCAGGCCTCGACCCCACTACCGAACAACGCCCCCCAGTAGACCTCGAAGAGCTTCTCGCCGATGCCGATGATCAGACCGCCCACGATGGCACCGGGTATGGACGTGAAACCACCGAGGATCAACACCGCCAGTGCCTTCAGGGCAATGATTTCCAGCGCGAAGGAGACCTCGGAGCGTGCCCCCCACATGATGCCGGTCACCAGTGCCACGATACCGGCAGCGAACCAGACGATTGCCCAGATCTGATGCAGCGAGATGCCGACCGACAGTGCCGCCTGATGATCATCGGCAACAGCGCGCAGGGCTCGGCCGATCCGCGTTTTCGAGAAGAACAGCGCCAGTGCCAGCACCATCAGCAAGGCAACCACGGTGGCCGCGATATCGATATGCTGAAAGATGACAATGCCACCAAACACTTCCAGGTCGGTGGAACCGGTGGGCAGCCCCAACTCCTCGGTAATCATCGGTTTGGGCTCACCACCGAACAGCAGCTGACCGACCCCCTTGAGGACCAGGGTCAGTCCGATGGTCGCCATCAGCAGAATGGCATCGTGCTGATTGACCAGCTTGCGCAACACCAGACGCTCGACACCAACGGCCAGCACCCCCATGATCCCCAGGGCCAGTATTACGGCCAGCCATGCCGGCACCCCCATGCCATGCAGGCTCACCAGGGCCAGAGCTGCAAAAACCACCATGATGCCCTGGGCAAAATTGAAGACCCCTGATGCCTTGTAGATCAGTACGAAACCGAGCGCGATCAGCGAATACAGAACGCCGGCGACGAAGCCTTCCCAGACGACCTGCAGGAAAAAATCGGGATAGGCGCCCATTTCCAGAAACGGTGCCACTACGATGCTGTGCAGGATTTCCATGTCAGTGGGCCACTCCCAGGTAGGCATCGATCACTTCCTGACTGGCCTGCACTTCAGCCGGCGTACCATCCGCGATCTTCTTGCCGTAGTCGAGCACCACCACACGATCGGCCAGATCCATGACCACACCCATATCGTGCTCGATCAAGGCAATGGTGGTACCGAACTCCGAATTCAGATCGATGATGAAGCGGCTCATGTCTTCCTTCTCTTCCAGGTTCATGCCCGCCATGGGTTCATCCAGCAACAGCAGTTCGGGCTCCATGGCCATGGCCCGTCCCAGCTCGACCCGCTTCTGCAGGCCATAGGGCAAGCGTCCGACCGGCTGTTTCCTGATGTGCGCGATTTCCAGAAAGTCGATGATCTCCTCGACACGCCGACGATGCCGGATTTCCTCGTTGCGTGCCGGGCCCAGGTGGACAAGCTGCCACAGGAAACCACGATGCATTTTCAGCGATCGCCCCGACATGATGTTGTCCAGAGTGCTCATGCCCTTGAACAGTGCCACGTTCTGAAACGTTCTGGCAATACCGGAGGCCGCTGCCTGATAGGGCTTCATGCGCCGACGCGGCTTGCCCCGAAAGGTGATGAGCCCTTCCTGCGGGTGATAGAAGCCATTGATGACGTTCAGCAACGAGGTCTTGCCCGCACCATTGGGACCAATGATGGCTCGCACCTCCCCCTGCATGATGTTGAAGGAAATGTCGGTAACCGCCTGTACGCCGCCAAACGACAGTGAAACGTTCTCGACACTCAACAGTTCGTTGGTATACCGGCCGGATGTTTCGTCCACGGGTTCGCTCGCTGTCAAGTCCTGGGTGGGTCGATCATGAGCCTTGCTCTCATCGATCGCTGCTTGCTTGCCGGACGGCATTCAGGACGCCTTGGCCAGTGACGAGGATTCAGCCACGGTATGCAGGCGTACGTCTGCCTCGATAGTCCCCTTGCGCCCGTCCTCGAAGACCACGGTGGTCGATACGAACTGGCTGTCCTTGTCCGAATACAGTGCATCGATCAGCGGCTGGTAGCGCTCGTTGATGAACTTGCGCCGGACTTTCTGGGTGCGCGTCAATTCGCCATCATCAGCGTCCAGCTCCTTGTGCAACACCAGAAAACGGCGGATGCAGGCACCGGCAACCCGTGGCTCGGCCAGCAGATCGCGATTGACCTCCTCGATATGCGATTCGATCATGTCGTAGACAAGCGGATGTCCGGCCAGCTCCTGATAGGAGGCATAGACGATATTGTTTCTTTCCGCCCAGTTGGCTACCGAAGTCAGGTCGATATTGACGAAGGCTGCCACGTAGTCACGTTGATCACCAAAGGCCACGACCTCCTTGACGGCTGGAAAGAACTTGAGCTTGTTTTCGATGTACTTGGGTGGAAACAGACTGCCATCATTGAGCTTGCCGACATCCTTGGCGCGATCGATGATGCGCAGATGCCCATTGTCATCGATGAATCCGGCATCACCGGTCAATACCCAGCCATCGGGTGTCTTGGTCGATGCCGTCGCTTCCTCGTTCTGGTAATAGCCCATGAACACGCCGGGGGAGCGGTACTGCACTTCGCCATTCTCGGCAATGCGTATTTCAACGTCCAGAGACGGTGTGCCGACGGTGTCGGCATCGATCTGACCATCGGGCTGGGCCGTGATGTAGACACTGGCCTCGGTCTGACCGTACAGCTGTTTGAGATTGATACCCAGCGACCGGTAGAAGCGGAATATGTCTGGTCCGATCGCCTCGCCCGCCGTATAGGCCACCCGTACCTTCGACATGCCCAGGCGATTCTTCAAGGGTCCGTAGACCAGGAAGTCTCCCAGGGCATAGTGCAGGCGAGCCACGACGGGCACGGTCTCGCCATTGAGCACCGCTTCCCCGTGGCGACGCGCCACGGCGATGAAATGATCGAACATCCATCGCTTGGGGCGACTGGCATCTTCCATGGCGACGGTGATGGAGGTCAGCAGGGATTCGAACACTCTGGGTGGTGCAAAGAAATAACTGGGTGCTATTTCGCGCCGATCGGCAGCGATGGTGTCAAGGCTTTCCGGACAACACACGCAGTAGCCTGCCGTGAGTGACTGCCCGTAACTGAAAACGTGATCGCCAACCCAGGCCAGGGGCAGATAGGCAATGATTTCCTCGTTGACGTCCAGCTTGTCGAAGGTGTTTGCATTGATGGACGTGACAACCAGATTGCGATGCGAGAGCATCACGCCCTTCGGCCGCCCGGTGGTACCCGAGGTGTAGAGCATCACGCACAGTTGATCCGCCTGCAATTCGTCGATGCCCGTGCGCCATTGCACGGCCTGATGACGGTCACGCTCCAGCCTTTTCAAGCCCAGTTGTTGTACCGCATCGATCGAGTGGATCCTGTCCTGGTCGTAGCCACGCATTCCTCGCGGCTCGTCATACAGAATCTGTGAGAGTTGTGGCAGCTGATCCTGTACAGAGACAACCTTGTCGACCTGCTCCTGATCCTGACAGACGGCAAAACACACACCGGCATGCTCGAGCACATAGACCATTTCCTCGGCTACTGCATCGGCGTACATCGGCACCGGAATTCCGCCAATGGACTGAATGGCAGCAAACGACCAATACAGTTTCGGTCGATTGCTGCCGATTATTGCAACCTTGTCGCCCTTCTGCAATCCCAGCTCTTGCAGGCCAAGCGCATAGGTCTGCACTTGAGTGCAGACATCAGCCCAGCTCCACTCATGCCAGATGCCCAGATCCTTGTGACGCATGGCCACATGATCAGCATATTGCTCAGCGTTGCGAAGCAGATAGTGTGGCAGGCTGGGCAATGATTGCATGAGGTCAGTCAGTGGCAAGCGTCATGGCAAGAGTACCCTAGTGACACCGCCAGTGTAAGCCTGCAGTGCTTCCGGCACCTCGACACTACCGTCAGCCTGCTGATAGTTCTCCAGTACCGCGATGAGCGTTCTGCCTACAGCCAGTCCCGAGCCATTCAGCGTATGCAGCAATTCGGTCTTGCGAGTTGCCGGATCACGGAAGCGCGCCTGCATGCGGCGTGCCTGGAAATCCGTGCAGTTGCTGATGGAGGAAATCTCCCGATAGGTTGACTGAGCCGGCAACCAGACTTCGATGTCATGCGTCTTGGCCGCGGCAAATCCGATGTCGCCACCACACAGCGTGACAACCCGATACGGCAGACCCAGCTTCTGCAGGATGGTCTCGGCATGACCGGTCATCTGGTCCAGAGCAGCAAACGATTCGTCCGGGTGAACAATCTGCACCATTTCCACCTTTTCGAACTGGTGCTGGCGAATCAGACCTCGTGTATCCCGGCCGTAGGAACCGGCCTCGGAACGGAAGCAGGCACTATGGCAGGTGTAGCGAATCGGCAGATCGGACGCCTCCAGAATCGTATCCCGAACGGTATTGGTCACCGGGACCTCGGATGTGGGGATCAGATAATAATCGCTGCCTTCCGCGCCGGCCTCGGCCTGTGTGGTCGCATCGCCCCAGACCAGCTTGAACAGATCTTCCTCGAATTTCGGCAGCTGACCAGTCCCCTTGAGTGAATCGGCATTGACCACCTGGGGCACGTTGATTTCCGTATAACCGTGTTCGCGAGTATGGGTATCGAGCATCAACTGGATCAGTGCACGATGCAACATCGCCAGTTCACCGCGCATGACCGCAAACCGGGATCCCGTCAATTTCGTGGCTGTCTCGAAATCCAGGGCGCCATGACGAGCACCGATGTCGACATGATCCAGCGGAGTGAAATCGAACTCGCGTGGTGTTCCGACCTTGCGCATTTCCACGTTGTCCGACTCATCACGCCCGGGTGGCACACTGGCGTCCACGATATTCGGCAGGCTCAGCAGGATGGCATCCAGCTGCTCCTGCACGACGGCCAGCTCTTGCTTCGCCTCTTCCAGCTCATTGCCGGTGCGAGTGTTCTCCGCCAGCAGCGGCTCGATATCCTCCCCCCGCGACTTGGCCTGGCCGATGGACTTGGCACGCGCGTTACGTGCAGCCTGCAGCTCCTCACTGCGCTGCTGCAGTTGCTTGCGCTGCTGGTCGAGCGCCGAGATGGCATCCTGATCCAGCGTGAAATTGCGAACACTGAGTCGCTCAGCAACAGCTGGCAAATCGTTCCGGAGCAGTTTGGGGTCGAGCATGCGTTGATTGTTTCTCGAAAACGTCAGTCGGTGAAAAGTTGACGGAGCTGCAGTGCACAGCGCCGCATCGACAGTATATCAGCGCTGTCACTCACTTCCAGTGCAGCCGGGCTTCGTGGTACCGAGCTCGCATGGCGCAATTGCGCGGGTGCAACGCGGGTGCAACGCGGGTGCAACGCGGGTGCATCGCAGATACGGCAAGGACGTTGTGGGGTCAATGTGGTTCGCGCGCATCGGCGGCGCCGTCATGGCCACGAGAGCGAGGTCAGAACACAGAGCGCCCACCGTAACCGACGTTACCGTCAGGTCTGCAGAAACCAGCGAACCAATGCGCTGCCAAGAAACACCGCCAGTAGTGAACCGAAGAGATTCAGCGCCATGTTGAGCAGCGCCATCACCCGGGCTCCCTCTTCGAGCAATCGCAGCGTTTCCACCGAAAAGGTCGAGAAGGTCGTGAAGCCACCAAGAAATCCGACCACGAGCAGCAGCTGTAGCGGTGTGCCGAACAATCCGCGACTCCAGAACCAGGTGGCAATGATGCCTGCCAGCAAGGCTCCGAGAATATTGGCGGTCAGTGTGGCCAACGGAAAGCGCAACAGCTCTCTGGCCATGAGCAGACTGATGGAGTAACGCAGGCACGCTCCCATGGCTCCACCCAGCCCCACGTAGAGGTAATTCATCCCCGGATTCATCGGCATCGACCTTGCATTGACAGCATGAAACTCTAGCGCAATTTCAGCAACACATGATCCCTCGAATCAGCCTGCTGCTTCTGTTGGCCAGCAGCACCGTGGCTCTGGCCCAGCCCTTGTACAAATGGGTCGAACCCGATGGGTCCATTACCTTCTCACCAGAGCCACCTGCCGGTGATATCCGTTACGAGCGCGTTGACTCGCCCGGCGCGGCGGCAGCGCCGACCGATGGCCTGTCTCGCCTGTCCGCCAATGAGGGCAAGAGCTTGCCGGCGGCGCGCGATCAATCGCCCGTCAGTCCTGACAAATCCTTGCCTCGAGTCGAGTACGCTCCCGGAAACGCCGGTGATCTGCCACCGGCCATCAGCCGATCTCGCCAGCAAGCTGCCCGCAGTGCCAGCCTGAGCCCTGTCAACAGCGCGCTGGCAATAAGTCAAGCCGGTGGTTCGGATTCGACACAAGCCGGACAGACGGATGAAGGCCTGGCAGCCAGCATCAGCGCAGCAAGCTTCAAGCGGAGCCGTTGTCAGGACCTGAAAAAGAGAGTCACATCGCTGGAACGGCGTCTGCAGTCACGCCTGACCCCGGAAGACATGGACAACACGGTCATCCACATGGCGCGATACCAGCAAAGCTTCGATCAGTACTGCGCACAGTAATCATCAGCCGCCATGGCCGGTGTGTCCTGTCGGTCACCGAACTGATGGCCCTGCCTCAGACAATAGGCAAGCCATCGATTCAGAAACCGGTTCAGACGTCGCCCCTCCTCCAGGTCTCGGGTACGCCGGACCTCGATTCGCCCCTCCGGCATGAGACCGCTCATGACCTCGCAGGAACGCGCATCGTGATAGAGACGAATGCTGAGATCAGGTTCCCGCTCCTTGCGCCCACGCGCACTGTTCGAGGAAAACCGGTAGCTCAGCTTGAAGGTCGACGTATAGCGGCTGTGCTCCAGCTCACTGAGCTCCAGCGTCAGGGTACCAGGAGCCGTTGACAGGAAGGCTCCTCTGCCCATTTGCCTCAGTTCCGGTGCCAGCAGCCGCATGAGCATGTAGTTCTGCTCGTACAAGTCCATCAGTGCGGAGAATCGACCGCTGTTTCGCGGCTTGTGAAGTAGAGTGCTGTACATCGGGCGTATTATGGTGGGCCAGTGAGATCAGTTCAAACAAATAATTCGCACTACAGCCAGGCAAACTGCACTCAATCCGCTAAATCAGACACATTCGCTTGTAATACCGTCAGAATGACAGCATATTGTGTGCGTCAGAATCGGTCTGAATGTTGCTGTCAAGGTCCGCAAGCTTGCAGCGGGCGGTAATTTAGTGATAATGGCGACCAGTAAACACCCTGACGATGCACCTACTGATGAAGGCAAACCAGAGATTTAATGGCTAAAGAAGAACCCATAGAGATGGAAGGCGTGGTTGTTGATACGCTTCCCAACACCATGTTCCGAGTGGAACTGGAAAACGGACATATTGTTACGGCTCATATATCCGGCAAGATGCGCAAGCACTACATCCGCATCCTTACCGGTGACAAGGTCACTGTCCAGATGACTCCGTACGATCTGAGCAAAGGTCGGATCACGTATCGTAGCCGTTAGATCAGCTACCCTACCGAATTCCGGAAGGCCATCAAACACATTCAAGTGTTTGATGGCCTTCTCGTTTGCGTGCCCGGAACAGACTGCCCGCCCCGTCTGAAGAATGAACGAGTGGCCCAGTCGCCAGACAGCGATCGCTGCCTGTCAACCTGAGCCGGGATCCTGCCACGGTCAGACCGTGGCTTCCTTGTTGCTCTCCTTGCTCTCGAATTCGAAGGCAAGATTCCCCTTTTCGTCGAGTATGACATTCACTCGACCACCACGACTGAGCTTGCCGAACAGAATCTCATCGGCCAGATGCTTCTTGACGTTCTCGCTGATCAGACGCGACATCGGACGTGCGCCCATGCGGGCATCGAATCCGTGCTCTGCCAGCCAGGCCTTGGCTTCATCGTTGAAGTCGATGGACACGTTCTTCTCTTCCAGCTGAGCTTCCAGTTCGATGATGAACTTGTCGACGACGTTCAGGATGATGCTCTTGTCCAGCGGCTTGAACTGGATGATGCCGTCCAGACGATTCCGGAATTCCGGAGTGAACAACTTGTTGACGGCTTCATTACCATCGCTGGTGTGATCCTGCTGCGTGAATCCCATGGTCGTTCTGGAAATCGATTCGGCACCGGCATTGGTCGTCATGACCAGAATGATGTTGCGAAAATCGGCCTTGCGACCGTTGTTGTCTGTCAGGGTCCCATGGTCCATGACCTGCAGCAGCAGATTGAAGACATCGGGGTGAGCCTTCTCGATTTCATCAAGCAGTACCACGGCATGCGGGTTCTGAATGACGGCATCGGTCAGCAAGCCACCCTGATCGTAGCCGACATAACCCGGAGGCGCGCCGATCAATCGGGACACGGTATGACGCTCCATGTACTCGGACATGTCGAAGCGAATCAGCTCGATGCCCATGATATTGGCCAATTGCTTGGTGACTTCCGTCTTGCCCACACCCGTTGGACCGGCAAACATGAAACTGCCTATCGGCTTGTCTTCAGGCCCGAGCCCGGAGCGCGACATCTTGATGGCAGCCCCCAGAGAATCGATGGCCTCGTCCTGACCGAACACCAGCATGCGCAGGTCGCGTGCCAGCGTTTTCAGCTTGTCCGTGTCCGTTGAAGAAACACTCTTCTCGGGGATACGTGCAATCTTGGCCACGATGGCCTCGATGTCCTTGACCGTGATCTGTTTCTTGCCCTTGGTGGAAACACCCTTCACCCGATGATTGGCACCGGCCTCATCTATCACGTCAATGGCCTTGTCCGGCAGGAAACGATCATTGATGTACCTACCGGACAGCTCAGCGGCGGTCTTCAGCGCATTATTGGAGTACTTGACCTCATGAAATTCCTCGTAACGGGACTTGAGCCCCTTGAGAATCTCGTAGGTCTGATCGACCGAGGGTTCCACCACATCGATTTTCTGGAAACGTCTTGACAGCGCTCGGTCCTTCTCGAAGATGCCGCGATACTCCTGATAGGTAGTCGACCCGATGCACTTGAGCTCACCGGTCGCCAACATGGGCTTGATCAGATTGGATGCATCCATGACACCACCCGAGGCAGCACCGGCTCCGATGATGGTGTGGATCTCATCGATGAACAGGATGGCACCGGGTTCCTTCTTGAGCTGATTGAGAATGCCCTTGAGCCGCTTCTCGAAGTCTCCCCGATACTTGGTACCAGCTACCAGGGCTCCCAGATCGAGCGAATAGATGATGGAATCTGCCAGCACTTCGGGCACTTCGCCATCCACGATGCGCTTGGCCAGTCCTTCGGCGATGGCTGTCTTGCCGACGCCGGCCTCACCGACCAGCAGAGGATTGTTCTTTCTGCGACGGCACAGGACCTGGGACGCTCGTTCGACTTCGTGATCGCGACCGATCAGCGGATCGATTTCACCCGCCTGGGCCTTCGCATTCAGGTTGGTCGCAAACTTGTCCAGTGGCTTGGCATCGGATTCGCCCTCTTCACCCGAATACTCGGATGTGGTTTCGTCCGTTTCCTCCGGCTCTTCCTGGGAGTTCTTGGCGATACCGTGAGAGATGTAATTGACCACATCGAGACGGGTGATGTTCTGCTTGTTGAGCAGGTACACCGTTTGCGAATCCTGTTCGCCGAAGATGGCAACCAGTACATTGGCACCGGTCACTTCCTTCTTGCCTGAGCTCTGTACATGGAATACGGCTCTTTGCAGGACTCGCTGGAAGCCCAGGGTCGGCTGGGTTTCGCGCGTATCGTTCTCGTCCAGTAACGGCGTGTTGACGTCGACAAAGCTGTCGAGTTCATCACGCAATGTTTCCAGGTCTCCACCGCAGGCTCTCAGTACCTGTGCTGCGGTGGGATTATCGATCAGGGCGAGCAGAAGATGCTCAACCGTCATGAATTCAAAGCGACGGGCGCGCGCTTCCTTGAACGCGTTGTTTAGGGTGAATTCGAGCTCTTTACTCAGCATGTTGGATCGTCCACTCTGGATACTTCGTTTCGTTGCAGCCCTCTGGCGGACACTGCCCTGCCAGATTGCTCGTAGTTACGCCTTTTCCATTTCGCACAACAGTGGATGCTTACGCTCCCTTGCCAACTGGGTTACCTGGGCAACCTTGGTCTCGGCAATTTCCCTCGTAAACACGCCACACACACCCTTCCCTTTCTGATGAACATGCAGCATGACCCTGGTGGCCTGCTCCTTGTCCAGCTTGAAAAACACCTGCAGCACTTCAACGACAAACTCCATCGGTGTGTAATCGTCGTTCAGCAACACCACTTTCCACAGCGGTGGTTTCGCGATTTTCGGTTTGGCAGTCTCAACCGCTAGTCCGCCTTCCCTGTTTTTGTCTTCTTCACTCATCTACTAGTTCCACGAGATCGAATGCTCTGCCTCAAGATCAGCCCTTCACCAACAATATACGACTTATATCAGGGACTGGTCTCGCGATCACGCTTGGCTGAAGGATCGCAATATTCATACCCCAACATCATGGTGCCGGAAATACGTAACTCAATTGTCGGGTTTCTTACGATTTCCCGAGTGACAAATTACCCTGCCACCCGGGAAAAGTGTAGTCCCGCTGGCGCCGAGGAAAAGTGAATTGCCACAATTTTCTCCACTCCATGAATACCTGTTCGCACCGTAGAGATTCATGCGCCGACACGCTGCGCACGAGAGAAAATCGGGTGAAGGGCCTTTGCGCGACCGGTACAAGGCTGGTGCGGCAGCAGGCTGCGTGCGCCTGACGGCCTCTCGGATTCGCTCGGATTCGCTCGGATTCGCTCGGATTCGCTCGGAGGCGCTCGGAGGCGCTCGGACCGCAAGGGATATCGTGATTCTTCAAACGGTACGAGTAATTGCCTGACCCTGGATCAAGGCTTGCTGTTCAGGCCAAACTCTACAGAGCACCCTTGCCACGGTTGCGACGCAGTTTACTGCGCAGGCGAGAACTGACGATGCCGGCAGACTCTTCCGGCTCGTCCACCGACGCCGATTGTCCGGTTGATTCGGCCTCAGTCTGCATGGAGGCAGCCTGGAAGGCTGCGGCACCACGCATGCCGGTACGACGGCCCGTCCGGGGGCATCTGACAGAGCTTGTCAGATCCGGCTCTGGTTCATCACTGGCTGCGGATCTTGCCCGTCGATCGCCACGCGTCCCGTTGCCACTGTCGGCGAAGGCATTGGTTCGGTCTGCAACGGGGTTCCGGGCGGCTTCGGCGACGATCATCTTCTGTTTCAACACCTGCATGACGACCAGATAGGCCCAGAAATAGGCCGTGAAATTCAGCGACACCGCCCGCGATCCGAATACACAGACCACGGCATAACACGCCGTGGCAGCCGCTCCCCCTATCCCGATGGCTTTGATGAAACGGTCCTGCTCATTACTCGCATGCAAACGCCCCAGATTGAAGCTGTAGCCGAGTATCAGCAGAAACAGAGCCAGAGCAGGCAGCCCCATCTGAGAGCCGATATACAGATACATGCTGTGCGGATCACTCTCCTTGACGGCAATTTCGGTGTAATCCTCCTTCAGATACGGAAAGCCCTTGAACCCCTTGCCGAGTACCGGACTTTCAAGAATCATCTGTGCGCCAGCTCGCCACATGACCAGGCGTGTTTCCGAACTCTTGTCAAGTTTTTCTTCTTCAGGAATGGAAGAATCGGCATCAGGATGCGTGAGGCTGTCCATGCGGGCCAGGATCGAGTCCGGAATCAGACTCGGGAACACCAGCAGAAAACACATGACCAGCGTCAGCCAGAACGCCAGGAAACCTCGCCCCTTGAACCATCCCGCCATGAAACCGCCGGCCACCATCGCCAGATAGGCACCACGGGAGAAAGTCGTGATCAGGACCTTGGCCGTCAGCAGAAAGTAAGGTGTCAACAACCAGGCACGCAAATCCTTGATATAAATGAAGAAAATGGCAACCAGCGGCAACAGGGTATAGGCAACGAAGCCCCCGAAGTTGTTGGACTGCAAATGGGGGCCTTCGATACGGCTCTTTTCGATGGTCGACCGCCCCATCTTCTCCAGCATCTCAGGCACCGAATACAGTACGACCAGGACGGAACCGATCAGCATGTAGACAACACAGCGTTTGGCCGACTCCACGTCGCGCACGCACATGAGCACGATGAAATAGAAAATGAACTGATCGATCCAGGCCTTGTAGCTGAGAATCTCGTTGTAGAGAAAATAGGTACGCCCACCCGGCAACAGCGAAATGGTTACCACCGACAGTGCAGTCACCACGCCGAAAATGGCCACCAGAGCGGTGCCGGGCGGCCAGTCGTTGAGCTTCTGCCGCAGTGTCGAGGCACGCAGCAAGGCGGCAAACAGCCCCAGTAGAACCAGCATGTTGGTACCGTTGACACCTGGCGCCAAAGGCACAACGAATACCTTGGAAAATGGCAGGTAGATGATCATGCAGGCCAGCACCAGCTCGACCCCCTTGAGCGCACTGAGCCCGACAATCAGGCCCAGACCCAGCGCAATGGGATAGAGGATCGAGGAAGGCCAGTTACCACCGGTCAGGGTAATTGCCATGACCAGTACCGCCGGCATTGAAAGAAACATCAGAACCGGTTTCAAGCCTTCCAGCTTGGGCCAGCCGGAAATCACTTCGATCTTCTCTGACTCTACCCGCTCGATTCGTCGCGCACGACGAGACGCCTTGCGCTGCACCCGTGACGATCCGCCAGCTCCCCTGAGACCTGGTCGTGCGTCACGATCCACCTCGGGCTCTCCTGCCTCGGCAGAACGGCGCTGGCGTCGTGCCTTGCCGAACATGTCCCCGTCTTCCGGGAACTCGTCTTCAGCGGACTGAAAGGGATTTGTAGAGGCCATGATAAAGCCGGTTGCCCAATACGCGTCTCAGCAATGCCTTGGCCTGACTGCGACGTCGGTGATCTGTGTAATACGTCTCATCCGGTCCGATCATGCGAGCAAACTCCTCGAGCGTCGTCGAGCGCCGAATGGCAACCCGTTCAATCGGTTGCCTGCGGTTCTGCACCAGCAATTGCCGATCGTCTTCCGTCCTGGCGTCATCCTGGACGAAACTCCGAATGTGCTCTACGATACCAATTTCGGAGCCATACCACTGCCAATACCCTGTGTCTTTCAGTAAATTCAGCGTATTGTCATTGTATCGGCCACCGGGGAAAGAAATTGATCGGCATTCCCGGGTCGTCATGCGCTCGAGTTGCTGACGACTCTCGAGCAGCTCCTCACGAAGTTCGTTCTCGTCCAGATCATCCAGAAATCGATGGGTGACACCGTGGCTTCCCACTGACATGCCCGGCATGGCTGCCAGCGCGGCCAGCTGCACGCTGTCCATGAACCCCGGACGCTTGCCGATGAATTCACTGGTAACGAAGAATATCGCTGGCAGACCCCGTTCGACAAGCAAAGGGGCTGCAATCTCCAGATTGCTCAGATGCCCGTCATCGAAAGTGATGACCACATCCGGCTCTTCAGACTGATCGAACAGCCCGACACGTTTGCCCTGCAGACTGTCCAGCTGTCGAATGAAGTTCTCTTCACTGACCGCATAGGGCAGATCTTCCTGATCGATGGCCGACGTGTCGTCGTCTCGATACAGGGCGTGATACATGAGCACAACACTCATGAGGTCTTCCAGCGAACGGCACGACGCCCATGCAGTGATTGCCAGGCGCCGACCACGGCTGCTGCATTCAGTTGCAGAAAGATCTTGATGACGTTCGAGAGTTTGTTTCTCATACCCAGAAAGCCCAGAAGTCCAAGCCCATAGAAGCCAAGCTGGCAGAACAGCATGACGTGCAGAAAGGCCGTATCGCCGACACAACTGGCCAGCAGTGCCAGGAACATGGCGTACGGTACCAGCAAGCGACAAACCTTGTGCGACAGAAACTGCCACCAGACGGGATTGCGACGTGGATCGAACAACCAGGGGTGTCGGGCGAAGGATTGGAAGTTTCCAGCCAGCGTCCTGACCTTGCGGCGAAATTCCCTTGCCGAATCCGCTTCGGCCTGGTCGAATATCTGCGCTCCCGGCTCCAGCACCGTGCGTTTGCCCCGGCTCAGTAGCGATACAGGAGTGTCGAAATCATCCAGCAGTGTGTCTGTCGGCAATGGACTGTAGTCGCTTCGCCTTATCGCATACAGCGCTCCGGTCGCCCCGGTGGTCGAGAACAGCCGGCTTTCATTGTCACGTATCCATTTTTCATAACGCCAGTACAGGCCGACATTGCTGGCTTCCTCGCCCAGATCATCGTGCAATACCAGCTCACCACTGACCGCCCCGATATCCGGCTCTGTCAGTCGGTCCACCAGCGCGCGGATTGCCGAGGGTGCGACACTCTGACGGGCGTCCATGAAGACGATGACATCGCCACTGGCATTGGCAACGCCCAGGTTCAGCGCTGTCGGCTTGCCAGCGGCCGTTGCATAATGATGGAGGTGCCAACGAGGCCGTTCCTCACAGGCTTGCCTCAGCAACGGCACGGTACCGTCACTGGAGCCATCGGAAACAAACAGGCATTCCAGTCGCTCCCTCGGGTAATCCAGTGCGTCCAGCGAGGCGATCTTGTTGGGCAGATTGCGCACTTCATTGTGGGCCGCAATCACGATGCTGACCGATACGGCTCCCTCTGGCGTGTCGTTGTCCTCGCTCCTCGTTTGCCTCTTGTCGACCAGGGGCACACGCCTTGCGCGCCAATGCAGCAGCAATGGAAAGATGACATAGGTGTACAGACAGAAGAACAGGGCAATCAGAAACAGCAACGTCATGATCACACCCACCTTGTCCTGGCCAGCAGCTTGTCGCTGGACCACTGCCTGACTCCCGCGTCGACAAACCACATCAGCAACAGCAGTACGGCCGTTCCGAACGCCCCCTTGCACAGGAAATTGGCCAGGTCGGAGTGCAGATCGATGACGCTGAGCAGCGCAAAGATGACCACACTGGCGAGCAACATGATTGCCGGTGCCTTCAGTCTGACGGGAAACGTCACGTAGCGGAATGCACTGCCGGTAACCCCGGCCATGAAGATCACATAGGAGATGATGGTCACGATTGCTGCCCCGGTAATACCGAAGCGTGGTATGAGCAGTACATTCAATGCCAGGTTGGTAACGGTCGCTACCAGGCTCCAGAGCATCAGCAGTTTGGTGTTCTTGAAGATATACAGACCAGCGGCGAGGAAATGCATGGCACCTTCCAGCCAGAAACTGATGGCAACATAGGGAATGATCACGGTACCCGGGCTGTACTTGTCACCGGCCAGAAATCCGAGCAGGTAGGGGCTGGTGATCGAGAACATGGCAATGAACGGGATACCGACCACCATGTACATGCGGAAGCCGTCCGACAGGAACTGCTGGGTGGGCTCCTTGCCCTGAGATTCCCACATCTGCATGTAGGCCGGTTTCACGGCCTGCATCAAGGCTGCAAGAATGATGATGTCGATATAGGAAGTCAGGTTGTAGGACGCAGAATACTGGCCCAATGCACTGACACCCAACAGGGCTTCTATCAGATACCGATCGCTGAGGCGCAACACCAGACCCAGAGATTCCAGCATCATCAGCGGCAGACCATAGATCAGCATGGCCTTGCCCAGTTTCAGCGAGACATCCTTCAAGCGAAACTGGAAATCCGGCCGGTACTGCCAGGCGGCATAGAAGACTCCCAGCGATTCGGCCACCATCAGGCAGGCGATGACCGTCCACGGGTTCAGATCCGCCGCGAACAACACCAGCAGTATCAGCGTCAGATTCAGAAAACGGGCGATGCTCTGGGAGATCGCCACGTCTGCGCTGCGCTGCTGTGCGCGCAGGAAATTCATGACCCCACTTCCCAGCAGGCGAATGAACACGATGAATGACGCCAGCAGAAACAGCGAAGGAATATTCTCGTACTGCAATACCGCAGGAAGCACGAAAAATCCGCAGACAAGCCACAAGAGTGTCGCACTGCTGGCAAAACTGAAGAAAATCATGCTGACGGTGCTGTTCATCTGACCGACAGTGAAATCGATATTGCCGTTCTTGATCTGGGCAAAGAAGCGGATGACAGCGTGCTGTACTCCGAGCTTGCCCACGGCAATGCACAGGGTCAGACTCGACGTGATCAGCCCGACAATACCGTACTCTGCCACGCTGAGGTTGCGTGTCAGTACCGGGAAGCTGATCAGACCCACGACCGCGGAAAAGACCCCGGCGGATGCGTAGTTTCTCAAATGCTGGAACATGCCGACTGCGGCCATCGTTCTGTTTTCGCTCAGGCTGTCAGATACAGATCACGCAGCTCCGACAGCGGTACGAACCGTGCGCCTTCGTCAGCGCACCACTGCAAGGCGGCCTGCATGTCATCGATGTAACGCCTGACATCAGACTGGCTTTGTGGGTAGGGAGAGGCCTTCTCGATGACCTCCATGGAGTGGAACATCATGTTGATACTGAGAATTCGTCGCCGGGAATGTCGCTTCATCTGGTAACGGACGACTTCCTTCATCTGCGCAACCGACGCAAACCAGGGACGGAACCACCTGGGATCCCTGAACAGTCGCGGCTTGACCGACACCGGGACTTCCAGCAATGCCTGTGGCGATGCAGGCCCGGGTTCGATGATGGTACCGGGGGCAGGGAAATACGGTTGCTCCGGCGCCTTGCGAAAATCCACGGTGGCATTGGGCTCACTCCAGCGCAGATGAGGGGTCACACTGGTATCAACCTTGTACCCCAGGCGTTGCAGACTGTCGATGGACTGTGCCGCTGCCCCATAACGTCCCGCACGGAAACTGGTTGGCGAATGGCCGAGTTTCTCCTCGAACAGTCTGGTCAGATTCTCCAGCTTGCGATACTCCACCTCTGCCGAGCTGGCGCACTGAAAGTCGGGACTGTCCACTCCGGCATAGTCGAAGAATTTCTTTTCAGGCTCGATGAAGGCTGCGTGCAGATGCGTACCGTATTCATGGTCGCCTGGCAGTGAGCGCAGGGCTGCAACACTGGCAGCGTCTTCCAGCACTTCAACCGTCAGCAGATAGGTCGGTATGGCTCCCACTTCGGCAAAGGCCGGCTGCAGGCGGTTTGGCAAGCCTTCGGTAATCGATTCGAATGCCAGAGGGTTGGATCTGACCCAGTTCGGATCATGATCGCACTCGGTATCGATGGATATGGTAACCACCATCTGTTCGATACTGTTTCCAGCCATCATCGAGTACTCATGGCAGATGACCTGTCCTGGTGATGATAGAGCTCGAGCAGTTCGTCAACGACACGGTCAAAACCGAATCGAGCGACGATCAGATCTCTTCCGGACAGAGCCACCTTGTGACGCAGCTCGGGCTCATCGATCAAACGGTTCAACTGCCGGGACAGCTGTTCATCATCACCTACCTTGAACAGCAAGCCTGTCACACCCTGCTCGACCAGATCGTTGTTACCACCGATATCGGATGCCACGACAGGTCGCTGCTCCACCATCGCCTCCATGACCGAGTTGGGCAACCCTTCCGCGAAGGATGGCTGGACGTATATATCCAGACTTCTGAAGAAACTCGCCGTATCCTCGATCGTTCCCATCCACTCGATCTGCGCGGCTACCCCAAGTGCTTCAGCCTGTGCCTGCAGAGCATCCAGGGTTTCACCACTTCCGGCTATCCGCAGAAGCAGATTGCGCCTTGGATTCGCTCGCGAGGTGCGGGCAAAGGCCTCAAGCAGCACATGGACCCCCTTGACCTCACGCAGGCGACCGCAATAACCGATGACCAGCGTCTGCCCGTCGGTCGCTGGCTGCGGTGGCTGGCTGGTATCGATGCCATTTGGCACGAAGCGGATCTGTTCATCCCGAAAGCCGGCCTCCAGCAGCTTCTCGCGCGTCTGATCACTGATGGTCTGCACGTAATCGACCTGTCGCAATCCCATCCGGATCAGGAAGTTGAGCGGCATGAAACGCCGGCGCTGATCCAGCACTCCACCTTCGAATTCGTAGAATCCCGATATCTTCGTCGTGACCGGCAAACCCGTCCAGCGTCGCACGTATCCGGCAGAGGCGGCCAGCAAATGCGTGATATGTATGTGCAGCGCATCAAACTGCTTGCGATTGGCCATGAGATAACGGGCAAACCAGACCATCAGGACCAGCGACCCGATCCAGCGAATATGCGGATAATCCACCCGCTTGACGGTAAAGCCGTGATAGGTCTCTTCCATTGACTGGCTGGTCAATACCCTGGGGGTCACGAACTCGACATGAGCACCTCGCTCACGCAGCGCAACAGCCAGCTTCAATGCCTGACTTTCAGCGCCACCGAGCCCGGGAAAGCGACTGTCAACGGCAAACAGCAGACGCAGGCCTGTCAGCGAACCGTTCTTGCCCGTCTGTTCCGCAGTTGCACTGTCAGTGGCCATGTCGGCCATGCTTCGGCTGCAGGCAACGGCTCGCTGCGCGGCATTTCCGACACTGTCGGATGCATCTGTCAGGCGATCTCCTGAAGTCATTGCAACAAGGATTTCAGTTCAACCGTCAGATCCTGACTGGCGCGTGACGGCGGTGCCCAACGCAGACCGATGGTCAGACGATTTTCGGTCACATCAACGTCCTCCTCCACTCGCGAAATGACATCACCGCCAGCGGTCGATACGGTGTTGAATCGCGTCAGAACGCCGGATGCGGAATCATGCACCACGCCGCCTTCCAGTTCGAAGCTGCGGCTCAGGCGATAGATCAGCAGGGCCGAGGCCAGCACCGAATCCGTTTCGTCGTTGCGGTTGTCATATGTCTGACGCTCATAGCTGATTGCCAGCTCGGTCCGTAAACGGGTGCTCAAGCGCTGCGACAGGGACCCGTAGGCAAAACTCTGCAATTGATCTTCACTATCTTCGCTGACCAGCACGGTCGAATCGATACCCAGCAACTGGTAGTCCTGCTGCGCAACGGCCAGGCCAAGATCGAGACTGGTATCGGTCGCCTGGAAGGAGTAGCCGACATCCAGACGGGTTTCCTCGAAAAAGCCGGCTACCTCGGGTCGCACGCCTACGGCCGTGCCACCACTGCCGATCAGACTCTCCACCGTGCTCAGAGTCTGGTCATTCAGATCCCGGCTCAGGCTGGCGGAAACAGAGGTCATGGGACCCAGCTGCCGAATGGCTCGCAGTCTAGCATTCAGACCATTCAGTGATTCCTCGTCGGTATCGTAGCGAGTCACGCCCAGTTCGCCGTAGAGTTCGAGAAAACCGCGTGCTCGATTGACATAGGCGGCTACCGTTGATCGATTGAAATCACCTTCCTGGCGAATATCGGGGTTCTCGGACTCTTCAGGCAGATCGGTGAAGACATTGCCGGCTCTCACACCGAAATAGCTGCCGGGTGTGGTGTCACGCTCGTAGCTGGCATTTGCCGTGTAGAGTGTTTCCAGATCTTCGTTTTCCTCGGTCTGGTTGACGTAAAGCAATCGGGCCCGAGTGCGACTGCGACCGGGAACATCGTACTCGAAGCTGGGCCCTGTCACGAAGACATTGCGGCGATCGATATCCGTATCGTCGATGGTCTGCACGGCATTGTCGGTGCGCACGCCACCCAGGATGTCGCCCACATACCAGCGCCAGGAACGCGGTGTCAGGGAGAATTCGGCTGCGCCGAGGAATCGGGTCAGTGTATCGAAGGAAGAGTCATCTTCGGAGACGTCACTGCGCGTGTCGATCTCGCCCGTGAAGGCCGCATTCACCAACCGGCTGCGCTGCTCTCCGTACACACCCAGCACCGCACCCACTGTCTGCCCGTCCTCTTCATCGGGACTGTTGACGCTGTTGATATTGTCGCTCTGTTCCAGCGTCAGCCGCCCCTCGAAGCCCAGATCCAGAGACCAGGCGGCACCTGGAAACAGAACGGCGAGAAACATGGCGGGCAACCATGCGGGACATGATTTGTGCTCAGACAAGATCACACACTTCCATAGGGAGGGGTTGGACAAACGGTCTGAAGGATCAGACCGGTTGATTGTTCATGACGATGCCGGCAAGCCTGCGTTCGTCGATCTCGTCTATGACGGCATCCAGTGCACCTGGTGTCACGCCGCCATAGGGGATCACCAGTACGGTGTAGTCGCAGATTTCGGACAGTATGCGAGCATCGGCGGATGTACTCATGGCAGGTCCATCCACGATGACGAACCGGTTGTCATAGCGCTCCTTGATATCCAGCATCAGCTGCTTGTAGCGTGCGCTGGTGAAATGCTCCGCACTGATCTCGTGGTGAGAACCGATGGGCACCACGCGCATGCGCGGAATACCACTCGGACTGACGATATGCTCGATCCCCAACTCCGGTCTTTCCAGATAATCCAGCAAACCGTGGGCATCTTCACGTCCGACAAGCTTCATCAGACGATGCAGTACCGGTGTGTGCAGATTGGCTTCCACCAACATGGAGGTCTTGGCCTTGTCGAAGGCAATCGTGGCTGCCAGGTTGAGGCTGACGAAACTGCCGCCCCCTTCCGGTACCACCGAGCTGACCAGAACACTGAAATTGCCTTCCGGCTTGAGGCTGTAGAGTTTGGTGCGCAGCTGACGCATGGCATCCACCATGTCGCGATTCTTCGATCGCGGATGCACGATACCCAGTACATCCAGTTGTCGATCGCTGAACAACCGGGCCTCTTCCATATTGGCCAGGTCGGCCCGAGCGCGATCAGCCAGGCTGACGGAATCGTTCGCTGCACGTAGCTGGTTACTGCCACCGGATGACTTGCCCAGGGGCACCATCGAACGGCCACCCTTGCGATCTCTCCTTACCGACTTGTCCCGCTGCTGATCCAACATCGACCTGACGTTGGCAAATTTCGCCCGATCGGTCATAGCAGAGCTCCTCCTGAGGATGCTTCCATGGTGTATTTGATGAAGAAGACGAGGACATACAACGAACAGACAAGTGCCACAGTGCCCATTATCACAGCCGGACGACTGAAGAAGGGAGTCTTCTCGCTGGGGGACGCCATATGTGGCACGGTGGTCAACAATGGCAACTTCAGGACATCGGTTACCGCCGAAGCAGTGCGAATGCGCGGATCCACTTTCAGAAAGACGAACAGATACAGGAATGGCAACACACTGGCCAGGACAATTCCTGCCAGAACGATATGGACAAACCGCAGACCATTCGGCCGGGCCGGAAAATTGGCAGGTTGGTGAATGCGATACAGAACACCCTGCTTCTCGGCTCCCAGTGTCATGGTCAACCTTGCATTTTCCTGCTGACTGAGCAGATCTTCGTAGAATTTCTTGTTGATCTCGTAATCGCGGGTCAGTTGCGACAATTCTCTTTCGACCTGCGAGCTTTTTGCCGAACGCTCGATTTCCTTGTCCAGCAGAACGCGAAGTTGTCGCATGCGGCTCTGCTGAGCGTCCGCTTCTGCCGAGGTACGTGCCAGATCACTGCGAAGCTGCTGATAGACAGGACTGAGACTGGACGAACCGGTAAACGAATTGCCGCCGACGTTGAATACAGACTGTCCGGCTCCCTGTGCGAGCGCCTGCTCGCTGCGTTGCTGTGCCTGCAACTTGATATCTTCGATCTGCTGTCTGAGACGAACGATGTCAGGATAGTCATCGGTATATGACAGGCTCAAGACATCGATCTCGGCCTGCAGCCGCGCAATCTGATCGCGTGTCTGACCGATCTGGAAATCCCGCGCTATGGTCGAGGACTCGTTGGACAATTCGGCTTGCAGTGTTCGTCGACGCTGATCCGCCTGGGCGAACAGCAATGATGTCTGCTCGAGGTCGCGCTGCAGTTCGACGATGCGCGCATTGACATTGCCTTCCGTTGTCGCACTCATGCCCGGATGCTGACTGCGAAAGCTCTCCAGTCGACTTTCCGCATCCTCCAGCTTGTCTCTGTAGGTCGCCACCTGACTGGTGATGAACTCGAATGCTTCCGTGGTTTCCTCGGCCGAAGAATCCATGGTCTTCTGCAGAAACAGCTCCGCAAACAGGCTGGTGGTCTGAAAGGCGACTGCCGGGTCTTCATGCCAGAAATCGATTTCCAGCAGCTGATTGTTGCGGTTGAACACGCTGGTGGCATCGGTCAGATCCTCGCGCAATTCCTCGCGTTCTGCCGGGGTGGTGTTCTCATTGGCGAAGCCGACCGTATCGAGCACGGTATCGAGAATATCCAGCGCGAACAGCTCTTCCTTGGCCACGTTTGCCTTGTCTCGATTCACCGTGCTGTTGGTGCCGATGATAGGAGCAACTATATTGCTGTCGTCCACATACAACTGGACAAACGATGTGTACTTTTTCTGCCACAGAAACCCTGTCACCAGGAAAACGAGGCTGATTACCATGAAGATGGACAGCAATGTTCCACTACGGGCATTCGCTTCTCGCGATAGCAGCGGCAACATCTCATCGAGAGTTATGTTACTCATAAGTCCTGTTGATCATCAAACCGTCAGAATATTGCGCGGGTTTGCCTTTGCAATAAGGGAAAATCAGAAACGACGCTCGGGGATGGTGATGACATCACCGGGCACCAGCGGATAATTGGTGTCGAGAAGCCCTTCGGAAAGAATATCGTCCAGATACACGTCGTACACACGGGCAACTCCATCCACCGTACGGTAAAGCTTCGCGGCATTCGGGGACGCGAACTCATTCACGCCTCCGGCTTCCAACACCAGATCGATGATGGTCATGCCGTCACGATGCGAAATGGACTTGGGTTCGGCCACACCACCGACAACCCGTACACGATTCTGGAACTCGGCACTCGGAATTTCCTCGATGATGACGGACACTTTCGGTGTTCTGATGAATTGAGTCAGCTTGCGTTCCGTATCGGCGGCAATTTCCGCTGGAGTGCGGCCACCGGCCAGAACATCGCCGACCAGCGGCACGGAGATATAGCCGTCAGGCCGAACCGGTACTCTGACCGACAGATCCGGGTTCTTCCACACGCTGACACTCAGCACGTCTCCGGTACCCAATCTGAATTCTGGTGCGGCACTTGCCTGAATGTCGGGCGGACGGTCCTCTTCGCTCAACGGTCCTCGTGGGCCGACACAACCGGCGAGAATGACCGCCAGCAACAGTAGCGTAAGGTAACGCATGTTTTTCATGTACTTATGTGCCTCCCGGACACCTGCATCAGACTTCGGCCAGTCATGGACGGGCAATTTCCCGGATTGAGCCGACTCACTGAATCCCTTGAATCTTGACAACTTGTATCGACTGCCACTGTCATGACTTGACGAGTAACCATCTTCCTGTTGACACAAGTCTATCCGGTAAATGCGCGGACATTGATGACTCAGCCACAAAAGACACAGAATTTAATAAGCACGAGCGTTGCTGACTCACCAGATTACCTAAATATCACCGCTAGTAGAAATTAAACGACGGTAAGCTAGTGGGCATGAACGAACACAACTCAGATTCTCGGGATTTCAGGCCCGACTACGCCGCCCTGGAGCTGAACGATCGTGCCGACTGGGAGGCTGTGCGTGCGAATTACCGTAGACTGGTGCATTTGTGGCATCCTGACCGCTATGCCATGAGACCGCGGGAACGCGTTCATGCCCAGCAGAATTTCATCTCTCTGAACAAATCCTACACGCACTTGCGAAACTTCCACAGAGAGTACGGCCATCTGCCGTTCGAACCCACTGCAAACCGCTCGACCAACACGAACATGGATATCTTCACTCCTGACGCGCGCCGCAAAGCCTTCCGCGACAATACCTCCGACAGCCATCGCGCCGCCCCCGGAACCGCAACCAGCGTGCCCGATGTCGAACCGGGCGTCCTCGGTCGCGACAGGACCATCCGAGCCTCTGGGCCCGATTCCCGTTCCAGAAACCGAATCGTCTGGGCTCTGGCGGGTTGCTCCATCATCTTCGCAACGCTGTTCATTTTCTTTCTGCTCGATCGCAAGGCCAATGAGGCCATCCTCGAACGAGGTCGGGAGGTCGTCCGGGACGCCCCTGCCAGCGATTTCATGCCGAGCGCTGCCGAAATTCGTCGCAGCGAAGCCAAGGGGGCTTTCGTCCAGCCAACGAAATAGGCCACGAGCTCGTCTCAGACCGACGCCAGCAGCAGAGACAAAAACGCCTGCCTGCTGCCGGAAAGCGACAAGACCCTCCCCATTCCGGACCCTCGCTCAGCGTGCACCCTTGCCGAACAGCACGACCTCCGCGGTCTGACACAGAATCAGCATGTCCAGAAAGATCGTGTGGTTCTTGATGTAGTACAGGTCGAACTCCTGCTTCTGCACGGAATCCTCTGTCGAAGCCCCGTAGGGATAACAAACCTGTGCCCAGCCGGTAATGCCGGGCTTGACGGCGTGACGCTCGCGATAATAGGGAATCACCTCGCTGAGCTGCTCCACGAATTGAGGTCGCTCCGGTCTCGGCCCGACAAAACTCATGTCGCCCTTCAGCACGTTGAGTATCTGCGGCAGCTCATCGATACGCGTCTTGCGGATGAACTGCCCTACCCGCGTGACTCTGGAATCATTCGCGGTGGCCCATTGGGCCACACCATCGCGCTCGGCATTGACCGTCATGCTGCGAAACTTCAGGACACCGAACGGCTTGCCGAGAAAACCGGTGCGGGTCTGGCGATAGAGCACCGGTGCACTCCAGCCATCCTCGATCTTGATGGCAAGCATTCCCAGCAACATGAATGGCCAGGTAATGGCGATGATCAGCATGCTGGCAACGATGTCGAACGCGCGCTTGCTGACGTCCCGCACAGCACCGCGTTCGAAACCATCCGAATAGATCAGCCAGTCCGGACGCAGTATGTCCAGCGGCAACTTGCCCTGCTCGCGCTCGAAAAAGCTGAGAAGATCAATGACATCGAGCCCATGCAGCTTGCAGTCCAGCAGTTCTTCCAGTGGCAATCCGCTGCGCCTCTCATCGGCGGCAACCACAACCTCGTCGACATTGTTCTCGATGGCGAATTCCAGCAGGGAGCGTCCGTTCAGATCGACCACGTGCACACTGTCGACAGCCACCCTTGGGTCGGTATCAAGCTTGACGTAGCCAACGATACGGAATCCACGACGATCCACTCTGCGCCGCAGCCGGCGATTGATCGAGGCCGCCTTGTCTCCGGCGCCAAGTACCAGCACCCGAATCTTCAGTATGTCCTTGTCCACATAGTAGAAGAACATCGGCCGAATGGTGCCGACCATGAAAAAGGCAATGAGAATGGCAAGTCCGAAGACCCCGCGCCCCAGATAGAGATGCGGAATCAGATAATACAGGAGGGCCAGAATGGCCGCCCCGCAGGCAAAGCCGATGACCGAGCGCAGAAACACGCCCAGAATGCCGCCTCGAAAACGGCTCTGATACAGCCCCATGGCCATCATGGTGACTGGCATGACCAGCCCGAACAACATGGAGGTGGCTATGGGAGAACGAATACTCTCGATCTCCGTGATCTGCGAGCCGTCGAACCTGACGTAGACCGCCACGAACACGGCGGCCACACAGATACAGAACTCCATCAAAGCGAGCAGCAGGAACGGTACCCGCAAATGCATCTTGAAGAATTTGAAGGTACCCAAGGTTTCTGATCAGCCGTCCGGTCGCCAATGTTCCTGCCATTGTAAGGCAGGTATTCGCATTTGTTGACGCTCAACGCACAATTCGATCCAATTCGACTCCCCTTCCAGCCCCGTCGCACCAAGCAATGATGAGACAATTGCTGACTCGCAGTCGATGCGCTTTACCACCTGCCACCGATAACCGGTACTTGTAAATTTGTATAATGCGCCCTTGCTCCGGCATTGACGGCCAGATGCGCACCTTCATTCAGGACTATCACATTCATGTTTCAGATCACGGACAACGACACGATTGCGGTCATCGGCCTCGGCTATGTCGGATTGCCGCTGGCCGTGGAGTTCGGCAAGAATTCCCCGACAATCGGCTTCGATATCCACGCCGAACGCATCGCCGAGCTGCAGAAGGGACACGATCGCACACTCGAGGTTTCCGCAGAGGAAATGGCCGAAGCATCGCAACTGAGCTATACCAGCACGCTGCAGGATCTGGCTGCCTGCAAGGTATTCATCGTCACCGTTCCCACGCCGATCAACAAGCACAAGCAACCCGACCTCACGCCGCTCATCCGAGCCAGTGAGTCCATCGGCAAGATCATGAAGAAGGGTTCTGTGGTCATCTATGAATCCACCGTGTATCCCGGTGCCACGGAAGAAGTCTGTGTCCCCATCCTCGAGCGTGAATCCGGCATGCGGTTCAACAGTGATTTCTTTGCAGGCTACAGCCCTGAAAGAATCAACCCTGGCGACAAGGAGCACCGGGTCAGTACCATCATGAAGGTGACTTCCGGTTCGACTCCCGAGGTTGCCAGTGCGGTTGACGCCCTGTACAAGCGCATCATCACCGCCGGCACGCACCTGGCAAGCTCCATCAAGGTGGCAGAAGCCGCGAAGGTCATCGAGAACACACAGCGCGATCTGAACATCGCCCTCATCAACGAACTGGCCCTGATTTTCGACCGACTCGATATAGACACACTCGAGGTCCTGCAGGCCGCGGGGACCAAATGGAACTTCCTGAATTTTCGACCTGGTCTTGTCGGTGGGCATTGCATCAGTGTCGACCCCTACTACCTGACCCACAAGGCTCAGGAAATCGGCTACTACCCGCAAGTCATCCTCTCGGGCCGCCAGATCAACGATGGCATGGGCGCATTCGTCGCCGAGCGAGTCATCAAGATGCTGACCCGCCGCCGCATTCATGTCGTGGGGGCAAACGTGCTGATTCTGGGCCTGGCATTCAAGGAGAACTGCCCGGATCTGCGCAATACTCGTGTAGTCGATATCGTCAATGAACTGGTGCACTACCATGCCAACGTGGATGTCCATGACCCATGGGTCGATCCGGCAGAAGCTCAGCGTGAATACGGCATCACCCCGGTCGAGCAGCCTGCACAGGGCCACTACGACGCCATCATTCTGGCCGTCGCTCACGAACAGTTCGTGACCATGGGCAGCGATGCCATCCGCCAGCTCGGCAAGGACGACAATGTGCTTTATGACATCAAGAGCATCCTGCCCAAGGATGCCGTCGACGCGCGATTGTAGTCAACCCGAACAGCTCTGACCTCCGCCCTCCAGCAGAACAGCAACCGTATTCACTCCATGAAAATTCTCATCACCGGCACAGCCGGATTCATCGGCTCGACGCTGGCGCTCAGATTGCTCGAACGTGGCGATGAAGTCATCGGCATCGACAACGTCAATGACTATTACGACGTCAACCTGAAGCTTGCCAGGCTGGAGCGTGTCAAGGCGCATGCCGGATTCACCGACGTGCGCGGCAATATCGAAGATCGTGCACTGATGGAAGAGACCTTCAGGAAGCACCAACCGCAACGCGTCGTGAATCTGGCAGCACAGGCCGGCGTGCGCTACTCGCTGGAAAACCCTCAGGCCTACATCGACGCCAATGTGGTGGGTTTTACCAATGTCCTGGAAAACTGCCGCCACACGGGCGTCGAACACCTGGTTTATGCCTCGACCAGCTCTGTCTATGGTAATCACACGAACATGCCCTTCTCGGTACATGAGTCGGTCGATCATCCGGTCAGCCTGTATGCGGCAACCAAGAAAGCCAACGAGCTGATGGCCCATACCTATAGTCATCTGTTCCAGCTACCGACCACCGGCCTGCGCTTTTTCACGGTATACGGCCCCTGGGGACGCCCCGACATGGCGCTGTTCCTGTTCACGAAGAACATCCTTGCAGGCAAACCCATCGACGTCTTCAACCATGGCAAGCACAAGCGTGACTTCACCTTCGTGGAAGATATCGTCGAAGGAGTGGTGCGCACACTGGACAAGGTAGCCACTCCCGATGAATCCTGGGACAGCAACAAACCCGATCCTGCCACCAGCTCGGCCCCCTATCGTGTCTACAACATCGGCAACAACAAACCGATAGACCTGGAACATTACATCAGCACACTGGAAGGCTGCCTGAACAAGACCGCAGAGAAGAACCTGCTGCCACTGCAGGCAGGCGATGTTCCGGACACCTATGCCGATGTCAGCGATCTGGTCAACGATGTCAACTACAAGCCGGACACGTCGGTCGAAGAAGGGATTGGCAGGTTTGTCGAGTGGTACCTCGATTACTACAAGGTCTGAACGAGAAATCCGGAAACCTCATATCCAGCCCTTGATACGGTAGACCAGCAAGGCCACGGCCTCATGCAGCAGCATTTCGAAGCGCGTGATGGCCGTGGTCTGCGGCATCAGGGCGTACCAGGGCACATCTTTCAAGGCTTGCACGTCCACACTCACCGGGCATACCTCGATATCCGAATCGGCCAGAACCTGTCGAAAACTCAGCAGAGCACGTGGCATGTGCATTGCCGAGGTTATCAGCCTGACGGGGCCTTCGATCGATTCGGCCTGTAGCAAGCCGGCGACATTCAGCGCATTCTCTCTCGTCGTTGCCGAATCCGCCTCCTTGATCAGACGATCGCCATTGACTCCCAGGCGCTGCAGATAGCTGGCAATGACCTCCGCCTCGGCAACCTTGCCCACGGCCCCGCCGGCCACGATGATTCGAGTGTCCAGCTCGGCCAGCGCCATGCCTGCTGTCGCCGTAGCCCGGGTCAGCGTCGCATTTCCCATTCGGCCGAACTCGCTGGCATCGACAACCCGGGAATCCACCCCGCCGCCCAGTACCACCAGATGAGAACCTGCCGCACACGCCGGCACCTCCAGATAGGGATTCTCCAGAGTCGCAATCAGGGGATTGACGATGACCGGAGCAGAGCAAAACAGAAAGGCCGAAATCCAGACGAGCAACAAGCGGAGACCCCTGCGATTCGACCCTCGCGTGCGAATCCGGGAACGGGCACGCCCCGCCCTGCGAGAGCCACGCCGCTTGCCGATCAACAGCACGGAGGTTAACAGCAGAGAGAGAAGAAACAAGAGCACCAGCGGGTCAAGCAGCCAGGCTTTCAGAAGACTTGTCATGCGAGGTTCGGTTGGAATCGGTAGGAGGGTCGTGCATCGCCTCTGCAAGGCGGGCCAATCCTACCGTGTTGTCGGGGCGTTCGCACACCGAACATCAGCTCGTTGCATGATTTATCGTGCAGAATTCTTGCTGCAGTGCAAAAATAGTTGCGTCTTGTGATTGTTTTCCAGAGCAATGATAATTAAAATAAGCATTGCCTGAGCAAATAATATTCGACCATGGCCATCGCAGACACCCCCAATCTCAACCAGCACAGACAATTGCGTGCGTTCTGCAATGCCGCCCAGACTGGCAGCATCTCCAAGGCAGCCAAGCGACTCAAACTGAGCCAACCCTCCGTATCACTGCAGATCCAGGCTCTCGAGAAGGAGCTGGACACTCTTCTGTTCGAACGCTGTGGACCCAGGATTCGATTGACGCCTGCGGGAGAGTTGTTGCTGGAGATGGCTCAGCCACTGGTGGATGGTTTCAGTCGTCTGGCGGACAGTTTCGCTGCCCGACTGGGAAATGTTCACGCCGGGCCACTCGAGATTGCCTCTGGTGAAGCCACCCTGTTGTACATCCTGCCGGATATCATCAAGTCGTTTTCAGACGATTACCCGCAGATTGATGTACGCCTGCACAATGTGACCGGGCATGATGGCATGGAGTTGCTACGCGCCGATGAAGTCGATTTCGCCGTCGGCTCCATGATCGAAGTGCCGGATGATCTTGTCTACCATCCGATCTACCAATACAAGCCGGCGCTGATCATGTGCAAGGATCATCCCCTGTCGGAAAAGGAGCATATTGCACTGGAGGACATCAGCCCCTATGGTCTGATTCTGCCACCGCGTCACCTCAGTACCTGGAGCGTGGTGGATCTGGTTTTCCAGCAGCATGGCGTGCCTTATACCGTGGCGCTGGAGGCTGGTGGCTGGGAGGTGATCAAGCGCTATGTGGAAATCGGTGCCGGTATCAGCATCGTCACCAGTATCTGCTTGCGTGGCTTCGAGAATCTGACGGTCAAACCCATTGATGAGTACTTCCCCAACCGCAGCTATGGCGTCGTGGTCAGACGTGGCAAATTCCTGTCACCTCAGGCCAAGCAGTTTCTGGAACGCATGGACCACAATTTCTTTGCTCGTCACACGGCTCCGCCCCCCAGACGCAAGAGCAGTCAGCGCAGCGAAGAACCACTCATCACCAACCTGTAGAACAGCGCTGCAGCGCTGCTGCTGATTCATCCCGGTCACACCCTCCATGAACTCAACTGTTGCACCGTCGTCGTCAGCGGCTCACTTTCGCAGTGACCGGCAGAACATGCATGTCATTGTCGGCATGTCCGGGGGCGTGGACTCCTCGGTCGCGGCCTTGCTGCTCAAGCGGCAGGGGTATCAGGTCTCGGGCATCTTCATGCAGAACTGGGAAGACGACGACGAACACTGCACGGCGCGCCAGGACTATCGCGATGCAGCATCAGTTGCCGCCAGACTCGACATGGAACTGACGACGGTCAACTTTGCCGACGAGTACTGGGAACGGGTATTTGCCCATTTTCTCGAAGAATACAGCGCTGGCCGCACACCCAATCCCGATATCCTGTGCAACAAGGAAATCAAGTTCAAGGCGTTTCTCGATCACGCACGAGCACAGGGTGCCGACGCGATTGCTACCGGTCATTACGTGCGAGCCGGCGGCAGCAATGAGGCGGTGCAATTGCTGCGTGGTCTCGACAGCAACAAGGACCAGAGCTATTTCCTCTATACACTCAATCAGCAGCAGCTGCGCCCAAGCCTGTTTCCGGTTGGCGAGATGGAGAAGCCCGAGGTCAGGAAGCTGGCTCAGGAAGCCGGTTTTCACGTGCACAGCAAGAAGGACAGTACCGGCATCTGCTTCATTGGCGAGCGCAAGTTCAGTGCCTTTCTGGCCGAGTACCTGCCGGCTCAGCCTGGCGATATCGTCACCGACAGTGGTGATATCATCGGCCGTCACAACGGGCTCATGTTCTACACGCTGGGGCAACGCCAGGGTCTGGGTATCGGTGGCACCAGCGCAGGTGCGGAATCGCCCTGGTATGTCCTGGACAAGGACCTGCAGGAAAACCGCCTTGTCGTCGGACAGGGTCATGATCACCCGGCCCTGTTTCGTACCCACTTGCAGGCCCATGATATTCACTGGGTGCAGGATGCAGCGCCTGGCAGCAGTTTCCGCTGTACCGCCAAGGTTCGCTATCGTCAACAGGATCAGGCGGCTACCGTGACGCTTGTTGACGAAGACACCTTGCATATAGAATTCGACCACGCTGTGCGCGCAGCCACACCCGGGCAGTCACTGGTTCTGTACGACGGTGACGCCTGCCTCGGCGGTGCCATCATCAGTGACCTCCAGCACAGCCTATACTGACAATCATGAATGCCATATCCACAGTAGAAAATCAGACACTGGCCCTGGCCGGTATCTTCCAGTCGGTACACCTGTGCAAGTCACTGGCAACCACCGGCAAGGCAGATCCGGAAGAGCTGGCAGGCACCCTGCGCTCCATACTGACCCTGAAAACCGACAGGGTCATCGACGCCTATGGCGGCAACAGCAACAGCATTGCCTGGGGGCTGCGGATCATGAAGAGCCAGCTCGGAGGCAACAGTGAGTCTCGCGATCTGGATATCGCACGCTACGCCCTCGCCCTGATCCAGCTGGGAACCAATATTCTCAATGATGAGGACACGGTGGAACAGCTCAGAATCGGCATCAGCCGGGCGCAGTCCATGGACATGGCCATCGACGAACCCGCCATGATCAGCAATCTGGCCAATCTGTACCGCAGCAGCATCAGCCATCTGAGTCCGAGAATCATGGTCAGTGGCGATCCCGACTACCTGAATGACAACACCACGGCTTCTACCATTCGGGCTGCCCTGCTGGGTGGATTGCGCTCCGTTGTATTGTGGCGTCAATGCGGTGGCTCACGGCCCCGTCTGCTGTTCTATCGCAATCAATACCTGAAACAGGCCGAACTGCTCACACCTCACCACTGAGGCGGGGCTGTGCCAGGGACGACAGCACCCTCAGGTCGGCCAAGCCGCGAGCGGCAGCGCCCCTTGCACCTCACCTCGCGGTAACGTGGTTGCAAATCAACCGGGGCGGTCATCACCAGCGGGACCGCCCCTTGCATGGCTGGTTGTCAGGTTCAGCCCGCCATCTGGATGGATACCGGAATATCCTTGAACCTGACCTTCGCTTCGTCGGCAGAATGCTGAAAATCAGCAATCTCGTTGAAGTTCAGGTAGCGATACACTTCCTCGCTCATGGCATCCAGATCCTGGACATAGCTCATGTACTCTTCAACCGTCGGCAATCTGCCCAGTAATGCTGCCACGGCTGCCAATTCGGCCGAACTCAGATAGACGAAGGCACCCGCCCCCAGGCGATTCGGGAAGTTTCGGGTAGAGGTCGAGACTACCGTCGCACCAGGCTTCACCCGAGCCTGATTACCCATGCACAATGAACAGCCTGGTATTTCAAGCCTGGCACCTGCTGACCCGAAGATATTGTAATACCCCTCCTCCTTCAATTGATGCTCGTCCATCCGTGTGGGCGGGGCTATCCACAGAACCGTATCGACGTACTCCGCGGCTTTCTCGATCAGCTTGCCCGCCGCACGGTAGTGTCCGATATTCGTCATGCAGGATCCGATGAAGACTTCATCGACCTTGACGCCCTGCACTTCGGAGAGAGGCTTGACATCATCCGGGTCGTTCGGGCAGGCCAGCAACGGCTCCTTGATCTCGTTGAGATCGATCTCGATGATTTCCGCATACTCGGCATCGTCATCAGCTTCCAGCAAGGTGGGATTTTCCAGCCACTCTTCCATCTTGCGAGCACGTCGTTCCAGGGTGCGCGCATCCTCATAGCCCTGTTCGATCATCCAGCGCAACAATGTCACGTTGGAAGTGATGTATTCCTTCAGGGGCTCGATATCCAGCTTGATGGTACAACCACCGGCAGAGCGCTCGGCCGTGGCATCCGCCAGCTCGAAAGCCTGTTCCAGCTTGAGATCCCTGAGACCCTCGATCTCGACACAGGCACCGGAAAAGACATTCTTCTTGCCCTTTTTCTCGACGGTCAACAGCCCACGCTGCAAAGCGGCATAGGGAATGGCATTGACCAGATCCCGCAGAGTGATACCCGGTTGCATCTCCCCCTTGAAACGTACCAGTACCGACTGTGGCATGTTCAATGGCATGACACCAACGGCTGAGGCGAATGCCACCAGACCGGAGCCTGCCGGGAAGGAGATACCCATGGGAAAACGGGTATGCGAATCACCACCGGTGCCGACCGTATCGGGCAACAGCATGCGATTGAGCCACGAGTGAATGATGCCGTCGCCGGGACGCAGTGACACACCACCGCGGGTGGACATGAAGTCCGGCAGGGTGTGATGTGTGCTGACGTCCACCGGTTTCGGATAAGCTGCCGTATGGCAGAACGACTGCATGACCAGATCAGCCGTGAAACCAAGACAGGCCAGATCCTTCAGTTCGTCGCGGGTCATGGGGCCGGTTGTATCCTGGGAACCCACCGTTGTCATCTTGGGCTCGCAATACTGACCCGGACGAATCCCCTCGACGCCGCAAGCCTTGCCAACGATCTTCTGGGCCAGAGTGTAGCCTTTGGTGCTTGCATCGGTTGCACCCGGACGCTTGAACACGGTGCTGGTCTCCAGCCCCAGTGATTCACGTGCCCGATCAGTGAGTCCTCGTCCGATGATCAGCGGAATACGACCACCTGCGCGCACCTCATCGAGCAGCACTTCGTTGTCGAAGTCGTAGCTTGCAAGCACTTCATCGCTATCGTGTCGAGTAACCTTCTTCTGGTGTGGATAGATGTCGATGACATCACCCATCTCCATGGCACTGACATCGCACTCGATGGGCAACGCACCTGCATCTTCCAGGGTGTTGTAGAAGATGGGCGCAATCTTGCCGCCCAGCACGAAACCACCGTCGCGCCGATTCGGAATGAACGGAATATCGTCTCCCATGTGCCAGAGCACGGAGTTGGTAGCCGACTTGCGTGACGACCCGGTTCCCACCACATCACCGACATAGGCCAGGGGAAAGCCCTTTTTCTTGAGTTCTGCAATCGTTTCCAACGGCTTGTCGGTGAAACCTTCCCGCTCGAACTTGAGCATGGCCGTGGCGTGCAGCGGAATATCGGGGCGACTCCAGGCATCGGTTGCCGGCGACAGGTCGTCCGTATTGGTCTCGCCCGGCACCTTGAACACAGTCACCGTGATCTTCTCGGGCACCTCGTCCTTGGCCAGGAACCATTCGGCATCCGCCCAGGACTGCATGACCTTCTTCGCAGCCTCGTTGCCACTCCTGGCCTTCTCCTCGACATCGTGAAAGGCGTCGAACATCAGCAATGTATGGGACAGTGCCTTGACAGCCGCGTCAGCCAGTTCATCATCATCGAGTGCCGCGATCAGAGGCTGAATGTTGTAACCACCCAGCATGGTGCCCAGCAGCTCCACTGCACCGACGCGACTGATCAGGGGGCAGCTGACGTCGCCCTTGGCCAGTGCTGCCAGAAAACCGGCCTTTACATAGGCCGCTTCATCGACACCTGCGGGAATACGCTGTGCAAACAGATCCAGCAGAAAGTCCTCCTCACCCGCTGGCGGCGACTTCAACAGCTCAACAAGATCAGCCACCTGCTGCGCATCCAGTGGCTTGGGAACCACCCCTTCAGCTTCACGCTCTGCAACGTGTTGACGATAGGCTTCTAGCATTTTCCAATCTCCTCGATCTGAGAGTGATGCGAACATCACCACTTGCATATGACTGCTGGCAACTCCTGCATTGCCGATTACGGATTCACTCGTGGTTCAGGAAACCACGTCCTGCCTTTTCCCGCCCTTCACGGTGTCCGAGTCAACCGACTCCGGCCCTGACCGGGAGGCTGTCCGACCGGCATCCTCCCCCATGAAGACACTCGCCCTGATCTGCTCCAGTTCATCACGCAGGCTGGCAGCCTGTTCGAACTCGAGATTTCGGGCGCATTCGTACATCTGCTTTTCAAGTTCCTTGATCCGCCTGGCGGCATCGGTGGCGGACAGGCTTGCCACATCCGCGCTCTCCGGGCTCTTCTCGGCCTGCCGATCAGCACCACGCCTGCCACGTCGACGATCACCTTTCGCCGAACCGCCAGCACCTCCCGCCTCCATGACGTCATTGATGGTCTTGCGGATGCCCTTGGGAGTTATCCCGTGTTCCAGGTTGTAACTGATCTGCATCTCGCGCCGGCGATCCGTCTCATCGATGGCACGTTTCATCGAGCCTGTCATGGTATCGGCGTACAGGATGGCCTTGCCGTGCAGGTTGCGCGCAGCCCGACCGATGGTCTGTATCAGCGATCGATCCGATCGCAGGAATCCTTCCTTGTCGGCGTCGAGAATGGCCACCAGAGAGACCTCGGGCATATCCAGGCCTTCTCGCAACAGATTGATACCGACAACGACATCGAACACGCCGAGCCGCAGATCACGAATGATCTCGCTGCGTTCGACCGTATCCACATCCGAGTGCAGGTATCGCACCTTGATGCCATGTTCACCGAGATAATCGGTCAGGTCCTCGGACATGCGCTTGGTCAGGGTGGTGATCAACACACGCTCATCGCGCGACACGCGCTCGTTGATCTCCGAGAGCACATCATCCACCTGCGTGCGCGCCGGCCTCACCTCGATCTCCGGGTCGACCAGTCCGGTCGGACGAACCACCAGTTCGATGATCTGATCGGCATGATCACGTTCGTAGTTGCCGGGTGTTGCCGAGACAAATACCGTCTGCGGCGACAGCAACTCCCATTCCTCGAACTTCAATGGGCGATTGTCCAGCGCCGAGGGCAGACGAAACCCGAAGTTGACCAGATTTTCCTTGCGCGATCGATCACCCTTGTACATGGCTCCCAACTGCGGGATCGTGACATGGCTTTCATCGATGAACAGCAGGCTGTCTTCCGGCAGATAGTCGAACAGACATGGCGGTGGCTCGCCTGGCAGGCGGCCCGAGAGGTAGCGTGAATAGTTTTCGATGCCGGAGCAATAGCCCAGCTCGTGGATCATCTCCAGATCGAACTGCGTACGCTGCTGCAGGCGTTGCGCCTCCACCAGTTTTCCCGCGTCGGTCAACTGCTCCAGTCTGTCTCTCAACTCTTCCTTGATGTGATCGGTGGCATCCAGCAAACGCTGCCGCGGCGTCACATAATGGGTTTTCGGATAGATGGTCAGCCGCGGCACCTTCCGCACGACTTCCCCGGTCAGTGGGTCGAAGAAACTGAGGGTCTCGATTTCATCATCGAACAGTTCGACTCGAATGGCGTCGCGGTCGGAATCGGCCGGATAGATATCGATGATCTCCCCGCGAACCCGATAAGTACCCCGTTTGAGTTCCATGTCATTGCGACTGTACTGCAACTCCGCCAGACGTCGCAGCACATCGCGCTGATTGACGATCTCACCCCGTTTCAGGTGCAGAACCATCTGATGGTATTGCTGCGGATCGCCGAGGCCGTAGATGGACGATACCGTCGCCACGATGATCGTGTCACGTCGCTCGAACAGGGCCTTGGTGGCGGACAGCCGCATCTGCTCGATGTGTTCGTTGATCGACGAATCCTTTTCGATGAACAGATCGCTGGCCGGCACGTAGGCTTCCGGTTGATAGTAGTCGTAGTAGGACACGAAATACTCGACCGCATTGTTCGGAAAGAATTCCTTGAATTCGCCGTAAAGCTGAGCGGCCAGCGTCTTGTTGGGAGCCAGCACGATGGCGGGACGCTGTTGCTGTTGCAGGATGTTGGCAATGGTAAAGGTCTTGCCCGAACCTGTGACACCCAGTAACGTCTGATACGCCAGACCATCTTCAATGCCGGAAACCAGCTTGCTGATGGCTTCTGGCTGGTGTCCTGCGGGCTTGTAGCCCGTCTGCAGGTCGAATTGAGTGGCCATGGATCTCGATTACGCTGCTCAGTGTGTCAATTGTACAACCAAGTTGACGATTGACCTGGCTTTTACAAGGGAAGCGATTGACCTTTCCACAAAACCGCATTACACTTCGTGCCGATTCCCTGGTAGCTCAGTTGGTAGAGCAAATGACTGTTAATCATTGGGTCGGCGGTTCGAGCCCGTCCCAGGGAGCCAGACAATGAAAAAGCCCTGTTCAATCTGGGCTTTTTTCTTTTGTGACTTTCAATACCAACTATCTGTACCAACTATCCGTACCACGTTACTTTCTGTACCCATTCCCTGGTAGCTCAGTCGGTAGAGCAAATGACTGTTAATCATTGGGTCGGCGGTTCGAGCCCGTCCCAGGGAGCCAGACACCTGAAAAAGCCCTGCCAGTGCAGGGCTTTTTTGCTTTTCACCGGACGTTAAATCCACCTCACGCGATTCAGCCTGTCACCCACAAGGGCGCGAATTCGACGACGGCAAAGACCTGCCTGCTGCAGCCTTTCCAGGCGATCGCCGCAAGAGCGGTAGTGCTACAGGAGAAACGGCCGGTCAACCCGCTCGACGGCGGACAGAGCTGGAATCTGGAGCCAACCCCGGATGGACTGCCCGAGGTGGAAAAATCAGCTGCTGCGCGATTGACCCAGCGACTTCAGCAGTTCATCAACCGCTTCCCGACGCATCTGATCATCGGAGCGTTCTGCCTGCTCAGCCTGTGAGGCGACATTCAGCGTGGGAATGCCATGACCGTTGACATCAGCGTCTGCGGCAGGCTGTTGCAACAAGGCCTCCCTCTCGCGCAGATAGCGGTCGTAATGCTCATCACGCTCGACATCACCATCTTCCTGTGCGACCACAATGGGCGATGCCGCATTCGGCTGGTCGGCTGGCTTGTCACCTGTCAGGGAATGATGCTCCTGAGCGGCATCCGGTGATGAAACCGGACGTACTGATGCGGCTTCCGAGCCATCTGGCGTACCCGTCGAAGAACTGGTGGTCCTGATGGCCTTGTCGATCAGAATGACACCGCTTTCCAGCGCGAGCAGAGCTCCCTGGTGCATGGTATCGCTGATGTCCTTGAGATCCTTTCGAGAGAAGGTGCCCAGAGAGGCCAGTGTGTTCAGATCCTCGAAGATGGGCAGGGACTGTACGACTGCATCCAGATCGATATCCCGATCGGGATCGATGTCAGCCAGCGCAGCAGGGATGGAATCGATGACCGCATAGACAGCCGCCATGGCATCCCGCTCGCCGGTGAAATGCAATTCCCTGTCATGATTTCTCTTGCCCAGAATGCCGTCCATGCGAAGGTCCATGGCCGGTTTGCGTGCAATGCTTGCACAGGCCGAATACAACATGTCGACACCGTCGATGGCGCGCGCAATACGATCGGGATCAGCCGCCTTTTCACCAGCGTCCGTCAGCCGGATGTGCAATCCGCCCTCACCCGCCTGCAATTCTTCCGAGTGACTGTCAACCGCGGGTGCGGAATCCTGGGAGTCCAGCAGAGAGACCATGCCGGGAAGATGACTGGTGGCGAACATGACTCGGCTTGCCAGCCGAACGATTTCAGCCTGATGCTCGCGAGTGTTCTCGACATTGCCCAACAGGCCCTGCCAATAGTCTGTAGAAGCCAGAGACTCGAGATGCAGGCATTTCACTACTCGTTTTTCAGCGGCCGACATGGAGTCTATACGCTCCATGATGACAGCTCCTGCATGCCCCAGACGTGCTGCCGCTGCAGTACGCTGATCACCTCGGGACGAACGATACCGATCAACAGCAGACCGGATATCGGTCTGGTTGAGAATATCGACGACCTTCGTGACGGCCATGCGCAGCTCGTCTGCGTGCATGTTGGACTCCATTGACACCTGACTACCAGAAGTAATCGGCAGGCTGACAGACTCCTTAAGACTGGTCGGGGCGAGAGGATTCGAACCTCCGACCCCCACAACCCCATTGTGGTGCGCTACCAGACTGCGCCACGCCCCGCCAGAGCACAGAAGCTTACCGTAAGAACCACACCAATTGTGGTGTTACAACGAAAAAAATCGCCATGATGAGCGATTTTTTTTCACAAACAAGCCATCGATCGCGCAACTGTCAACTGGTCCGCAAAATGCGAAGCAGGTCTTCCAGCTCCGAGCGCAATTGTCGGATCATCTGCTGCGACTGCGCGTTATCATCCTTGACCGAATCCCCTGCCAGATGCTGACGGGCTCCGCCAATGGTGTAGCCATCCTGATACAGCAGACTGCGAATCTGCCGGATCAGCATGACATCGTGCCGCTGGTAATAGCGTCGGTTGCCACGGCGTTTCACCGGCTCCAGATCCGGAAATTCCTGCTCCCAGTACCTCAGTACATGCGGCTTGACCATGCACAGGTCGCTGACTTCACCAATGGTGAAGTAGCGCTTGTTGGGAATGGTGGGGAGTTCGTTATTGTTGCTGATTTCCAGCATAAGCTTCCACCCGTGTTTTCAGTTTCTGGCCTGGACGAAATGTCACCACTCGCCGGGCAGAAATCGGAATTTCTTCGCCGGTTTTCGGGTTGCGTCCCGGTCGTTGGCTCTTGTTGCGCAGCACGAAGTTGCCGAACCCCGACAACTTCACGTCATAGCCGTTTTCCAGAGCGACGCGCACCTCTTCGAAGAAGTTTTCGACAAACTCCTTGGCCTCACGCTTGTTGAGCCCCAGTTCGTCGAACAACATTTCCGCCATTGCTGCCTTGGTTAGCGCCATCTCATACCCTTAGAACCGCACCGTGTGCAGCAGCCAGTGCCGCAACGATCCCGGCGACTACCTGCTCCACTTCCCTGTCCTCTAGAGTGCGTGAAAACTCTTGCAGAATCAAGCCTAAGGCCATGCTTTTCTTGCCTTCTTCCACCTTCTCGCCCTGATAGACATCGAACAGACGAACGTCCTGAAGGATCGTTGGAGCCTGCTTCCGAATGACATCGACGATATCCTGATAGCTGACAGACTCGTCAACCAGCAGGGCGATATCGCGTCGTACCTGCGGAAAGCGGGACATGGGACGAGCCCGCGGCACGCGACTGGTCGCCAGCGCATGCAGCGACAGTTCGAAGACCAGCGGCATCACATCCAGATCCAGCGCCTGCTGGAGCGCCGGATTCAACGCACCGACATAACCCACCTGCCGGCCATCAATCTCGATGCCGGCTCGCTGGCCCGGATGCAGCATGGCAAGGTCGGTGGGAACGTAGCGGACGTTCATACCGTTGGCCTGATCGAAAAGAGCTTCGATATCCGACTTGATGGAGAAGAAGTCGGCTGCCGTGGCCATGGCATTCCAGTTCTCGGACTGGCGTCGGCCTGCCACCAGACCGGCAATCACGTTCTGCTGGCGAACGCCGGCATCACTCTGCTGATCGGCACCGTGATCGGCCGCCAGATAGTCATCCAGATCGGCGTCCGGCTTGCCGGTTTCATTGGATAGAAATCGCAGCCCGGTTTCGAACAGGGCCATGGCGCTGATCTGACGCGCCACATTTCGCTGCAAGGTGGCAAGCAGCCCGCCGACCAGCGTGGTGCGCATGACACCCAGCTCGGAGGAAATCGGATTGGCAAGCGGCAAGGCGTCCAGATCGGGGCGCAGCAGCTGTTGTCGTGTCGCTTCAACGAAACTGTAGGTAATCACCTCCTGATAGCCGCGGTTGACCAGCAAACGCTTGCTGGCCAGCGGCGACAACACCGTTTCCGGCACCGCGCGCAACATCGGCCGATGTGCCGGCGATGTCCTGGGCAGCGCGTCATAGCCCAGAATACGGGCCACTTCCTCGATGTAGTCTTCCTCGATGGCCAGGTCATAGCGATAACTGGGCGCGCTGACCTGCCAACCTTCCTCGCGTGTCTCGTTACTGATTCCCAGGCGTGAAAAGATCGTGGCAACCACCTCGGGCTCCGGCGAGATACCCAGCACCCGCGCCAGTCGAGAGCGACGCACCAGAACACCCACCCTGGCGGGCATGCGGGTCGGCTCCTGCCAATCCAGCACCGGACCCACCTTGCCGCCGGCGATGTCACACATCAGAGCAGTGGCATATTCCAGCGCTTCTCGCTGCCCTGCCGGATCCACACCACGCTCGAAACGATGTGCAGATTCCGTATGGCTGGCATAACGGCGCGGCTTGCCCGCAATTTCCTCGGGAAGAAACAGCGCGCTTTCGAAGAAGATATTCGTGGTGTTCTCATCCACAGCGGTGGACTCGCCCCCCATGATTCCCGCAATGCCGATGGGACCACGATCATCTGCGATGATGGTGGTTTCCTCGTCCAGCGAGACTTCACGACCGTCGAGCAGCACCAGACGCTCCCCTGCCTGCGCCAGCCGAACCTGGATCCCCCCCTGCAGCTTGTCTGCATCGAAGGCATGCATGGGCTGCCCCAGTTCCTGCATGACGTAGTTGGTGACATCCACCGCCGGACTGATGGACCTCACCCCGGCCCGTCGCAGACGCTCCACCATCCAGCCCGGACTGGAACACCCCGGATTCATGCCGGTGATCATGCGTCCGGTGAAGCGTGCACAGGCACTTTTCACATCAACCGATACCGACCACTGCTCTTCGGTCTGCACCGGCACTTCCTGAACTTCGTGTGACTGCAGTGGCAAGTCGTTACGAGCGCTCAGGTCTCTGGCAATGCCGCGAATGCTCAGACAGTCGCCGCGATCGGGGGTCAGTTCGATCTCGATGATGGAATCATCCAGCTCCAGGTACTCGACCAGTTCGACACCCACCGGGGCGTCCTCGGGCAACTCCATGATACCGTCCCGCTCTTCGGACAGGCCCAGCTCCATGGCCGAACACAACATACCCATGGATACCTGACCACGCAGCTTTGCCTTCTTGAGCTTGGTACCATCGGGCAGTCTCCCACCAACCTGAGCCAACGCCGTTGTCAGACCTGCCCGAGCGTTGGGCGCACCGCAGACCACCTGAAGCAACTCTTCGCCACCGGCATCGACCTCACACACTCGCAGCCGATCGGCGTCCGGGTGTTGCGCGATATTGACAATGCGAGCGACCACCACGCCTTTCATCTCGGGCGCTGCCGACACGATCTCGTCCACTTCCAGGCCGATGAAGGTGAGCTGCTCGCCCAGCGTCTGGGTGTCCACGGGCGGGTTGACCCATTCCCGGAGCCATTTTTCACTGAATTTCATGGGGTATCTCGCTTAGTGAAACTGGGAAAGGAAACGCAGGTCGTTCTCGAAGAACTGCCGCAGATCGGTCACGCCGTAGCGCAACATGGCCATGCGCTCCACACCGATACCGAAGGCATATCCGGTAAAGGCTTCGGTATCGATACCCACCGAACGGAATACCGACGGATGCACGATGCCAGAGCCCAGAACCTCGATCCAGGGACCCTTGTTGATCCGGATATCCACTTCGGCCGATGGCTCTGTAAACGGAAAATAGGAAGGGCGAAAGCGGATGTCGCACTCATCCTGATCAAAGAACAGCTTCAGAAACTGCTCCAGATGCCCCATGAGATCGGTCAGCGCAATGTCTCGATCAACCAGCAATCCTTCTATCTGGTGGAACATCGGAGAATGCGTCATGTCCGAATCACAGCGATACACTCTGCCCGGTGCAATGACTCGCAGCGGTGGCTCGACCGACTTCATGTACCGAATCTGCACGGATGACGTATGAGTCCGCAGCAAACGGTTGACATCGAAATAGAAGGTGTCGTGCATGGCACGCGCCGGATGATGCGCGGGAATATTCAGGGCCTCGAAATTGTGGTAATCGTCCTCGACTTCCGGGCCGATGGCCGTTTCGAATCCGAGTTGCCCAAAGAGTGCCGAGATGCGTTCGATGGTCAGCGTGATCGGATGCAATCCTCCGGCGAGCTGTCCGCTACCCGGCAGCGTGATATCCAGCGCATCGGCTGACAATTTCTCTGCCAGTGCTGCATCCTCGAGTATCAGTCGTCGCTCATCGATCAGTGCCTGTACAGCCTGTTTGGCCTTGTTGACCGCCTGGCCGGCAGCCGGCTTCTCTTCCGGTGGCAGCGAGCCGATGGATTTCAGGACACCTGTCAATCGGCCCTTCTTGCCAAGCAGCTCGACACGCACGTTTTCGAGCGCGTCCAGCGAGGCAGTATCGCCGACCATTTGGCCAGCTTCGGTGATCAGGCTATCTAGGTCCAGTGACATTGGTCAGTTCATCCCGTGTCGTGTGCAGATGGGATCGTGACGACTCCGGAGATGCGGATTCGACACGATCAGACGCTTGCGTGGCAGCTCTTGCAAGCCGCCACAAAAAAGGGGAATACCGCACAAAGTCGGCATTCCCCCGGTCGATAAAGCAATGATGTTGCGAGTGACCGGGAACCAGCAGGACTGGTCAACCCGGTAGCTCTAGCCCTGAATCAGGCTGGCAAGCTGGCCTTTGCTTTATCGACAATGGCCACAAATGCAGCATCGTCAGCGATGGCCAGATCTGCGAGCATCTTTCGATCGATGTCGATACCGGCAATCTTCAGGCCTTGCATCAGGCGGCTGTAGGTGATGTCGTTGGCACGAGCGGCCGCATTGATTCGTGCAATCCAGAGACGACGGAAAGTACGCTTCTTCGCCTTGCGGTCACGGTAAGCGTATTGACCGGCTTTGGTTACGGCCTGCTTGGCGACACGAAAGACACGACTACGGGCACCACGATAGCCTTTCGCCTGCTTGAGAACTTTCTTGTGACTGGCGCGCGCAGTGACGCCGCGTTTTACTCTTGGCATTTCTCAAAAACTCCTAGCGAAGGTTGGGCAGCATGCGCTTGATGAGGACAACATCGTTCTCGTGAACCATGTCGCCACCACGCAGATGACGCTTACGCTTGGTGCTTTTCTTGGTCATGATGTGGCGCATGTGCGAACTCTTGCGCTTGTAACCACCACCACCGGTGCGCTTGAACCGCTTGGCGGCTCCAGACACGGACTTTTGCTTGTTGGACACTGTTTGACTCCTGAAATTGAAGGGGCAGAACCCCGAGTGACAAACACCGGTGGCGTCGTAGTGTCAGTACGCCAGCGCGATGGAAATCATTGAACTCAGACCCGAAGTCGGCAATTCCGGCTTCGACCCTGAACTCAGCCGTACATCTTAATGCTTTTTGGGCGCCATTACCATGACCATTTGCCGTCCTTCGAGCTTCGGGAACTGCTCGACAGTACCGAGCTCCGACAAATCCATCTCTACGCGCTTCAGAAGCTTGGCACCCAGCTCACGATGGGCCATTTCCCGACCGCGAAAACGCAATGTGATCTTGGTCTTGTCGCCCTGCTCCAGAAACTTCACAAGATTACGCAGCTTGACCTGATAATCGCCGTCTTCGGTACCAGGGCGGAATTTTATTTCCTTCAGCTGGGCAGTCTTCTGCTTCTTGCGACCAGCGTTCTGCTTCTTGTTGGCTTCGAACTTGAACCGGCCGTGGTCCATGATCTTGCAAACAGGTGGCGAAACATTCGGCGAGATCTCTACCAGATCCAGACCCGCCTCTCGCGCCGTTGCCAACGCTCTTTCCAGAGGGACAACGCCAATCTGCTCTCCTTCCGCAGAAATGAGTCGCACCTCGGAGACGTCTATCTCGTCGTTCTTCCGGTTTACTTTTTTAGCGGAAATACGTCATCCCTCCTGCACGGCTGTATTCACAGCTCGGCCGCGGCTTGCGACCTCTTGTTCAAGCATCAAATTGAGTTCATCCAAAGTTAAAACACCCAGATCCTTGCCGTCACGGGTTCTCACGGCCACGGATCGACTCTCTACTTCACGGTCTCCGGCAACCAGCAGATACGGTACGCGTTGCAGCGTCCATTCGCGGATCTTGAAGCCGATTTTCTCATTGCGTACGTCGGTCTGCACGCGTAACCCACTATTTTGCAACACTTCTGCCACTTCTTCAACAAATTGTGACTGCTTGTCGGTGATATTCATGACAACCGCCTGTACCGGCGAGAGCCACAAGGGTAGCTTGCCTTCGAAGTTCTCGATGAGAATTCCGATGAAACGTTCGAAAGATCCCAGGATGGCCCGGTGCAGCATGACGGGCACCTGACGCTCACCATGCTCGTCGATATAACTCGCATCCAGACGTCCCGGCATCGAAAAATCCACCTGCATCGTGCCGCACTGCCAGACCCGGCCAATGCAATCCTTCAGCGAGAATTCTATCTTGGGACCATAGAACGCACCCTCTCCCGGTAATTCTTCCCAGGGCAAGCCCTTGGCATCAAGCGCTTCGGCCAACGCTTTCTCCGACTTGTCCCAGGCCTCATCACTACCGACTCGCTTGGGCGGCCGCGTGGACAGGCGGTAGATCACCTCGGTGAAACCGAAATCCTCATAGACGGTGTGCAGAAAATCGATGAAATCACTGACCTCCGACTGAATCTGTTCTTCTGTACAGAACACATGGGCGTCATCCTGGGTAAAGGCACGTACCCGCATGATCCCGTGCAACGCACCTGACATCTCGTTGCGGTGGCAGGAACCGAACTCTGCCAGACGCAGCGGCAGATCCCGGTAACTCTTGAGCCCCTGATTGAACACCTGGACGTGACAGGGGCAGTTCATCGGCTTGACCGCATATTGACGATCGTCGGTCTGAACAGTGAACATGTCGTCACCGAACTTGTCCGCATGGCCACTTTTCTGCCACAGAGAGAAGTCCACTACCTGCGGAGTCCGGATTTCCTGATAGCCATGGGCAATCTGTTGCTCGCGCATGTACTGCTCAACGGCCAGATAGATGGCCCAGCCCTTGGGGTGCCAGAAAACCATTCCCGGTGCTTCGTCCTGCAGATGAAACAGATCCTGCTGCTTGCCGATGCGCCGATGATCGCGCTTCTCGGCTTCCGCCAGATTGTGCAGGTGAGTCTTGAGCTCCTTGGGATTGGCGAAGGCCGTGCCATAGATTCTCTGCAACATGGTGTTGTTGGAATCCCCACGCCAGTAGGCGCCCGCCAGCTTGGTCAGTTTGAACGCTTTCAGATGACCGGTATTGGGTACATGAGGCCCCCGACACAGATCCGTGAAATCTCCCTGCGCATACAGAGACAGTGTCTCGCCAGCCGGAATGTCCTCGATGATCTCTGCTTTGTAGTCTTCGCCCAACCCCTTGAAATAGGCAATGGCATCATCGCGCTCGATGGTGGAACGCGCGACGGGAATGGCCTGCTCGGCAAGCTCCTTCATGCGCGCCTCGATCTTCTCCAGATCTTCCGGGGTGAACGAGCGCTCGTAGTCGAAGTCGTAATAGAAGCCGTCCTCTATAACCGGTCCGATGGACACTTGCGCCGAGGGAAACAGTTGCTTGACGGCCTGAGCCAGCAGATGAGCCGAGCTGTGACGCAGCAGAGGCAGGGCTTCGTCGCTCTTGGCGGTGACGACAGACAGGGTGGCATCGTCGTTCATCAGATGGCTGGCATCCACCAGTTGTCCATCGACAACGCCGGCCAGGGTTGCCTTGGCCAGGCCAGGGCCGATGTCGGCAGCCACATCCATGACAGAAACGGCTTCAGGGTACTGACGAGTACTACCGTCAGGCAGAGTAATGACAGGCATGTTGATCTCCAGTGGTGACCCGTACGAGAGGTCACTTAAATTGTCAGTGGTGGCCACTACGTGAGGCCACGTGTGATCGTGAGGCACGAATACTACTGCAAATCACTTACCGAGTGGACGCCAGGCGAAGCTCGATGGACCATGGAGAGTCGTCAGGCGCTCAATGAAAGAAAATTCGATCGGGTTGAAAAATAGATGGTCTTGAGTGTTGACCCCGACAAAACACTTCCATAGAATACGCCCCAACGGCAGGCGCGTAGCTCAGTTGGTTAGAGCATCACCTTGACATGGTGGGGGTCGTTGGTTCGAATCCAATCGCGCCTACCAATATCCCTTCAAGAACGTTGTGAGTTTCCAACGTACATCATCAAGTAGCGAAATTCGTGTCTCTTAACGAACTGACGGCCGTTTCCCCTATAGACGGTCGCTACGCGGCCCGTACTTCCCCTTTGCGTGAATGCTTCAGTGAGTATGCCCTGATTCGCGAACGTGTCAGAGTGGAGGTTCGCTGGTTTCTTGCTCTCTCGGACAGCCCCGATATTCCGGAATTGCCTCCCGTATCGGCAGAGGCACGCCAGAAACTGTTGGCCATTGGCGAGATCAGTGTCGAGGATGGCGCCGCCATCAAGACCATTGAACGTACGACCAATCATGACGTCAAGGCGGTCGAATACTTCATCAAGCAACAGCTGGAAGTGGTACCGGAACTGGCCGCCAAAAGCGAGTTCGTGCATTTTGCCTGCACCTCGGAAGACATCAACAATCTGTCCTACGGTTGCATGCTGGCACGCTACCGCCAGGACATCCTGCTGCCGGCCTGTGATGCGGTTCTCAAAGTGCTGACCGCGTTCGCCCACGAACACGCGGACGTATCCCTGCTCAGCCGCACCCATGGTCAAACCGCAAGCCCGACAACACTGGGCAAGGAATTCGCCAATGTCGTTGCGCGTCTCAAGCGACAACGCAAGGCCATTGCCGAGGTTGAACTGCTGGGCAAGATCAACGGAGCCGTAGGCAACTACAACGCACACCTGAGCGCCTATCCCGATATGGACTGGCCCGCCTTCGCCGAGCGTTTCGTCACCAGTCTCGGACTGGAGTTCAACCCCTATACCACGCAGATCGAGCCTCATGATTGCGTTGCAGAGCTGTTCGACGCCGTCTCTCGCTTCAACGTGACGCTGATCGACCTGTGTCGCGACTGCTGGGGCTACATTTCGCTGGGCTACCTGTCACAGAAGCCGGTCGCCGGTGAAATCGGTTCATCCACCATGCCACACAAGGTGAACCCGATCGACTTCGAGAATGCCGAAGGCAACCTCGGTCTGGCCAATGCGATGTTCGATCACCTCAGCCGCAAACTGCCGATTTCCCGCTGGCAACGTGATCTGACGGATTCCACCGTATTGCGCAACCTGGGTGTTGGTGCGGGCTATACACAGATTGCAGTGGATTCGCTGCTCAAGGGCATGGGCAAGCTGGGCGTCAACCAGCAAGCCATTGCGGCCGACCTTGATGGCGCCTGGGAAGTACTGGCAGAGCCGGTACAGACTGTCATGCGTCGTCATGACGTTGCCAATGCCTATGAGGCTCTGAAAGACCTGACCCGTGGCAATGCCATGAGTGAAGCCCTGATGCGCCAGTTCATCGAGGGCCTGGACATCCCCGAGACGGACAAGCAACGCCTGCTGGCGCTGACACCGGCCGCCTATACCGGCCAGGCCGCTGCACTGGCGCGCGATATCTGACGCATCAAGCGGCCTCGGCAGTGATCGCCTGCACGTCCGCCCTCAACGTTCAGTCATCGATTTCCACTGCCTGGCCATCTGGACGGGCAACGTCAATCTCAGGATGAACCGTCATGAATCACGCCCGTATCCAGTGGCCAGATGAGCTTGACGAAGCGCGTTTCCTGGCAGAGTACTGGCAGAAGAAGCCGCTACTGATCCGACAGGCTCTGCCATCATTCGACACGCCTCTGCCGGCAGACGAACTGGCGGGATTGTCGCTGGAGCCCGAAACGACACCGCGTCTGATCACTCGCGATACCAGTGGCGCCTATCATCTGGAGCACGGGCCTTTCGAAGCGGAACGCTTCGAGACGCTGACAGGCAATGACTGGTCTTTGCTGGTGACCGATGTCGACAAACACCTACCGGAACTTGCCGCTTACCTGCAACCATTCAACTTCCTGCCCAGCTGGCGCATCGATGACCTGATGGTCAGCTATGCGCCACCCGGGGCGTCGGTTGGCGCTCATATCGATGAATATGACGTCTTTCTCCTGCAGGCGAGTGGTTCTCGACGTTGGTCCATCGACCAGCATGCCAACCGCTCCAGCGCCTTGCTGCCCGATTCCGAATTGCGCATCCTCGCCGATTTCCATGCCAGCGACAGCTGGGAGCTGCTACCGGGCGACCTGTTGTACCTGCCACCGGGCGTTCCTCATCACGGTGTAGCCTGTGCAGAACCCTGTACTACCTGGTCGATCGGATTCAGAGCGCCCACCCACGCCGATTTCGTGATGCGACTGGCGGAGATGATTGCCGAAGGTCTGCCGCAACAGCGTTACACCGATCACATCACGAGGCCCGCCCTGCCCGGAGAAATCGACGCCGAGGCACTGCAACGTTTTGCCCGGATATGGCACGAGGCGCTCAAGCAGGACAGTGAGGTTCTGGCAGATCTGACAGGCCGCTTTCTGACCGAATCGGTGAATGTCACGCAAGTATCGGACAATGACGTACCACAGACCGAGGCATCCGAATGCCGATTCTGGATGCTATCCCCGTTCAGCCGTGTGGCGTGGCGACGGTCATTGGATCAGGCATCCGCGGCGGTAACCCTGTACATCGATGGTGAGACTCATGCCTGCAGCCAGGATCTCGCCATGCAACTGGCAACACCCGGTCATTGCCTCGAACTGAATCGGGAAACGCATGAGGCGCAGGATCACGAATTACTGCAACAACTGGTGCACTCCGGGGTGCTGATTGCCGCCGAACAGGACGAACAGGACGAACAGGACGAACAGGACGAACAGGACGAACAATAGCGTATGACGTTCGGCATCTCGGCACCAGGCCAACTCGGCATTGCGCCTCAGGACGCCATGCCACCCAGAGCAGGCCGCTGTGAAAGTGTTGCGATGCAGGCAATCAGATCCGCCGACTTGAACGGTTTTTCGAAATAGTCGATGGCACCGGCCATCATCGCCTCGCTGCGCAGCCCGGGCTGCTTGCTGGCTGTCATGATGATATTCATGACGGAGGCTGTGCGTACATTGCTGGTGAATCCCCCCATGACTTCGAAACCCGTGCCGTCCGGCAGGTTGAAATCGATCAGGGCGATATCCGGCGGTTGCTGCCCTGCCTCGCGAAAGGCTGCGGCCTTGTCATTGACGACGGCAACCTGGAATCCTTCTGCCTGCAAACGGATCTTCAAGGCAAGAGCAATGTACTTGTCATCTTCTACAAGCAGTATTCGCTTTCCCATCTGTGTTCTCTGGTAAATGTTCCGGACGTCGCAAGGCCGATCCTGATTCTTCGAGTGCGATTCGGCAAATCAGTCACTGGGGGTGGCAGCATCGCCGCCCGCCCTTGCCGGGATGACGTCGCGCACCATCGTCGACAGCAGCCTGGACAGCCTGTCGGACGACAGTTGCAACATCGGCATGCACTGCTCTACATCTTCGACCAGTAGTTCGTTGACCTGCTGCTTCAGCCCTTCCACATCGCAGCTGGATTTCTCACCATGCTCTCCCTCCCCCGCCGGTACCAGGCATTGCAGCACTTCGGTCAATTGCACGAGCGAATCCTGCACCTCCTTGTGCAGACCCGAATGGTTCAGCATGGCCGCACGTATATCGTGAAGCAGGATCGCATGTTCCTCAGAGTGCAACATCGGAGTCACTCAATGGGTGAACTTGTCGATGGCTTCCACCAACTGCGCAGCCTGGAAGGGCTTTTCCAGATAGGCACTTTCTCCGTAACTTGCCGCTCGCCGACGCATTTCCGGATCCTTGCTGGCCGTGATGAAAATGATCGGAGTGATTCCCAGATTTGCCGACGCTCGTAAGCGGTCAGCCACGACGAAGCCATTGCCACCGGGCAGATTGATATCCAGCAGGATGACTTCAGGCTGGCAGCGAACCGCAGCCTTCATGGCATAGACGGCATCGGCGGCAGAATCCACCTTGTACCCCATGGCCTGCAGTCGCAGCGACAGGGCCATGGTGATTTTCTTGTCATCTTCAACGAGCAGGATGGTTTGTGTCATTTTTATTCTTCTGTCGTAGCCGACTCAATTGCGCAACAACGCTTGGGATGGCTAACGGCAGAGACACTCAGGCTCCTGAGCACGGTATTCGGTCAGGTCACGTTATCAACAAGTTACTTGTTGGTTCTGGGAGCTGCCTCTCCGACTGGCTGTGAGCTGAATCCGGTTATCGCTCGACCACGCACGCCGCCACGGTGTTACCGCCACAGGTCACAGCAACAACTACGGACAGGCTGCAGGCACTCTGGCACCTGGCACCTGGCACCTGGCACCTGGCACCTGGCACCTGGCACCTGGCACCTGGCACCTGGCACTCGGGCACTCGGGCACTCTGGCCCATTCCCTCAGGGAGACTGGAAATGCGAAGCCAGCACAGGTTCGAGAACGGACACGTCATCGGGGTGATCGATGCCACGCGCACGACTAGGCTCTACCTGCCCTACATGAATCCTGCCGCCGTGAAAGAGCACTCTCAGTTGTTCGAGCTGCTCTTCCTGTTCCAGGGCACAGGCCTGCAGCGCGTGATAGTTCAGCAGATAGCCGCAGCGATAGGCGTACAGGCCGATGTGCAGGAACGAGGCCGGGAAGCTGTCGACAGCGGCTCCCGCTGCCGTGCTCAGATCTCGACGCACTGGAATGGATGCACGACTGAAATACAGGGCCATGTCTCGACTGTCTCGCACCACCTTGACCCGGTTGACGTCACGATAATCCTGCATGTCCTCGATCGGCATGCACAGGGTGGCCATGTCGGCATCTCTCACCCGTTCGAGATTGGCGGCCAGCATGTCCAGATGATGGGCTGGCGTAGCCGGTTCATCACCTTGCAGACCGACGATCAGTCGGTCATGTTGCCAGTGCCTGCTGCGGGCGACCTCGGCAATGCGATCCGTACCGCTGGGGTGTTCCCTGTCAGTCATCTGCACATCGACACCCGCATCGGCACAGACCGAGAAAATGCGTTCATCATCCGTTGCAACGACCACCGATTCGGCTGCCGATTCACGCGCTCTGGCCACCGTATGCAGGATCATCGGCTTGCCGTTCAGCAAATGCAGCGGTTTTCCCGGAAAGCGGCTGGATGCATATCGGGCGGGAATGACAATGGTATAGGCCAGCTCGTTCATCTACCGGAGAATCCTCTGCAATGTGGTGTCAGGCAATCGGTCTGTCGGGACTGACGCAATGTTCGCTCCAACGCATCGATTGCCCTGGCCAGCTCATCGTTCAACTGTATCTGCACAGCAACTTCATGGACCTTGTCAGTCAGGCCGGTCATGGCCTGCAATTTGACGGCATCCTTCGACGTGATCAATACCGGATCATCATCATCAAAGGATAGATCATCCAGCGTGAATCGATGATGATCCGGCAAGGGATGGGCGTCGACCTGCAGCCCACAGGCTGCCAGACTGTCAAAGAAGCGCTGGGGGTTGCCGATACCCGCCACGGCATGCACGCGGCGCCCGACCATCGAGGCCATGTCGACGCACTGCCCGGAACTCAACTGGCGCAATCGGCCCGGCAGTAACTGAAAAGTCTGATTCTGCACCTCACCGTCAACGTGGCGTCCGAAAACCTTCTGCAGCGACCGGTGCAGCCAGTCGTCTGCCGGCTCCTTGCCAGTGAACGGAGCCTGTATCGCGATCAGATCGGCTGCGGCCAATCGCGACGGGGGTTCACGCAAGGGGCCGGCCGGCATGAGCCAACGGTTTCCCAGGCCGCGCACGCCATCGATCACCACGATATCGGCCACACGCTCCATGCGCAGATGCTGCAGCCCATCATCGGAAAAGACCACATCCGCATCGGTATCCCTGACGATACGCGCAACCGCCGCCGCTCGATCAACACAGACGCAGACCGGCACCGCGCACTGCTGATACAGCATGACCGGCTCATCCCCTGCCGTGCTCGGCGTATCCTCGTCCGTCAGCAAGTGCGGCTGTTCGTATCGCGGACCACCATAGCCGCGACTGACAATGGCTGGCTTCCAGCCCGCCTGCCGGAACCGGGACACCAGCTCAGCGCAAAGCGGCGTCTTGCCGGTACCGCCAACCGACAGATTACCGACGACGATAACCGGCAGTCGGGATGGCACCGTACGCAGCACGCCCAGGCGATACAGCAGTCGGCGCCCACGCAGAAGCCAGGAAAAGAGCCACGATATCGGCCACAGGACACAGGCTCGCCAGCTACGCAGCTGCCAGAATCGTGGCAATGACTTCATGCGCCGGAGAATCGCCTAGTTCAACGAAACTGCAATTGATGCAGCTTGTAGTAATGCAATTTGCGCGCCAGCAGTTCCTGATGATTGCCTACCTCGACAATCTCGCCATGATCCATCACCACGATGCGATCAGCCTGTTCGATGGTCGACAGGCGATGAGCGATGACCAGCGTCGTCCGGCCTGCCATCAAAGCGTCCAGCCCCTGCTGAACCTTGCGTTCCGATTCGGTATCCAGGGCCGAAGTGGCTTCGTCGAGAATCAGGATCGGTGCATTCTTCAACAGGGCTCTGGCAATGGCAACACGCTGCTTCTGACCTCCCGAGAGCATCACGCCATTTTCCCCGACCATGGTTTCATAGCCATCCGGCAAACGTGAAATGAAGTCGTGTGCATGAGCGGCCTTGCAGGCGGCATGCAAGGCCTGCTCGTCGATCGAGTCACGACTGCCGTAGGCGATATTGCTGGCAATCGTGTCATTGAACAGCATGACATCCTGGCTGACCGTGGCAATTCGGCTGCGCAGGGATTGCAGCGTATAATCGTCCACCGAATGACCATTGACCAGGACCTCCCCGCTTTCCAGCTCATACAGCCGCGGCAGCAGATTGACCAGTGATGTCTTGCCACTGCCCGATTCACCCACGAATGCCACGGTCTCACCACTGTCGATCGCAAGACTGACATTGCGCAGCACCGACGGTTTGCCTTCCTGATACCGCAGACTGACATCACGGTACTCGATACGGCGTATGTCGGACTCCAGTTCGCGGGTGCCCAGATCGAGTTCCGACTCCAGATCCAGAATAGCAAACAGACTCTCGCCCGCCGCTATGCCTTTCTGAATCTGGCTGTTGAGTGTCGTCATGCGTTTCAATGGCGCGAACAGCAGCAGCATGGCGGTGATGAACGACATGAAACTGCCCACGGAGATGCGATCGGCAACCTCTCCACTGGAGGCGATATAGACGATGACGGCCAGTGCCAGCGCTACCAGCAGTTGCACGATCGGCTCGTTCATGGCCTTGACCACGGTCTCCTTCATGTTGAAGGCACGATTGCGTTCATTGGCCAGCTGGAAGGCCTGCATCTCTTCTTCCTGACCACCGAAGATCTTGATCACTCGTGCACCTTCCACTGCTTCCTGAATCACGTGGCTGACATCCCCCATCGATCCCTGGATGCTGCGACTGATTGCACGGAACTGTCGACTGACGCGCGACACGATGATGCCGATGATCGGTCCGATCACCAGAAAGGCCAGTGACAACTGCCAGCTCTGGTAGAACATGAGTCCGAACAGGCCGATGGCAGTCAGACTGTCGCGCACCATGACGGTCAGAGAGCTGCTGGCCGCATTGGCAACCATCTGGCTGTTGAAGGTGATGCGCGAGATCAGTTCACCGGATGAGGCCTTGTCATAGAACGAGGTTGGCAGTGTCAGATACTTTTCGAATATCTCGCCGCGCAATTGCTTGATGACGCGCCAGCCTATCCAGGCGATGTAGTAGGTCGAGGCAAAGCCGGCGATACCGCGCAGTACAAAGATGCCGATGATCATCAGGGGCACCAGCAGAATGGCCTGCTGATCCTGTTCCACGAAGCTGCCATCGAGCATCGGCTTCATCAGGGCAGCAAAGGCAGTATCGGTGACTGCGTAGCCCACCATGCCGATCACGGCAATGGCAAATTCCCGGCGATACGGCTTGACGTAACGGAGCAGCCGACCATAGGTTTCCTTGCCGGCGACCGCCGGTTCCATCGCCACTAGTTGCCCGTCATGCACTGACCGGGAAATTCAGCCCTCCGGCTGGCTGTTGGAGATCGATGGATGCAAACTGAGGACATGACTGTTTCTTGAAATGCTGATGCGTGGTGCCTGACTATGGCAGCAAACAGGCGTAATCGCCAGTCCGTACTGATCAATCGGCAGTACGTGACGTGGCAATCGACATTCTCAGCATCCCCAGTTGACCGGCAGCATCCATGGCAGTGACCACCGACTGATGAGGCGCCTGCGCATCCGCTCGTATCGTCAGTGGCAGATCACGCTTGCCTCCCGAGACCTCGTACAGGGCATTCTGCAGACTGGCCACATCGGTCTTGACCAACTCCTGATCATTGATGAAATAGCGTCCCGCCGCGTTGATCACCACCTCGATGCGCTCCTCCGGCGCCTGCGTCTCGGTATCGCTGGCACGTGGCAATTGCAGTGATATCTCCGACTCCTTCTGAAAGGTGGTCGACACCATGAAGAAGATCAGCAACAGGAACACAACGTCAATCAAGGGCGTGAGGTTGAGTTCCAGCTCCTCACGCGGTTCTCGCTTGAACTTCATGCCTGAGTGACCCTTGCCTGCGCCTGACGCTTCTGCAGTACATCAACCAGCTTCAGGGATTCCTTTTCCATATCCACCACCAGACCATCGATGCGGCGGCGGAAGTATCGATGGAACATCAGCGTCGGAATGGCCACCATCAGGCCACCAGCCGTGGTGATCAAGGCCTGGGAGATACCGCCCGCCAACTGCGCCGGATTTCCGACACCGACGGTGGTGATGTTGGTGAAGACACTGATCATGCCTACCACCGTGCCGAGCAATCCCAGCAATGGAGTCACGGCAGCGATGGTACCCAGGGCATTCAGATAGCGTTCCAGCTCATGCGCCACATGGCCGCCTACCTCTTCGATGGAAGCCTTCATGATTTCGCGATCATGCGTGCGGTTGTGCAAACCGGCCGCCAGTACTCGACCCAGTGGCGACCCCTGTTGGATCTCGCGAATCTTCTCCTCTGTCAACTGCCGGGTGCTGGCCATGCGCCATACGTCAGCGACCAGGTTGGCGGGCAGAACTCTTTCATTGCGCAACGAGAACAGTCGTTCTCCGACAATGGCCAACGCGATTACCGAGCACGCAACAATGGGCAACATCAACCAGCCGCCCGCAGTGACTATTTCCCACACAGTTTCTGTCCTTCGTGCGCAAGCTTCAGCATGCGCAACCATAGAGCCCCTTCCGAAAATCTCTCGGAACAGGTTGAATTAACGATTCCGTGCCAGAAGCGACGGTGCGAATGCCACCAGCTTGATGGCGATAGGCCGCCACCCGGCAGACCATACGAAAAAGATACTGCACCCTCCGTACCAGTTGTGAACAGAGTCACACCTAGCGAAAGGTAACGTGATTGTACATCGACATGAGGGAAACCATAACGATTGCGGTTACCCGCAGGGAAAACGACTTGTTCCGGCCGCACGGCAGACAGCAGCTGCCAGGTTGATGAGGTGTTGCTACCGTGATGAGGAGCAATCATGAGATCTACCGGCAATGCGCCGGCATGACCGTAAGCCTTGCGTTGTACCGCCTGCAGACGGGCCGCCAGCCGTGCTTCGGCTCCGGCTTCGATATCCCCTGTCAGCAACACGCGACTGGCACCGTGATGGATCAGCATGACGCAGGATCGATCGTTATCCGACCCGCTATCCCCCGCCGCCGGATGCAGGACACTGAATACCGTCTGGCCATCACGCCACTGCAGGCCGGCATGACAGGCTTCCACCGTCGGCAGATTCCCGGTGTTGCCGTGCGCTGGTTGATCAGGCAACCACATGGTCCCCGGCAATGGTGCGCTGCTGATCAGCCGGATATCGGGGAAACGCTGCAGCACATCGGGCACACCGAAGGCATGATCCTCGTCGGTATGAGACACCACGAGCGTGTCGATGTGCCGTCTGCCTGTCGACTGCAGAAAGGGCATCACCACCGCATCGAACATGCTGAGTTGACTGGAGATCTTGCCACCGGTATCGAACAGCAAGGTCTTCTCGCCACTGAATATCAGCACGGCCAGGCCCTGGCCGACATCCAGCACATGTGCTTCGAAGCCCTGCGGCGGAGGTCGGTGGAGATTGAAACTGATCGCCGGTAGCAACAGCGGCAGGGCCAGCCAGCGCAGGCCCAGACCACGAGGACACAACAGTACCAGCAGTCCGCCCAGACACAACAGTGTGACGCTGACCGATGGCATGAGCAAGGTCACGGAACCGGCCAGCCACTCGACAAGCCGGGTCAGCAGACTCAGCAAGACATCGATTGACCACTGCGCAAGCCACAACACGCTGCCTGCCAGCGCCGGCAGGCACTGACTGAACAGCAAGGCCAGAAACGACAAGGGCACCACGACCACGCCAACCCATGGGACAGCCAGAAGATTGGCCAGTGGAGCGATGATGGAACCGCTCTGAAAGAACCAGGCTGTCACCGGCAACAACAGCAATCCGAGCAATACATGGGTGCGAAGTGCTGGCAGCAGGCGTGCTGTCAGCTGTGTGGTCAGCCCTTGCATGACCGTCGATGTATCCGACTGCACGGGAGCTGGTACCGGTCGCAGATGCCCGTGATGCAGATAGAACAATGCCGCGACCGTGCCGAAGGACAGCCAGAAACCCACCGACAGTACACTCAGCGGGTTGTGCAACAGGACAAGCAGCAGAGCCAGCGAAAGTCCATGTGTCGTCCCGATGACTCGTGATCGCAACCCGGCGAAAACCCAGACGGACAGCATGAGTACTGCCCGCTGCGCCGGCAGACCAAAGCCTGCCAGCAGCGCATAGGCAATGGCGACCAACAGACTCGCCATCAGAGCCAGGGAGCGCGCATCCAGCTCACTCAGCAGGGAATCGGACCTGACAACCCGGCGCAGCAGCAGGTTTGCCAGCCAACGCACCAGCACGTAGGCCCAACCCGCCAGCAAGGTGATGTGCAAACCGGAAATTGCCAGCAGATGCGCCGTTCCACTCTGCCGCAATACATCCCAGACCGATCGATCGACCCCATCGCGAATCCCCAGTGTCAGCGCCTGAACCAGTCCCAGGTGCTCATTTGCCGTCTCGACACTGGCCAGACGCTGCGCAAAGCGCTCACGAATGGCGGCTATCTCGTACCCACTTGCTGCAGCCAGGCGTTCCGCGGGCGGCTTGTTCCTCACATACCCCCTGGCATCCAAACCGTTGGCGATGGCCCATCTGGCGCGATCGAATCCTCCGGGATTGCGCAGCCCCGTCATCGGCTGCAGGCGCACGGTCAAAAGCCACACGTCACCCGCCTGTAGTGTCGGTGTGGCTCCATACCAGCTCAGCTGCAACCGGCGTGGGCCCAGTTCTTGAGCACAGGAAAGACAATCGAGCACATCTGCCTCGAATCGGAGGCGACGTACTTCTCGTTGAGGTACGCTGGTAATCTGTACCTTTATCCGTGTATCAACCCCGATATCGGCTCCGCGCAACTGCCTGGCCGAAAGCTCCAGGAAGGTGACGCTGAGCATGAGAATTGCAACCAGACTCCCCAGCACTGCAGGCCTCAGGCCGACCCTGTAAATGCCGACTACCGACAGTGCAAGAACCACCAGCAACAGCGATGCAGGCGATGGTAGCGAGCCGAGACCGAGAATGAAAACCAAGCTCGCCAGAAGAACCGATGCGAACAACGCCATCAGCGGAGCACCGGCAACATGGGCCTCCGCCCCTCTGACGGCAGAGGCGTTGCCGGAATCCCTGCATCGCAGTCGACTGGACAGGCCACCCTGCGAGAGGCCTGATCGTGTCCGGTAACTGGTTGAAGAATCGCCTGCCCGACTCGCATACACTGCGTCGCAAGCTGCACCTGCAACTTGGTGGCTCGGAGACACATCCCGATGCCCTGCGCAGCTGGGCGCGCAATACCTTCGCCCAGCCCATGGTGTGGCACCTCAACCGACGCTCCGTTGCGGGCGGTGTTGCCGTGGGTCTGTTTGTCAGCTGGATTCCCATTCCGCTGCAAATGCTGCTGGCAGCGGTCATCGCCGCCGTGTTGCGCGTCCATGTGCCTGTCTCCGTGGTCATGGTGTGGTTCACCAATCCTTTGACCTTTGCCCCCCTACTTTATGCAGCCTGGCGCAGTGGGTCAATGATTCTGGGTAAACCCGTGTTCGCCGAACCACTCAGCTTCAGCACGCACAGCCTGCTGGTCAGTGCCGGACAGGCATGGCCGACACTGCTGACCGGCATGCTGTTCTGCGCCTGCATATCGGCCGTACTGGGATTCAGTGCCACCCTGCTCATCTGGCGGATTCATGCACTGCGTCGCTGGCGCCAGCGAAAACACCGGCACCTCAGGAAGCAGGACTGAAACCGCTCACTCGGGGGCGACCTCCTGCAACACGCCGTGGGTCAGTTGCAGCACACGATCCATGCGCGCGGCCAGTCGGGTGTCGTGGGTCACCACCAGAAAGCTGGTACCCAGCTCACGATTGAGTTCCAGCATCAGTTCATAGACACGACCGGCCGTATCCTCATCCAGATTGCCGGTTGGCTCATCGGCCAGCACCACCGCCGGCTGATTGACCAATGCTCTGGCGATGGCCGCACGCTGACGCTCTCCACCGGACAACTCGGCCGGCTTGTGTGCCAGCCGATCGCCAAGACCTACCCGTTGCAGCAGCTCCGATGCCTTCTCAGCGGCCACGCTGCGGGACTCGCCACGGATGAGCAGGGGCATGCTGACATTCTCGACAGCGCTGAACTCGGGCAGCAGATGATGAAACTGGTAGACAAAGCCCACGGCCTGATTTCTCAAGCGCCCACGAGCGGTCTGTTTCAACGCGGATATCTCCTGCCCGGCCAATTCCACGGAGCCGGTGGTAGGTGTATCCAGCCCGCCCAGCAGATGCAGCAAGGTACTCTTGCCACTGCCGGAACTGCCGATGATTGCCACGCGCTCCGCTCTGGCAATGGCCAGAGACACATCAATGAGCACATCCACTGACAGGTTTCCCTGTTGATAGCGATGACCCAGATTGCGCGCCGCCAGTACGATCTCGCCTTGTTCACTCATAAGCCAGTGCCCTCGCAGGGTCGGTACGTGATGCACGCCAGGCAGGATAGATGGTTGCCAGCAGAGACAGGCCGAAGGACATCAGCCCCACCTTGATGACATCGCTGCTGCGCAGATCCGAAGGCATCTCGTCAATGTAGTACACCTCCGGGTTCAACACCGGGCCGGTGAACTGTTCGATGAAGGGCACCACCACATCGATGTTGCTGGCCAACAGGATGCCGCCGATCAGACCGAAGACCGTACCCAGCACACCGATGAGAGTCCCCTGCACGACAAAGATGGACAGGATGCTGCCCGGCGATGCGCCCTGTGTTCTGAGGATGGCGATATCTGCCTGCTTGTCCTGCACAAGCATCACCAGCGTGGAGATGATATTGAAGGCAGCGACTGCCACGATCATCGACAGGATGATGAACATCATGGTCTTTTCCATCTTCACGGCCAGGAAGTAATTGGCGTTCTGTTGGGTCCAGTCACTGACATAGTAGTCGTACCCCAATTCATCGCGCAGATCACGCGCCACCAGCGGCGCACGACCGGTATCCTCGAGTTTCAACCGCACACCGGAATAACCCTCGCCCAGCTTGAACAAGCGGGCACTGTCCGCGGCATGCATCACGGCGAGATTGCGGTCGAACTGGAACATGCCGAAACGGAAGATGCCGGTGACCGTGAAGCGTTTGACTCGTGGCACGAAGCCCATCGGCGTGACACTGGCCTCGGGCGTGATCACCATGATCCGGTCACCGACGAAAGCGCCGAGATAGGCTGCCAGATCGGAGCCGAGCAGCAAGCCGTATTCTCCCGGTTGCAGAGCCACATCCAGCGAATCCACTTGTTCGAGCTTGTCACCCAGTTCAGAAACCTTGCCCTCTTCGCCTGGCAGCACACCACGCACCAGAGCCCCGGTGGATCGGCCCGAATGCACCAGCATCACCTGACCTTCGACATAGGGCGCGGCACCGATGACTTCGGGATGCGTCATCGTGATGTCAGCCACCTCCTGCCAGTTCTGCAGTGGTTCACCCAGACCGGTGACCGTGGCATGCGATGAGGCACCGACAATGCGCTCGCGCATTTCCTTCTCGAAACCATTCATGACCGATGTAACGGTTATGAGTGCGGTCACGCCCAGCATGATTCCGAGGATGGACACCAGGGAGATGAAGGAAATGAAATGATTGCGCCGCTTGGCGCGCGTGTAGCGCAGCCCGACGAACAGTTCGTATGGTTGAAACATGTACCTGTAGAGCGGCCGCTGATGACAAGGTTCGCGCGTAGTGTAGTGAATTGACCGCTCCTGCGGGCGCACCGATTGTTCCTATGGTGTTCAGGAGTCCCGATCAGGGTAAATATGGGACAATCAGCTCTGCAACGATCCCGCCAGAGCGACACAGTCCAAGAGGTTCATGAGCATTACTGACGAACCGGCCCTTCTGTTACCTGCAGACGCCGCCTCCAGACCCGAATGGGGCAAGCTGTACGGTGCCTCCGAATCTCTTGCCATTGCCGAGCAGGCCCGTCAATCGGAAAGCCTGCTGGTGGTGGTCGCGCCGAGCACCACCGAACTGCTGCACCTGGAGGTGGAGCTGCGCTTCTTTGCCGGCAACAGTCTGCCCGTGCACGTGCTGGGTGACTGGGAAACCCTGACCTACGACCGGGTATCCCCGCATCAGGACATCATCTCGCAACGCATTCGCACGCTGTACTCGCTCGCGGATGTCAGTCACGGCATTCTGCTGCTGACAGCCGCTGCCCTGATGCAACGCCTGCCGCCGAGAACCTTTCTCGACCAGCATGCGCTGATCATCCGCAACGGTGACAGGCTGGCGCTGGACGAGTTTCGCTCGCGCCTGGTGGACGCAGGCTACCGCCTGGTCTCGCAGGTGGAGGAACATGGTGAATTCGCGGTGCGAGGCTCCATCCTCGACCTGTTTCCGATGAGCAGTTCGCACCCCTACCGGGTCGAATTCTTCGATGACGATATCGAGACGATCCGTACCTTCGATGTCGATACCCAGCGCGGCCTGGACAAGGCCGAGGAAATCGAACTGCTGCCCGCACACGAGTTTCCTCTCAATGAAGACGGCATTGCCCTGTTTCGCAAGCAGTATCGCAATACCTTCGCCGCCGAGAGCAAGAACACGCCGATCTATCGCGAAGTCAGCGAAGGACGCGCGCCCGCCGGCATCGAATATTACATGCCGCTGTTTTTCGAAGAGACCTCGCATCTGTTCGACTACCTGCCGGCCAGTGCCGGCTTCGTGCTGCTGGACGGCACGGCCAATGCGTTCTCCCACTTCGAAGCCAATACACTCGATCGCTACGAACAACGGCGGCACGATGTCGAACGCCCCATTCTGCCCCCTGCTGAAATCTATCTGAGCGCCGAGGATGTCGAGCAACGACTGACCGAGCGGGCAACCATCCATACCCGGCATGCCGAAATCGAGAACTGTGACAGCGGTTTTCTGAATCTGCCGACCGAAGCTCCCGGCCTGTATCCGCTGGAGCCGCGTGGCGAGCGGCCGATGGGCGCGCTGCAGGATTTTCTGGGCAAATTCCCCGGTCGGGTGCTGTTCGTGGCCGAATCCACCGGGCGCCGTGAAGCACTGCTTGATCAACTGGTCGGCAATCGCCTGAAACCGGAAACGGTCGACAGCTGGCAAGCCTTTCTGGACAGCGATCGTACGCTGTGTCTGACCACCGCTGCACTGGATCGAGGCCTGCAGCTGCCAGAAGCGCGCATTGCCATGATCACCGAGTCGCAGATGGGCTCAGGCCGCATCAAGCGACGCGAACGACGCCGGGCAACCCGCGATTCCGAAGCCATCATTTCCAACCTGACAGACCTGAACATCGGTGCTCCGGTGGTGCATATCGACCACGGTGTCGGCCGATATCAGGGCCTGACGTCACTGTCAGTAGGCGACATGGCCAACGAGTACCTCACCATTCACTATGCCGGTGACGACAAGCTCTATGTACCCGTCTCCTCGCTGCACCTGATCAGTCGTTATGCAGGTGCCAGTGAAGAGAGTGCGCCGCTGCACAAGCTGGGCACCGATACCTGGCAGAAGGTACGCCGCAAGGCCGCCGAAAAGGCCTATGACGTGGCAGCAGAACTGCTGGAGATTCACGCCCGCCGTGCCGCCCGTACCGGTTACTCCTTCCCGGCAGAGTCGAACAACTACCAGCTGTTCAGCGATGCTTTCCCGTTCGAGGAAACTCCGGATCAGCAATCGGCCATCGACGCAGTCGTGGCCGATCTGCGCGCTCCACAACCCACAGATCGCGTGGTCTGCGGCGATGTCGGTTTCGGCAAGACCGAAGTGGCCATGCGAGCGGCCTTTGTGGCCGTGGACGCCGGCAAACAGGTCGTGGTGCTGGTACCCACCACACTGCTGGCCAAACAGCACCATCAGAACTTTCTCGATCGCTTCGCCGACTGGCCGGTTCAGATCGAAGCCCTGTCACGCTTCGAAACTCCCCGGGAACAGAAAGACATCCTGAAGCGCCTGGAGAGCGGCGGCATCGATATCATCATCGGCACCCACAAACTGCTCAGCAAGGAGATCCGCTACAAGAATCTCGGTCTGGTCATCATCGATGAGGAACACCGTTTCGGGGTACGTCACAAGGAACACATGAAGGCCTTGCGAGCCGAAGTGGATATCGTGACACTCACGGCCACGCCCATACCCAGAACCCTCAACATGGGGCTGGCCGGCATGCGCGACCTGTCCATCATCGCCACCCCGCCACAGCATCGTCATGCCATCAAGACCTTTGTCGGTGAATGGTCCGATGTGCAGATTCGCGAGGCCTGTGAACGAGAACTGGCACGTGGTGGCCAGGTGTATTTCCTGCACAACGAAGTACAGACCATCGAGCGCATCGTCGAAGATCTGGAACGCATCGTACCCGGAGCCCGAGTCAATTACGCGCATGGCCAGATGCGGGAAACCGACCTGGAACAGGTCATGAGCGACTTCTATCATCAGCGCTTCAATATCCTGGTGGCGACCACCATCATCGAGAGCGGCATCGACATACCCAGTGCCAACACCATCATCATCAACCGGGCGGACAAGCTGGGTCTGGCGCAATTGCACCAGCTCCGCGGCCGTGTCGGTCGCTCGCATCATCGTGCCTACGCCTACCTGCTGACACCCCCCAAGGGATCCATGACCGCCGATGCGGAAAAGCGGCTGCAGGCCATCGAATCCCTTGAAGATCTCGGTGTCGGGTTCACCCTCGCCACCCACGATCTGGAAATTCGGGGTGCGGGAGAGCTGCTGGGCGAAGGCCAGAGCGGTCAGATTCAGGAAATCGGATTCACGCTGTACAGCGAGTTGCTGACCCGCGCGGTCAAGGCTCTGAAGAGTGGCAAACTGCCGGATTACGACAAGCCCCTGGCTCATGGTACGGAAGTGGATCTGGGTGTGCCTGCCCTGCTGCCCGAGGACTACGTGCCCGACGTTCATCAACGCCTGATCATCTACAAGCGCGTTGCCAATGCACCGGACAGTGACGCATTGCGAGAACTGAAGATCGAGTTGATCGATCGCTTCGGGCTGCTGCCGGTGCAGACGGAACGGCTGTTCGATGTCATGCGCCTGCGTCAGCGCTGTGAACGGATGGGCATCGAGCGACTGGAACTGAATTCGGCAGGCGGGCGTATCGTCTTTGCTGCCGAGCCGAGTATCGACCCGATGGCATTGATCCAGATGATCCAGCGAGACAGCAAGATCTATCGTTTCGATGGCAAGCAGGTACTGCGCATCATCCAGCCATTCGAGGATTCGGAGCAGGCTCAGGCCTTCATCGACAAGACGCTCGAAACACTGGCCCTGCCCGAAGCCGCATGACATTCGGTAACCGACCCTCCGGCAAGACGCCGGTCACTGTGAGACAGAACATGAACAGACAGACTCTGCGACAGACTTTCCAGCTGCTGATACTCGGCAGTCTGCTGCTCGGCAGCCTTGCCCAGGCACGCGATTATCAGGTCGAGGTGGTGCTCTTCGAGACCGTGGCCGGCCGGGATCTGACAGCCGGTGGTCTCTACTATCCAAAGATCGGACGCAGCATACGTCTCGGTACGGAAGAAGCCGTCGCGGCCGGATTCCGACCTCTGGAACAGAACCTGAGCCTGAGTGACGATGCCCAGGCAATTGCTGCCTCCAGACGATATCGGCTGATTCGCCATCTGGCCTGGCGGCAGCCGGGGCTGGACAGGGACGATGCCGTGGCGCTGCGAATCAGCCTCGGAAACACGACGGCGGTCTATCTGCCCGAAGACATCAGCGCCTTCGAGAATTTCATTCCGGCGTCAGCCAGTGCCACGCCCGATCGCCAGCGCAAGATCAACACCAGCACGGTCAATGGCAGCATTCTGGTGCACCTGGGACGTTTTCTGCATATGGAAACGCAGCTGGTGTTTACCGATGAGGAAACCGGTCAGAGCTTCCGGCTTTCGCAAAGCCGCAAGATGCGCAGCCGTGAGCTGCACTATATCGACAATCCGCGCTTCGGCATTCTGACGCGCATCCTGCCGATCGAAGAACCGGAGGAGCCGGAACTCAACGAAGATGCATTGCCGGATCCGCAACCCGACTCGGTGGAAAACCCCGTCGACCAGGTGCTCAATCGTGAAGACGACCCGACACAGACCGGTGCGGGCTGACAGGCAATGTGACCATCACGGCATTTTCGACATGTAAACCAGATGCGCGTACTCTGTTGACCGCTATTCAGTGAGGGTTCAGGGCCGGATGCCTACTGTAGGACTCAGACGTGACCACTGCGGTCACGAACCGTCAAAACCTGAACCAGGAGCAGAATCATGAGCAAGCGACTGCCAGACTCAAGGCACGATCTCAGTGATGGCACTCGGCACCGCAATGCAAAGCGTAGCCGATTCATACTCAATGTCCTGCTGGCCGGACTGCTGGCCGGCACCGCCTCGAGCAACAGCCTGGCCAGCGATCGTCGAGTCGCCACGGAACGCTTTACCGAATACGCACCGGTCGTCCACGTACAACCAATCTATCAGGAAGTACGAACCAGTGAACCACGACAGGAATGCTGGAGCGAAGAACAGCGGGTCATCGTCGGTCATGAAAGCAGTGTGCGCGGTGAGCGGTACCGGCCACATCATCAACAGCATCACTCGACTTCGGGCAATGCCATTGTCGGCGGCCTGATCGGCGGGGTCATCGGCAACCAGTTGGGACGCGGCCACAGCAGTCACTCCCGGGCCGGTGCCACGGTTGCCGGTGCCATCATCGGGGGCGCCATTGCCAATGAAGCCGGCAATCAGGTGACACGGCATCGCCGCTACGAAACACCTCGTCATGTGGAATCCAGACCCATCTACGAAACCCGAACCGTAGAGCGCTGCCGGCGAGTCGTCGATTCCCGGGCGCAACAGCGATTGCAATACTACAATGTCACCTACCGCTACAAGGGGCGGGAATTCGTGACACGGATGCCACGTGACCCGGGCAAGCGTATCGAGCTGCAAGTCTCGGTTGCCCCCGCTCGTCGATAACCCTATCCCTTGCCTGACCGGGGCCCTGAAGCATGACATCGTCAACGTCGAACACCATCCGTCACCATCGTGATCGCCGTTCAGGCCCCGGAAGGTTGTGTGCACTCATCCTGAGCGCTTGCCTGATCATGACCTGCATCGGCACGACAGCACAAGCCGCTGACGCACAGAACCGGCAGCAGGCGATCGACATGGCCATGCGTCAGAACGGGGGTCAGGGCAAGGTACTCGGAGTCCAGACCATTCGAACGGAAAACGGGCAAACCTACTTCGCCGTCAAGATCCTGAGCAATGGCAGGGTTCGTGTCCACCGCATACGGCAGTCCAACTGAGATGCGCGCACTGATTGTCGAAGATGAACCCGTCCTGCGACAGCAACTGGTCGCCGCTTTGCGCGATCAGGGATTTGCCATAGACGAAACCGGTGATGGCGAAGAGGGTCTCTATCTGGCCCTGCACATGCCGGTGGATATCGCCATCATCGATCTTGGCTTGCCGGGACGTGATGGCTTGTCCCTGATCAAGTCGCTGCGCAGGCAGGACAGACATTTTCCGGTGCTGATACTGACTGCTCGTGATCGATGGCAGGACAAGGTTGATGGCCTGGAAGCCGGTGCCGATGACTACCTGACCAAACCTTTCCACCTGGAAGAACTGATGGCCCGCACACGCGCCCTGCTTCGGCGCACGGGTGGCTGGTCCGATTCGCTCATGCAGTTCGATCGCATGAGCATCGATACCCGTGCCCAGCAGGTGCGTGTCGACGATCGGCTGATCGAGCTGACCGCCTACGAGTACCGGGTGCTCGCCTATCTGGCCACTCAGGCCGGCAGTGTCATCAGCAAGGCCACTCTGCTGGATCATCTGTACGATGAGGACACGGACCGCGATCCCAATGTTCTGGAGGTCTTCATTCGACGTTTGCGTCAGAAGCTCGATGCAGACCGGAGCCTGAACCCGATCGAAACACTGCGCGGCCGCGGCTACCGGCTGGCCCTTCCCCGCCTGCGCGTCTCCAGCGACGACGCTGACGCCAGGGAACACTGAGCCCACAGAGACGGCAGCGTGAAATCCATCAGCTCAAGGCTGGTCATCGGTACAAGCCTGGTACTCGCCGTATTCGTCGTGCTGGTGGCACTCTCGGTATCCTGGTCGGTTCATCAGCGTGCTCAGACCGCGCGCTTCGACCGACTGCAAGGACTCATCTACGGCATACTCGGTGCTACCGACATCGATGACAACTCCCGTCTGATCGTCAACTCTCAGGCCTTGCCCGACCCCCGGCTCAACCAGCCAACCAGCGGCCTGTATGCCGAGCTGACCGACGCTGCCGGCAATCGTCTCTGGCAGAGTGCCTCCAGTGCCAGCTGGCTACCCGACGCCATGCCACGCCCCATCGGTGACTGGCTGTTCGACACGCTGGAACATCCGCAGAAGTCCACCCTTCACCGATTGCAGTTGTCTACCGCCTGGGCCTTCGACGATGGACGCGAGTTGCCATTCACCGTTCAGGTAGTGGACGATGCCGACAGCCTCGATCGCCAGCTCAAGCGCTTCGACCAGACACTCTGGGCGACGCTGCTGGCCTCGGCCGTCGGACTGCTGATCCTGCAGCTTCTGGTCTTGCGTCAGTCACTCAAGCCTCTGCATGCCATCGGCAATGAAGTGGCCAGCATCGAGCGGGGTGAACGTGACAATCTCAGTGAGAATGTCCCGCAGGAACTCGGTGCCCTGACCTCTGGCCTCAATGCGCTGCTGCGATCGGAAAGGGAACGTCATGCCCAGTATCGCCATCTACTCGACGATCTCGCCCACAGTCTGAAAACACCATTGTCGGTGTTGCAGAACCTGGCCAAGGCCGACACAGCCGATGACAGGATCATCCTGGACCAGACCCGTCTGATGAAGGCTTCCATCGAACGACATGTACAGCGCGCCAATCTGCGCAGTCCTCGCTACCTGGCACCCGCGATCAATCTGCGACCTCTGGTCGAACGCATGACCACCTCGCTGGAAAAACTCTACGAACACGCGGATCTGCACTTCCAGTTGTCTGTGGATGCGGATTTCATGGTCCGTATGGACGAGGCCGACCTGTTCGAGGTGCTGGGCAACGTACTGGAGAATGCCTGCAAGTACGGCGCTCGGCAGGTGACAGTCAGCAACCGGTCGGATCAGCGCTGTCTGGTCATCGATGACGACGGGCCCGGCTTTCCCGATATCAGACTCGAACAGCTGCTGCAACGCGGCGTCAGGGCTGACAGCCAGACCGCTGGTACCGGCATGGGACTGGCAGCCGCACAGCAACTGATGGCTGCCTATGGAGGCCGCCTGGAACCGGATCACGCACCCGATGGAGGCGCGAGAGTCCGATTATGGTTCCCCTGAGTACTTGCCACTCGGTTAGAGAGCCGGGGCCTGCACATGAGCGTTGGCACTGCCGATGCAGCGCGTCGGCAGCACGGCCTCAGGGTCTGGCGACAATGTACCCCAGCCAGCAGGCGTAGTCTTCTGCTTCATCGGTAGCCAGATATTCATCCAGAGCCTCATCGGTTTCCGGATCGAAAGCCTGTCGATAGACCACGGTATCCGTATAGCCGGCTTCTTCGAGAATTTCGCGCAATTCACGAGCCCCCCAGACACGCCAGGTATAGGTGAATGCATTACGGATCTTCGATTTGTCCGGAAAATGGAAATGAATATGGCACTTGAGTTCATTGGTGATGGCATTGAACTCGGACTGCTCCCAGATGTACTTGAATCCGTCGACCTTGCGTTTTTCCTTCTGCGTCTGATAGCACTCGGAGCCGCCGAACACATCGAGGAACAACAGACCATCATCCACCAGTGCTTCCCGGGTGCGCTTGAAATAGGCCAGCATGGTGGCTCTCTCCTGAAAGAACCAATAGCTGAAATTGTAGGCCTGCAGAACGTCTACCTTGTCGGTAGTCACCTGCAGGACGTCATCCTCGATCAACTCGAGCCGCTGCTGTTGTTCCACCGTGAGACGCGCGATGTTGTTCTTGCGACTCCACGCCAATACCTCCGGATCGATATCGACTGCCACCGCCGTATTGCCACGACGACGTTTGACCCACTGGCAGGATGAGATGGCCGTACCGGCAAAGTCTTCCCGCATGGACTTCGGCTTGCGCCCGCGCATCTCCTTGAACGTGGCATCGATGAAATCCAGCTCGAAATCCGGGTTCTGCACGGAAGCCTGATACAGCAGGTGGCGATCCGCCTGCTCTGCCATCGTCGGTTTTCGTGATTTTTCTGCCTTGGCCATGAGGGTGCGTCCGTGAGAACAATGATGTTGGCGAGGATTGCTGTTCGGTGCCTGCATTCTCGACACCGGAGCAGCGGATAAGAGTCCGACGTTGGGCTAATGCTTGATACCGGTGCCGCGATTGAGCAGCATCATGGCAATGGTACCCAGCAGAGCGATGAATACCAGTATCACGATGAAACTGGTCCAGATGGGAATGTCGCTGGCGCCCAGAATTCCGAAACGAAAACCGTTGATCATGTAGAGCATCGGATTGAACATCGACAAGGTCTGCCAGAAAGGCGGCAGCATGCTGATGGAATAGAAGACGCCACCGAGGTAGGTCAGTGGTGTCAGGATGAAATTGGGCACGATCGAAATATCGTCGAATGACTTCGCGAACACCGCATTGATCAGGCCGCCGAGCGAAAACATCATGGACGTCAACACTGCCACACTGATCGTGACAAACGGATGAACCGGACGGATTTCCGAAAAGAACAGGGATACCAGCGCAACCAGAGAGCCGACCAGCAAGCCCCTCGCCATGCCGCCACAGACATACCCGATGACAATGGTCAGATTGCTCACCGGTGACACCAGCAGTTCCTCGATGTAGTTCTGCATCTTCGAACTGAAGAAAGAACTCACCACATTGGAATAGGAATTGATGATGACGGCCATCATGATGATGCCCGGCACGATGAAATCGATATAGCGAAAGCCGTCCATATCACTGATACGCGACCCGATCAGACTGCCGAAGATCAGCATGTACAGCACGGCGTTGATGGACGGTGGCACGATCGTCTGCACCCAGATGCGGGCGAAACGTCGTATTTCCTTTCTGACGATGGTCTGGAAGGCAATGCGGTTGATAGCCAGCAGATCCAGGGGTTGCGATTGACGTTCCGCGGAGTGTCCCTGTGCCGCCACGGCAGCCTTGACAGTGTTTTCCTGAGTCATGCGCTTTCCTCGGTCTTGCGATGCACCAGACGCAGAAAGAATTCTTCCAGCCGGTTGGTCTTGTTGCGCAGGCTGGTGATCTCGATGCCCTGCTCACTCAGACCCCGGAACAGCTCATTGAGCGTATGCCCATGCGGGACATCGACCTCCATGCGATTCTCGGTGCGCAGGCGCATCGTGAATGGCGGCATGCTCGGCGCTGCATCCGGATTGCTGCGGGTATCCAGTACGAAGGTTTCCTGCATGGAACGGCTCAGCAACTGTGCGACCGCGCCACGTTCGACGATCCTGCCTCCATCAATGATGGCGACATTGCGGCACAGGGCTTCGGCCTCCTCCAGATAATGCGTGGTCAGGATGATGGTGGTGCCATGCTGTTCATTCAGCTCGGTCAGGAAATCCCACATGGAACGACGGATTTCCAGATCGACACCGGCCGTGGGTTCGTCCAGAATCAGCAGGCGCGGCTCATGGACCAGTGCCCTGGCAATCATCAGGCGGCGTTTCATTCCGCCGGAGAGTTGTCTTGATGGGGTCTTGCGCTTGTCCCACAGATCCAGTTTCTTCAGATAATACTCGGCCCGCGTCAGTGCCACACTGCGGCTGATACCGTTGTAGCCCGCCACATTGAGCACCGTGGGCAGAACCGGCTCGAACATGTTGAAGTTGAATTCCTGTGGCACAAGACCGATGCTCGCCTTGGCCGCTTCCGGCTCATGGTCGATGTCATGGCCAAATACCTCGACCTTGCCGGCGGTCTTGTTGACCAGGGCGCTGATGATGCCGATGGCCGTGGACTTGCCGGCTCCATTGGGACCCAGCAGAGCGAAAAAATCACCGTCGGGCACATCGAGATCGATGCCTTTCAGCGCATGTACGTTGTCGCCATAGGTCTTGGAAAGACCGGCGATGGACAAGGCGTTCATTGAATTTCGGGATCGCTGACAGTAAACGAGCATTTTACCAGTAAAGCGTCGCCTGCCAGCCGCCATGGCCGTTTCAGCAACGCATTTACCGGGTGTGGGTTCAGCGTGTTGCCAGAGTGTTGGCAGCAACGTAACGGCGGTAGAAGGCCTTGACCATCTGCACATAGCTTTCGGTCTCGGCAAACGGCGGAACTCCCTGATAGCGCCGAACATTGCCCGGCCCGGCATTGTAGGCAGCGAGTGCCAGATCCAGTGACCCGAATTGCTCGCGCAGACTGGCAATGTAGCGGATACCGGCACGCAGGTTTTCCTCGGGATTCAGCGGATCCTTCACCTTCAGCCACTGTGCTGTCTCCGGCATCAGCTGCATCAGGCCGAGCGCGCCTGCCCGCGACAGAGCCTCGCTGTCGAAACACGATTCCCTGGTGACAATGGCCTTCACGAGATTGGCACTGATGTCGTACTGATCGGCAATATCCTGTATCAGCTGTTCATAGCGATCAGCCCGTCGTGCCACTGCCTGTGGTGACAGACCCATGCAATGCACATCGGCAATCGGTTCTCGCGCCCTCTCTTCATCACCCAGCTCTCGCCACGCCACCATGGCATTCCAGTTGAAGGGCTGATCCGGGTCATAGCTGTTGTAAGGGCCGACCTTGCGATGTGAGCGAATGTCGGGGAAATCGACGCCGAGGAACTGACCGGGTATCGATGTGGGTGCCGACTGCAGGCTGTCAGCCGACACCGCGAAGTCATTCACCCACAGACGATGACTGACCAGGCCCAGTACCGGTTCGAGAATCGCCTCCTTGACAAAACTGCCGGGCCGCCTGCCCCCCGCACCGGCGTGTCCATCCGCAGCCCCCGATCCCATGACAAGACCGCCGAGCACGATACTGGTGGACGCGTGGACGACAGATGGGGAAGACGATCTCGCATCGGACGAGGCCGAGTGCCGCCATTCTCCGGTGCTCGACACGGTGGAGCCGCTGCTTGCCAGCGCCAGCGGACCGATGCTGTCCGGCTCGGCGTGTTCAATACTGACCGCCCTGGCCTGGGGTATCGACAGTGCAAGGACGAGAGTCAGCGAGCCGGCCACGGAAAGCCTCAGCGTTCGGCTGATCATCGAAGAGTCGGTTTTCTGACGATGGAATCGTGGCATTTTCACAGCGACTCCCGGTAGTGGCTACCGGGCGGGTTTATGGTTCAACGAGACGTCACACGGGCGTGCTTGCCGCCAGACTGCCCAGTCTGAACGCCTGAGCGAAATTACCCACGTAACATCGGTAAAAACTGTTGTGAACCCGACAAAACACATCGGGAAATCGGAATATTCCAGTCATTGGGCAAGGTCGACGGGCGGTCTGTCTTTCTGCCACAGGACTTCACTACCGCCCTCGTGACGTGCCAGAACCCTGGCAATGACAAACAGGAGATCGGACAGGCGATTCAGATACTTCATGCTGAATGGCGGGACCGTCTCGACACGTTGCAGACTGACGACCAGCCGCTCTGCCCGTCGGCAAACGGTACGTGCCAGATGACAAGTGGCAGCAGCCTGGCTGCCACCGGGCAGAATGAAGTCCTTCAACGCCGGCAAATCGGCATTGAAGTGGTCCAGCGTCCTTTCCAGCCAGTCGATGTGCTCCTGACCGATGGCCTGATGACCGGGAATGCACAGCTCGCCGCCAAGGTCGAACAGGTGATGCTGTATTTCATGCAGCACCTGGGCAAGCGGCTGCGGCACATCGGCCTGGGCCAGCAGCAGGCCCAGCACCGAATTCAGCTCATCGGTAGTGCCATAGGCTTCGACGCGAATGCCGTCCTTGTCGGTGCGGCTGCCATCGCCCAGGCCTGTCGTTCCGTCATCGCCGGTACGCGTGTAGATTTTCGATAGTCGATTTCCCATGCCCGGATCCCGTATTTACCTGACTGGAGCGATACCCGATGGTGTCCTCCGCAATTCAAGCAGCACAGTATAATGGCTCCAGCCCAGAAACCTCGAGAATATCGACGTGATCGAAGAAACAATATTCAGCAAGATCATTCGCAAGGAACTGCCTTCGGACATGCTCTATCAGGATGAGCTGGTCACGGCCTTTCGCGACATCAACCCGCAACGCCCCGTCCATGTCCTGATCGTCCCCAATCGGCACATTCCGGCGGTCGATGATGTGACCGCCGATGACGAGGCGGCTCTGGGCCGCATGTTCAGCGTCGCTCGCAAGATAGCCCGCGAGGAAGGCATCAGCGACGATGGCTACCGGCTCGTGGTCAACTGCGGAGAGCACGGACGACAGGAAGTCCCGCATATCCACATGCATCTGCTGGGTGGCGAGGATGTCGGCCCCATGCTCAGCCGCAAGAACCGGGATCACTCGTGACGAACCCGGCAAACGGCGCATCGACCGCCAGTCACTACATCACCACCGATGATCTGCAACAGGCCGTCGATGCCGCGCTGACACTGCAGCGCCCTCTGCTGATCAAGGGCGAGCCCGGAACCGGCAAGACCGAACTGGCCATCGAGGTGGCTCGCCGCCTGAATGCACCATTGCATTCCTGGCACGTCAAGTCCACCACCCGCGCCCAACAGGGCCTGTACGAGTACGACGCCGTGTCCCGACTGCGCGACTCACAGCTGGGTGACGAACGCGTGGCGGACATCAACAATTACATCGTTCGCGGTGTGTTGTGGGACGCCTTCGTCAGCGACGAACGTGCAGTCGTACTGATTGATGAAATCGACAAGGCCGACATCGAGTTCCCCAACGATCTGCTGCAGGAACTCGATCAGATGTCATTCGAGGTGTATGAAACCCGCCAGACCATCACGGCGCGGCAACGCCCTCTCGTGATCATCACCAGCAACAATGAAAAGGAATTGCCCGACGCCTTTCTGCGACGCTGTTTCTTTCACTACATCAGCTTTCCCGACCGCAGCACCATGCAACGCATCGTCGATGCACATTATCCGGACATCAAGCAGGACTTGCTCGGTGCGGCACTGGAAGTGTTCTTCGATCTGCGGGAAGTGCCGGGCTTGAAGAAAAAGCCGTCAACATCCGAACTGCTGGACTGGCTGAAGCTGCTGATAGCCGACGATCTGCCGGCCGAGGCACTCAAGGCGGACGACATGCGTACCGTACTGCCCATGATGCACGGAGCCCTGCTGAAGAACGAACAGGACGTGCATCTGTTCGAGCGGCTGATCTTTCTCAACCGGCAGCAACAGAACAGGCATCGATCATGAACCAGACCTTCCGCGTCAGGACGATCCGAGATGCTGCTCGATTTTCATGACCGCCTGCGTCAGGCCGGCCTGCCGATCTCGCTGAGCGAATGGCTGACATTGATGCAGGGTCTGCAAGCCGGCCTGGGCACGCTGGATCTGGAGAACTTCCACAGCTTTGCCCGCTTGTGCCTGGTCAAGAACGAGGCGTTCCACGATCGCTTCGATCAGGTATTCAGCGACTACTGGACAGGTCGGTCCCTGCAGTTCGATTCGCTGCTGGAATCACTGGAAACAGGCATTCCGCAAGAATGGCTGAGTTCAGCCGGACTTGAAGGTCTGAGCGAAGAGCAACGGGCCCAGGTGGAAGCCCTGGGCGGCTGGGATGCCCTGATGGAGACGCTGGCCAGACGACTCGAGGAGCAACAGGAAGAGCACCACGGCGGCAATCGCTGGATCGGCACGGGCGGCACCTCGCCATTCGGTCACAGTGGTTTCAACCCCGAAGGCATTCGCATCGGGCAGAGCGCCAATCGCCAGGGGCGCGCCGTCAAGGTCTGGGAGCAGCGACGATTCAAGGATCTGGATGGCTCGCGCGAGATCGGCACCCGGAATTTCAAGATGGCCCTGCGCAAGCTCCGGCGGCTGGCGCGTGAGGGACGCCCGGACAAGCTGGACCTGAAAGAAACCGTGCGGGCTACTGCCAGCAATGGTGGACTACTGGATATTCATCTGCGAGCAGAGCGTCGCAATGCCATCAAGGTGCTGCTGTTGATCGATATCGGCGGCTCCATGGATTATCACGCGCAACTCAGTGAAACCCTGTTTTCTGCCGCACGCTCGGAATTCAAACGACTCGACACTTATTGGTTTCACAATTTCATCTACGAAAAGGTATGGCAAGATAATGCCAGGCGTCATACACAGTTCATCGCAACGGACGAATTGATACGCACCTATGGCAAGGATCACCGTCTGATCATCGTGGGCGATGCCACCATGAGCCCATACGAAATCATGGTACCGGGTGGCAGCGTGGAACACTGGAACGAAGAACCGGGAGCCGTATGGCTCAAACGCCTGCAACAGGCCTTCCCGCATTGCGCCTGGCTGAACCCCGAGTCATCGCAGTGGTGGGACACCACACCATCGGTCAGAATGACCCGCGAACTGATGTCGGATCGCATGTATCCGATGACGGTTGACGGTCTGCAACAGGCCATCGACGCCCTCAAGACCCCGATCACGATCGCCTCGACGCACGAACCGGGGTGATTCACCGTTCATCGACGGCATGATTCTTGCGAAATGATCGTCGGGCGGGACTGACAAACCTTCGGACAACTCCTACAGACGGCTCAAACCGAATACTTGTTTCAGCCGAAGTTCAATCAGTCTCGCCCACGCCCATTTGGATCCCGGCTACGTGGACGGCAGACTGGCAATGTGCAAGACCCGATTTCCCCCTGCATGGCCATTGCGGCAGGCAGTGCTCTTGCTGTCCTGCGCCCTGTTGGCGAGCGCCTGCCAGCATGAATCATCCAGCCTGCCGGATCTGCCTGCCAGCGAGCCAATCGCCAGCTCTGCCAGCCTGGCCATCGATGACGGCCCGCAAACCGTCAGCCTGTCTGCTGATGCGCTGACACCTCCCGAGCAGCCTCGACTGCAGATCCGTGCGGCACCGACCACTCTGATACTGGAGTGGACCCCCATCGCCGGGCAAACGCGGGCCCGCCTCTATCATCATGATACGGCGCTGCCGGGTGAGACCCTGGTCCATGAAACGGACGATGCCCGACAGACCTTGCTGCAGTTGCCAAGCGCAACACCACGGACGGCCTGGCACCGTGAACAGTATCGACTGGAGCTGTGCACGTCCGACAACTGCGTCAGTTCGGAACGCATGACACTGTCCGGTCTGGCACCGGCAACCGCCCACTATCTGGCACCCGCGGTATTTCTGCGAGGAGAACGATATGCCGAACATCTGACGCTGAATCGCGATGCTTCTCTGGCCGTTATCGGCATGCCGCTGGAAGGCGCCCTGGAATTTCATGTCCGCAGCGATTCCCGCTGGTCCCTGACACAGAGACTGCGCCTGGCAGAGCTGCCAGTGTCTGCAACTCGCCAGCTGCTTCTGTCCGCCTCCGACTCAGGCGACACCATTGCAGTATTCATTCACGACAGAAACAGCACGGACCCTGGTGAAATCAGGATTCTGGAGCGCTTGGGAGAAAGCTGGATTCAGACCAGCAAGCTGCCGCTGATGGCAGAACCAGCTGCGACATCAGTGAACGCCAGCCTGGCAGATCAGCCTGCCAACGGACTTGAAGAACACCGACAGTCAATACAGCTTGCAGCCGATGGCAGTGGCTTGCTGCTGCAAAGCGACAACAGCCTGTTCATCAGTCGCCAGACAGAGACCGGATGGTCGTCTCCAGGCATGCTGCCCGAGCTGAACAACAATACAAGTCATATACCCGACAGTTCGCCAGAATTGGCGAGCAGTACACTCAGCCGGGATTTCACGACAGCCATGGCGCTTGTGCAACAGAACGGAACGACCTCTTTGCTGATCTGGTCCGCACAGCAGTCTGCAGGTGACTGGCAGCTGACGGCGCGATTGCCATTGTCCGACTTCAGCCACGATCACGAGCTTGCCCTGGCCAGCAACCAGCGAGGCGATGAACTGCAGATCGCCGGCTGGGAAGCCGGACACGGGACGGCGCGCTATCCGATCATGTGGCACTACGCCATCAACGAGGATTCACACGATCCGGCCTCCCCCCCTGCCCTGACCTTGCAGGCGATCAGCTCCCTGCGCGCTCCACCCACCTCCCATGCTCAGGCCTCTCTGACGTTCAAAGCCAGTGAAACACTGGATCAGCTGGTATTGGGATGGCAACTCCCGGCTGACTCGCTGTCCGGCACTCTGGCCGATGCCGCTGTCAGCACCTGGCGATACCATGCAAGCTCGGACCAGTGGTTGACGGCACTGGAAATGCCGGAAACCTTTCCCACCCTGGCCAAGCAGGCCTTCGCCCGTCACGCGTTTCTGTCTGCTGACGGTAGCACCTTGATGATGGTGACGGACTCGGGACGTACGCAGACCGCCCCTGGCGACATTGCCGAAGTTCTGGTGCTGCGTTGAACGGAGCTCACCGCCTCGACAAGGCAGCAGTTCGTTGCGGATTGCTGCCTACTGTCCAGCGGCACTTTCGGTGACCGGATACGCATTGAGCATCCGTCTCAGGTCCATCAACAGGATCTGGCTGGAGCCCCGTGAGCGGGCCAGCTCCACCCCCTTGAACACATGCAGCAGCAAGGTTTCCAGAGAGTGCCCCTGCTTGTCCATCAGGCTCAGCAGGCTGCCGGCGCAGCTCAGGGAGACATCTTCCTGCGATAATTCCAGCTCCAGACACAATTGCATGATCTTGCGTGCCAGCAGATAGACATGGGATTCTTCCTTGTGCCGCAACAGGAAACCGAATCGGGTGTCGGTGAGCAGGCCGACATGACCGGGGCGCTTGTAGATACCCTGCAGCACGCTCTCTACACGCTGCTGCAGACTTGGCAGATCACTCAATGGCCGAAGTTCCCCGTGCCTGTCCAGCAACTGGACATCCATGATCATCAGACTGGTGCGTTCACTGAGCGCGGCTCCCTTGGACAGATACCAGCGCATCTGTTGCATGAAGGCGGCACTGGCTGGACGCAACTTCTGCGGTTCGACGGATGAAACCGGCGGACTTGCCGGCGTGGCGGCTGGCTGTGCACCGGGTCTGGCGGCCACGGCACCGGCAACAATCGGGATGGCCGTTCGGGCAAAGCGAATCAGACTGTGTCCCGACGATGCGATACCGACATGTTCGTAATCGACATCAACGCTCTTGCCATCGGGCAGTTTCCAGCGCGCAGAACGAGGCTGACCGTCTTCACTGGCCTGAGGACCTCCCTTTTCCAGCAATGCCGATCCCGCTTGACCGACCAATGAATCACGCCGCTTCAGTTGCAACTCCTGCAAACCGGCGGCATTGATGTAGCTGATCTGCAGTTCGGCATCGAGTATCAGAACGGCACCTGCCACGGTTTCGATGACTTCCTCGAGCAAGCGGTGTTCACTCTGCAGACGCCGTCGCTGACGAACAAAGCGGCTGATGGCGCCGATACGACTGAGCAACAGCTCGCTTGACTCGTTCTTGAACATGCATTCCACCGCCCCCGCTCGCAGACTGCGCTTGATGATATGGTCGCTGTAGGTGCCGGTCAGAACGGTGCAGACGATGTTGCCGACGGCACTGTGCATCATCAGATCACGACACAGCAGGTCTCCGGTGGTCTCGGTCAGGTAATAATCCAGAATGGCGATATCCACCCTGTCGGTCGTGGCCAACTGCATCGCCTCGACCTGGGTGGCTGCCAGACTGACTCGGTAACCCTGCAACTGGAAGAGGTCTCGCAGGGAATAGCGAATGGTGGCCGAATCATCCACGATCAGCAGATGGATATCGCTGTTGTCATCGCTGGACGGCAGAGCAGCGGTGTCGTCAGCGTCCGCCTCTATCAGCTTCTGCAACTGAGCTTCCAGCCCCTGGTACTCCTTCCAGGACAGCAGACCGGTGTTCTCCCGACTCGCGGCCCATGCGCGTGTTTCCGCCCGCATGTCCGTGGACATCACGACCACCGGCAGATCCCGGTATGAGGGCTGTTCCAGCAATTGCGCCAGTGACGTGGCATCCTCCTGCTCGGTGATCGGCCAGCCCAACAGCAAGCCACAGTACTCCGTACCGAATTGCTGGTACTGCTTTTCCAGCGAATCGACGGCCGCACTGAAACTCTCCGTGGCATCCACGGCAAAACCGAGCGACTGCGCGTGCTTGTCCAGCACATATCGCATGGTGGCGGAAGGCTCCACCAGAAGAAGTCGTTTAGTCATGACTCAACTGACATCAACAGTGGCCATGAGCGGTATTCTGGAGACAAGGACACAAGGCTCGGTTTGGCTGATTCCAGCTTGGTTGCAAGATATGCACTAGGTTACCGATGTTCGCCAATCGAAAATCGCCTATGCCTGTGATTGAACTCACAGTTTAGCCCTATCATGCAAAATGAACATTCAACAACTGTCTAAAAATACCGTCTGCCAGGACCCCCGACAAGCAGAATTCGTGCAGAACCCCTATTGCCTGTATCGCCGACTACACCAGATGGGCGGCCCGATCTACTGGCAAGACTACGGCTTCTGGTGTCTGGCCGATTTTTCCACTGTCAATCGTACCTTGCGTGACCGACGCTTTGCCCGCCTGCCACCCGCCGGCTGCGAGCTACCTGGACTACCAGCGCATCTGGCCGATTTTGCCGCTGTCGAGAAACACTCCTTGCTGGCACTGGAACCACCGGATCACACCCGCCTGCGACAGCGTATCAATCGCTCCTTCGTATCGCGCCAGGTGGAACGGATGGCACCAGCGATCAGGGCTCGCGCCCACGAACGCATCGATCGCCTGGTGCAGGCTCGGCATGCCGAGCTGTTGAGCCAGTACGCGACACCCATTCCGGTAACCGTCATCACGCAACTGCTGGGTGTTCCCGAATCGGCCGGTAACCGGCTGGTGGAATGGTCCCACGCCATGGTCAAGGTCTACACCATGACACAGACGCAAGCGGAGGAACACGCAGCCAATGCGGCGGCTTGCGAGTTCCGTGATTTCCTGATCCCGATCATCACGGCAAAACGCCGGGCGCCCGGGGAGGACCTGCTATCCCAACTGGTCAGGGACGATGGTGAAGGTCAGTCCCTGAGCGATGATGAGGTCGTTTCGACAGCCATCCTGCTGCTCAATGCCGGGCACGAGGCGACGGTTCACCAGCTCGGCAACGCCGTGAAAACGCTGCTGGAACACTATCCGCCCGGCCCCGCTCGTCAGGAGCTGTTGACCCTGCTGGCAGACTCACGCAGCGCGGACGCCCTGGTCAATGAATGCCTGCGATTTGATGCGCCCTTGCATCTGTTCATGCGCTATGCGCAGGAAACCATCGAACTGGAGCAGGGACCCACCTTGCAAGCCGGTGAGCCTGTCGGCCTGCTGTTGGCAGCCGCCAATCACTGCCCGCAGCGGTTTGCCGAGCCACAGAGTTTCCGGCCCTTGCGAGATGATGCCGGCCAGTTATCACTGGGCGCCGGCATTCATTTCTGTGTCGGTGCACCGCTGGCCAAGCTGGAACTGCGAATCGCCCTGCAGGTGTTGTTCGAACGCCTGCCCGAGCTGACCGCGAATGGTGAATGGCAATATCTGGACGCCTACCACTTCCATGGGCTGCAGCAGCTGCCGGTACGCTGGTAGAGCCGAGCACTGTCATGAATGCAGCGCGGTGACAGCCAGCCTTTACGAGGCTAGCCTGGCAGCAACCCATGAAAGGGCTGCACCTGCACACGATCGCCAAGCTGTACACCGTCCATCTCGCTGGCAATCACGATCAGGCAGTTGGCTGCACTCATGGAGCTCAGGCGCCCTGCCCCCTGCTTGCCGGTGGATTCCACCACCAACTCACCCTGCTCATCGAGCCGCATGATGCCGCGCTGGTATTCGACCCTGCCTGGCGACTTGCGCAGTGTCGACAGACATCGGGCCGGCAACAGCGGCGTATCCAGGTCGTGCATGCCGGCAAGATGCTTCAATGCCGGTTGAACAAACTCCAGAAAGGTCACCATGACGGCAACCGGGTTTCCCGGCAGACCGAAAAACGCGGCCTGACCGACCTTGCCAAAGGCCAGCGGGCGCCCGGGACGCATGGCCAGCTTCCAGAAACTCACCTGACCGACTTCATGGAAAACCCGGGTCACGAAGTCCGCATCACCCGCCGAGACCCCACCCGAACTGATGACCACATCGGCATCGGCAGATGCTCTCAGCAAGGCGTCCCGTGTATCGGACTCGTTGTCGCGCACGATCCCCAGATCCATGACTTCCACGTGCAAGCCTCGCAACAGTGCTGCCATCGTGTAGCGATTGCTGTCAAACAGCTTGCCGGGAGCCAAGGGGGTTCCCGGCACATGCTCATCAAGCGCACAGAGTTCATCGCCGGTCGAAAAGAATGCCACCTTCAGCGGTCTGACGACGTTTACCCGGGCAATCCCCAGGGAGGCCAGCACGCCGATATCGGCGGCATGCAACTGGCGGCCACGTGGCAGGACCATCTGCCCGCAAGCCACATCTTCACCGGCCTGACGCACATTCTTGCCGGCGATGACCTCACTGTCGATGTCGATCAGGCCTGGTCCGTCGGTCGGGGCCGTTCTGCACCGGACGTGCTCCTGAATCACGACCGTATCGCAGCCTACCGGCATGATGCCACCGGTGAATATCCTCACGGCCTGCCCCTCACCAACCTGACCGGTAAACGGCTGACCGGCCCAGGCCGTTCCCACGACCTGCAAGCTGCGCTCTCCACTGGCGGGAATACTGGTCCGCTGCAGGGCATAGCCATCCATGGCCGAATTGGCCTGCGGCGGGACATCGACAGGCGATACGATATCGGCAGCCAGCACACGGTACAGGGCCTCCGACAACGGCAGTTCAACCGCTTCGCAGACGGGCTGCAGAGAGGTGAGCAGTCGTTGTCGAGCTTCGGCTACCGGCAACAGCAGTGGCTCTCCATCATCTTCACAGGAGGCTTGTTTCTCGATCATGATTGCATCTCGCTTTCGGCTCGCAATCGCTCTTCTTCGGTATTGATATTGCGAAACGACTCGGAATAATCGGCCGCCGCCAGCTGTGCGATCTGCAATTGCTCGAACCAGCGATCGATCTTGCGCTCGCCAGCCGCCAGAAAGGCATCCAGGGACGACTTGACGCGGCGCTGTACCACCAGAAAAACCGGTTGCAGACGCTCACCATCGTGCGGCACGGCGAGATCGGCATCTTCGTCCATGCAGGCGCGCAGCAGGGCCTGGCACAGACCGCTCTGCAGAAACGGCGAATCACAGGGGCACATGAGAACATGATCGGTGTCCAGCGTTTCCATGGCAGCGCTCAGTCCGGCCAGTGGCCCCAGATGGCCCGCCAGACGATCCCTGACTACCGGAACACCGAACGCGGCGTACTCATCCAGATGCCGGTTGGCGTTGATCACACAGCGATCCACCAGCGGCTGAACAGTCTGCAGCACATGCCCGACCATGGGTCGCCCTGCCACTGTGATCAAGCCCTTGTCCTGCCCCCCCATGCGACGGGCCAGACCACCTGCCAGAATGACACCGCCGGTACTCATCCGTCAGTTCGCCTCGGATGAATCTGATCGAGATAGGCCGCCAGGAAGTCCTCGAACCGCCCCTCACTGTCAGCTTCCATCTCAGCCTGTTTCAGGCGCGACTGCTGCACCAGCTCATCCAGCCGGGCAAACAGCGCCTCATCCTGCGGTGCTTCTCGCAGAGCAGCATCATGCTCGCGCGAAAGGCTCTGGGCGTGTTCGAAAAAGGAGCCTGTCTGGCGAATACCGGCGATCATCTGCGCTGAAGGGGTCAGCTGTGGATCCGCCAGACGTGCCTGTTGCTCGGCGAGTGCCGGTGCATACAAGGGCGTCTCGCGATCGCTGTCCAGCCATTGTGCTATCGGTTCCAGTGAATCGAGGATGGCCTTGCCCCACTGCGGCAAGGCGATGGGTCCATCAGGGCCTTCCAGCATCAGTCCGGGCTCCCGGCCACGATGTGCGACGGTCTTGACGTTACGGGTGCTGATCTCCTGCTCATCCGCCGTCAATGGCACCGGATCCGCCAGCCAGGCGAACATCATCAGCATTTCCAGCATCGCGATCTGGTGCAGATTCAGACCCGCCGGGTCCAGCAGGTTGACGTCTACCGAGCGCAGTTCCAGATAACGAATACCGCGTTCGCTGAGCGCATGGATCGGCAGCTCTCCGGGATGGGGTATCTGCTTGGGTCGAACCGTGCTGTAGAACTCGTTTTCGATCTGCAGACGACAGGCGCTCAGTTGCTGGAAACGGCCATCCTCATCACGAATACCCAACGCCTTGTAAGGCGGGTGTTCAGTGGACACATGTCCGATGATGTCCTCGATATAGGACTCCACATCGGTATGCCTGACGCTCAGATCGATCGGATCTTCCTCGCTGTAGCGATAACCGATCTTGCCCATGCGCAGCGACGTGCCATATTCGGCGAAGCGGGTGGATTGATTCCAGACATCCAGCTCTTCTCCTTCCCCCTCGCCCAGAAAGCTCTGGCATATGGCCGGTGATGCCCCGAACAGATACGGCACCAGCCAACCGACACGCAGCAGGTTCTGCATCATCTGGAAATAGCCATTGGTGCGCTGCAGCTGTCTTTCCCGGCTGCTCTGTGCATCGAAACGATGCCGCAATGCCGCCGAGTCCAGGTCGCCGTCGGCGCCGAGCAGCGATTCTCTCAAGGGCCATGCCGTTTCGGGCATCGAGAAGTTGAAATGCACACCGGCGATGGCCTGCATGCGACGACCATAACGCAGCCCCAGACCACGCCGATAGGCATGTTTCATCTGTCCGCTGTGCGAACTGCCATATTCACCAATACGTACACTGGGTCCACCGCGCAGGATACAGGGCATGCTGGTGTTCCAGATATGCTCGCCCTCGGGCAGTCGGTGAACGATGAACTGATGTACCGACGTCAGAAAATGCAATGCCTCTTCAGCTGAATCACACGGGGGTGTTACCATTTCCAGCAACGCCTCGGAAAAATCCGTGGTGATGAATGGATGGGTCAACGCAGCACCCAGCGCCTCTGGATGATCAGCCTGGGATATGCCACCGTTACCCTTGACTCTCAACGATTCTTTTTCGAGACCAACCTTGCGTTCAGCCAAAACCTCAGGGGCCTGGGTCCTGACCAGCTTGCCAGCTCTTTGTCTAAGCTCGGAGTACACGATGAACATCCCACTTTGCCAGCGCGGGAGTGTAACCCAGCCGATGCCTTCATGAGCAGATTGAACTCGCAGCAGGCCGGTCAGGGACCGGTACTGATCATGCTTCACGGACTGTTCGGCAATCTGGACAACTTCCGGTCAGTGTCCCTGCACATGGAGCGCAACTTGAACGTGGTGCGCATGGATCTGCCGGGGCATGGTCTGTCGCCCACGCTACCCACGCTATCCATCGAGGCCATGGCAGAGGAAGTCCTCGCGGAAATCGCCCGACTGGGTGTGGACCGGTTCCACCTGCTCGGCCATTCACTGGGTGGCAAGGTGGCCATGGCAGTTGCAGGTTCCCCCGATTGCCACGGTCTGCAAAGCCTGTGTGTGGTGGACATCGCACCGAAATCCTACCCGCCACACCATCAGGAAATCCTGGAAGCCCTGCAGGCACTGGATCTGCAGAACATCGAGGATAGACGGGAAGCGGACCGCGAGCTGCGGTCGGCCATTCCCGATGCCGGTGTTCGCGCTTTCCTGCTCAAGAGCCTCTACCGTCACGAGTCCGGTCGCCTGCGCTGGCGCTTCGACCTGAAGCAGCTGGCTCAGGACTATCCGCTGATCTCTCGGGCGCCACTGATCCGTCAGGTCATCCAGCCGCCGACACTGTTCATCAAGGGGGGCAGCAGTGACTACCTGTCGGAGGCCGATGAACCGGGTATCAAGGCTGTTTGTGCGCAACCGTCACTGAAGATCATCACCGGTGCCGGACATTGGCCGCATGCCGAGAAACCCGCTCAGTTCACACGAATTTGCCAGGAGTTCCTGAGCCATGTCTGATTCACTCCGCGACCAGCTGCTGCAAGCGGGATTCAATGCACCGAAAGAACCGGAGCGCCGCAAACGCCCGACCGGCAAGAAACCCGGCCGTGGCAAGAACCCGGGTGGCAAGGCCGCTGCCGGACAGCAAACGGGCCGTGCTGCATCGACTCAACGGGGCAAGACCGATGCCGACGGGGAAGCCGAGGCAAGGATTGCCAGGCGCAAGGCCATCAAGGCCGAGATCAAGACCTTGATCGAAGCGGCTGCGATCAAGGAATTCCAGGGTGAGAGCGTCTACCGATTCATTCTCAACAAGCGTATCCGTGAACTGCATGTCAAGGAGGATATCCGCCTGCAGCTCATCGCAGGCACGCTGGTCATCACCCGTCTGAACGGTACAACCTGGCTGGTGCCGGAAACCACCGCCGAGGCCATCCGCAAGCTCAACCCGGACTGGGCGGTCGTGACCCCGGCACCGGACAGCAGTGAGGACACCAGTGGCTATGAGGACTTCACCGTACCTGACGACCTGCAATGGTAACGTTCTACTGGTTTGATTATGAAACCTTCGGCACGCATCCCGCCTGGGATCATCCCTGCCAGTTTGCCGGCGTCAGAACCGATCTCGACCTGAACGTCATCGGTGAACCGATGACGCTGTACTGTCGTCAACCCACTGACTATCTGCCACACCCTGCCGCCTGTCGCGTTACCGGCATCACACCGCAGCATGCCAATGAGAAGGGTCTGCCCGAAACCGAGTTCATACAACGCATCGTCGACGAAATCGGTCGACCGGAAACCTGTTCAGCCGGTTACAACAGCATACGCTTCGATGACGAATTCACCCGTCACACGCTGTTTCGCAACCTGCGCGACCCCTACGAACAGGAATGGAAGGATGGCAATTCCCGCTGGGACCTGATCGATGTGGTGCGGTTGACGCGCGCCTTGCGTCCGGAAGGCATTCAATGGCCGGTGGACGATGACGGCTCTGCCACCAACCGCCTCGAACTTCTGAGTGCCGCGAACGGCATCACCCACAGCCAGGCGCACGATGCAATGTCCGATGTCTGGGCAACCATCGGCATGGCCAGGCTGATACGGGAACGACAACCTCGCCTGTTCGACTTCGTCTTCGGGCACCGCGACAAGCACAGTGTTGCCGAGCTGCTCGACACGCGCCAGCGCAAACCCTGCCTGCAGGCCTCCGGCATGATTCCCGGAAGCCGGCATCATCTCGGAGCCATCCTGCCACTGATGCCCCACCCGGAGAACCGCAACGGTATCATCGTGCTGGACCTGCAGCAGGATCCCCGATACCTGCTCGACCTGGATGCCGAGGAGATCGCTCGCCGCCTCTATCAACCGGGCAATGAGCGCCGCGAGGGTGATGCGCCACGCCCTGGCCTGAGAACGGTGCAGATCAACAAGTGTCCGGTCATTGTGCCGGTTTCCACCTTGCGGGAAGAAGATGCCAGTCGTCTGGACATGGATCGCGGGCAGATCAGCCAGCATGCCCGCTGGGCGGAACAGCTGTGTAGCGGAGACATGCTGAAGCGCATCGGCCAGGTCATGACACGCAGCTGGCAGGATGATTCACTGCAGGATATCGATGGCACGCTCTACAGCGGCGACTTTCTGTCTACGTCCGACAAACAGGCACTGGCTGATATTCGCACGCTCTCACCAGAGCGTCTGGCACAGGAACTGGATCAGCATGCCGGGCGCTTCGATGACAGGCGTCTGGACGAGATGATCTGGCGCTACCTGGCCCGAAACTTTCCCGAAGCACTGGATGCCGATCAGCAGCGTCGCTGGAAAGAGCATTGCACCGCACGACTGAATGACGAGGAGGCCGCCTGGTTGTCTCGGCAGAGCTATCAGCAGGCGCTGAATGCCATCGACTGGCTCCCGGCAGAACAGGAGCTGGAGCGCGCGCTGCGCGACTATCCGGCAAGCATTGCCTGATTCTAGTTGGTGCGACGTCCGCCGCCGTCCATGAAATCCGTACCGGAGATCACCGGACGCATGGTGTTCACCACGAAAAAGGCAAAGAACAGGAAGAAGAACTTGAATTTCTCACTGGCATATTCCGGACCGATCAGTGGCACGAACGCCAGGAAGATGACGGTGGCAAGCACAAAGCCGTAAGCCGAATGCCAGTAGACATTCATGATGGAATCTGTAATTTCCTTACGGTACACACCGCTGAGTACCATCGAGACCATCATGATGAAAACAATCGGTACCATCGGAGCCAGCATGCTCGTCACCGAATAACCCAGACTGACGTAACCTGCCGCCAGAAAGACGCAGCAGAACATCAGTGACTCCACCAATGCACGCATGAAGGTCGGAAACCGGACCTGTCGGGCCAGGGTTCGAACCAGTAGAGCAAACAGCATACGTGCGGTAGATCGGTAGGTGGATCGTTTGGAGACGCTTGCGCCCATGACATTCATTCCGTCAGCTGAGGCGCCAGTCCTACAACCCCGCGCCAAGGTAGGAACGGATAATAACACTCTGGTCATGTAACATTGTGACCGACTGTCAACCAGCCAGGTTTTGTGACGAAACTCTAATAAACAAGCTCTTCCAACACCCTCTGATACCATCCACCGAATGATCCAACAACGCATCAAGCTGTATCAGGGATCGATCAACCCCTGTAGCTATCTGGACGATCGGGAAGCGGTGAATATCTACGCAGATCCGCATCATCCCAATCCGCGTGCGGTCTACAACCAGTTGATCAAGCGGGGTTTTCGGCGTTCAGGGGAGTATGTCTACCGCCCGGGCTGTACCGGCTGTTCGGCCTGCATACCCGTGCGCATCCTGTGCGATGAATTCAGAATGCGGCGCACCGATCGCCGCAACTGCAAGCGCAATCAGGATCTGAAGGTCGATTTTCGCGAAGCCTGCTATACCGATGAGTATTTTCAGCTGTATCAACGTTATCTTGCCGCTCGCCACCCCGATGGTGGTATGGACGATCCCGACCCGGAAGACTTCGAACGCTTTCTGCTCAATCCCTGGGGTGAAACCCTGTTCGTCGACATTCGACTCGAGCGACAGGTCATTGCTGTTGCGGTAACGGATGCCACGGCCGATGGATTGTCGGCGGTCTATACGTTCTTCGACCCCGAACATGCCGATCGAGGGCTGGGACGCTTCAGCATCATGCAGCAGATCGAACTGTGCAAGGCCATCAAACTACCGTATCTGTATCTGGGTTACTGGGTCGATGGGTGTCAGAAGATGCAATACAAGACCGATTTTCAGCCGCAGGAACATTTCGACGGGCATCAATGGCAGGAAGTCCTTACCGCTGAGCGAAAGGCCGGCGAATGATCAGATGTTGCGAGCCTGCTCGATGCCTCGTAGATAGAGATCGTACATGGAGATCGGCCCCCACTCCTCTCGCAACCGGGAAAACAGCTCGATCGCCGTATCCCAGTCTCCGGCTCGGCTTGCTGCCATGGCTTGGTCATGCATGCCGACGCGTTGCATCACCTGCTCACCAAGCGTCTCTCTGGCACCGAGCGGTTCATACATGGTGACTGGCTGACTGCGCCCCGTGACCGTGACCGTATCCAGTTCGCGAAAGACCATGCCGGGCAACTGTGCGGCAGTCTTGTCACCGACAATGATCGGCACCCGGTACTTGCGTGTCTGCGCTTCCAGTCGTTGCGCAACATTGACACTGTCACCGACCACGGTGTAATCCACGCGGTACTCCGAGCCCAGTGGCCCGACCATGGCCGTCCCGGTACTGATGCCGATGCCCATGACCACTTCCGGCAAGCCCTTGGCCCGGTAGCGCTCGTTGAGCGTGTTCACTTCCGCCTGGATATCCATACCGGCACACAGGGCGTCATGTGCATGTGTCCTGCTCGACGAGGGGGCACCCCAGACAGCCATGACACTATCACCCATGTACTTGTCGATGGAACCGCGATAACGAACCACGATGCGGCTCACATAGGAGAAGTACATGTTGAGCCACTCGGCAAGCTGCGACGGCGTCAGTTGCTCGGACTTGGCAGTGAACCCGACCACATCACAGAACAGCACGCTGATCTCTCGCTGTACTCCGGGCCTGCCAACGGACTGCGGGTCACGCTGATATTCCCTTGCCAGCTCCACGGGCACATACTGACTCAGCAGGCGCTGCACCCGCTTGCGGTCACGCACTTCTCCGATGTAGCCCAGCAGAACATACGTGACGAACAGAATCAGCACGATCAGCAGTTCGAACTCCATCGGCATGTATGACGACTCTGCCGCCAGCTGCAAGTGGCAATACACCAGTGCAGCCGCCGACAACAGGGCAATGATGGCCGCCCCCGCCAGCCGGAACAACGGCATGAGCAGACACAGCAGCAGCAGAATCAGCAGACTGCTCCAGAACGTACGACCGAAGGAATCAGCCTCGAACAGATTGAAAGACCTGCCGCCTCGCACACTCAGTGTGAACAGCTGTCCCGAGTCATTGCTGCCGGCGGTCCATTCGAAGCCGAAATACAGACGGAACACACCCAGACCGGTCAGCACCAGCAGGGTCAGCGCCAGCAACAGAACCAGTGAATATGTCAGACTGCGGCGACCAGGGTTGTAATAGGGAAGAGTCAGGGTCGCCATCTGTTGCTACTGCCCGGAACGACCTTGCAGCACAGCCAGTGCTTCTGCATGCAGGGCTTCGGTGCAGGCAGCCAGAACGGATGTGGTCGAATCGTTGACCGACTGTCCCTGCAGATCCGTGATGATGCCGCCAGCGGCCCGCACGGCGACTGTCAGGGCGGCGATATCCAGGATATTGACATCCGACTCCAGCACCAGATCGGCCTGACCGCAGCACAGCTGATGGTAATGACAGAAATCGCCATAACCGCGAACTCGACGAACTCGTCCCACAATGGACGCATAACGTGCCCAGGCGTCGGCATCACGAGCCAGCGTGGTGAGATTGCCTGCCGAGAAGAAGGCATCTTCCAGGGAGGTCACCTCGTTGCAGCGAACGGCACGCCCGTCAAGCCAGGCACCCTGGTCGGCTTCAGCCACCAGACACTCTCCATAGGCAGGTGCATTCGAGACACCCAGGCGCAATACATTGTCCACTTCAAGCGCAATCTGAGTCGAATAGTATCGCGAGCCTCTGATGAAACTCTTGGTGCCGTCTATCGGATCAACCAGCCAGCGCAGCCCACTGCCCGACGCCGACTCATCACTGGCTGCCGATTTACCGGTTTCCTCGCCGAAGAACGACGCCCCCGGCAGTGCTGAGGTGAGCACTGACTTGATGGCCTTCTCGGCAGCCACATCGACTTCGGTCACCGGAGATTGATCGGACTTCAGCGTCACGTGCCAGTCTCCGCGTGCGAGAAAGTCGTTGATGACCTGTTCAGCTGCCTGTGCAGCCTCCTCGGCAGCCTGTCGTGCCGCCTGCATGTCAAGTTCCACAAATGCTCCACTACGGTATATGTCAGCGTGCATTATACGGTCTCGCCCGCCCTCCACAGGAAATGCCGAGGTCGGCGAGTACCAGGAGCTGATCGCTGACACAGCAACGCAAGGTACGGACCAGCCGCGCCCGAAAACCGGACATGCCAGACGATTCGCGACACAATCATCTTCATCGTTAACCTCAACACCGAACATTGATGGCGGAAAGCAGTAGACTTGCCCACCCCACACTGCATTGATCGATCCTCTCAATGGGCCTGAACCCTCAACAACTGGCCGCCGTCAGACATTTCGAGACTCCCCTGCTGGTGCTGGCCGGTGCCGGTAGCGGCAAGACCGGCGTCATCACCCAGAAGATTGCCTGGCTGATCGAAAAACAGAATTACTCGCCCACATCCATCATTGCGGTGACCTTCACCAACAAGGCATCCAACGAAATGCGGGCGCGGCTCAAGAAGCAGCTGTCACCGCAGCAGATGAAAGGGCTGACCATCGCAACCTTCCACCGGCTTGGCATGGAAATGCTGCACAAGGACGGTGAGGCCATCGGCTTGCGCAAGGGGTTTACCATTCTCGACCAGCACGACTCCATGACCGCCTTGCGCGAACTGATCCGCGAAGGCAACAGCGCCATCGAGGAACGTGATCTGCAGAACACGATTTCGAACTGGAAGAACGAATTCATCACCCCGGAGGGTGCCCTGGCAGCGGCTGTCGACGACAATCAACGTGTCTCCGCCCTGCTCTACGCCCGTTACAACGAACTGCTGCGTGCCTGCAATTCCGTGGACTTCGACGACCTCATCAGTCTGCCCGTGGAAATGCTGCGCGAGCATACCGACGTTCGCGACAAATGGCGGGGCAAGGTGCGACACATGCTGGTGGATGAATATCAGGACACCAATGCGGCCCAGTACGAGCTGGTGCGCCAGCTGGTGGACAAGTTCGGAGCATTCACCGCGGTCGGCGACGACGATCAGTCCATCTACTCCTGGCGAGGTGCCAAGCCGGAGAACCTGATGAACCTGAAGATCGACTATCCCAATCTGCGTGTCATCAAACTGGAGCAGAACTACCGCTCCAGCCAGCGCATTCTGCGCTGCGCCAATGCGGTCATCAGCCACAACCCGCACGAATTCGAAAAAGCCCTGTGGAGTGATCTGGGTCTGGGCGACCCCCTGCGAGTATCCGCCTGCAAGCACACACTCGATGAAGCCGAATGGGTCGCCGCAGAGATTCTGACTCGCCATTATCAGAAGGATACGCGATGGGGTGACTTTGCCATCCTCTACCGCAGCAACTTTCAGTCACGCGCCTTCGAGCAGGCCTTGCGTGAAAAGCAGATCCCGTACAGCATCAGCGGTGGCAGTTCCTTCTTCGACAAGGCCGAAATCAAGGACATGCTGGCCTATCTGAAACTGCTGGTGAATCCGGATGACGACACGGCGTTCATGCGCTGCATCAACACGCCGCGCCGGGAGATCGGCCCGAGCACGCTGGCCAAACTGGGCCAGCACGCACGCAATCGCAATATCAGCATGTTCGCCGCCTGCCACGATATCGGCCTGGAGACGCAGATCAGCGGTCGCCCCCTGCAACGTCTGCAACGCTTTGCCAACTGGCTGACCCTGAGTGCCGACAACGCCGAACGTGGCGACACCCTGGCGGTCGTCAAGGGAGTGTTCGAAGACATCGATTACACGGACTGGCTGCAACAGGTGCATGATTCCCCACCCAAGGCGCAGCGTGCCATCGAGAATACCGGGGAGCTGCTTGCCTGGATAGAGCGTCTGCTGACGGATGAGGATCAGAAGGACCAGCCCCTCTCGGAAGTAGTGCGATCGCTGTGCCTGCATGACATGCTGTCGCGCCAGGACGATGAATCCGATGACAATCAGGTACAGATGATGACATTGCATGCGGCCAAGGGGCTGGAGTACCCGCACGTCTTCATGGTCGGCATGGAAGAGGAACTGCTGCCCCATCGCAACAGCGTGGAAGCCGACACCATCGAGGAAGAGCGTCGTCTCTGCTATGTCGGCATGACACGGGCTCGCCATACCCTGACCTTCACCCGCTCGCGTGCTCGCCAGCAGTTCGGCGAAACCGGAGCCTGCGAACCCAGCCGCTTTCTGGCCGATCTGCCGCCGGACGACGTGATCTTCATGGGTGAGCTGGATGCCGGAGATGCGGAAGCATCGCGGGCAGCCGGCAAGGATGCTCTCAAGGGGCTGATGAACCTGCTGGCTGCGGACTGACTGCCCTCGACCCTTGCGCCTCAGCAGTTGCGAGGCACCGCCGCTGAAGACAGCTGCCGCAGCACCCGTTAATTGTGACGGCAGCTTGAAAATGCGGCAGCATGGCATATGTTCACGGTACCTCTTTTCCCGTCACCGCCATCAATCTGGCGGCGCTGGCTTGCAGCAGGCAGGCCATCCGGACCAACAGCAGAACAAGATCCTTCATGGCCTCGAAAAAAAGTGACGAAACGCTGATTGTCGACTCCGAGCAGGCAGACGCCGAGGACAACGGTAGCAGCGCAGGCACCGGTCTGATTGTCCCTGAACAAAGCCTGCCCGGGAAGCTGCTGCTGCTGCCGATTTTCGAGCGGCCGTTCTTCCCTGCCCAGGTACAACCTCTGGTCATCGACGAATCGCCCTGGGAAGAAACCTTCGCACGGCTGGCGAAGATGGATCACCATCTGCTGGGTCTGTGCTATGCCGGTGATCAGGACGAACACGCCAGTGCATCACCCGAGGACTTTGCCGATACCGGCTGTGTGGTCAGACTGCACAACGTCGTACGGGGCAACGGCAAGATCCAGTTCATCGCCCAGGGCATGCAACGCTTTCGCATCGATGGCTGGCTGAGCCGCACTGCACCGTTCGCCGCTGAAGTCTCGTATCCGAACGAGCGTTCGAAGAACACTCCGGAGATCAAGGCCTACGCCATGGCACTGATCCAGGCCATCAAGGAGCTGATTCCGCTCAACCCGCTGTACAACGAAGAGCTGAAGAATTTTCTCAATCACTTCAACCTGAATGATCCCTCGCCACTGGCAGATTTCGCCGCGGCCATCACGACCGCCCCCGGCCCCGAACTGCAACAGATTCTCGATACCGTCTCCCTGCAAAAGCGCATGGAGAGAGTTCTGATCCTGCTGCACAAGGAGCTCGAGGTTGCCCGCTTGCAGGCCGAAATCCGCTCCGAAGTCGAGCAGAAGATGTCCAAGCACCAGCGAGAATTCTTCCTGCGCGAAGAATTGAAGGTCATCCAGCGCGAGCTGGGCATTGCCAAGGACGATCGCACCTCGGATATCGACGAATTCCGCGAGCGCATGGAAAAGCGCACGCCACCTGAGCATGTGAAGAAGCGCTTCGATGAGGAGATCAACAAGATGTCCATTCTCGAAACCGGCTCACCCGAGTATGGCGTCACGCGCAACTACCTTGACTGGCTCAGCGCCGTTCCATGGGGCAACTATTCCAGGGACAAGCTGTCACTGCGACACGCGAAGACGGTACTGAATCGTGACCATGCGGGACTCGAGGACATCAAGGAACGCATTCTGGAGTTCCTTGCCATGGGCTCCTTCCGTGGCGAGATCAGTGGCTCCATACTGCTGTTTGTCGGCCCCCCCGGTGTCGGCAAGACGTCCATCGGCAAATCCATCGCCGAATGCCTGGGACGCAAGTTCTATCGATTCAGTGTCGGTGGCATGCGCGACGAAGCGGAAATCAAGGGCCATCGCCGTACCTATATCGGCGCCATGCCGGGCAAGCTGGTACAGGCACTGAAGGACGTCGATGTGTCCAATCCGGTCATCATGCTCGATGAAATCGACAAGATGGGCAGTTCTCACCAGGGCGACCCGGCATCAGCCATGCTCGAAGTGCTCGATCCGGAACAGAACAGTGAGTTTCTCGATCACTATCTGGACCTGCGGGTCGACCTGTCCAAGGTGCTGTTCGTCTGTACCGCCAACCAGCTTGATACCATTCCTCGCCCGCTGCTCGACCGCATGGACGTCATCCGCCTGGGTGGTTATATCGCCAGCGAAAAACTCGAGATTGCCCGCAAGCACCTGTGGCCGAGACTGCTGGAACGCAACAACGTCAAGAGCTCTCAGGTCAAGATCAGTGATTCCGCCATCAAGGCACTCATTGAAGGCTATGCACGCGAAGCCGGTGTTCGCAGCCTGGAAAAACTGCTGCACAGGGTATTGCGTAAATCGGTCGTGAAGCTGCTCGGCAAGAGCAAGACAGTCAGCATCAGCAATCGCAATCTGGTCGAGTTCGTTGGCGAACCGCCGTTTCGGGTGGAAAAGCAACTCGGCGGCGTCGGCGTCATCACCGGTCTGGCCTGGACATCCATGGGTGGTGCCACGCTGCCCATCGAAGCCACCTCGGTGCATGAAGGCGAACGTGGTCTGAAGCTGACAGGCCAGTTGGGCAAGGTCATGAACGAATCCGCGCAGATCGCCCACAGCTATGTCACGACCAATGCTGATCGCTACGGTGTCGGCAAGGACTGGTTCATGCGGCACAGCCTGCATCTGCACGTACCCGAAGGCGCAACACCCAAGGACGGTCCGAGTGCCGGTATCAGCATCACCAGCGCCCTGTTGTCGCTGGCGTTGAACAAGCCGGTCCGCAAGTCCTTCGCCATGACCGGCGAGATAACCCTTACCGGAGAAGTGCTGCCGGTCGGTGGTATTCGCGAGAAGCTGATTGCAGCCAGACGAATCGGTGTCAAGCAGATCATATTGCCGGCCGGCAACCGCCGCGATGTCAGTGAATTGCCCGAGCACATCGTGACCGGGCTCGATATCCGGCACGCCGGTCACTACGATGAGGTGTTCGAGATTCTGTTTCAGGCAAAGCGGACCGCGAGGCAGTAGGCTCGATCACGCACGCTTACACCGACCGTCCATCCTCAAGGCGATGGGCGGTAGGTCCAGGCCAGCCTGGCCACGATATCGGGTGCCGTCTCCACGGCCACGTCTTCACTGATGGAGAGTTCCAGGGTCTGTGTGGCCCCCAGCAGAAAGCGCAGACCGGCCGACAGCACCACTGTCGGATCATTCAGCTCGGGCAGGTCACTGCGATAGAACGGTGTGTGCCAATCCAGTTGCACCATGGCTCGATAGCGCTGTGCCAGACGGAACTGAGAGCCGGCGGTACCGAAAACGACCAGATTGCGCTGACTGGGAAGCCGCTCGTTATCGCCCGCGTACAGCACACCCAGCGAGACACCCGCTCGCCAGCGACCGCCGTTGCTCATCACGGGTGACTGTATATCGACGAAGGTATCGACTCGGCCACTGCCACGCAGCTCCGAGACCGAACCGGTCGGCAATTTGATACCGGCCCGCACGATGGGTTCGGCACCGGTCGTGTCCGCCGTTGCCTGACACGACAATGTGCGTTGCACAGTGACGCTGATATCGCCCACCCCGCTCTGTGCCGTATCCACGCGCAAGCGCTCGCCGGAGGCATCCGAGTAGGTATAGGTCAACTGCTGATGGGGAAATTCATCCCGACTGGCATCGGGAAGTCCGAAGAACTGATGCCAGTCATCAATGGCCCGGTCGAACTTGCCACTGGAATGCTGAAAGAATGGCAGAACCAGCTCCCCTTGCCAGCAGGAACTCAGACGTTGTCGACGCCGCACTACCAGCTCAGAGGTTTCCCCATCGAGAAACAGTGTTTCATCCCCGGCCGTACTGCCGATGAACTGGTTGCCGTGCTCCAGTGACAACTGCCACTCACTGGACTGAACGGGGCGAACCGCGGCTCCCGGTAGTCCGAATATGGCATTCAGGGCATGCTCCGAATGCACCTGCATCAGAGCCGAATCGTCACTCTGCTCAGCCCTGACAACTGACGTTGATGTCAGCCCCAGCAGAAGACCGGCAAGGCAGAACGTTCGCTGGCAAACGGACATGCCTTGCCGGTTCGATCAGTTGGCCAGCGGCGTGGAATCGTTGACCATGCCGGCAAGCACGGTGGCTTCTCTATATCCCGGAATCTTGGTACCGCTGTCCGTGTAGATCAGAGGCGTTCCCCGAAGCCCCAGACGCTCAGCCAGAGCAACATGGGATTCAACCGGATTGTCGCAGGTTCTGGGCTCGATCTTTCCGCCGGCCTTGGCATTGGTCATGGCTGCCTGCGGGTCATCGGCACACCAGACACTGACAAGGTCATCGTGTCCCTGGGACCCCAGTCCCGCACGTGGGAAAAGCAGATACCGCACGCGAACCCCGGCATCCATCAGGGTATCGATTTCCGAATGCAGTCGACGACAGTAGCCACAACTGATGTCGGTGAATACGGTAATGGAGCGATTGGACGGTTCTTCCGGTTCGTAGATCAGCATGTTGTCCTCACCGATTTCCTCGATCAGCGCCGCATGGATCAGACCCTGGCGAGCATCCGTCAGATTGCTTCTGTCACTGAGCCGGATGAGACTGCCATCCACGAGATATTCTGCGGTTTCGTCGACATAGTAGATCTGACCGTCGGTTATCAGCTCATAGAGACCGGGTATCTCGGACTCTTCAAGACTGGTTACATCGATGCCTGGTAGACGTTCGGCCAGCCGGCTTTTCACTGCATCAACGGTAGTGGCATCTTGTGCATGGGCACTGAGCATCATCGTCAATAAGACGAAACCCAGCAGGGAACTGATTCGTGTACGAATATTCATAAGGTTAAAGCTCGCAGGAACCGCGCCAGTTGGAGATTCGAGGGTCCGAGCCCAAGGGGTGCGCAAGGGACAGGCCAAGACTCTGAGGGTATGAGTGTCTGTGGGTGGATAATGCCGTAAGTTCCATCAAAAAACATGATTATTGCGACGCAGTGCACTCTGCACGTACTAGCCTCGTGGGTGATGCTTGCGGTGCAGAGACTTCAGGCGCTCCTGTGCCACATGCGTGTATATCTGAGTGGTCGACAGACTGCTGTGGCCGAGTAGCAACTGCACCACCCGCAGATCGGCATCGTGATTGACCAGATGCGTGGCAAAGGCATGGCGCAGCACATGCGGCGACAACTGCGTTTTGATGCCGGCAGCCAGACCATGGGCCCGTATGCGATGCCAGAACGCCTGCCGGGTCATGCCGCTACCGCGGTTCGACAGAAACAGCACGTCGGTGTTGCCACGCAACAGCGCCGGTCGGGCCGATTGCAGGTAACGTGTCAGCCAGTCTGCAGCGACATCGCCGACGGGAATCAGTCTCTCCTTGTTGCCCTTGCCCCAGACTCGCAGCATGCCCTGCTGCAGATTGACTTGTGCAACTGTCAGACCGATCAGTTCGGACACCCTGAGCCCACAACCATAGAGAAGTTCAAGCATGGCGCGATCTCGCAAGCCGAGATCCTCGGACACGACGGGCGCCTGCAACAGCGCCTGCACCTCGGATTCGGTGATGACCTTGGGCAAGGGTCTGCCCAGAGAGGGAGAGCGTACCAGCGCCGTCGGGTTATCGGCCAGCAACCCCTGTTGCAGACACCAGGCATAGAAGCGTCGCAGGGCGGACAACAGTCTGGCAGCACTGCGACTGCTGCTGCCATCGGTGACACGACGTGCCAGATATTCCATGATATCAGCACGACGTACCTCCAGCAGATGTCGCTGACCTTCCTGCAGAAACGCGGCAAAGGCCCGCAGATCGCTGCGATAGGCGGCGATGGTGTTGCTACCCAGACCCCTTTCCACCAGTTGACTGTCTGCAAATCTCAGCAACAGGGCGTCGACGTCTTCGGCCCGAGAGGCGTCTTTTCCTGACACCTTGCCGCGCGCTGCAACTGACTTGGCGTTAGCATACGGTTTGACCATTACTCAAGGATACACATGAAGTTGCCGCCACGCGTAATCAATGATGCCGACCCCTCAGCCCTGACGATCGAAGAGGCACTGTTACGCATCCGGAACGCACTGCCACAATTGAAGGACGTGCAAACCGTCGACTGCCTGAACGCGCTTGGGCGTATCACGGCAGCGGACATTCACTCCCCCATGTCTGTTCCGCCTTTTCGGGCGTCCGCCATGGATGGTTTTGCCGTGAGGGTTGCTGACTGCCATTCGGCTCTGCGACTCGATGGCCAGTCCATGGCCGGGCATCCCGGTAGTGACAGACTCGCACCCGGAAGCTGTCAACGCATCACCACGGGCGCTCGCGTTCCCGACGACGCCGATGCAGTCGTGCAACAGGAAAACACCGAATGCAATGATGGCACGGTCACGATTCGGGTCATGCCACAGCCCGGCTTGAATGTTCGCAACCCCGGAACAGACAGCCGGCAGGATGATCTGCTGATCAATGCTGGTACACGACTGGGGCCCTCGCAACTGGCCTTGCTGGCAGCACACGGTGTCAGCAATGTGGAGGTTGTTCGCAAGCTGGTTGTCGCCCTGTTCTCGACAGGCGACGAATTGCGCAAGCCGGGCAACAGGCTGGAGCCCGGGCAGATCTACGACGCCAACCGGCCATTGCTGCAATCGATGCTGCATGATCATGGTGTTGAAGTCATTGACCTGGGCATCTGCAAGGATTCGGAAGCTGCGCTGGAACAGCGACTCTCAGCTTCACAGGATGCAGATCTGGTGATATCCAGCGGTGGCGTCTCGGTGGGCGAGGCCGATCATGTACGGCAGGTGCTGGCACGCGCCGGGCAGATCAACTTCTGGAAGATTGCCATGAAACCCGGCAGACCTCTGACATTCGGCATCAGTCGCCCGGGCCAGGCCTACTTCGGCTTGCCCGGCAATCCCGTGTCAGCGGCACTGACCACTCTGCTGTTTGTGCTACCGTCCATCCGTCACATGCTGGGACGTTCACTGGAACTGCCACCGGCATTGCAATTGCCACTCACGGATGAACTGCACAAGAACCCCGGGCGAGTGGAATATCAACGCGCCATCATGCAGCAGGATGCAAACGGCAACTGGCAGGTGGGCACCACTGGCCTGCAGGACTCTCACGTATTGAGCTCACTGCACAAGGCCAATTGCCTGATCGAACTGAAAAGCGATTCACAAGGCGCTGCCATTGGCGACAGCGTCAGGGTCTTCCCCTTCTCGCACTTTGCCGAACCTGTCCTGTAGTCTGAAACAGGACTAACGGACAGCGGTAGCGGACTCGGCAGCAAACCAGCCAATCATCGAACGGCTGCCGAATCCTGCTGCACCGGGTGATATCAGGAATCCGCAGTACTGGTGCTGCTGACCTTCTTCGCTGTCGAGCGTTTCTTGCTCGCGGCTTTCTTTCTGGCAGTGGTTTTCTTGCCGACGGCTTTCTTCTTGCTGGCGGCCTTCTTGGCAACTGCCTTTTTCTTGCTGGCGGCTTTTTTCTTGCCAACTGCCTTTTTCTTGCTCACGGCCTTCTTCTTGCCGACTGCCTTTTTCTTGCTCACGGCCTTCTTCTTGCCGACTGCCTTTTTCTTGCTCACGGCCTTCTTCTTGCCGACTGCCT
>NZ_JBQYLE010000003.1:408912-497815 GCF_052681095.1 Granulosicoccus sp. 3-233
GCCTTTTTCTTGCTCACGGCTTTCTTCTTGCCGACTGCCTTTTTCTTGCTTACCGCCTTCTTCTTGCCGGCAGCCTTCTTTTTTCCGGTTGCCTTTTTCTTGGTAGCGCGCTTTTTGCTGCTAGTCTTCTTCGTGGCATTAGCAGGCTTGGCTGCAGCCGGTTTACTGATTCGTGCCATGGTTCAACTCCTGACCATTGAGTAGAAAATCAAATACAGGAGCCATGACGCCAGACTCCCGGAACAGCCAACTGACTGCCAACATTCATTCGATCTTCCGTTCCCTGACTCACTGGTGGTGAAACTCAAGCCATGGACCATCATGATCGAACACCTTGATGCACATTGAAATCTGGCTAGCCAAACATCACTTCGAACACGAACCGAAAGCCTTAACAACTCATGCCGTGTGGCCGCATTGTCTACATGATGCAAAACTATTTCAACTGCAACGTACAAATGAAAAAATGAAACCCTTGCAAAACTATAACGAAAGCTGTGCGATTTGTATGCAATTCAAAAACTACACCGGTATCGCATGTGTCATGCCTGCTTTAATAATCGATTCAAACTTCGTGTAGTTTCACGACCAAGAAAACCAGAATGCATAACATTTCATCAACCTTCTCCTTGATGTTTCGACGCAGCGCCTCCTTTCTTTATGATTGCCTGTTGTTGATTGCCCTGTTCTTCATCATCACGGCCATTGCCATTGCCTTCAATCATGGCGAAGCCATCCAGAGCCCAGCCTATTATTTCGCTCTGTACCTGGTGGGTTTTCTGTTCTTCGACTGGTTCTGGCGACATGGAGGACAGACACTCGGCATGAGTGCATGGCGCATCAGGGTTGAAGGCAGACAACACGAATCCATCTCGTTCCAGCAGTCCCTGATTCGCTACCTTTCAGGCAGCCTGCTGTTCATCTTCACCTTGTTCTACATGTTGTTCAACGATGACAATACAGCCCTGCACGACAAGCTCAGCAAGACTAGAATTGTATTGTATTACAAGTAGTTACAAACCCTCCGAACTCAAGAGCCTGGCAAACGGACAGGCCGGCTCAGGCAGTCAGGTGGTGCGTTTGATTCCGATCAGGGCGACGAGCAGAAATACCACCAGCGGCAAGGCTGCACTGAGCATTGGCGACAAGCCGTTCGCCAATGCAAGTTGCGTAAGGAGCTTGTTCAGCAACACATAGATGATGCCCAGCATGATGCCGATGAAGATCTTCTGACCCGCTCCTCCGGAACGCTGCGAAGCGAACACGAAGGGCAAGGAGAGCATGAGCATGACCAGTGTCGACAAGGGGCTAGCGATCTTTACCCAGAAGGCCAGTTCGATCAGTCGACTGTCCAGTTGATTCGCTTTCAGATACTGCACCTGATCATGCAGATTGCTGGCGGAAAGACTCTCCGGAGAGACCGAAATACTTTTCAGAACATCGGCACTAACCAAGTCTGGCACGTCAGTATTTTTGACGTTATCGTCCGATGTGACAGTATTTCGACGGACAAACGCCTTCCAGGAAACGCTGTCCAGATGCTCGCTGGAGATTTCATCGGACCCCAGGTTTGTCATTTTCACATCTTCAAGCAACCAGTCATCATTCAGCAAACGCGCTCGTGCAGCACTCATTGCCATACTCAGGGAGTTGCCCTCGAAGCGATGCACACTGACATCAAGCAGTGTGAAATCCGGCATCACGGTTCCGACGTTGACAAACTGATCTGCCGATTTGAGCCACAGACCTCTGCTGCCTTTTACCGAGAGTCTTTTTTCCAAAGCGGTCAGCCTGAGTTCCTCGGCGATCTGTTCAGCACGCGGCATGATGGTCTCGCCCAACAGGGCGATCAGCAACATCAGACCGACGCCGGTCACGACAACGGCCCGTATGATGCGCCCACCCGAGACGCCAGCCGCGCGCATCACGGTCAACTCACTGTTGGATGCCAGTGCACCGAGCCCCAGCAGACTACCCAGCAGAACAGCCGGTGAAAACAGCGTATACGCCTTGCCCGGTATGGTCAGAAAGACATACTGTGCTGCGTCCGATACCGAATAGCTGCCCTTGCCGACATCATCGAGCTCGCTGATGAAAGCGAAGATACTTGCCAATGCAACCAGTGTCATCAGGACCAGCAGGCTGGTCAGCAGTATGGAACGACCGATGTATCTGTCCAGTATGCCGAACATCATGCAGTCCCCTGTACCTTGACGGAAGACGAACCCGAGAGATAACGACCTGACAACCATGACCAGCCAACGCGTCTGGCCAGCAAGAACAGAATGAGACAGGCCACAGCCATGTGAACCGGCCACAAGCCAACCCAGGCGGGCACGGTTCCCGCCGCTATCCACTTGCGCATCAGCACCAGCAGATTGGCGTAGGGAATGTAGATGAGTATGGCTATCGCGATCTTGCCGAAACGCCCCTCGCGTGGCGAGGTATAACTCAGTGGAACGGCCAGCAGAGCCAACAACAACGCTGCCAGCGGAATGGAGATACGCCATTGCAGCTCGGCCTGATCGGCAGCATCACCGGTACCCCACAATTGCGACAGACGCTTGCCCTTGATGATCAGACGAGGCTCTCCGGCTTCTTCTCGGGGTCGCAGAATCCCCTGACGCTTGAAATCGGTAACGGTGTATTCATCATCCCCCGGCTTGCCGACACTGGTCTGCCCATCGGTGAATACCAGGTATTCATCGCCGGTTTCCGGATCTACCTGATAGGAGGCAACCCGGGCCGAGTCGACCGCCGGGATGCCCTCCCCTTTCTGTCGATACATGAAGACATCGTTGAACTGGGTTCTCTCGGGATTGCTCTGACGGGCAAAGAACACCGTATTGCCATCACTGGACTCGATGAATTTGCCCGGAGTAACCAGACTCAAGGCTGATTGATCCCGGATGGTCTGCTTGAGTTGCTGTTCATAACGTGCAGCCCAGGGAGAGGCAAAGACGGTCAGTATGGAAATGAAGATGACTCCCAGCAATCCGATCACGGCAGTCGGTCGCATCAGATCAAGCCAGCCGACACCGCAGGCCTGCATGACCGACATCTCGTTGTCGCGATAGAAGCGCCCGTGCGCCAGCAGTATTCCCAGATACAGCCCCAGCGGTATGAGGGTTACCAGCAGACTGATGGATTTCACACCCACCAGAATCAGCAGCATGTCTGCCTGAATGGCACCGTCGGTGACACTGGACAGACTGCGCCCCAGTACATTGCCGATCATGATGACGAGCAGTACAACCAGTACTGCCAGCCACGTGACCAGCATCTCCTTCATCAGGTAGCGATCCAGTATTCGCATAGTTTGCAGCGTATCCAGGTACAGGCGGTGGACGTTCAGCCTGTCTTCACGAGCTCAAGCATCTCCGACAACGTGTGACTCACGGTTGCCAATGACAAGTGTACTTCATAAGCTGCAGTACACTAGTGGAGAACAGATACTCGGAAATTTCCTGACACCATGCAAATCAATGTCGCCAACCGCCTGCCTCGAACCACCGACAACGCCTGCCAACTGCTTTTCCTGTTTGCCGATGGTCGCTTGAAAGGAGCGGCTCGCAAGATCGACAAGGAGTCCGATGGACAACTCAAGGCCCTGTACGCCAACGGCGATTTCAAAGGTGAAAAAGCCGAAACGCTGCTGTTGCATGCGATGCCTGGCACTACCGCCTCGCGAATCCTGCTGGTCGGTCTCGGAGAACGCAAGACATTTTCAGCGAATGTGTGGCGAGCATCCAGCAAGGCTGCCAGCAAGGCCGTGCTGGCAACTCCGGCCACACAACTCATCAGCGACAGCCTGAACACGATCTCGGATGAAACCCTGTCGGCTGCGGATCTGGCCGAGCAACTGGCGTGCGATCTGATCAACAGTGCCTACGTTTTCGATCTGCACCCGCGGCGTGACACACCGTCGTCCCCTGCACTGGAAGAATGTGTCCTGAGCGTTGACAGATCGCAGCTTGAAGAGACCGCAACAGCGGTGCAGCGTGGCACCTCGACGGCAACAGGCATGCATCTCACTCGGGATCTGGGAAATCTTGCACCCAATATCTGCACACCGTCATACCTGGCCGAACGGGCCGAGGCACTGGCTACCGAGCATGCTTCCCTGACAACCACCATTGTCGACGAAGAAGCGATGGAAGCCATGGGCATGGGTGCTTTCCTCGCGGTATCGCGCGGCAGTCAGCAAGCCGGCAAGCTCATCGTCATGGAACATCAGGGGCAGAAGCGCGCAGGCAAACCGATCGTGCTTGTCGGCAAGGGCGTTACCTTCGACACCGGTGGTATCTCGATCAAACCATCCGAGTCCATGGATGAGATGAAGTACGACATGTGCGGTGCCGCCAGTGTCTTCGGTGTCATGCATGCAGTGGCAAGTCTGCAATTGCCTCTGAATGTCATCGGCATCGTTGCCGCTGCCGAGAACATGCCCGACGGCAATGCCGCCCGACCCGGCGATGTCGTGACCTCGCTGTCCGGTCAGAGTATCGAGATTCTCAATACCGATGCAGAAGGCCGACTGGTGCTGTGCGATGCCTTGACGTATGCCGAACGTTTCAAGCCGGACACGGTCATCGACATGGCCACACTCACCGGAGCCTGCATCATCGCTCTGGGTCATGTTGCCAGCGCGGTGCTCGGCAATCACCAGGAAACGATCGATGCACTGGTAGCAGCGGGTGAACGCAGTGGTGACAGATGCTGGTCGCTGCCTCTGTGGGACGATTATCAGACTCAGCTGGATTCGAACTTTGCCGACATGGCCAATATCGGAGGTCGCCCTGCCGGCACCATCACGGCGGCCTGCTTCCTGTCGCGATTTGCCACTCAGTTCAACTGGGCGCATCTGGATATCGCAGGTATCGCCTGGACCAGTGGCAAGGACAAGGGAGCAAGCGGTCGTCCAGTCCCCCTGTTGATGAACTACCTGTTCAATCGACTGGACTGACAGCGTGACCCGAATCGATTTCTACGTGCTGGCGGGTGATGACCCGCTTGCACGGCTTCATCTGGTCTGCAAGCTGGCCGAAAAGGCCATTGGCGTCCGCCAGAAGGTCTTCATCTACAGTGACTCGGAATTGCAACTCGAACAACTGGATGCATGCTTGTGGGATTTTCGCGCCATGAGCTTCATTGCCCATCAGCGACTGGCTGCCGATCATGTAGCCAGCAGCAGCGACAACGATCCGGTGCATCTGTCTACCGGCGAACCGGCCAGCGACCGCAATCTGCTGATCAATCTGGCCAGCGACGTTCCCCCGTTCTTCTCGCGCTTCGAACGCACGCTGGAAGTTGTCAATGAGCAGGCAGAGGTTCAAAGTGCCGGTCGTCTGCGTTATCGTTTCTACCAGCAGCGCGGTTACCCGCTGCACCACCACAAGATTCAGTGATCCTGACCAACTGCCTTTATACTCCAAGCTCGGCCGGACAGCCGATAGCGCTCTGCACCATGGCTATCGTGAACTGACTTGTGCCATTGCTACACAGCCCTCAGACACAACCGAAGAAGTAGACTATCCCGATGGACAAGACATACAACCCGCAAGCCATCGAAGAGCGTTGGTACAGCACCTGGGAAGACAAGGGCTACTTTGCTCCCCGGGGGGAAGGCAATCCCTACTGCATCATGATCCCGCCACCCAATGTGACTGGAACCCTGCACATGGGCCACGCATTCCAGGACACGATCATGGATGCGCTGATTCGCTACCATCGCATGCTCGGCGACAACACATTATGGCAGCCAGGTTGCGATCACGCCGGTATCGCCACGCAGATGCTGGTCGAACGACAGATCAACAAGGAAGGCAAGACGCGCCACGATCTGGGCCGTGACGCCTTCCTGGACAGGGTCTGGCAGTGGAAGGAAGAATCCGGTGGCAACATCACGCGCCAGCTGCGTCGCCTCGGCGCCTCTCCGGATTGGCAGGCGGAACGCTTCACCATGGACGAAGGCATGTCCAGAGCCGTACAGGAAGTGTTCATCCGCCTGCACGACGATGGCCTGATCTATCGTGGCAAACGTCTGGTCAACTGGGACCCGGTTCTGCACACCGCCCTGTCTGACCTGGAAGTGCTCAGTGAAGAGGAAGACGGCAATCTCTGGCATTTCCGTTACCCACTCACCGATGGCAGCGGTTCTCTGATCATTGCCACCACTCGCCCTGAAACGCTACTGGGCGATACCGCTGTTGCGGTTCACCCCGATGACGAACGTTTCAGTCATCTGGTGGGCAAGACCATCACGCTGCCACTGGTAGGCCGCGAGATTCCCATCGTTGCCGATGACTATGTCGACCCGGAATTCGGTTCCGGCTGCGTCAAGATAACCCCGGCCCACGACTTCAATGACCATGCACTCGGCCTGCGCCACAAGCTTGAAGTCATCAACGTGCTGACCGACGACGCCGCCATGAACGATTCGGTGCCCGAAGCCTATCGCGGTCTGGACCGTTACGAAGCTCGCAAGCGAATCATTGCGGATATGGAGGCAGCCGGTCTGCTGGTCGAGACCAAGGCCCACAAGCTGATGGTTCCGCGCGGTGACCGCTCCGGTGCCGTGGTCGAGCCTTACCTGACCGACCAGTGGTACGTCGACCTGACACGAGACGTCCAGCCGGACGGTCGCCCGGGTGGACACACGGCCATCATCAAGCCTTCACTGGACGCCGTGGCCAGCGGACGTATCGATTTCGTACCCGGTAACTGGTCTCGTACCTACAACCAGTGGCTGGAAAACATCGAAGACTGGTGCATCAGTCGACAGATCTGGTGGGGGCATCGCATACCTGCCTGGTATGACGACGCCGGCAACATCTATGTGGCCGAAAGCGAAGCGGCGGTTCGTACCAAGTATTCCCTGGCCGCCGACCTGCCTCTGCGCCAGGACGACGATGTGCTGGACACCTGGTTCTCCTCGGCCCTGTGGCCTTTCGCCACTCTGGGCTGGCCGGAAAAAACCGAACGACTGCAGACCTTCTACCCCGGCACCGTGCTGGTCACGGGCTTTGACATCATCTTCTTCTGGGTGGCCCGCATGGTCATGTTCGGCACCTATTTCATGGATGGCGAGGTACCGTTCCGCGATGTCTACATGCATGGACTGGTTAGGGACTCCGCCGGACAGAAGATGTCGAAGTCCAAGGGCAACGTACTCGACCCGCTGGATATCATCGACGGGATCGAGCTGGAAGCCCTGGTGGAGAAGCGCACTGCCAACCTCATGCAGGATCACAAGGCAAAGGCCATCGAGGCGCAGACGCGCAAGGAATTTGCCGACGGCATCCCGAGCTACGGTACCGATGCACTTCGGTTCACCTTCGCCTCTCTGGCCTCCAACGGACGTGATATCCGTTTCGACCTGAAACGCGTGGAGGGTTACCGCAACTTCTGCAACAAGCTGTTCAATGCCACGCGCTATGTACTGATGAACACGGAAGGCATGGATGCCAGTGACGTCCCGGCTGAACTCAATCCCATCGATCGCTGGATCATCAGTCAGCTGCAACATACCGAGGCGGCTGTGGCCACGCATATCGAGGAATATCGCTTCGATCTGGCCGCCACGGCGCTGTACGAGTTCATCTGGAACGAATACTGCGACTGGTACCTGGAAATGGCCAAACCTGTCCTCAATGGTGAAACCGGCGAGGCGCAGAAGCAGGCCACTCGCACTACCCTGGTTCGTGTGCTGGAAACCACTCTGCGGCTGGCCCACCCGATCATGCCGTTCATTACCGAAGAACTGTGGCAGCAGGTCGCGCCACTGGCAGACAAGTCCGGACCTACCATTTCACTGCAGCCCTACCCGATCAGCGACAGCCAGCTGGTGGATGAACAGGCGCTTGATGAAATCGAGTGGGTCAAACAGGTAGTCATGGGCGTTCGACGCATCCGCGCCGAAATGAACATCAATCCGGGCAAACGCCTGCCGCTGTATCTGGCAGAATCCTCTGCCGTCGACAAGGAACGGCTGGAACGGCATTCCGAGCTGCTGACATTCCTGGCCAGACTCGACACGATCACGGTACTGGATGCCGATGCCGAAGCTCCGGAATCGGCGGTTGCACTGGTCGATCAGCTGAAGCTGCTGATTCCGATGGCCGGTCTGATCGACAAGGAAGCCGAACTGACTCGATTGACACGAGAGATCGACAAGCTGACGAAACTGGTCACCAGTCTGACTGGCAAACTGAGCAATCCCGGCTTTACGGCCAAGGCGCCAGCCAGTGTGGTGGAAGGCGAGCAACGCAAGCTGGATGATGCCAAGGCTTCATTGCAGCAGCTGGAGCAACAACGGGAACGCATTGCTGCCATGTAGGCAGAGGCCAATGTCACACACGCGCTGTACCCCATGGGCAGCGCGTGTGACCCATCAGAGCCCATCCATCATTGCATCGTATCGCTTGAAAGAGCCATGGCTCGAGCCCTGACAACACGGCGAATGCGGCGACGCGCCGCAAGTTCCCCGAACGCGCAGCGTCGCGCTTCAGCTCGTCGCCAGCAGGTATTGAACCAGCAGCCAGACACACAGCAGAAACAGCGCAGTACCGATCACACCGCCAATCAGAAAATGAATCGGCTTGCCCTGGGTGAAATCACGCTCGCGATTCTTTCTTGACTGAACACCGATCAGACCTGCCCCCACGCTCTGGGCAATTTGCCAGAACCCGGTTCCGGTACGCGCGGCAGATTGCTCCTCCTGCCTCGACGCCGGAACAGCGTCAGGTGTCGGTGCAGTAGCTGACGGGTCATGTGCATCTGTCATCTGAATCATCTTCTCCAGCCAGTTGCAGCCGCCGCATGCGGCGGCCATCCTGACGTCTAGAAACGTATTCCTGCCTTGGCAGTGTAGGTGTTGATATCACCAGTCTGATCGGCTTCCAGCGTTACCGCAAGGCCCAGATTGATGGTAAGACCTACATACAGCTTTTCCAGATCCACCGACTCCTCCATCAGGCCGGTCTCTGCCGCCGGATCTGCCTTCGTTCGCACGATCCCGATTCCGGCATAGGGCGTGAGTACCAGAAAACCCTTGGAAATACTCAATTCCAGCGCCGCATTGTTCACGTCAAGATCATCGATTCCCTCCATCTGGCTGTAACTGGCGCGCAGCCCGACTGCTGGCGAAACGATCCCGCCATCGAGCAATGCGTAGCGCAATTCCGCCCCCAGCACTGTCGCATCGTTATCGATACCTCTGGCGATCGACGCACCGATATCCAGGCCGAAGGGCAAACCCTTGTGAACCTGAACGCGCGCCAGGTTGAAATCGCTGGCGTCGAATGAACCTTCACTGGCGTCATCGAACAGCTCACTGTCGATATCCGAGCTCGACAGACTGAATCCCACATCGAAACCGATGATGCCCAGTCCTTCGGCAGGTGTGACGCTCTTGTAGTGCGTGGCTGCCCCGAGATTTTCTGCCAGCTCTTCGAAACGTGTCTGATCCAGATTACCCAGCGCCCCCAGTGAGTCAGCCTGGAGTACACCGGGCACCATCATCATCGAGCCCAGCACCAGTGTGGCACCGGTTACCGTCTTGCGTGAATTCGTGAAAGTCATTGTTTTTCCTCTGATGCCTGGCTGGCTGATTCGAGTAATTCCATGCTCTCAAGCAATTTCTCTTCCGCATTGTCCACTTCCTGTCGCGCAGCAAGCTCTTCTGCGAGCAGGTCGGTCAATTCCGCTTTCCTGTCCTCATTGTATAGTCCTTCATCGGACAGCTTCTCACGCACCATTGCCAGACGGTTACTCGCCTTGTCCAGGATTCTTTCGCTATCGGCAACGGCACGGCTCAAGGGTGCCAGTCGCGTTCGACGTTCCGCCTCCAGGCGCTTCTGCGTACGCCGATCCGGAACCGCAGGTGCATTGACTGCCACGGCGTTGCCTGCTTGACCTGTGGCGGATGAACCGGCGTCGGTCTCTGACACCTGATCCGACTCTGAAGCCATACTCTGCCGTTGATTGGCAAGCCAGCGGGCATAGCCATCAAGATCATCATCAAAGGGCTTCAACTCACCGCCTGCCACCAGCCACAAGTCGTCGACCACTGCCCGCAGCATCGTTCTGTCGTGTGATATCACCAGCAAGGCACCTTCGAAAGCCACCAGTGCATCGGCCAGGGCCTGTCGCATGACAATGTCGAGATGATTGGTAGGTTCATCCAGCAGCAGCAGATTCGGTCGTGACTGAACGATCAAAGACAGCGCCAGGCGGGCACGTTCACCACCTGACAGTGTGCCGGTAATCTGCAAGGCACGTTCGCCGGAAAAGCCGAATGTGCCGAGAAAAGTCCGAGCCTGGGTTTCACTCAACGTCGGATCATGACTCATCAGCGCCTGCAGCGGCGTCTGATCGCCGCGCAGCTGATCGACCTGATGCTGTGCGAAATAGCCGATTCGCAGCTTCTGTGCCGGCACACGATTTCCCGATTGCAATGCCAGGGAACCGACCAGAGCCTTTACCAGAGTGGATTTACCCGCGCCATTCACGCCCAGCAATCCGATGCGATCACCGCTCTGCACGGTCAGGTTGACCTTGTTCAGTACCGTGGTCTCTGCATAACCCAGATCGGCCTTCTGCAGCACCACCAACGGACTCGGCATGGTATCGGGCGTGCGAAATCCGAAGGTGAACGGCGAGTCGGGACGTACGGCCTGGGTTTCACCCAGCCGCTCGAGCATCTTCAGGCGACTTTGCGCCTGTCGCGCCTTGCTGGCCTTGGCGCGGAAGCGATCGACAAACCCCTGCAACTCGCGACGTCGCGCCTGCGCCTTCTCATGGGCGGCCTGCTGGTTGACGAGACGCGCAGCACGCCAGCGCTCGAAGGCGGTGTAATTGCCGCTGACCAGTGTCACTTCCCCGGATTCGATATGCAGGGTCATGTTGGTTACGGCATCGAGAAATTCACGATCGTGAGATACCAGAATGAGCGTTCCCTCTCGTTGCCGCAGCCAGCTTTCCAGCCACAACACGGCATCCAGATCCAGATGGTTGGTTGGCTCATCCAGCAGCAACAGCTCATTGGGGCTCATCAGTGCCTGCCCGAGGTTGAGCCGCATGCGCCATCCGCCTGAAAATCGCGATACCGGCCACTGGTGCTGCTGTGTGGCAAAACCCAGACCGTTGAGCAATGCGCCGGCACGGGAATGCACGGTATAGCCTCCGGCCTGTTCAAGATCTGCCAACAGGCTCGCCAGGCGCTCACCCTGGTCATCCGGACAAGCCTCGATGGCAGACTGCAGGGAGCGGATACGCTCATCGCCGTCGATGACATAGTCCAGTGCAGAACGATCGGAGGACGGCGTTTCCTGCGCTACATGCGTGATACCCACCTGTTGCTGCAGACTGATGCTGCCGGTGTCCGGCTCGAGGCCGCCACGTATCATCGCGAACAGGCTCGATTTGCCTGTGCCATTGGCGCCGGTCAAGCCGACTTTCTGGCCAGCATGTATCACGAAGTCGACATCGCCGAACAGGCGTTTACCGTCGCGTCTACAGGCGACATCATTGAAACTGAGCATGCCCGCATTTTACGCACTCCTGAGCCGCAAGGACTCATTCGTTTGCTGAAGCGTTCCATGACACGATGTTTCACCGACGACAAAGGCGCTGTCCCGCTACCTCACGCGGGGCCCGACAACGCTTCTGCTATCATCCGCAGCATCACACCGGAGAACATTATCGTGATCAGCAAGTCCTTTCGAACCCTTTGTGTCCTGACAGCCCTGGTCATGCTCAGCGGTTGCGGTATCAACAACATCCCCACCTATGACGAAGCGGTCAACGGTCGCTGGAGCGAAGTCCAGAACCAGTACAAGCGACGTGCAGACCTGATTCCCAACCTGGTCAATACCGTTGAAGGGTTTGCCTCTCAGGAGCGCGATGTGCTCACCGAAGTCACCGAGGCCCGCACGCGTGTTTCACAGATGAACATCTCTCCGGAAATTCTGACAAACCCGGAAGCCTTCCAGCAGTTCCAGGCCAATCAGGGCGCACTGAGCTCTGCCCTGCAACGTCTGATGGTGGTCGTTGAAGCCTACCCCGACCTGAAGTCGAACGAGAATTTTCTGGCACTTCAACAACAGCTGGAAGGCACGGAGAACCGGATCAGTGTCGCTCGACGAGACTACATCCAGGCGGTACAGACCTACAATACGGAGCTGCGCACGATCCCCGGTCGCTGGTGGCATCGTTTCATGTATTCGGACATGCAGCCCAAGGAGAATTTCACGATCAGCGAAGCTGATGCCGTCAATCCGACAGTTGAATTCAACAGCAACTGATTTCGGCAGCACACGCCGCCTCCTTCCGGCTCGGGCAGATAGACATGGCTGCAATCTCGATCACTTCCACCACGAGTACGAATTTCGCAAGCCCGGTCCGTCTGCTGCTTGCGCTTTACCTGCTGTGTCTTGCCGGCCTGGTGCAGGCGCAGGCCGATTTTCCAGTGCTGACCGGTCGAGTCGTGGATCAGGCAGAGCTGCTGAATGCTTCGGAAGAGACTTCGCTGACCGCCCAACTCGAAGCACATGAGCAGGAAACCGGTAATCAGCTGGTCATCGCAACCATCACATCACTCGATGGTCGAGACATCGCGGACTATGCCAACCGCCTGGGCCGTTTCTGGCAGATCGGCACATCCGAGAATGACAACGGCGTATTGCTGCTGGTGGCCCCGAATGAACGCAAGGTGCGCATCGAGGTCGGTTACGGACTGGAAGGAGCCCTGACCGATTCCCTGTCCAGCATCATCATCCAGCGCGAGATACTGCCCGCCTTCCGCCAGGGCAGCTTTTCGACCGGCATCCAGCAAGGTGTCGATGCCATATTGCAGGCAATCCGGGGCGAATACACTGCCGCGGAGAGTGGTGGCAAGCAACGTCGATCCGACTCCGTCAGTCGTCAGATCGGTAATTTCATACCACTGATATTCATTGCCATGGTGGGAGTCCCGCACCTGCTCCGCAAGACGGGCCATCGCAAGGCTGCCAACGGCGCCTTTCCGGCAGGTTTTGCGGGACTGGCGGTCACACTGGGCTCGGGCAACCTTCTGATCGGCCTGGCGGCAGCGGTTGTCGCCTTTCTCTTTGTCTACTTCATGGGCTCTGGCAAGGGCGGTGGCGGTACCGGCAGAACCCGCCGTACCGGGCATATCGGAGGCGGCGGCTTTCGTGGTGGCGGCAGCCTGGGAGGCGGCGGTTTCAGTGGTGGTGGTGGCAGCTTTGGCGGCGGCGGTGCATCCGGGGGATGGTAGGCGTGAGTGTGGAGAACAGCTGACATGGCGTTTCTGAACGATGCGGAAAAAGAGAGACTGGCCGACAAGATCCGGCAGACAGAATCGCGTACCCATGCCGAAGTCGTGACCGTCATTGCACAACAGAGCGACGGTTACCGATACATTCCCATGCTGTGGGCTGCATTGCTCGCCCTGAGTGTTCCGGGGTTGCATTACCTCTGGAACAGCATTGCCGGCAGCGCCTGGACGGTTCAGGATTCCGACCTTGCCTCCGCTACCTGGACCTGGCTCTATCCGGCACAGGTTCTGACCTTTCTCGGTCTGGGGGTGCTGTTCCAGTTGCCTCAGGCAAGGCTCTGGATGATTCCTCGCTCCGTCAAGCAACAACGAGCGGCTCGCCACGCTCGTGAGCAGTTCTTTCTGCAGAAACTGCATCTGACTCGAGAACGCACCGGAGTATTGATATTCGTATCGGTCGCCGAGCACTATGTCGAGATCATCGTCGATACCGGCGTGGCCGAAGTGATCGACAATCAGCGCTGGGAGGCAATCGTGCAGGGTTTCATCGCGCAGGTGCAACGAGGTGATATCGCTGCCGGCTTTGATGGTGCGCTTGATCAGTGCCAGACGCTGTTATGGGAACACTTCCCCGCCCCCGAGGGCAATCCGGATGAACTGCCGAATCACCTGATAGAAGTCTGAGGCCGTTTCCCGGCAACCTCACCTGCCAACAGAAATGTCAGAAATGCCAGCGGAGCCAGACACAGCAGCGCGATTCGCAAGCCGAGCAGTTCGGAAACAAAACCGATCACGGGTGGCGCGACCAGAAAGGCACTGAAGGAAATCATGTTCAGCGAGGCCACATTCCCTGCCGAAGACCTGCCAGGGCGATTGGCCGCAGCACTCACCGCCAGAGGAAACACGATGGCAACCCCCGCTCCGGACAACGCTGCGGCGACAAAGGCCCAGGGTGTAGACGGTGCCAGAGCGAACATCGTGATCCCCACACAAGCTGCCAGTCCTGACACCTTCACGATCAATTCATCCCCGTAACGAGTCGCCAGCCAGTCTCCGGAGAGACGTACCGCGGCCATGACCAGCGAGAAGGACGAGTAGGCCACGGCAATGACCAGAGGTCCGGCGGCCAGCACGTCACGCATGAATACGGCAGACCAGTCGATGAAGGCCCCCTCCACCATCATGATGCCCAGTGGCATGAGACACAGCAGCACCATGGCAGAAGATGGCAAGGTGAACAGACCTGCGCCAGCGCCATCATCGGCCAGTTCCGGCAGGCGTGGCTCCTTCGGCGTCAATCCACTTTCCTCTGCCAGTGCTGCCTCGGCAAGACGGTCCTGATCGCCTGTCCACGCAGCATCCTCGGCTGACACCCCATACGGGCGACCGCCAAGACGGGGCAAGGCGGTAGCGGCCAGGTATCCGCAAAGCGCGATCAGCGGCATGACCAACAGAAAATGCATGGACACGGAAAAACCGGCTTGCGCCAGTGCTCCACCCATCAGGGCACCGAACATGGTCCCCAGACTCCAGAATCCATGACACCGGGACATCAGGCGCTTGCCTGCCACGCGTTCGATTCGCGCTGCCTCGGTATTCATCGCCGTTTCGATCATGCCGATTGCCAGCCCGCTCAGAATCAGCGCCACACTGAGTTGCAGGAATGTGGCGGCCAGAGCCGGTCCCACGAAGAGAATGGCCCACAGGGGCAGGAAAATCCGACAGGCATTGCGCAGTCCGGACCACTCGACAATACGCCCTGCCACGGAGAATCCGATCAGTGTGCCCAATGGCATCATCAGAAGCGCCAGCCCCAGACTGCCATCCGACAGACCGAGTGCGTTCTTGATATCAGGTATGCGCGGAATCCACTGACCGAGGACCGAGGACTCGAAGAAAAACACACCGAAGATGGCCAGAGAGGCCTTGCGCGACTGCATGGAAAACGTGCCAGAAGAGACGACGAGGCCCCGCAGCATACTCTCTTGACGACTTCGCAGTCACAATCCGAGCTTGTGACTGCGAAGCAGGATCGGACGGGTTCTGTCCTGAATCAGCAAACCGTCGCCGTGATCGCCGTGACGACCCGCTTGTTCATCACTTCTTGAGGGCGACAACCTTCTGGTCTTCGCGAGCACTGAGCGTATTCAGGAATTCGCGAAATTCAACGCCGACTTCCTCATGCTCCAGAGCAAATTCCACCTGCGCTTTCAGATAACCGAGCTTGCTGCCACAGTCGAAGCGGCGACCCTTGAAGTTGTACGACAGTACGCGCTGCTCCTTGAGCAGATCGGCAATCGCATCAGTCAGTTGAATCTCGTTACCGGCACCGCGCTTGGTATTTTCCAACAATTCGAAAATTCGCGGCGTCAGAATGTAGCGTCCCACGACAGCCTGATTGCTGGGCGCCTTGTCCACCGGAGGTTTTTCGATGATGCCCGACACTTCCATGAGGCCCGGCTTGACCACCACGCCGTCCACGATACCGTAGGAGCTGACGTCTTCCTTCGGCACCTGTTCGGTACCCAGAATGGAGCAATGCTGAAAATTGAACAGGTCCACCATCTGGCTGAGACAAGGCTTTTCGTTGTCACCGGCATTGATCAGATCATCCGCCAGGATGACGGCAAAGGGCTCGTCATTCACCACGGGGCGTGCGCACAACACCGCATGGCCCAGGCCCAGCGCCTGCGATTGACGTATGAATACACAATTGACATGACTCGGCAGAATGCTGCGCAGTACCTCGAGCATCTTGTCCTTGGATTTGGCTTCGAGCTCGCGCTCCAGCTCGTAGGCCGTGTCGAAATGATCCTCGATCGAGCGCTTGTTGCGGCCCGTAACGAAGATGAGCGTGTCGACACCCGCAGCTACTGCTTCCTCTGCCGCATACTGGATGAGAGGTTTGTCCACTACCGGCAACATTTCCTTCGGATTGGCCTTGGTTGCCGGCAGAAAACGCGTGCCCATGCCTGCTACCGGAAATACTGCCTTCTTGATCGCTTTCATAATGTTTTATAGATCCATTCCGATGACTGCCCTGGTGTCCCTACGGTATCATCGGGTGTTAAGGAGCAACACACGTGGGTCATACCAAAACCCGCGAATTTGCTAATATTTGCAACAGTCAAGCCAAAAAAAGAGACCTGCTCATGACCTTCGTGGTTACCGAAAACTGCATCAAGTGCAAGTACACCGATTGCGTGGAAGTCTGCCCTGTCGACTGTTTCCATGAAGGTCCCAATTTTCTGGTCATCGATCCCGAAGAGTGCATCGACTGCTCATTGTGCGAGCCTGAATGCCCGATTGACGCCATCGTTGCCGAAGAGGACATGAAACCCGAAGATGAGCCCTTTCTGGCGCTCAATGCCGAACTATCGGCCGTATGGCCGGTCATCACTGTACAGAAAGATCCTCCGGCAGATGCGAAGGAGTGGGAGGGCAAGACCGACAAATTGCAATATCTGGAGCGTTGATCCATACAGCCTGACTGTTTTCAGCTATCCCTATCATCTGCCCGTTACGTGCATGACACGTTCCACGGGCAGTCAGAGTTGAGGCTCAGAAGGTACCCGAAGCTGGAACGGGAGCGATTCAGGTCCGACTGTCACGACAACGAAGGTTAGGATACCCAGAGTTTCATGAGCAGGGTGTTGCAAAAAAGTAAAAAACAGTACTGAACTCTGGTCACCTATCGATATAGATGCGCTTGCCACGAATCGATGTCAGCAATTCATAGCTGATGGTACCGGCGGCTCTGGCCAGTTCATCGATCGGATTGTTCTTTCCCCACAACTCCACTGCGTCGCCCACTCGCGCCTCCGGAACCTGGCGCAGATCAACAGCAAACGAATCCATCGATACCCGTCCGACCACAGGGCATTGGCATCCGGCAATGCTCACACGGGCAGATTCATCCAGAACCCTGGGGATGCCATCTCGATAACCCGCTGCCACGTAACCGATGGGCATGTCTTCCGGGCACCGCCATGCCTGCGCATACCCGATGCCGGCTCCTCGCTTCATGAGTTTCACGGAGATCAATGGCGCCTCCACGGTCATGACCGGATGCAGCACAACGTCATTGGCCAGCTCACGATCCAGCGGATTGCATCCGTACAGCATGATACCTGGCCGCGCCCAGTCGGCTCGACTGATCGGCCATGCCAGTACGGCTGCGGAATTGGCCATGGAGCGTTGCAGCGCCATGGGCGGCTGCACGCCGTTGAACCGGCTGACCTGTTGCTCGGTGAACGGATTGCCGGTTTCATCAGCACAGGCAAAGTGGGTCATCAAACCTGACCAGAACACCTTGTCGTCTGAAGCCAGAATGCGAGCGGCCTCCTCCGGCTGGAAACCCAGGCGACCCATACCGCTGTCGACCTTCAACCAGGCGCGCAATTCACCGCAATCGGGATGTTGCCGGAACCATTCGTACTGATGCCGATCATGTATCACTGGCCAGAACTGATGCCGCTTCATCTGCGATGCGGATTCCCCGTTCTGCGGCCCTTGCAGAACCAGTATCGCCTGACGAATGCCGGACTGACGAAGTTCGAGCGCCTCTTCCAGTGTCACGACGGCAAAGCCATCAGCCACTGCGACGGTTGGCTCATTGGTCGCCGATGCCGGTTCACTGTACTGACGCTTCGAGGCTCGCGGTGACAATGCATGTGCGACGGCCACCGCTCCGTGCCCATAGGCATCGGCCTTGATGGTGGCAAACTGCCGGCAACCGCCGCTCAGTCGTCGGGCTGTGGCCAGATTCTGACGCAAGGCCGGCAGATTGACCGTGATGGTGACCGACCGTCTGTTCAAGTCCGCGGACCCTTGACCCAATTCGCGTGAAGCCATGAATTCATGTGCCATCAAACGTTACCACCCATCAGGAAAATTCACCTGTCATGACTTCCGGAGAATAGTTCTCGAAACGGGTATATTGCCCCAGAAAGGTAAGATGCACTGTCCCGACCGGTCCATTTCGCTGCTTTCTGATCAGTATTTCCGCCCGCCCCTTGCTGGCTTCATCTTCGGGGTTGTACACCTCATCGCGATAGATGAACATGATGACATCGGCATCCTGCTCGATGGCGCCGGACTCGCGCAGATCGGACATGACGGGGCGCTTGTCCGGACGTTGCTCCAGACTTCGATTGAGCTGGGACAATGCAATGACAGGAACTTGCAATTCCTTGGCCAGTGCCTTGAGAGAGCGAGAGATTTCCGATATTTCACTGGTTCGGTTCTCCTTGCTGTCGGCAATCTGCATCAACTGCAGATAGTCGATGACAATCAGGCTGATGCCATGCTCACGCGCCAGACGCCGACAGCGAGCGCGCAGATCGGTTGGCGTCAGGGCTGGCGTATCATCGATGTAGACATTGCGTTTCTGGTTCAACAAGGTGATGGCCGAGGTGATCCTTGGCCAATCCTGCTCCATCAGCTTGCCGGTTCTCAGCTTTTGCAACTCCACCCGCCCAAGCGAGGAGATCATCCTCATGCCCAGTTGCTCGGCCGGCATTTCCATGCTGAAGATGGCAACCGGTGCATCCGACACCATGGCCGCATTTTCCGCAAGATTCATCGCGAATGTTGTCTTTCCCATGGAAGGACGCCCCGCGACGATGATCAGATCCGATTTCTGCAATCCGCTGGTCTTCTCGTCCAGCTCGGTGAATCCGGTCGACAAGCCAGTGATCGCGTCATCGGATTCGAACAGCATGTTGATGCGTTCGATGGCGCCCGACAGGACGCTCTTGATGTCATGAAAGCCGCCGCCGCCCCTGGCCGTCTGATCGGCAATCGCGAACACCTTGGTCTCGGCCTCGTCCAGCAGGTCCTTCGAGCTTCTGCCGCCCGCATCATAGGCACTGTCTGCGATCTCGTTGGCCACCGCAATCAACTGTCGGAGCACTGATCGTTCACGCACGATCTCGGCGTAGGCCTTGATGTTGCTGGCACTGGGAGTCACTTCCACCAGTGCACCGATATAGTTCAGGCCACCGGCATCTTCAAGATCCCCTTGTGTCTGCAGCCAGCCGGTCACGGTCACCACGTCGGGATGCCGCCCTTCGATGGCCAGTGCCGAGACTGCACGGAATATCAGGCGATGATTGAACTGATAGAAGTCGGATTCACTGACCGTTTCCGACACCTTGTCGAAGGCTTCGTTGGCCTCCAGCATCAGGCAACCCAGAACCGCCTGTTCCGCTTCAAGTGATTGAGGTGGCTCGTTGTTGCGACGCTTGGCCAGCTGCTCCATCAACTGTTTCGTGGAACGCTTGCCGGAACGTGAACCGCCGCCCTGCCAGTTATCGTTCTGCGCGCCACCATACCCCGGATGGGGGTTGGGGGGTGCTTCCGGGGGGCCAAAAGCCGCCAGATCCACACCAAAATCCTCCGGTGACGCATCCAGAGGCGCACCGTACTCATCCTGCTCCATCGCCGTAGGAAAACCAAAATCTTCGGGCGTATGAACCATCTGCAAGTTACTCCGGCTTGGCGCTGATAATCAGGTGACTGAAGGGCACTCAATCCCCGAACAGATCAGGATTATCCGCCCATTTCCCATGCGAGTGTCACATGGTCAGACACGCTTGGCATCGTACACTGCGAGCCTGACGCAATCTTGCATCCAACACCCCGGCATCCCACCACAGGGTATCACCGGCGACGATCAGATGATCGTCATCCGGGACCGACAGATTAGAATCAGACTTCTTCGCCAACCACGTTGACGATGACTTCAACATCCACATCAGCATGAAGATGCAGTGTGACGGGATGCTCACCGACGTTGCGCAGCGGACCTTCAGGCAGACGAATTTCCTTCTTCTCGACAGTCTGGCCAGCTGTTTCGAACGCCGCACGAATTTCCTCGGTTCCGATGGAACCGAACAGCTTGCCTTCTGTTCCGGCACGTGACGTGATGCTCACGGTAGTGCCTTCGAGAGCGGCCTTGCGAGAATTCGCCTCGGACAGCGCCTCTTCCTGCTGCTTTTCCAGCTCGGCACGGCGTTGCTTGAATGCTTCAAGGTTGTCAGGTGTGGCCATTTCAGCCTTGCCCTGTGGCAGCAGGAAGTTCCGTGCGTAACCGGCCTTCACATCTACCAAATCACCCAGCAGACCGACCTTGTCGATTTTCTCAAGCAGTATGACTTGCATTATAAATTCTCCAATCAGACATTCTTGGAGCGCCGCAGGCTGAACAGATTATCCGCCAGACCCAGCGCTGCCAGTAAAAGCAAAGTATGCGGCAGCAGCAGCAGCACGTAGATTCCGTGCAGCCAGTAGCGGTGCATGCCGCGTTGTTTGACCAACGCGTGAGTCACGGCCAGCCCTTGTACGAAAAAAGCGAATATCACGACCATTGCGATGGCCCCGGCCAGTTGCCCACCCATCATGATGGCCAGAGCAACGATCAGGACACATGCGAAGGCTGCATTGCGGCCCAGCGATAGTGCGTGAAACTCCTTCTGGAATCCGCCCGGATTGAACAGACCCGCCTGCCAGGAACGCGCCAGAAACAATGCACCCAGCGCGATACTGACCACAGAAACACCCAGAGCCCCTGTCATCATTCTGGCCATGGTGGTCATGAAGGCTTCCTGCTGCTCGACACTCAGCGCGGCTGCATCCTCCTCCATCACGACCGCACTACCGAACTGGGAACGCCAGAACTCGGTGCTGTCGCCGGTGATCAGGCTCAGACCGATGACGACCACCACACCACAGGCGACGATGGTCAGAACGGCATAATCGAGCTTCACCGAACGCGCCAGCACCATGCCCGCCAGTATTGCCGGCAACCAGAACACACTGGCCACCAGCGGTACATGGATCGGCGACTGGTACAACACGATGGACACCACGATCAGCATGACAAGACAACCGCCCACCACCTGAATCGCGGAAAGTTCCCCGTGTCGCAACGCGACAAAGGCCACTACCGCCGCACTGGCGATCAGGAAGAACATGGAAGCCATGCTCGCCAGTATCAGCATTCCTGACATATTGCCAGCTGCAACCAATGCAGGCAGCCACAAGGCCGCCAGCAACAGGGCAGCTGCCAGAGCGGCCGCGACAAACGGCCCTCGATCGGCAATTCTGGCCAGACCTATCATGATCTGCCAACCCTGTTGAACGACCTCATCGACGTCACCCCTGTTGCGTCAGTCGGAATCTCCGAAAAAACCGGTCCAGCTGCTCGTTGGCAGCTGAACGGACTCACCATCGGAGACATGCATTCCGACTTGCCGCCAGATTCGAAAGTTCTAGTGCTGATCGGTATAGGGCAGCAGGGCAACGTATCGTGCGCGCTTGATGGCCGTGGCCAGCTGACGCTGATAGCGAGCCTTGGTACCCGTGATGCGACTGGGAACGATCTTGCCGGTTTCGGTAACGAAACCCTTGAGCAGTTCAAGATCCTTGTAGTCGATTTCAGTGATGCCTTCGGCAGTGAAACGGCAGTATTTACGGCGACGAAAATAACGTGACATGATGAATTCTCCTGGTGGGATCAGTTGGCGGCGTCAGTAGCTGCAGCGGCAGGTGCTGCAGTCTCTGCATCCGAGCTACCGGAATCATCGTCGCTGCTGCGTGCGCGACGCTCTTCGTCACCACGAGATTCTTCTTTCTTGATCAGGTGTGAGGCTTCCGTGATCGCTTCGTCACGCAACAGAACCATGTGGCGGATGACGGCGTCATTGAATTTGAATGCACTGGTCAGTTCGTCCAGCGCCTGCTGTCCACACTCGATGTTCATGAGTGTGTAATGGGCCTTGTAGATCTTGTTGATGGGATACGCGAGCTGACGACGTCCCCAATCTTCCTGACGATGAATGACACCGTCCTGAGCTTCGATGATTCCGCGATATCTTTCGATCATCGCAGGCACCTGCTCGCTCTGGTCAGGGTGGACCAGAAACACGATTTCGTAATGGCGCATTATTGCTCCCTGTGGATTAACGCCCGCCCCGATACCGAGGAGATACAGGACTGGACGAGGAAGTTTACCTTGCCGGTTGACAAAGCCTTTCAATCATAACTTGTTTTTCAATACGTGACAAGCAATCGAGTAGCGGATCACGCCACTCGCCTGCCCTGTCGTAACGCGAATTGCGGCCGGATCAACCCCGCTGCCGAACGACCTCGAAAAGACTGATACCTGCAGCCACTGACACATTCAGACTGCTGACCGCCCCCTTCATGGGCAATTGGTACAGCTGATCGCAGCGCTCTCGAGTCAAACGACGCATTCCACGCCCTTCCGCCCCCATCACCAGTGCAACATGACCGGTCAGATCCAGATCAAACAGACTGTCACTGGCTTCACCGGCAGCCCCAAACACCCAGACCCCCAGATCCTGCAGCTCGCTCAGCGCTCGCTGCAGATTGCTGACCTGGAACAACGGCACCGATTCGGCAGCTCCCGAAGCCACTTTTCGTACCACGGGCGTCAGGCCGACACTGTTATCGGCAGGAACCACCACAGCATCAACCCCCGCGGCGTCTGCACTGCGCAAACAGGCTCCCAGATTGTGTGGATCCTGCACCTCATCCAGCACCAGCAACAAGAGACTGCTGTCCCGCTCCTCGAACAACAACTGCTGCACGAATTCACCCAGATTCCGGCGAACTCCTGCAGAGCTGCCCTTGAGCCGAGCGACAACCCCCTGGTGCTGAACGTCGGCAACCAGCTCATTGAGCGTCGCCCGATTGACCTCCTGCACCTCGATGGCGTGCTTGCCAGCCAGAACCTGAAGATCCCGTAACCGGGTATCACGACGCCCTTTCTGCACGAAAAGGCAATCGATTTCGCCAGCGGAGCTCTTCAAAGCAGCCTTCACGCTGTGCAGGCCACCCACATATTGCTCAGTCATGAATCCGAACACCTCATCAGGATGCGTCTCCGGATGTCTTGCCCGCAGTCGCCTTGCCGCGCGATGCCGATTTCTTGCGACCGGCGCTCGACTCGCCGTGACGCCCGCCTGCTGAAGCCTTCTTCGCAACTGCCTTGCCGGCCGCGACCTTCTTCGACGTCACCTTGCCGGTTACAGCCTTGCTGGCAGCGCTCTTTCTGGTCGCCACCTTTTTCGATACCGCCTTTCCTGCAGCCTTCTTCGACACGGATTTTTTCGTGACCGCCTTCTTCGCCACGGCCTTCTTGCCGGCTGCTTTCTTCGCGACGGCCTTTCTGACAACAGCCCCTTTTGCCGCAGCCTTCTTCGTGATGGCTTTTCTGGCGACTGCCTTTTTCGCAACAGCCTTCTTCGTGATGGCTTTTTTGGCGACTGCCTTCTTCGCAACAGCCTTCTTCGTCACGGCTTTTTTGGCGACTGCCTTCTTCGCCGCAGCTTTCTTCGTAGCCACCTTCTTCGCAACCGCCTTCTTCGCCGCAGCCTTTTTCGTGACGGCCTTCTTCGCGGCGGACTTTTTCGCCGTAGATTTCTTCGTAGCCACCTTCTTCGTAGCGGCTTTTTTCGCCACCGACTTCTTCGTCACCGTTTTCCCTGCGACCACCGTGCTGGCGGCAGCGGTTGTACTCGATACCGTGTCTGAAGCAGCGACTTGCGAGGACACGGCCTCCTCTGCAACAGCCATACTCGCTGCGGCCTTCTTCGCAACAGCCTTTTTCGAGGTAGCCTTTCTGGTGATGGCCTTTTTCGCGGCAGTCTTCTTCGATACGGCAACCGGCGTCGCGGCTGTCTTCGAGACCACCTCCTTCGCCGCAGCTTTCTTCGCCACCGCTTTCTTCGACACTGCCTGTTTCGCCGCTGCCTGCCGGGTCGTGGTCTTCTTCGACACCGCACTGCTGGCTGCCTTCTGCTCCGTCTCCATGTGAAGCTCTCGTGCCGAATCGTTCTCGGCCATCTTGCCCTTCTGTCTGCCCGTGGTATTGGTGATGACCGGGTCAATGAGCGATGCCTTGCCCTGTGGCACCGTTTCCGGTGCGCCGGTCATTGCCTCGGCTTGACCTTGCGCAGACGCCGCAGCCCTGTTCGCCGCCCGCTGCTCGGCTCGCTTCAGGTCGCGTCGTTTCTGCTTGCGACGTCGCTTCTCCTTGCGCCGCTGCTCGGCTGACTTGATCTTCTTCGGCTGCTGACCTTCTGCTGCCTGCCCAGCCGCCGCAATACTCGGCTGCACGGCGCTCGACTGCACGGCATTGACAGGCGCCTTGCGCCTCGCCGCCTTGCCGCGGGATGACCGGTGCTCGACCTCATTGAAGTCGATCTTGCGATCCTCGAGATTCACGGCAGCCACGCGAACGACGATGGCATCCCCCAGATGGTATTGCCTGCCGGTTCTTTCACCCGTCAGAGACTGCGCTGCCTGGTCGAAGCGGTAGTAGTCACGGGACAGGTTCGTGATATGCACCAGACCCTCGACATGTATACCTGTCAGCTCGACAAACAGGCCGAAGGAGGTCACGGCAGAAATGACACCCTTGAACTCACTGCCGACATGTTCCTGCATGTACTCGCACTTCAGCCAGGCAACCACCTCGCGAGACGCCTCTTCGGCGCGTCGTTCCGTCATCGAGCAACTCTCACCCAGGGCCTGCATGGCCTCGCGAGAGTAGCGGTAATCGCTCACCTTGCGACGTGATATCAGATGCTTGATGGCTCGATGCACCAGCAGATCCGGGTAGCGGCGAATCGGCGACGTGAAGTGAGCATACTGTTCCAGCGCCAGACCGAAATGGCCTTCATTGGCTGGCTGGTACACCGCCTGCTGCATCGACCTGAGCATCACGGTCTGGATGACACTGCGATCGGGCAGATCCCGGATATCTTCTGCCAGCGCAGCGTAGTCAAGAGCGGTAGGCGACTCGCCGCCACCCAGCGTCAGACCACGCAGCGCCAGAAAGGCTCGCAAGTCAACCAGGCGCTCGGCCTTGGGACCAGCGTGCACGCGATACAAGGCCGGAATTTCATGCTTTTCGAGAAATGCCGCAGCCTCGATATTCGCCAGAATCATGCATTCTTCGATCAGCTTGTGTGCATCGTTTCTCTGGATGGGCACAATCTCTCTGATCTTCTTGTTCTCATCGAAAATGATGTGAGTCTCATTGGAATCGAATTCGATGGCTCCTCGCTTCCTGCGCTTTTGCGCCAACGCCTTGTACAGCCGATGCAACTCCTCGATCATCGGCACCAGAGGCTGATGCTTGTCGCGCAGCGGGGAAGCCGGTTCGCTCAGCATTTCACTGACCTGGTCATAAGTCAGTCTGGCATGAGAGCGCATGATGCCATTGTGAAAACGAGTCTTCGTCACGACGGCCTCTTCATCCAGCGTCATCTCGCACAGCATGCAAAGTCGATCGACGTTCGGATTCAACGAACACAGACCGTTGGACAGTACCTCCGGCAGCATCGGCACGACGCGACCGGGGAAATAGACAGAGGTACCGCGGTCGATGGCTTCCTGATCAAGCGGTGATCCGGGATCGACATAATGGGCGACATCGGCAATCGCCACGATCAGGCGCCAACCCTTGTCCAGTCTTTCGCACCAGACAGCATCATCGAAGTCCCGCGCATCCGCCCCATCAATGGTAATCAGTGACAGCTGTCGAACATCCTTGCGATTGCCCGCCGCATGTTCGTTGACCGTCGCGGAGAACGCCGATGCCTGCTCGACCACCGCCTCCGGCCATTCCGATGGTATGCCATGGCTGTGCAGGGCCACATCGATCTCCATTCCGGGCCGAAGATGCTGTCCCAGCACTTCCACCACTCGACCTACCGGTTGATGACGTCTCGTTGGCTGCTCGATGATCTCGGCAACCACCATGTCGCCGTGTACGGCATCGGACAACTCCCCCGCTGCGATCAGCAGGTCCTGATGAATACGCTTGTTGTCCGGAGACACTACAACTGTGCCCCTGTCGATGGAAAGCCGTCCGACCAGTGTCTTGTTGGCGCGCTCCACCACATCGACGATACGACCCTCGCGGCGTCCGCGCTGATCGGTACCAGTTATGCAAACCACCACGCGATCACCATGCAGCACCTGTCGCATCTGTTTGCCATTGAGATAGACATCCTTGTCATCGTCATCGGTGATCAGAAAACCGAAACCATCGGGATGAGCGCTGATGCGTCCGGCGATCAAGGCCTCGGTGTCCACCGGCACCAGCCCACGCTTGCGGTTCTGGATCAACTGCCCGTCACGCAACATGGCACCCACTCGACGACGCAGTGCCTCCATCGCATCCGCATCGCCGGTCAGAGAAAGCTTCTCTGCCAGTGTTTCGTAATCGATTGGTCCTTTCTCTTCCTTCAAAACAGTTGTGATGAATTCACGACTCGCGATCGGAGAGTCGTAGCGAGACTGCTCGCGAGAACGGTGTGGATCGTTGTCAGCCCTTGATCTACCGCGTTTTTTTGTACTCATTGTGCTCGATGTAAAGTCATGATGTGTCCAAGGGTACGCCAAAGCGTCATGTTCAAGTAGGCATCCACTGTAATTGTTTTGCCAGGGTTGTTGACTAAAGCAAAAAGCTTGTGTAAATTACGCGCTTCCCAACGACGAGTTGGGCGACACTTCGGGCCGAGGTGGCGGAATTGGTAGACGCGCATGCTTCAGGTGCATGTATCCTTTGGATGTGGAGGTTCAAGTCCTCTTCTCGGCACCACGCTCTTCATCAAGGAGCGTGCATCAGGTAATCAACAGCCTGAAATTGACCATCAGGTCTCAACTCCCACACCTTCACGTCAACAGGCGCTACAATCGCAGCCTGACCCCTCGAATGTAACATCTGGATCCTTGCCAATCGATCCATCTGATGCATGGCTGTCCGAGGGCCCTATTCTGCAGATCGTTCTGTCGGGGTCCATGCGCCACCGATTCAGAACAGGGACATCTGAACATGACGTTTTCTGCCTTGTATTTGCTACCGGCTCTGGCTTTCGTGATTCTGCTGCAAGGATCACTCGTCACAGTCAGAGGCAATCTCCAATACAGATCCAGACGCTTTCAGCGACGGATACGAAGTCGAGTGCTGTTCTTTCGCGCTCTCGTCGTCAGTCTGCTTGTGGCAACGGCAATCACCAGGTTCTGGCCACTACCCGGACTACCTTCTCTGGTTCAGGGAGTCCTCATTGCCACCGCCCTGATGATTCCGTTTGCAATCTACGCACTGTATGTGCGCCTGACCTCTGGCAGCAGCAAACAGTCTCACGCGGATGATGAGCGGCATGAACACTCTGCAGAGACCAAAGACACGACCACAGAAGCGACAGGCGACTTGCCAGGCCGCGAGAAGACACTGCAGGACAACAACGCAATGGCGGCCACCAGCCTGCACAGTCAGGAAAGCGAGAGCAATGAGTCGGCGCTCGACCAGACTCTCAGCGTCGGAGAACAACTGGAGACGCTCGACGAGCTCGTCGACTTTCACGATATCGGCAACGAAGAATATTCTTCCAACTCGGGCAGTTCACCCGGAGAGGCTTTCAATCCACTGGAGAAGGCCATCGCCATAGCCCGAGAGGGAATTCTGGAAGAACCTGCCATCCGGGACTATTCACGCGAAAACCTGCCAGCCAGAAGCAGCGCGGAACTGGCCGAGATGGTTGTCAGGCTGCGGTCCGACAAGATGAAGCTGCAGAAGCTTGTCATTGCACAAAAGGCGGTTATCGACGCCGAGAAACAGGCACACGACAGAACGAAGGTCGTGGTCAAGGACGCAATATCGGTAATGCGCCATGCGCGACATGGACAGAGAATTGCGGAAAAGATCGCGCGTCGCGAACGAGCCGAACGGCAGCGACTCGAGAAGGACCTGGACAAGGTCAAGCGCCAGCTGGACAACGCTCTCTCGACCCTACCCACTGCGCCCAGAACAGAGGTCGAAGAAGCCTGAAGGGACAACACAAGGTGATACATTCCTGCAGCGCATCGACACGCGCTGCAGGAACGACATCAGGCCTGATCGATCAGACCGATTCCGGCAGGTCTCCGTAGGGCCATTCGATCACGATGTTTTCGTTACGCTCGCGCCCTGTTGATACCAGATGTACCGGAACTCCTGTCAGCTCCTCCAGACGCAGGATGTAATTCTGCGCTTCGACAGGCAGATCAGACATGGCCGTGGCACCCTCGGTGTTCGATTTCCAGCCAGGCATGGATTCATAGACCGGCTTGCAGCGATCGAATTCATCAGCGCCGATGGGAGGATGATCGATCTGCTGACCATCGAGTTCATAGCCGATACAGATGCTGATGGTCTCCAGTGTGTCCATGACATCCAGCTTGGTCAGACACAAGCCCGTGACACCATTGAGAATGGCCGCTCTGCGTACAGCCACGGCATCAAACCAGCCGCACCGACGCTGTCTGCCCGTGGTGGCCCCGAATTCATTACCTCGCTCACCCAGCACTTCGCCCACGTCATCGAACAACTCGGTCGGGAACGGACCCGCGCCAACACGCGTGGTGTAAGCCTTGGTAATGCCCAGCACGTAATCGATCATGCCAGGGCCACACCCACTACCACTGCAAGCGGCCCCGGCCACCGTGTTGGATGAGGTGACAAAGGGGTAGGTGCCGTGATCAACATCCAGCAGGGTTCCCTGCGCACCTTCGAACATGATGCGGTTGCCTGCCCGACGATGTGAATCGATCATGCCCGGTATGTCGTCAATCAGCGGAGCCAGGCGACGAGCCTGCTCGCGCGCATCACGCTTGATGGCTTCTGCATCCACTTCCGGCATGCCATGCCCGACCAGTGTGGCGTTGTGATAGGCACAGGCAATGTCCACCTTTTCGTCAAACCGCTCGAGAACCAGCAGATCCTGTACGCGAATGGCACGCCGCGCGACCTTGTCTTCATACGCCGGACCGATACCTCGCCCTGTAGTACCAATGGCATGCTTGCCAGCCGCCTTCTCACGCGCCTGGTCCAGCGCGATGTGATACGGCAGGATCAGAGGACAGGCACCGCTGATTCGCAGGCGATTCTCGACAGGTACACCCCGCTCACGCAGCATGTCCATCTCCTTGAACAGTGCTTCCGGTGATACCACCACACCATTACCGATGACACACATGACGTTTTCACGCAATACCCCACTGGGTACCAGGTGCAGGACAGTCTTCTCCTCACCGATGACCAGGGTATGTCCTGCGTTGTGACCGCCCTGAAAGCGGACCACCAGAGAGGCCTGTTCTGTCAGGACATCGACAAATTTGCCTTTGCCTTCGTCGCCCCATTGCGTGCCAAGCACGAGCACACTGTTTGCCATAGCTTACTGTCTCGAATTTCTATTGACTGATGGGGTTTATGATAATGCTGCGCCGCCTGAACATGTCGATACGTCCCACGACCGTATCACCAAGGCAAGCTGAATCACGACTCGATGGCATCAATCTGCCAACTTCCGTCGCGATGAACGAGTACGCGATCACATTGGCAGTCCACGGCTGCCATGGAAGATCCCGCCAATGCCGTCACTACCCGCTCTCCGGATTGCCTCAGCTGACAAATCCGCACCCATAATTCATGATCCATGGTGGAATCCACCCAGATGCCCCGGTTTGCCGGGGCCATGTCATCACTTCTGGCGTACCCGGCCAAGGCCAGGTTGATCAGATCACCACTGAATCCGGTCGCAGGTCGCGCGCGACCAAACAGCTCGCCAATGGCATCGTAACGTCCACCGCGGGCGAGCTCGAATCCGGCCTTGTCGTAGAGCGTGAAGACAATACCGGTATGGTACCGATAACCACGCAACTCGGCCAGATCAATGTGCAACTCCAGCTCGGGATGGATGACCTTGACGGCATCGGTTACTGACTGCAGGTTGTCGAGCGCCTCCTGTACCGCGTAACCGGCACCCGTCAGCGCCTCACGGGCTTCGAGCAATACGACCGAACTCTCCCCCGCAAGACCTGCCAGATCCTGAAAATAGCGGCTCACTTCTGCCGATACGCTGGCAGCCTCGAGCAGTTCCTGCATTTCCGGCAAGGAACCACGCAACAGAACCTGAAACAGTGCCTCCGACAGTTCTGCATCCAGGCCAGTGTCCTGAATCAGACCACGAAAGACACCGACATGCCCCAGATCCAGCAGCAGCGCCTCGCTGCCTACACCTGACAGCAACACATTGTTGAGCATCAACTGGATGATTTCCGCATCGCTGGCAGGCCCCGGATGCCCGAACAGTTCGGCACCGAACTGCAGAGGTGTACGGCTGCCACCGGCACCGTCGCTGCGTGCGCGCAAGACGCTTCCCACATAGAAAAGCCGATTGGGCAATTCATTGCGCATGGCATGCGCGTCGATACGCGCAACCTGTGGCGTCATGTCGGCACGAACACCCAGAGAACGTCCATTGTGCTGATCAATGAACTTGATGGTCTCCAGATCCAGGGTCTCACCCGTACCGGTCAACAGACTGTCGAGATACTCGATGAGCGGCGGCATTACCAGCTCATAGCCCCAACGATAGTTGTTGTCCATGATCTGCCGGCGCAGGGTTTCCACGCGCCAGGCGTCCTCCGGCATCAATTCATTGACGCCATCGGGCAGCAGCCAGCGTTCGGTACGCGGATCGTTTGCGGTTTTCAAAGCTCAGCGCACTAGTGTTAGCAGGATGACGCCCGCAATCATACTGCACAAGCCGATGATCCGCATGCGGCTATCGGGCTGTTCCAGCATGACACGGATGGCGTTCTTGTATCCGGCCGGGTTGATGAATGGCAGCAAGCCCTCGAGTACGAGTACCAGACTGACGGCAGTGAGTATCTCGACAAGCATGACTACGATGGCATGAAAGTGGTACGGCAGACAAGGCAAGACCCCGTCGCCGGACAGCGGACGGGGTCAGACAGGAGACCGGTCAGGCTGGTCTCGGCAGCTATCACTCCGTTGGAGGAGTGATGGTCGCACCGTTGAAGTACTTGAAGAACTCGGAATCCGGCTTCAGCAGCATCACATCCCCGCTGCCGGAGAATGCCGAACGATAAGCGCTCAGACTGCGATACAGACTGTAGAAGTCCGGGTCCTTCGTGTACGCTTCCGCATAGGTTCTTGCCGACTCCGCATCTCCCGTACCGCGGGTCTGCTCGGCACGTGCATAGGCTTCCGCCAGCAACTCTTCGCGAATACGATCGGCGGTAGCGCGAATCTTCTTGGCTTCCTCTTCACCCTGAGAGCGAATCTCGCGGGCAATCTTGGCCCGATCCTGCTCCATTCTGCGGAACACGGATTCACGAACATCACCCGGCAGTTCCACCTTCTTCACGCGCACATCGACGATCTTGATACCCAGGTTTTCTGCCTGACGATCCACGGATGCCAGTATCTCTTCACGCAGGCTCGAACGAGCCGAAGACACCACTTCCTTGATGGTTCGCTGACCAAAGGCATCCTTGACACCTTCACGAACGAATTGAGTGAGGCGGCTGTTGGCCCGAGACTCGACACCACCCAGACGCGTATAGAAAACGCCGGTGTCCTCGATACGCCACTTGATGAAGGAATCGACGATCAGGTTCTTCTTCTCGTTGGTCAGCACGCGTTCCGGTTGCACATCGAGAGTCAGTATTCGACTATCGAACTTGTAGATGCGCTCGACCAGCGGGATCTTGAAATGCAGACCCGGCTCGTATTCCGATTCGGTGATTTCCCCCAGAAACAGCTTGATGGCACGCTCACGCTCATCGACGGTAAACACCATCGAGCTGCCCAGCAGCAGCAACAGCGCTATACCAATGAGTACTAATGGATTGGCCAGACGGTTCATCGGACAGTCCCTCTATCACGTGATCGAATGTCGTCGCGTGATGGCAGATTGATTTCATTTGGCAGGTCTGAAAAACGGGGAGAATCGTTGCTCAGACTGTTCAAGGGTGATTCTCCGCCAAGCGCACCTGAATCGGTATTATCGCGTGATTTGTTGACCAGCTGATCAATCGGCAGATACATCAGGCTGTTGCCGTCACCACCGTCCATCAGCACTTTGTTGGTTCGACTGAACACGGTTTCCATTGCTTCCAGATACAGTCGCTCCCGGGTCACCTCGGGTGCCTTGGTATATTCACCCAGCAATGACAGAAAACGTTCGGATTCACCGATGGCTGCCTGCACCACACGTGATTTGTAGGCTTCCGATTCTTCCAGGGCACGCTGCGCGTCACCACGAGCACGCGGCAGAACCTCGTTACTGTAGGCCTGGGCCTCGTTGACGAATCGCTCCTTGTCTTCTCGAGCCTTGATGGCATCGGAGAATGCTTCCTGTACTTCCTCTGGCGGCTGAGCGCGCTCGAGGTTCACTGCCGTGATGTAGATACCGGCCTCATAGGAGTCCAGCACGGCCTGCAGATTGTCGAGTGTGGTATTCCAGACGACGTCCCGACCGGTGGTCAGCACGGATTCGAGCACGGTAGAGCCGACAACTTCTCGCAGGGCACTCTCGACGACCTCTTCCAGAGTCCTGTCCGGACCACGGACATTGAACAGATAGTCCTCGGCGCTCTTGATGTTGTATTGCACCGCCAGATCGATATCGACGATGTTCTCGTCCTGCGTCAGAATCTGCTGGTTGGTGAGCTTGGCGCTGCGAATCTCCTCGACCTCAACTTTTTCCACGGTCTGAAAAGGCCATGGCAGACGCCAGTGAGGACCCGGATTGGTGGTTTTGACAAACGCCCCGAACTGAGTCACGACACCCGCCTGCGCAGGTTGAATGACGTAAATACCGGAGAGCAGCCAGACGATCCCGACAATACCCAGAATCAACCCGATGCCCTTGCTGCCGATGTTGCCACCGGGCAGTCCACCACCTCCACCACTACGAGGAGAGCCGCCGTTACCGCCCTTGTTGCCGGAAACGGAACCAAACCATTTTTTCAGGTTCTTGAATACTTCATCCAGATCGGGCGGTCCACCTGAGTCCTTGTTGCGATTGCCCCAAGGGTCATTGTTGTTTCCGCCTGGCTCATTCCAAGCCATAAGGTTCTCTACTCCAAAGCCGATTAGCCGGCGATTTTATTAACCTCGATGACTGACCGCAAGTGGTCGGCTATCAGGCACGATAGATTCGTCTGTCAACTGATGTTCGCGCGCAATTCGAGCAAATTCAGTCGTGTCGATATCAAGCAGCAAACTGACGCTGCCATCTTCCTGTGTTACCTCTTCCAGGACAGCCGACGCCGCATACAGCTGCGCTCTGAGCCTCCCCTGCGATGGGTCTACCAGCAACCAACCGCTGGTTCGCTGAACGGAAAGCCGATCACCGATTGCCGTGATCAACTCGTCCACCCCTTCGCCGGTGGCAGCTGACAGCCAGACCGCCTGGGTCATGTTGTTTTCCGATCGCTCGGTACGTACGGCATGTCCCGACAGATCAATCTTGTTGAACACCATCAATTGCGGCACCTTGTCCGCACCAATACCGAGCAATACCTTGTCAACGTCATCCCTGCGCTGCTCTCGTTCCGGATCGCTGTCGTCTACAATATGCAGTAAAAGATCAGCTTCAAGAGTCTCGGTCAAAGTAGATCGAAAAGCATCCACCAGCTCATGCGGCAGATCGCGAATGAAGCCGACGGTATCAGCCAGAACCGCACTGACCCCACCCGGCAGATCCAGTCGCCTCAGCGTCGGATCCAGCGTCGCGAACAGCTGATCGGCAGCATAGACGGTTTCCTCGGTCAGCCGGTTGAACAAGGTGGATTTACCGGCGTTCGTGTAACCCACCAGGGCAACCGTGGAAATGCCCGATTTGCCGCGCTTGCTGCGACCCTGCTCTCGCTGCTGCCTGACCTTCGCCAGCCGCTTCTTCAATACCCTGACCCGCTCATTGAGCAGACGACGATCGGTTTCCAGCTGAGTCTCACCCGGCCCTCTCAGACCGATACCGCCCTTTTGTCGTTCCAGATGCGTCCAGCCACGAACCAGCCGAGTCGACAGATGAACCAGTTGCGCCAGCTCGACCTGCAACTTGCCTTCGAAGGTTCTCGCCCGTTGTGCAAAGATATCGAGTATCAGACTGTTTCGATCCAGCACTCTGACCTTGAATTCGCTCTCGAGGTTCCGTTCCTGACTGGGCGATAATGTCTGGCCGAACAGAACGACATCAGGCTCATGCTCGGCCAGCAGCAACTTGATCTCCTCGATCTTGCCTGAACCGATGAAATGGCGGGCAGAGGGCTTCGAACGACTCCCCACCACGACATCCATGACATTCAGACCCGCAGACCTTGCCAGCTCGATGAATTCCGCACGTTCGTCGTCGATATCCGTCGCATGTTCGACGGGGCCGTGTCCGGAACGCGCGGCGGCATTACGCCACTGCGCAATATCGATATGTACGAGGAGCGCATTGTCTCCACTGTCGGGACGATCAAACAATCGGGGGCTGACTCCTCTGCCGGGCTAGGCCCCTGACAAATGGCAGAGCGCCCGGATGGCTGTTACTCGTCGCTGTCTTCATCGCCCGGCATGGCGATCTTCACCGGCCGGCTGGGCACGACAGTCGAAATGGCATGCTTGTAGACCATCTGATTGACGGTATTCTTGAGAAGAACGACGAATTGGTCAAATGACTCGATCTGTCCTTGCAGCTTGATTCCGTTAACCAGGTAGATCGAGACGGGAATGCGTTCTTTACGCAAGGTATTCAGGAAAGGTTCCTGAAGAGACTGCCCTTTCGCCATTTCTTATATCCTAACGGGATGTGCTTATTCACGCAGAAGCCCGTGCGGGTTCCAGACTCGCAAGGGCTTCGGCAGTATGGGAACAGAACCCTGATTGTGACCTGTACCTCGGCGTCGTGTCAATGACATGTGCATGACTGGTGCCCGGACGAGCACTGAAACACACTGTACATCAGCACCCGAGCCCCATTAAGTCATGGTTAAGTGAGCCTTGATTAACCTGCGATTCTGCCTCAAACGCACGGGAACAGACCCCATGACTCGCATTCAAGATACCCTTTCAGCTGCCAATCGCACCCTGGATCCTCTCATCGATGCCAGGAGGTCTTCACTGACAATCCTGAGCGGTGCTCTGCTGCTTGCATTGGGCCTGGCGCAGCCCGCGGTAGCCGACACGGCAGCGCCGGATGCTTCAGACGGTTCCTATCGCAGTCAGGAAGGCCCGGTATGGACAGCGGCACAGATCGGCGAAGCCTTGTCCCTGCCCACACTACCCGACCCGGCCGCCGCCCTGACTCGGCGCAAGAACGCCAATCAGACCGCCAGCCACCTGCAGGATGACTGGTATCTTCAGGACACCTGGATCACTGACATCGGTGTGCTGCTGTACAACGATGCGGACGATGACGCATACTTTGCCGGTTTCAGCCTGAGCGTCGATGCCGACTCCATCTACACCGATACGGATGTCTATCTGTCAATCGATATGCAGCGGGCCTTGCATCCTGTCGAACGACTGCACATCAGTCACGTCTTCCCGCTCTACGGCCAATCAGCTGCCGACGAATACCGCATCGACATCGAGCTGCTGAGCAACCATGTGCCAGATCACTACGATCTCATCATCGAACTGCGCGATGCGTACAACCACCAGACGCTGGACAGGGTCGATGCCAGCGATTTTTCCAATCTGCACGCCTTGCCCCTGGAATCGAACGAATACGATGACCGCTTCTACGAACCGACGAATGAATGGCCCGGTTCGGATGAGCCCTTCTACAACGATGATGTTCAAGTCGCTGTCCGCGCAGGCAGTGCCGGCTGGCTGATGGTATTGGCTGGGTCACTGGCTCTGCTGCTACGCAGAACCCGTGCTGGCATGCCCGAGTCCGCCGCTCGCGAGGGTGGTCGGTAGCGGGAGGGTGCAGGGGGAGCCTTTTCCGAAACGAGCACTTATACTGATCGTATCGCTGCCCACCACAGCGTGTTCCGGTGACTTGGAGGAAGCTACACCCCATGGCCAACTATCGTGCAGAGTATCAACGTTCGCTGACAGACCCATCCGCCTACTGGCTGGAACGAGCCCGGGATGTTCACTGGTACAAGGCGCCCACGCAAGGCGTCGACACCAGCCAGTCACCATTCAATACCTGGTTTGCCGACGGCGAAATCAATGCCTGCTACAACGCACTCGATGTTCATGTGGATAACGGTCGCGGCGAACAGGCGGCCCTGATCCATGACAGCCCCCTGACGGACAGCCAATCAACCTTCAGCTATCGCCAATTGCGTGATCAGGTGGCGCAGTTCGCCGGTGTCCTGCAATCCGAAGGCATCAAGCCCGGTGACCGGGTACTGATCTACATGCCCATGATTCCGCAGGCGGTCATCGCCGTACTGGCTTGCGCACGAATCGGTGCGATCCACAGCGTGGTATTTGGCGGCTTTGCCGCCAGAGAGCTGGCAGTGCGTATCAACGACTGCAGCCCCGGAATAATCGTCAGCGCATCCTGCGGCATCGAACCCGGCCGGGTGGTGGAATATCAGCCACTGGTCTCCGAGGCCATTCAGCTGGCTTCCGTGCCGGTCAGCAGTTGCATTGTGTTCCAGCGCGAGCAGGCTCACTGGGAAATGCAGGATGGTCGCGACAAGGACTGGCATGCTGCCATGGAGTCCGCCACCCCCGCAGCTTGCGTACCGCTGAAAAGCACCGACCCGCTCTACATCCTGTACACCTCCGGGACCACCGGATCGCCAAAGGGTGTCGTCAAGGACATAGGCGGCTCGGTCGTATCGCTCAAATGGACCATGTCAGCCATCTACGATGTTCAGCCCGGCGATGTCTATTGGGCGGCCTCGGACATCGGCTGGGTCGTTGGCCATTCCTACATCATCTATGCCCCACTTTTCATGGGCTGCACGACGGTCATGTATGAGGGCAAGCCGGTGGGCACACCGGACGCCGCTGCTTTCTGGCGTGTGATCGAACAACATCGCGTCAAGGTGCTGTTTACAGCCCCCACGGCTTTTCGCGCAATAAAACGCGTCGATCCGAATGGTGAACTGATGGGAAACCATGACCTGTCCAGTCTGCAAACGCTCTTTCTGGCCGGTGAACGCTGCGACCCGGACACCCTGCACTGGGCCGGCAGCAATCTGGGTATTCCGGTCATCGATCACTGGTGGCAGACAGAAACCGGTTATTCCATCTGCGCCAACTGCCAGGGAATCGAACGCTTGCCGATCGTACCCGGCTCCCCGTCCGTGCCTGTACCCGGCTATGACGTACAGATACTGGACAACGATGCCCAGCCTGTACCCAACGGCGAGATCGGCTCCATCGTGGTCAGACTGCCCCTCCCACCAGGAACCTTCGTCAACCTCTGGGGGGCGGAAGAGCGATACCGCTCAGCCTATTTCGATCGATTTCCCGGATATTACGAAACCGGTGATGCAGGCTTCATCGACGAGAACGGCTATGTGTATGTCATGGCGCGAACCGACGATGTCATCAATGTCGCCGGTCATCGTCTGTCAACCGGTGCCATGGAAGAGGCCCTGTCCAATCATCCGGACGTTGCCGAGTGTGCAGTCATGGGAGTCCGTGATGAACTCAAGGGACAATTGCCCGTGGGACTGGTCATACTCAACGACGGCTGCACCCGATCGCACGAAGATCTGAGTGCCGAACTGATCCAGCAAGTGCGTAACGACATCGGACCGGTTGCCGCCTTCAAGCTCGTCGCCATCGTCGACAGGCTACCCAAGACCCGTTCCGGCAAGATCCTGCGAGGAACGCTACGTGCCATCGCCGACTCTACCGACTGGAACATGCCCGCAACCATAGAGGACCCCACCGTGCTGGATGACATCACCCAGAGCCTGCGCTCGCTTGGACTGGCAAGGAAACCACAATGAGCACCATCCATTCACGACTTGAACACATGCGGGCAGCGGCTCTTGCCGGTGGTGGCGAGAAACGTGTCGATGCGCAGCACGCCAAGGGCAAGCTGACGGCTCGCGAACGATTGGCCGTACTGTTCGACGCCCACACCTTTCGCGAGTGGGACATGTTCGTCGAACACGATTGCCACGATTTCGGCATGCAGGACAACCGTGTCCCCGGTGACGGTGTCGTTATCGGCTACGGCCGTGTCGACGGACGGCTGGTATTCGCCTTCAGTCAGGATTTCACGGTACTCGGCGGCTCGCTGTCGGCGGCGCATGCCCGCAAGATCTGCAAGCTGATGGACCATGCCATGAAGGTCCAGGCCCCGGTAGTCGGCATCAATGATTCCGGTGGTGCGCGTATCCAGGAAGGTGTGGCTTCTCTGGGAGGGTATGCCGATGTCTTCCAGAAAAACATCCTGGCATCCGGTGTGATTCCGCAGATCTCCCTGGTCATGGGACCCTGCGCTGGCGGCGCGGTCTATTCCCCCGCCATGACGGATTTCATCTTCATGGTTCGCGATACGTCCTACATGTTCGTCACCGGACCGGAGGTGGTCAAGACCGTAACGCATGAAGAAGTCACTCAGGAAGAACTTGGCGGTGCCGGCACACACACCAGCAAGAGCTCGGTGGCCGATGCAGCCTTCGACAATGACATCGAAGCATTACTGCAAGTGCGCCGCTTTCTGCATTTTCTGCCGTCGAACAATCGGGAACCGGCGCCCAGACGCGATAGCGGAGACGATCCGGCACGTCAGATCCCCGCGCTGGACACACTCGTTCCCGAGAACCCCAACCTGCCCTATGACATTCGGGAACTGGTCAGTCGAGTCTGTGACGAAGAGGACTTCTTCGAAATACAGGCCGATTTCGCCGCCAATATCGTCATAGGCCTGGGCCGCATGAATGGCGAAACCGTGGGCTTCGTGGCCAATCAGCCCATGATTCTTGCCGGATGTCTGGATATCAATGCCAGCCGCAAGGCAGCACGCTTCGTGCGTTTCTGCGACGCCTTCTCGATTCCGATCGTGACCTTTGTCGATGTGCCGGGATTTCTGCCAGGCACCGCCCAGGAATACGGTGGCATCATCAAGCATGGCGCCAAACTGCTGTTTGCCTATGGAGAGGCAACCGTGCCGAAGATCACGGTCATCACACGCAAGGCCTATGGTGGCGCCTATGACGTCATGTCATCCAAGCACCTGCGCGGTGACATCAACTATGCCTTCCCGACTGCCGAGATAGCTGTCATGGGCCCCAAGGGGGCGGTGGAAATCATCTTCAGGGCCGATCGCAACGACCCCGAACGCATCGAGGCACGTACGAACGAGTACCGCGAGAAATTTGCCAATCCCTTCGTGGCCGGCAGACTGGGATTCATCGATGACGTGATCATGCCGCACAGTACCCGTGCACATATCTGCCGCGATCTGGACATGCTGCGCAGCAAACAGCTGGACAATCCGTGGAAGAAACACGACAACATTCCCCTCTGAGGCGATTGCGATGAAGACTGAAATCCGGAAAATACTCATCGCCAATCGTGGCGAGATCGCCTGTCGCGTCATTCGTACAGCCAGGCGTCTGGGCATCGCAACCGTTGCCGTCTACTCCGATGCCGATGCAAAGGCACTGCATGTACGCCAGGCAGATGAAGCGGTCCACATCGGTGGCAATGCCTCCGCGGACAGTTATCTGCGTATCGAAGCCATTGTCGATGCCGTCAGGCAGACCGGCGCCGATGCCGTGCACCCGGGATTCGGCTTCCTGTCCGAAAACGCCCGTTTCGCCACGGCACTGGAAGAGGCTGGCATCATCTTCATCGGCCCCGGCGTCAAGGCCATGGAGGTCATGGGAGACAAGATCGAGTCGAAGAAGCTCGCTGATTCTGCCGGTGTCAACACGGTGCCCGGGCACCCCGATGCGATGGACAATGCCGACCAGGCCCATGAAGTAGCGGCCCGGATCGGCTGTCCGGTCATGCTCAAGGCATCCGCTGGCGGTGGCGGCAAGGGCATGCGGGTTGCCAATACCCTCGATGAGGTACGCGACGGATTCATTGCCGCTCAGAACGAGGCGCGCAACGCCTTCGGCGATGATCGCGTGTTCGTGGAGAAATTCATCGAACAGCCACGGCATATCGAAATCCAGCTGATCGCCGATGCTCACGGCAATTGCATCTATCTGGGAGAGCGCGAATGTTCCATACAGAGACGCCATCAGAAGGTCATCGAAGAGGCTCCCTCGTCCTTCATCAGTGATGCAACGCGCAAGGCCATGGGAGAGCAGGCAGTCGCACTGGCTGCAGCGGTAGACTATTGCTCCGCAGGCACCGTCGAATTCATCGTTGATGCGCAGGAGAATTTCTACTTTCTGGAAATGAACACAAGGTTGCAGGTAGAGCACCCGGTGACCGAATGCATAACCGGTGTCGACCTTGTAGAACTGATGATTCAGGTTGCCGCCGGAGAACCTCTGCCTCTGACGCAGGAAGACGTGCAGATCAATGGCTGGTCGTTCGAGGCGCGTGTCTATGCCGAAGATCCGGATCGCGGCTTCCTGCCATCCACCGGGCGTATCACCCATTATGCCCCGCCGGACACCGGGGTGCGTGAGAACGGTGCCTACACTCGCGTCGATACCGGCATTGACGCCGGCGGCGAGATCTCGATGTTCTACGACCCGATGATTGCCAAGCTTGTCACCTGGGCACCTGATCGTCAGCAGGCCATCGAACACATGCAGCAAGCCATTGACAGCTATCGCATTCGAGGGGTTCAGAGCAACCTGCCCTTCCTGGCAGCCCTGTTTGCCCACCCGGCCCTGCAGGCGGGCGATCTGACAACACGCTTCATCGACGACCATTTCCCGGAAGGTTTCGACAGTCGCAAGCATGAAGGTGAGACCTTCGAGATCCTGCCAATGGTCGCTGCCTGGATCGAGTGGCGCAGTCGACTGCGAGATCGCAAGGTCGTGGACGCCCCCATGGTGTCACGTTCATCGGTGATGACGGCTCTGGGTGAGGACCTGGAAACCCGCATCGAATCGTCGGACGAACTGGAGGAAGTACTCTCGGTCATCTCCGCCGAGGTTCGCCATGATGTGTCGATGAACCGCTTGACGAGTATCATCACCCACTGGCAGCCGGGAGACTGGTTGTTCGAAGGTTCCATTGATGACATCGACATCCGTGTCGGGGTCGAGCGCGACGGCAACTGGTGGCGATTGAGTCAGGGAGGTTCTGTCCGGGAGTTCATGGTGCTTGAACCACACATTGCCGACCTGATGGAACACATGCCTGTCAGGCAATCGCAGGATCTGTCACGCTATCTGCTCTCTCCCATGCCCGGATTGCTGATGAAGATTCTGGTTGAAAAGGGGGACAAGGTCACCGCCGGTCAGGACCTGGCCATCATCGAGGCCATGAAAATGGAAAACACCCTGACGGCCAGTGTCGATGGCACAGTATCGGATATCGTTGCCGGAATAGGCGACAGTCTGGCAGTCGACGCTGTCATCATGGAATTCGAATAGGACGTAACGAGCATGATAGGAAGACTCAATCACGTGGCCCTGGTCGTCGCCGACCTGGACGCCGCCTGCAGTAGCTGGCAACACATGCTGGGTGCACAACTGTCAGAGCCACAAGCCCTGCCCGAGCACGGCGTGACGGTCGTGTTCATCGATCTGCCCAACACCCGTATCGAATTGCTCGAACCGCTCGGCGACGGCTCCCCAGTCAGCCGTTTTCTGGAAAAGCACGTAGGTGGTGGCATGCATCACATCTGCCTTGAAGTCGAGGATATCGTCGAGGCCCGCGATGATCTGATTGCCAAGGGGGCACGCATTCTCGGCAATGGTGAACCCAAAATCGGTGCGCATGGAAACCCTGTACTGTTCATGCACCCGGGAGACTTTCACGGTACCCTGATCGAGTTGGAAGAGGTCAAGCCCGAGGCTTGATCAACCGCACTTCTAAGGATGACTTTTCGTCACTCGTCTTCACGGCAGACACATCCTCCCCTCACCGGATATCCGTAGATGCGCTCGATCAACACCATCAGCCTGCTGGTACACGACTACGATGAAGCCATTGCCTTCTATATTCGGAAACTGGGCTTCAGCCTGCTGGAGGACAGCGCTCTGGGCGATGACGGCAAGCGCTGGGTCCTGATCAGCCCGGGAGGGGGTTCATCAGAACCGGCAAGCAGCGGCCGTGGTGGCGGTGCCACGCTGTTGCTGGCCAGGGCCAGTGGCGAGAAGCAGATTCAGGCCGTCGGCAATCAGGCCGGCGGGCGTGTCATGTTCTTTCTGCATACGGACGACTTCTGGCAAGACTACCAGGCCATGAGCAAAGCCGGCGTCATCTTCAATGAAGAGCCGCGCGAAGAGGTTTACGGCACCATAGCGGTATTTCAGGATTTATACGGTAATCTCTGGGATCTTATACAGCCTGCCTGATGTCACACTGTATTCCACACCGTGACCGCTGAGGCACCTGCAGAGCATTAAGCTGTAAAATTGCCTGATCGCATCTGCGGTCAAGGCCTCGGCCCACGTCCCAGATCACCGCCAGAGACTGTACGGATCCCAGCATGATCATGTTCTTCATCTCCGCAGCCCTGCTGGTTGCGTTATGCCTCGCATGGCTACTGTACGGCCTGTTCCGTTCGGGCCATTCGAGCACGGATCAGGAGGCAGTCAATATCACCCTGGCACGCGAGCGACGCCAGGTGCTCGATGATGCATTGGCGGATGGCTCGATCGACCAGGCGAGCCATGATTATGAACGCGAGCAGCTCGAATACGATCTGGCATCGGACCTGAAGCTCGAGAGCGAACGCAAGGCGACGCGCAAGACCGGCAATATCGCTGCTGCAGTCGTGGTCGCCATCTTTGTTCCGGTGGCCGCGGGTGCCCTGTACCTGCAACTGGGCAACCCGACGGCGATCACTCAGGTTGATGCACCGCAGCCGGCTGCGAACGCACAGGCGCCGGCATTGGCCGATCTGCTGCCACAACTCGAACAACGCCTGGCCACCTCGCCCGATGACATCGAAGGCTGGCGATTGCTTGGCCGCAGTTATCTGTCGGTCAATGAATTCGCCCGGGCTCGCAGCGCCTTCGAAAGAGCCCTCGCCCTGGATGAAGACGACGTCGCCACTCTGGCTCAGCTCTCCGAGTCGATCGCCATGCAACAGGACGGTGATCTGGCCGGTGAACCGCTGAGCTACCTCGAACGTGCCAACGCCCTGGACCCCGACCACGAGCACACACTCTGGCTGTTGGCCATCGCACGGCAGCAAGCCGGCGATCATGAGGCAGCCCTGCAAGGTTTTGATCGGCTGACCGCCATGTCTCGGGACAACCCTGACGCTCTGGCCACCATCGATCAGATGCGCAGCCGTTCGCTCGCGGCGCTGTCCGCAAACACCGACACGCAATCACCGGCCGTCGGCGCGGATGCTCCTTCCGAGACAGGCACATCAGGCACATCAGGCACAGCTGGCATTGCAGACACTGCAGGCACGATCGATGCGCCATCGACCGCGTCTACAGACGATTCCACCAACGGCACGACAGCCACCAACAACGAGGCCAGCATCCGCGTCAGCGTGTCACTGAGTGAAGCTGCCTTGAATGCGGTCTCGGCGGACAGTGCCGTCTTCATCTACGCACGTGCCAGCGAAGGCCCGCCCATGCCACTGGCTGCAAGACGAGTCGCTGTCAGTGACCTGCCCATCACGATCACGCTGGACGATTCCATGGCAATGATTCCCGGCATGACACTGTCGTCCTATCCCAGCGTCACCGTTGGGGCCCGTGTTTCAGCGTCGGGCAATGCGCTGGCACAAAGCGGGGACTGGTTTGGCGAAGTCTCCGAAATCCTCGTGGCGGACACCGATGAACTAACGCTGACCATCGAACAACAGACCCCCTGAGCACCGGGGTTGCGCATTGAAAAACGCTGACCATCGAACAACAGTCCCCCCTGAACACCGGGGTTGCGCATTGTAAACAGACCCCCCGCTCGAACTGTTGATATGATGCAACACTGATCGCAGCCCCTTCGGAAAGCCGATGCAAGGAATCGCACTCATGCTGATCGCCATCGGCCTGTTATCCGGGATGGATGCCATCGCCAAGATATTGATGCAAGGTGGCATGCCGGCGGTTCAGATCCTGGCTCTGCGCAGCCTCATCATCATCCCCCTGTTGCTGACGGTATTTGCCGTCAGGGGAAAACTGGGCTCACTCAGACCCACTCGCCCGCTATGGCATCTCTGCCGGGGACTGATAGGCTTCGTCGCACCACTGTCCTTTTTTCTGGGTATTCAATTCGTTCCGCTGACGGATGCCGTAACGGTTTCCTTTTCGGCCATCTTCCTCATCACCATCCTGTCCATCATCTTTCTCGGAGAGCAAGTCGGCGTCCATCGATGGGCTTCCATCCTGACCGGATTCATCGGGGTCATGGTGGTGATCGGCCCCAAGGGGGGCGGCGATCTGCTGGGCTATGCACTGATTCTGACGGGAAGCCTTGCCTACGCCATTCTGTTCATCTGCGGCCGCTATCTGTCCGAGACCGAATCGGTGTCATCCCTGGTATTCAGCTTCAATCTGACAGTCGGCGTGATGAGCCTGAGCCTGCTGCCATTCTTCTGGCAACCGCAGCCTCTGGAACAATATGGACTGCTGCTGTGTCTGGCATTGTTCGCCGTGTCGGGTCACCATCTGATGACGCTCGCAGTCAGCCTCGCCGAAGCATCGCTGATCGCGCCCTTTGAATACACGGCAGTACTGTGGGCACTCGCCTTTGATCTGCTCATCTGGCAGATCGCGCCACCCATGAGTACGACGATCGGGGCCACCATCGTCATCGGCAGCGGCTTGTACATCGTCTATCGCGAGAGAATCAACGAGACGCAAGCTGCCTGACATCCCTCCGCGATCAGACTGTCCTCTGTGACCAGACAGTTCTCTCGAGCGTCAGCCGCTCGAGAGAACTGCTTGCAGGAGCGTTGGAGGCTGCAATCAACCGCGAAGCTCGTCGAAGAATTTCTTCACGCCACCCAGCCAGCTGTGCGCCTGCGGACTGTGCTTTTTCGCATTGTCACCGCTGATCATGTCATGGAACTGCATCAGCAGATCACTCTGCTCCTTGCTCAGATTCACAGGGGTTTCTACCCGAACCTTGGCCAGCAGATCACCTACGGCGCCTCCACGCACCGGCTTGACACCCTTGCCTCGCAAACGGAATGTCTTCTCGGTCTGCGTACCGGCAGGTACCTTCAGCTTGACGCGACCATCCAGGGTTGGCACTTCGAGTTCACCGCCGATAGCCGCGGTTGCAAAATTGATCGGCACCGTGCAGAGCAGATCAGCGCCATCGCGCTGGAATATCGGATGCGACTTGACCACGATGGCCACGTAGAGATCGCCTGCCGGACCACCACTGTCACTGGCCTCACCCTCACCGGAAAGACGTATCTTGTCACCGGTGTCGACACCTGCCGGAATCTTCACGGACAGTGTCTTTTCCTTCTGGATTCTGCCCTGACCTCGGCATTTGGGACAAGGATCGGTAATGACCTTTCCCTTGCCGCGGCACGCCGGGCAGGTCTGTTGCACGGAGAAAAAGCCCTGTTGCATGCGAACCTGACCCACACCGTGACAGGTAGAGCATGTGGATGGGGAGGTACCACGCTTGGCACCGCTGCCGTCACAGACATCACACCCGACCATGGTCGGAATCTTGATCTCGGTGGAAGTCCCGGACACCGCTTCTTCGAGACTGATTTCCAGGTTGTACTGCAGGTCGTCTCCACGATAGACACGGGCGCCACCGCCGCCTCGACGCCCACCACCAAAGATATCGCCAAAGACATCACCGAAGATGTCATTGATGTCAGCGCCACCGCCGAATCCACCACCGCCGGGCTGGTTGTTGACCCCGGCATGACCGAATTGATCGTAAGCGGCTCGTTTTTCTCTGTCTTTCAGAACCTCGAAGGCTTCCTTGGCTTCCTTGAACTTCTCGGTAGCTGCCTCATCGTCCGGATTGCGATCGGGATGAAATTTCATCGCAAGTCGGCGATAAGCCTTTTTCAGTTCTGCTTCGGACACGTCTTTCGACACGCCCAAAACCTCGTAGTAATCCCGCTGCGCCATGAATTATCGACCTGATGTAACGATACCGGGACTCGAAGGAAACATCCGAGCCCGAAAAATAGTGGAACAAAAAACTGACAAGAATAAACGACAAAAAGGTCGAAAGTCATGATCAGCTGTTCAATCGGTGCCGGAGCACTTTCTCAAAACGACCAATCAGACTTCCGACCTTCTAGCATCCGGATCACGGTGTGGTGATCTGGACCCTCATCACGAGGCTTTGTCTTCCTTCACTTCTTCGAATTCGGCATCGACTGCATCGTCAGCACCATCCTTCGACGCTGCCGGCTTGCCGTCTTCAGCAGCCGCACCATCGACGTTCTGCTTGGCGTAGGCACGTTCTGCCAGTTTCCCGGTCGCCTCACCCAGTGCCGCCAGTTTCGTGTCGATGACTTCTTCATCATCACCGGCAATGGCTTCACGCAGTTCGCTGATCTTGGCCTCGATGTCCTTCTTCTCGTTCTCTTCGATCTGATCGGCCAGATCGGTCAGAGATTTCTCGGCCGCGTGGATGAGCTGCTCACCCTGGTTGCGCTTGTCGATCAGGCCGCGCAACTTGGCATCGTCAGCCGCGTGCTCTTCAGCATCACGCACCATGGCCTCGATCTCTTCATCAGACAGACCACTGGACGCCTTGATCACGATGGACTGCTGCTTGCCGGTTGCCTTGTCCTTCGCCGAGACATTCATGATGCCGTTGGCGTCGATGTCGAAGATGACCTCGATTTGCGGTACGCCCCGTGGAGCCGGTGGGATGTCCGCCAGATCGAATCGACCCAGAGACTTGTTGGCATTGGCGATTTCACGCTCACCCTGCAGCACGTGCACGGTAACCGCTGTCTGATTGTCGTCAGCAGTGGAAAATACCTGCTGTGCCTTGGTAGGAATGGTCGTGTTCTTGTCGATCAGCTTGGTCATGACACCACCCAGCGTCTCGATACCCAGAGACAGAGGCGTCACGTCGAGCAGCAGCACGTCCTTGACCTGTCCGCCCAGTACACCACCCTGGATGGCAGCACCGACGGCAACGGCTTCGTCAGGGTTGACGTCCTTGCGAGGTTCCTTGCCAAAGAAGTTCTTGACGGTTTCCTGCACCTTGGGCATGCGAGTCTGGCCACCGACCATGATCACATCCTGGATTTCGGAAGCAGACAGTCCGGCGTCCTTCAGAGCCAGCTTGCACGGCTCGATGGTGCGCTGCACCAGGTCTTCGACCAGTGATTCCAGCTTGGCGCGAGTCACCTTGATGTTCAGGTGCTTGGGGCCGGAGCTGTCAGCCGTGATGTAAGGCAGGTTGACGTCGGTCTGCTGAGTGCTGGACAGTTCGATCTTGGCTTTTTCAGCGGCTTCCTTCAGACGCTGCAGAGCCAGCGGATCGCTGTGCAGATCGATACCAGATTCCTTCTTGAATTCATCGGAGAGGTAATCGATCAGACGGTTGTCGAAATCCTCACCACCCAGGAAGGTGTCACCATTGGTTGACAGTACTTCGAACTGGTGTTCACCATCGACTTCTGCAATTTCGATGATGGAGATATCGAATGTACCGCCACCCAGATCGTAGACCGCAACCGTCTTGTTACCGCGCTGCTTGTCCATGCCATAGGCAAGGGCTGCTGCGGTTGGCTCGTTGATGATGCGCTTGACTTCAAGCCCGGCGATACGGCCGGCGTCCTTGGTAGCCTGGCGCTGCGAATCGTTGAAATAGGCTGGCACCGTGATGACGGCTTCAGTGACCGTTTCACCCAGGTATTCTTCGGCCGTCTGCTTCATTTTCATCAGGATGCGTGCGGAGACTTCCGGGGGAGCCATGCCCTTGCCGGCAGCTTCTACCCAGGCGTCGCCGTTGTCGGCCTTGATGATCTTGTACGGGACAAGCTCGATATCCTTCTGCACGGCCTCTTCATCGAAACGACGACCGATCAGACGCTTGACCGCGTACAGCGTGTTGTTGGGGTTGGTTACCGCCTGACGTTTGGCGGGCTGACCGACAATGACTTCGCCGTCGTCAGCGAAGGCCACGATGGATGGCGTAGTACGATCGCCTTCAGCGTTTTCTATGACTCGGGGCTTGCCCCCTTCCATGACCGCGACACACGAATTCGTCGTGCCAAGGTCGATTCCGATAATGGTACCCATGTTTTGAATCCTTTACTTTAAGATCAGATTTTTGGAAAGCCAGAACCCTCTGAGAGGCATTCTGTTCGTTGCAATCATGATGTGGCGGCCGAACCGAAATTCAATAGCTGTCAACCAATTAGTGGCATTGAGCCGGTCGCCTGTACAGCCCTGTTCCGGGCTGACTTTCTGTTGCAGGAACAGGACCTTACAGAGCAGGCCGGGCAATCTGCCACAGCCTTTGGCCGGTGGCTACTTGGCCACCATGACCAGAGCCGGTCGCACCAGCCGTTCGTTCAATGTGTAGCCCTTCTGCATGACCGAAGTAACCGTGTTGGACGGCTTGCCTTCGATCTCCTGCATGGACATCGCCTGATGAAATTCCGGGTCGAATTTCTCGTCAACCGGATTGATCTCGACGATGTTGTTCTTCTCGAACACCTGAGCGAGCATCTTCAGCGTCAGATCCGCACCCTTGATGAGGGCCTCGGGGTCTGCATCTTCAGCCTGGGCCGCAGCCAGTCCCATCTCCAGACTGTCCTTGACCGGCAGCAGATCGCCGACGATGCCTTCCAGGGCGAATTTGCGAGCTTTCGACACATCGTTCTGAGCTCGCTTGCGCTGGTTTTCCATTTCAGCCTGCAGACGCAGCAGACGGTCCCAGTGGTCAGAAGCCTGAGCTTCCGCCTCGGCCAATCTGGCGCGCAACTGTCCGAGCTCGTCGTCGGCTTCGCCTTCCGGCGTACCCATGCGCTCATCACCGAAACCCAGGGGATCATTCTCGTCTGCAGCATTGGCACCGACAGGCTGTTCTTCGCCGTTGCCGGAAGCCGCCTGCTCGGCGTCGGCAGCTGCCGTTGCATCACTATCCACGGAAGCAGCACCATTCTGCTCACTGACCACACTGTCGTCGCTGATATCGGCTGCCTTGTCGCCAAGCGATTCATTGACCGCGTTGTCAGACGCTTCAGTCTTGTCTGGCATCATTGATTTGAAACTCTCTTGCAGTAGTGGACGTATTGGCGCCAATAGTAGGTGCTAATTGCGCAGGTTCAAGGCGGCGCTGAGCAATCTGGAGGTGACATCCACCACTGGAATGACCTGGGCATAGGACATGCGCTTGGGGCCGACAACGCCGAGAACACCCAGTAGTTTACCGTTTATTTCATACGGTGCCGTCACCACGCTGCATTCTCCGAGAGCGTCATAGCCCGATTCACGGCCAATGAATATCTGCACGCCGTCAGCCGAGATGCAGCGCTCGAGCAGATGGAAGATATCGCGCTTCTGCTGAAACGCGTCGAACAGACTGCGCAGCTTGTCGACATCCCCCAGATCGGCATGTCCCATGAGATTGGTCTCGCCAGCCATGACCATGCTGTCTTCGTCGTCATCACCTTCTTCGGGCCCGAAGACCTGCCCGGCAACATCGATCATGCGTTGCATGGAGTTGCTCATGTCCTTGCGGGTACTTTCCAGATCCTGGCGCAATCGATCCCTGACCTCGACCAGCGGACGGCCCAGATAAACGGCATTGAGCTCGCGCGCGAACTCGGCGAGCTCATCCTTGGAATAATCCCGCTCCACATGAATGATGCGGTTCTGGATATCGTCGTCGCTGATGATCAGTATCACCAGAACACGCCTGTCGGACAGGGGCATGAACTCCACCTGCTTGAGTGGCTTCTCCTCCCGCCGCGGTACCGTCACCATGCCCGCCATGCGAGTGAATCCTGACAGATAATTGGAGGCGATCTTGACCAGAGCCTGATCGCTCAGGGACGGATCCAGCAAGGTGCGGATATGCTCGACCGTGCCTTCATCCGGCGGCTTGACCTCCAGCAGGCTGTCGACAAAGACACGAAAGGCGGCGGAGGTGGGCACGCGGCCGGCCGAGGTATGGGGAGACTTCAACAAGCCCATGTGTTCCAGATCACCCATCACGTTACGCACCGAGGCAGCGCTGATATCGATACCCGGAAGCCGTGATATCGTCCTTGATCCCACAGGCGTACCCTGCTCGATATAGTGATCGACGAGCAGCTTCAGTATGTGCTGTTCACGCTCGGTGAATTCATACACCGGGTTGGCTGTCATGAAATCTGTCTCACTTCAGAGTGCTTTCCTGGTCTATATGACAATTGGGTACCCGAGAGTCGTCACTATGGCACCAAGAACGATAAACTAAGGCTCATCAGGTTTCCGATCAAGCATTTAATTCCCCCAATGCCACGTAAAACCACACGATCTGTCCAAGTCGGCCCAGTCACCGTCGGAGGAACCGCGCCGATCGTGGTTCAATCGATGACGAACACCGACACCGAGGACGTCATACGCACCGTCGCTCAGGTGGCTGACCTGTATCGTGCCGGTTCCGAGCTGGTGCGCATCACCGTCAATACCGAAGCCGCAGCCAATGCCGTGCCGGAGATTCGCGACCGGCTGCTGGCCATGGACCTCGACGTACCACTGGTAGGTGATTTTCACTTCAATGGCCACAAATTACTGTCGGCTGTGCCTGATTGTGCCACTGCACTGGCCAAATACCGCATAAATCCGGGCAATGTCGGACGCGGCTCGAAGCGCGATGAGCAGTTTGCCCAGATGATCGAGATTGCGGCCAGGAACGACAAGCCGGTGCGCATCGGTGCCAACTGGGGCAGCATGGATCAGGAGTTGCTGGCACGCATGCTCGACGAGAACGCGGCGAAGCCCCACCCCAAGCCGCTGGAACAGATCAATCGCGAAGCGGTCATCAAGTCGGCAGTGGACAGTGCTGCTCGCGCCGTGGAACTCGGCCTGCCGAAGGACAAGATCATTCTGTCGTGCAAGATGAGTCGAGTGCAGGATCTGGTTCAGGTCTATGAGACGCTGGCCTCTCAGTGCGATTACGCCCTGCACCTGGGCCTGACCGAGGCTGGCATGGGCTCCAAGGGCATCGTGGCCTCCACCGCGGCACTGGCCATTCTGCTGCAACAGGGTATCGGCGATACCATTCGTATCTCGCTGACTCCGGAGCCCGGCGGGGACCGCACCCGCGAAGTCGTGGTGGGTCAGGAAATCCTGCAGACCATGGGCCTGCGCTCCTTCACACCCATGGTCACTGCCTGCCCCGGTTGCGGGCGCACCAGCAGCACTTATTTCCAGGAGCTGGCCAGCCGCATTCAGACCTACCTGCGTGACAGTATGCCCAACTGGAAAGCGGAACACCCGGGAGTTGCCGATATGTCGGTGGCTGTCATGGGCTGTGTGGTGAACGGTCCGGGGGAGAGCAAGCACGCCAACATCGGCATCAGTCTGCCCGGCACGGGTGAGCGCCCCATTGCCCCTGTCTACATCGATGGCGAAAAGGCCATGACCCTCAAGGGCGACAACATCGCCGAGGAATTCCAGCAGATCGTCTACGACTACGTGAAGCGCAATTATCAGCGCGAGAGTGCCTGACGACCTGCCGGGAAACATCCCGGACAGCCCGTGAGGCCGACATGCAAGCCCTGGAACCGTTTCCACACGGCGACATCGGCTCTTCGTGCCTCGGACAAGACAAGCCCCTTGCCCGAACGCGGACCTCGGGCACAACTCGATCCACTGATCATCTTGGGAGCAGGTCTGGCCGGTTGCTGGCTGGCTCGACTGCTGGCAGAACGTGGCATACGCGTCCGACTGCTGGAAGCCGGCGACACCGTGGCAAATGGCGCCTCCGGCAACCCGGCAGGCATCGCCAAACCCCACGTCACGCGCAGCCCCTGCCGGGCCATGGACTTCCATGTACAGGCGCACACCTGCCTGAGACGACACCTGCAGACGCTGACCGGGCTTTCCCGAACGGCGTCCGGCACAAGGCGATTGACCGAATGCGGTGTACTGCAACTGGTCAACAAGGCCTACCCTCCTTCACCGCACTACCAGTCCCTGAATGCCGATCAGGTGACGGGTATGGCCGGGTTTGCCGTCGGCAGTCCCGCCCTGCATTTCGCAGACGGAGGTTGGTTGAATCCCGGGGAACTGTGTCGCTCACTGGTCGCACATCCGAACATAGACCTGGAGCTTGGCACACGGGTACTCGAATTCAGCAACCAGGGTGTGCACTCGGGCGATCCACTGTGGCGGCTCGGCTTGCAGGATGACAGCCATTGCTGGACAAGGCGCCTCGTACTGGCCTGCGGAACCGCACTGAAAGGTTTCGAGCAGACCCGATCACTTCCACTGGTGCCTGCCCGCGGACAGCTGAGTCGTTTTGCCCTGCGTGACGGTTCGCCACGCCCTCGCTGCGTCATCAACGGCAAGCACTATCTGATCCCGGACGGTGACACTATTGTAGTAGGCGCCAGCTTCCAACGCGACATCTGCCACGATCACGTTCTTGCCGAAGATCATGCGCACAATCTGACAGGACTGCGCTCGATGCTCCCCGCCATCCGGGTTCACGACAAGGCGCTTTCCGGCAGCGCCGGTGTGCGAACAACCACACCGGACAGACTGCCGGTAGCAGGACCTGCACCGGATCTGCCCCGTGTAGAGAAAGTCTATGCCGACCTGCGACACGGCAGATCACCTGCGCATTACCCCTCGCTACCCTGCCATTCCGGTCTCTATCTGCTGGGCGGACTGGGCTCCAGGGGCATCATCACCGCCCCCCTGGCAGCCGAGTGGCTCGCCGACCGATTGATGCAGGAAGACGACGAACCGACACAACCGGAGGCCGACAGCGACTGGGCGGATCTGCTGAACCCGGCGCGCTTCCGGCTCCGTGACCTCAGACGGGGCGTAACCGCCAGAGCCTGATACAGGCGATCAGCAAAACGCCTGAATGCCGGTCTGCGCGCGACCGAGAATCAGCGCATGCACATCGTGGGTACCCTCATAGGTATTGACGGTCTCCAGATTGACCATATGCCTCATGACGCCGTATTCATCAGAGATGCCATTGCCACCGTGCATGTCTCGAGCAAGTCGGGCGATATCCAGCGCCTTGCCGCAGTTGTTACGCTTGATCAGCGACACCATTTCCGGCGCCCAGTTGCCACTGTCCATCAGGCGGCCCACCTGCAACGCCGCCTGCAAGCCAAGGGCAATGTCTGTCTGCATGTTGGCCAGCTTGAGCTGCACCAGCTGGTTTGCCGCCAGCGGGCGACCGAACTGCTTTCTGTCCAGAGTGTATTGACGCGCTGCATGCCAGCAGAATTCAGCGGCACCCAGTGTGCCCCAGGCAATGCCGAAGCGAGCCTTGTTCAGGCAGCCGAACGGACCGGCCAGACCGCTGGCACCGGGTAACAGGTTCTCTTCCGGCACGAAGACATTGTCCAGCACGATTTCACCGGTGACGGAGGCGCGCAGGCTGAGTTTGCCTTCAATCGTGGGCGTCGAGAAGCCCTTGTCGCCACGCTCGACGATGAAGCCGCGAATCCTGCCTTCGTGAGCCTCCGATTTCGCCCAGACAATGGCAAGGTCGGCAATCGGACTGTTGGTGATCCACATTTTCTGACCGGTCAGAGAATATCCGCCATCGACCTTGCTGGCTCGCGTGATCATCGACCCGGGATCGGAGCCGTGGTCAGGCTCGGTCAGACCGAAACAGCCTACCAGTTCGCCACTGGCCAGGCGCGGCAGATACTTCATCTTCTGTTCTTCCGAGCCATAGGACTCGATCGGAAACATGACCAGAGAAGACTGCACACTCATGGCGGAACGATAGCCGGAATCCACCCGTTCCACCTCACGGGCAATCAATCCGTAGGCCACGTGATTGAGCCCCGCACCACCGTACTGCTCGGCCACCGTTGCACCCAGCAATCCCATTTCACCCATTTCAACGAATATCTCGCGATCGAAGCGCTCTTCACGATAGGCAGCCAGCACACGAGGCTGCAACTGCTGCTGGCAGTAGGCACGGGCAGCCTCACTGATCTGACGCTCTTCCGTGCTCAGTTGTTGATCGAGCAACAGCGGGTCATCCCAGTTGAAACCTGATGAGTGTGACATTTCCAATCTCCGACGTTTGAGTGTCCACGAGCCGAACGCAAGGGATCCGAGTCCGACTGGCGATAAATCATACTATTTATAATAATAAATAGGTTGATTGAACTAAAGTAAGATAGCGATTTCCCTTATGGCAGAATGCCTCTTCAACCGGTGACCCTCCCATCAGATGAACGACAAGAGCCTGCGGATTCCCAAGCGGATAAAGCGATCTGACCAGATTGTCGAGTCAGTGAAGAGCTGGGTAGCGCTGAACCGGATGGAACCGGGTGAACGCCTGCCCAATGAGCGCGAGTTGATGGAACAGTTCGAATGTTCAAAAGGCACGGTCAGGGAGGCCTTGAAATCACTGGAAGTACAGGGATTGGTCACCATTCGCACCGGACCCAATGGGGGCGCCATTCTCGAACGGGTGCCCTTCGAAAAAGCCAGCGAACTGCTACGCAACTACCTGCACTTCGATCAGCCGTCCGGACCGGAGATCTACGCCTTGCGCACGCTGATAGAGCCGGAAATAGCCGCACTCGCCACCCCCCGTATCACCGAAGACGATCTGGAAACGCTGGAAGCGCTGGTTCGCTGCTGCGAGGTGACTCCGGAAACTCTGGAAGAGCGCATCGATCAGCGCATTGCCGAACTCGACTTCCATGTATTGCTCGCACAGCGCTGTGGCAACGCCATGCTGGCCTTCATCGGACGGTTCATCAATGACATGATTCGCGACCTGGTCATCTTCAAGAAATCGGCACTGCCCGAGCAGCGGGAATTCTCCTGCGCCAATCTGGTCTATCACAGGCAGCTGATCGACGCTTTGCGCGCCAGGGATGCTGCTGCCGCCCGACAACTCATGCTCGAACACATGCAATCGGCAGAACACTTCAATCGCGAGCTGGAGGGTCAACTGCACCAGCACTTTCTGGGAGTGACGCGCTGATTCGAACCGACTACTCGAGCTTGCAATGGCCGAGTTCACCGTTGTCAGAGTTCGGATGCTGGATCGATTACGCCTTCAGGACGCCGGTGAAATAGGCAAACGGTATACTGCGCCACCAGAAAACTCGAGATCGATTCGATGATCAACACGACAGCATCACCGCTGAAGCATTGCAGTCTCGAGATGACGAGAGTATTGCCTGAGGCTGCAGTATCCTGATGACGGACCCCGAAGTCAGCAGCGAGACATTGGCGCATGGCGTACTGGCGCGTGACCGATCCATGCTCGCTCACGCCATCACCCTTGCCGAATCCGCTAGCGCCTCACATCAGACACTGGTACAGGACGCCGTGCAGCGTCTGTTGTCGCGCACCGGCAAAGCCATACGCATCAGTGTCAATGGTACCCATTGTGCCAACAGGAACGCTTTCATCGAATCGCTGGGCTTGCGCCTGATCGAACTGGGGCACCGGGTGGCCGTCCTGGCAATCGATCCCGGCAGGCAGCACCCCCGTGGCAGTACGCCGAGTCAGCAGACACACATGAGGGACTTGTCGCCACAAGATGAGGCCTTCGTTCACCGTTCGGCGCGCGACGGGTGTTCGGCTGGCGTGACTCGGGTGACGCGCACATCGCTGCTGTTATGCGAGGCTGCGGGATTCGATGTGGTGTTGGTGGAAACCGCTGATGACGATCCTACCCACAGCCTGGTCTCCGAGATGGTGGACTGTTGTCTGGTGCTGGTTTCATCCGTCGTCGACGATCAATCGCCGAACATGCGGGAGAGCCCACTGACCATGGCCGATATCATTGCCGTGATCAAGGCAGACGGAAGCAGCGAGCCTCCTGCTAGCCAGCTCACCGCAACGTATCAACAAGCCCTCGCGGATCTGTCACCACACGGCAGCTGGATACCGGTGGCCGTTGCCTGCAGCGTACGAATCGATGTCGAGCTGGATCAGCTCTGGCAGTACGTGCGCCAGCATCGTCGACAGATGATCGACACGGGAGAATTCATCGAACGGCGTGAACAGCAAACCCTGCGATGGAGTTGATGACGCAGGATCCGTAACGGCGCAATAACAGATACTTGGCGAAGCCAACCGAAACCTGAGCGGCATGGCAGAGGCTGAACAACATCTCGGTACCAACCATGCCTCAACGGCCCTGCATGGCTCCACAGGTGTATCTAGTGCACTACCCGAGGCGTGGAGTCTGCTGCTTCCGGTTGCTTCTCCTGCACCAGAACCCATGGTGCCGTGACCACACACCAGAAATCCGGTTCGCGTTCTGTCCAGTCCCGCGCGTCATCGTCGCTGGCCCGACGCATCAGCCCGCTCTCCAGCCAGCTTTGCACCGCTGATGTATCGTCACGGGCCACACTGGCAGCGGTTTCCACCAGATCGAGTTCTGCGGTGACATGGATCACGACACCGCGAGCAAAATGCCTGACCAGTTCCGACCAGGCGATGATGGCTGTCTCTCCGTTCAGCGATTCCGACAGGTCTGCTTCCTGCGCCGTATCGTCACTATTTGACATGTCCTTAACGCTCATTCGACACCACTTATTTCATCTGCTTGATGAATTCGTCGGAACGGGCGATCGACTGGTTCATGCGCTCGACCAGTACGCCGATGTCGCCCTGCAGGTTGCTGAAGGTGGATCGCAAGGAACCCACTGCCTGGGCATTCAGGTTGTGCTTGAGGTAGAGCACATTATCGTGCAGCGATGACAACACCGGCTGCATGCTGGCCTCGGCCTGCTTCATGCTCTTGTGCATTTCCTTGTAGCGCGCTTCGGTGTCACGCAGCTTGTTCTCACTGTCACGACGCAGCACTTCATCGGAATAGGTCTTGATTTCCTGACGCCACTCCTTGAACAGGTCGGCAGCAACATCTTCCACCTCTCCGATCTGCTCGGACACTTCATCGGCAGCATCTCTGGCGTCATCGTATTCGTCACTGAGACGATCGTAGGCCTTCTTCAGGTTGGTGTTTTCCAGAGATACCACCGAGCCGAAACGTTCCAGCGCGTCCTTGAACTCCTTCTGTGCATCCTTTTGTGCATCGCGCGTGTCTTCGACATTGCCGACCAGCAGATCGCGCTTGTGGATACCGATCTTTTCAAGTGTGTTGTACTTGATGGTGGTGCAGCTTGCCAATGACACAACGGCTACTGCCAATACCGTATTCTTGATGAAACGCATGATGTTGACTGACTCTGAGTTCATGGCGGCAATAATATCACGCTCCTTGCAAACGACGGCCCGCGGCTCCGGATCGGTCAGTGTTACCCTGTGGGTCACTGCAGACGGCCCTGAGGACTGCATTGATGCCGCTGCAACTGCCGGCCGATAGACAAGCAGACCACCACATTTTCCGGACACCATCGATGAACATCCGCGACTCCATCCGTACCATTCCCGACTTTCCCAAACCCGGCATCCAGTTTCGTGACGTGACGACTCTGTTCGGCGATGCACAGGCCTTTCGCATGGCCATCGACCAGTTGCTGCATCCCTATGCCGGCGACCGGATTGACAAGGTAGCGGCACTGGAAGCACGTGGCTTCATCATGGGTGGAGCGATTGCTCATCAGCTGTCCGTCGGTTTCGTGCCGATTCGCAAATCGGGCAAGCTGCCCGGACCACGAATGAGCGAGTCCTACACACTGGAGTACGGTGAGGCCACCATGGAACTGCATGAAGACGCACTGAAGCCGGGGGAACGCGTTCTGCTGGTTGACGACCTGATCGCCACCGGCGGTACCTGTGAAGCCGGCATCAAGCTGATTCGGCGGGCCGGCGCCAAGGTGATCGGCAGTTCATTCATCATCGACCTGCCAGCGCTCGGCGGTCGGGCACGCATCGAGGCTCTGGATGTGCCGGTGAACATACTGTGTGAATTCGACGGCGACTGAATCCGCCACTGTCATGCATCGCCGTTGGAAACCAGCGTGATCTTGTCAAGGCGCTCTGCATCGCACCACGATTTCCGGCAGAGCACGGGTCACTGATGATCAAGAGTCGGATCACGCTCAAGCAACTGGAGGCCTTTGTCTGCGTCGTCGACTTCGGCACCTTTCGCAAGGCGGCAGACGTACTGGGTACGACGCAGCCAAACATATCCGCGCGGATTTCCTCTCTGGAAGACAGTCTCGGCGTACTGCTGATGCATCGGGATGCGGGCTCGATCCGCCTCACCGAAAAAGGCATCAGTCTGCTCGGCTCTGCCAGAAAGATTCTCTGGGCCTCCGAGGAATTCCTGGAGACGGCCGAACGGCAGGACCTGATCACCGAGCGCCTCAGGCTGGGTGTCACGGAGCTGGTGGCCTGCAGCTGGCTGCACGATTTTCTGAGGCAGTTTCGTATTGCCTATCCGTCGGTGATCGTGGAACTGCAAGTCAACCTCTCCGTCGAGATAGAAAAGGAACTGTCTGCAGGGCAGATCGATCTCGCCCTGCAAACCGGCCCTTTCCTGCACGAATCCACCGCTTCCCTGTCATTGGCCAGCTACGCCTACGTCTGGGTGGCTGCGCCGGATCTGGCGGCCGGTATCGGCCGCAAGCCCGGCCTCGCCCGTCTGTTGCAGTCACCAGTACTGACCCATGCCCGACATTCCCAGGTCTCCAGAGAACTGTCAAAACGCGTGGAATCCTGTGACCTGCCCAGCGACCGGATCGTGTATTCGAGCAGTCTGTCCTCCTGCATACAGATGGCCATCGACAGCATGGGCTTTGCTCTGCTGCCCGAGGTACTGGTTCGCGATGCCATCAGGCAGAAGCGCCTGAAGCAGATCAACAGTGACTGGCTGCCTTCGGAACTGGAGCTCCATGCCCGCTATGACCGGAATCGAGCACCGCGTTTCGTGCAGGCCGCTGCCGAGTGCGCTTTGGAAACGGCACGCCAGACTCCGGCATGAATCATTTGAATTGATCACCCGTATCAAAACAAACAATTTGATTTGATCATCGTTTCCGTCGACCCTGTTCCCGTCGAGTCAGCCTCGATGAGACATGAAGACGCGAACCGGAAACGCGATAGATCGGTGAATACAGTCGCGCACGCAGGTTTTTTCAGACCCTGGCCTTGTGACTCCAGGTGAGGCCTGGAAATACCGGGTACGCAGCTGTAGGCGCCGGTATGACGCGAACCGAGCGCCACCCGGCCGACGACGATTTCTGGTCGTGGATTCATGCCTCATCGAGGTCAGTACTGCAAGCCGCTTACCCGGCTGACGGTACGAGTCGTCACCTCTTTCGTGAGTCTCCAGGCAGGAAGGACAGACAGTATGAAATCATCATCAATCCGTTTGGGCGTCGATATCGGTGGCACGTTCACCGACGTTGTCCTCGAGAAACAGGGTCGTCAGTACTCGACCAAGGTGCTCACCACCTACGCGGCACCTGAAACGGCCATCATCGACGGGATGCAGCAGGTCTGCGCCAAGGCCGACATTGTCCCTGCAGATATCGAGCAGATCATTCACGGTACCACGCTTGCCACCAATGCCCTGATCGAACGGCGCGGTGCGAAGACGGCTCTGATCACCACCGAAGGTTTTCGCGATGTCATCGAGATGCGTACCGAAAGCCGTTTTGAACAATACGACCTGAACCTCAACCTGCCAGAACCTCTGCTGCCAAGGCAGATGCGTTTCACCGTGCCCGAGAGGGTCAACGCCAAGGGGGACATCATGGTGGCTCTCGAGCGCTCGGATGTCGAAGCCATCGTCGATCGCATTGCCGAAACCGGTGTGGAAAGCATCGCTGTCGGACTGATTCACAGCTACCTCAATGATTCCCATGAACGGCTGATTCGCGAAGTACTGGCTGCAAGGCTTCCCGAGGTGATGGTATCGATCTCATCGGAAGTCAGTCCACAGATGCGTGAATACGAACGCTTCAATACCGTGGTGGCCAATGCCTACATCAAGCCCTTGATGAAGTCCTATCTGGGAAGGCTGGAGGCACGACTGCAGGATGAAGGAGTCCGCTGCAACATCTTCCTGATGCATTCCGGCGGCGGCATCATCTCGATCGACAATGCTGCCGATTTTCCCGTACGCCTGGTGGAATCCGGCCCCGCCGGTGGCGCTGTCTTCGCGGCACACATTGCAGCACGCTACGCTCTGGACAAGGTACTGAGCTTCGACATGGGCGGCACGACCGCGAAGATCTGCCTGATCAAGCACCAGACACCCAAGACCGCCCGGGTATTCGAGGTGGCACGCACTTACCGGTTCAAGAAGGGGTCAGGCATGCCCATATCCATTCCGGTCATCGACATGGTCGAGATCGGTGCCGGAGGCGGCTCCCTTGCCCACGTCGATGCCATGGGCCAGATTCGCGTCGGCCCTGAAAGTGCCGGTTCGGAACCGGGTCCGGCCTGTTACGGACGGGGTGGAGAACGGCCGGGTGTCACCGATGCCGATCTGGTTCTCGGCAAACTGGATCCGGACAATTTTGCCGGTGGCTCGATCAAGCTCTATCCCGACGCCTCCGGAACGGCACTGATACAGCACATTGGGCAGAGTCTGGAAATGGAGGCCACCGAAGCGGCCTTCGGTGTTGCCGAAGTGGTCGACGAGAACATGGCCAATGCCGCTCGGGTACACGCGGTGGAAAATGGCGAGGATCTGAGCGAATACACCATGATTGCCTTTGGCGGAGCCGCCCCGCTGCATGCCGGTCGTCTGTGCGAGAAACTGGGCGTTCGTCGCCTGCTGGTGCCACCGGGTGCCGGAGTTGGATCCGCCATCGGGTTTCTGCGCGCACCGTTCAGCTTCGAGGCCAATCGCTCGGTCTACATGAAACTCAGCGACTTCAACCCGGAGCAGATCCAGTCTCTCCTGACCGATCTGAAGTCGGAGGCGACCGGCTTTGTACGCAGCTGTGACCCTGACGCCAACATCCTTGCCGAGTTCAAGGTCTACATGCGCTACACCGGCCAGGGCTGGGAGATTCCGATTCAACTGAGCGAATCGCAGGCCATGAACCCGAATGCCGAGACCTTCCAGGCACGGTTCGAGGAGGACTACACCAAACTGTTCGGACGTCCCGTGGCCGGTATGGACGTGGAAATCACCGTGTGGTCGGTGAATGCCACGACACCACCGGAGAGCGTTGCGCCGGTTGAAACGAGCCAGGGCGACATGGCCGCACAGCTGAATGGCACTCGCCAGCTGTTCGACGCTGCCAGACGCTCGTTTCTGGACACCCATGTCATCGAGCGCTCTTCCCTGCAAAGCGGGCAGCGGGCACACGGCCCGGCAGTGCTCACCGAAGCGGAAACCACCATCATCGTGCCGGCCAGCCGCGATGCCATCAGACAGCCGGACGGCTGCATCGACATCGTGATCAAAGACTGAGGAGAATCATCATGGAACATTCAAGAGTCTCGTACCAGGTCATGTGGAACCGCCTGATCTCGGTCGTCGAAGAGCAGGCACAGGCACTGGTAAGAACCGCCTTCTCCACGTCGGTGCGCGAAGCCGGGGATCTGTCAGCCGGCGTCTATGACACCCACGGAAGGATGCTTGCCCAGGCCGTGACCGGTACCCCCGGTCACGTAAACGCCATGGCGGACGCGGTGGCGCATTTCATCCGCCGGATCGGCCGGGAAAACATCTTCGACGGTGATGTCTTCATCACCAACGATCCCTGGGAAGGCACAGGTCACCTGCATGACATCACCATGGTCACACCATCGTTTCACAAGGGAGCGCTGGTCGGATTCTTCGCCTGCACCGCACATATCGTCGATATCGGTGGTCGCGGCTTCGGCGCAGATGCTGCCAGTGTCTACGAGGAAGGGCTCTATATCCCGATCATGAATTTCGCCGAACTCGGCCAGGTCAATGCAACCCTGGTGAATATCGTCCGAGGCAATGTGCGTGAACCGGATCAGTTGATTGGCGACATGTATGCCCTGACGAGCTGCAACGAGATCGGTCACCGCCGCCTGATCGACATGATGCAGGAATTCGACTTGTCGCAGCTGGACGGAATTGCCGACTTCATCCTCGACAACTCGCGTCGTGCCACTCTTGAACGCATTGCCGCCCTGCCCCGCCAGGCGGCCGAAGGCGAGATGACGATCGACGGCTTCGACAAACCCATCACACTCAAAGTCAAGGTTACGGTACATGAAGACCGGATCGTCTCCGATTTCAGCGGATCTTCCGGGCTGGACAAGAAGGGCATCAACTGCCCGCTGGTCTATGCCAAGGCCTATGCCTGCTACGCGCTGAAAGTCGCCATCGCACCCGAGATTCCGAACAACGCCGCTTCACTGGCTCCGTTTGAAATCGAAGCACCGGCCAACAGCATCGTCAACGCCCTGCATCCGGCTCCGGTAGCCCTGCGCCATATCGTCGGCCATTTCGTGCCCGATACCGTGTACGACGCATTCGACAAGATCGTGCCGGGGCTGGTACCCGCCGAAGGTGCCGGCTGCCTGTGCAATTTCCAGGTGTCCCTGCGGCCCCGTAGCGACGCACCCGCCCCTGCCGATGCTCGAAGATCCGAAGTGCTGACCTTCAATTCCGGAGGTTCCGGCGCACGACCCGAGCATGATGGTCTCAATGCCACAGCCTTTCCGTCGGGGGTCATGACCATGCCGATCGAGGCCACTGAACATGCAGGCCCGGTCATCATCTGGCGCAAGGAACTGCGGCCCGACAGCGGTGGATCAGGCAAGACGCGTGGCGGCCTGGGTCAGTTCATGGAAGTCGGCGCCATGCCCGGCCATGAGTTCGACATTCAAGCCATGTTCGATCGCAGCCAGTACCCGGCCCGTGGACGACGAGGAGGCCATCAGGGCGCTGCCACCACCATCGCGCAGGATGACGGCAGCAGCATGCACGTCAAGGGCAAGCAGTTCGTACCTCATGGGCGCAAGGTGGTCATGGCATTTCCAGGGGGGGCCGGTTACGGCGAGCCGATGGAACGCGACCCGGCCCTGATCAGACGCGATCTGGCACGCGGCTATATATCGGCCGAGACCGCTGCGCGTGATTACGGACTGTCTGCCAGTGAGATAGCTGCTGTTGAAGCAAGCGTCAGAAAGGGAGAGGCACTCTGATGGCCAGCATCACATCGACAGCCACGCGCAGTCACTACGATGTGGTCATCGTGGGCGGTGCCATCATGGGGGCTTCTGCCGCCTGGTTTCTCAGCGACAACGCGGACTTCAACGGCTCGGTGTTGGTGGTGGAGCGCGATACGAGCTACGAAGCCTGCTCGACCACACACACCAATTCCTGCATGCGCCAGCAATTCTCCACCGACCTGAATGTCAGGATCAGCCAGTTCGCAGCGGATTTCGTGAAGAATCTGCGTCAATACATGGGTGGTGACGAGCGCGTGCCCGAGCTGTCGATACGCAGTTTCGGCTATCTGTACCTGGCCGACAATGATGACTTTGCCGCCACCCTGCGCGAAAGCCAGGCTGTACAGACCGCCGCCGGTGCAGCGACTCGACTGCTGTCACCGGATCAGATCAAGCAGGCCTACCCGTTCTACAACGTGGATGACATTGTTCTGGGGTCGATCAATCTGGTTGATGAAGGATTCTGGGATGCCACTGCCGTGTTCGACTGGCTGCGACGATCGGCCCGTGAGCGTGGCGTGGAATACATCCAGAACGCGGTCATTGGCATCCATCGCACTGACGACGACAAGAGAGTGGCGTCCATCACCCTGAAGTCCGGAGAGGTGATCGCTTGCGGCCAGCTGCTCAACGCCTCGGGTCCGCGTGCTGCCCGGACCGCACAGATGGCCGGTCTGACTGTACCGGTGGAGCCGCGCAAGCGCTACTCCTGGATTTTCAAGGCAGATTCTCCGCTCGATCGTGATCTGCCATTGACCATTGATCCGTCCGGTGTGCATGTGCGCGAAAACGGCGGAGGCAGTTATCAGTGTGGTGGCCATTCCGACTTCGACCCCGCTGTGGACTACGACGACTACAGCATGGACTTTTCGCTGTGGGAGAACCATGTATGGCCGATTCTTGCCACTCGCATTCCTCAGTTCGAAGCCATCAAGGTGCAATCCGAATGGGCCGGTCACTATGCCTACAACACCTTTGACCACAACGCGATCATGGGCCCTCATCCCGAGCTGGAGAATTTCATCTTTCTCAACGGATTTTCCGGTCATGGCTTGCAGCAGGCTCCGGCCATGGGGCGAGGTACCGCTGAGTGGTTGACCTATGGCGAGTACCGGACACTGGATCTGCGCCCCTTCAACTACGAACGAATCATCAACGGTCACCCGATCATCGAAAAGGCGATCATCTGATGAAGCTGCCAGCCAATCCCTTTGTGCAAGCCCTGGCTACCAACCGGAAGCAGGTGGGTCTGTGGGTCAGTCTGTCCAACCATTTTGCAGCGGAGGTCGTGGCACCCGCCGGTTATGACTGGGCTCTGATCGACATGGAACACAGCCCGAACGACTACTTCAGCGTTCTGGGACAATTGCAGGCCTTCGCCGCCTACTCCACGGTACCCATCGTGCGCGTCGAATGGAACAACCCGGTAGCTGTCAAGCGTCTGCTTGATCTTGGCGCACCCGGCCTTCTGTTTCCGATGATCCAGTCAGTGGAGGAAGCCCGGCTCGCTGTCGATTCGACGCGCTACCCGCCACGCGGCATGCGAGGCGTCAGTGGATCGACCCGAGCCACCCGGTTCGGTCGAGTGACGGATTATCTGCAACGTGTCGAACAGGAAACCGCCGTACTGTTGCAGCTGGAAACCTGCGCGGCTGTCCACAGCGCCGAGGAAATCGCGCAGATCGAGGGTATCAACGGCATTTTCTTCGGACCCGCCGATATCGCCGCCGACCTGGGCAAGCCCGGGCAGCCCATGGACCCGGCGGTCTGGGAACTGATCAAACCTGCCGCGAAGAAGCTCATCGCCCGGGGCTTGCCGGTGGGTACACTGGTGCTCGACCCGGACTTTGCCACCGAACTGTTGAACGAGGGCTTCACCTTCGTTGCCTGCGGCAGTGACACCGCGCTGCTGGCCAGAAGTGCTGACGCATTGTTGGCCCATGTCAGAGGAACTGCACGATGAATTACGCTGCTTCACGCCTGGCGTCCGTCAAACCATCCGCTTCTGCCTGGGTCAGCCAGGCAGCCCGCGATGCGCGTGCCCGGGGCGAGGATGTCATTGACCTCGGCCTCGGCGAACCCGATTTCGAGACACCCGCGCATATCAAGACCGCCGCCCATGAAGCGGCTCTGGCTGGCGAGACCCGCTACCCACCCACTGGCGGTACAGCGACTCTGAAGGCGGCAGTCCTCGCCAAGCTGAAACGCGAGAACGCTCTGGACTACTCGGCAGACGAGGTGATTGTCTGCAATGGTGCCAAGCAAGTCATCTTCAACGCCATGATGGCAAGCCTGGAACCGGGTGATGAAGTCCTGCTGGCAGCCCCCTACTTCGGACAATACAAGGATATCGTCCTGATTCTGGGCGGTCAGCCTGTCGCTGTCGAATGTTCGGCAGACGAGGGATTTCTGCTGTCACCGAATCGACTGGCCGACGCCATCACTGACAGAACTCGCTGGTTGTTCCTCAATCAGCCGTCCAACCCGGCTGGTGCGGTTTACACCGATGATGAACTGCGCGCACTGGGCAAGGTGCTGGAAAGGCATCCTCGAGTGCTGATTCTGTCCGACGAGATCTATGAACACATCCTGTTCGATGGTCGGCAATTCATGTCCGCTGCTGCCGCCTGGCCCCAACTCGCAGATCGAGTCCTGACGGTCAACGGGGTATCCAAGGCCTACGCGATGACCGGTTGGAGGATCGGCTATGGCGCGGGCCACGCAGAGCTGATAGCAGCGATGACCAAGGTACAGAGCCAGATCAGTTCGGGTGCCTGCTCCATCGCCCAGGCAGCCGCGGCCGCCGCCCTGAACGGACCTCAGGATGAGGTACGACGTTTCCGTGCGGCCTTCGAACGCCGTCGTGATCTCGTACTCGACCATGTCAAGTCCATTCCCGGGCTCACACTCGACCCGCCCGGTGGTGCTTTCTATGCACTGATCGGTTGCGCAGACCTGATTGGCGCGCAGACACCGGAAGGCAGCCTGATTGACAGCGATGACGCATTGACGCAATACCTGCTGCAAGCGGCCGGCATCGCTGCCGTTCCCGGCAGCGCCTATGAACTGTCGCCCTTCTTTCGCATTTCCACAGCGGCCTCCGAAGAGGTTCTGGGCGAGGCGATGACACGCATCGGCGCCGCGGTGGGCAGATTGAAACTTCCGAAAACCAGGGCAAACCCGACATGAAGAAACTCGTTCTCACCGGCGCAGCCGGCCGTCTCGGCTCCTACCTGCGCGAACCCCTGTCCGGCTTGTGTGATAGCCTGATATCAACCGATATTGCCGGGGATATCGGCAAGACCTTGCCAGGCGAGAGCTATGTGCAGGCCGATCTGCAGGATCTGGATGCCATGCTTGCGCTTCTGGAAGGGGCTGACATGGTGGTGCATTTCGGGGCCTATGGTGATGAGGCCGAGTTCGAGACCATCCTGGGGCCGAACATCATCGGCGCCTACAATATCTGGGAGGCCGCCTATCGTTGCGGTGTCCGCAGGGTGGTCTATGCGTCCTCCATTCATGCCGTGGGCATGCACCGCAAGAGCGTCTTCATCGGCACTGATGCACCACATCGTCCCGATACCTTCTATGGCCTGGCAAAGTGTTTCGCCGAGGATCTGGCCAGTCTGTACTGGGACAAGCGCGGTGTGGAATCGGTCTGCATGCGAATTCTGAGTTGCGCGCAAGTGTCCAACCCTCGAGCCGTGGGCACCTGGCTCAGCTATGAAGACCTTGTCCAGCTTGTCGAACGTGCCGTTGACACGCCAGTTACCGGCTTCTCGGTAGTCTACGGTGTCTCCGACAATGACCGCGTACCTGTAGACAATGCACGTGCCAGTCACCTGGGCTATCGGCCAAAGGACAATGCCGAAAAATTCGCCAGGGAGATCTACGCCAAGACTGGACCACTGGATCCACAGGATCCCGGCAATGCTTGTCATGGCGGTCCGTTTGCGGCGGTCCCATTGGGCAACAGTGGCGTGGCGCACTTGAACCTCAACCCCGAAGACATCGGAAAAACCTGAGAGGAAGATGATGATGAAAAAGACAGCACTGATTACGGCCGGTGGTAGCGGCATGGGCGCTGATAGCGCCCGAGCATTGGCGGCGGACGGTTTCCAGGTGGGAATCCTGTCCTCCTCCGGCAAGGGCGAGGCACTGGCGAAGGAGCTTGGTGGCGTCGGCGTGACCGGCAGCAACCGATCGGTGGATGACCTGCAGAGGCTGGTTGATACGGCAATGAATGAATGGGGGCGAATCGATGTTCTGGTCAATTCTGCCGGTCACGGCCCTCGCGCACCGGTACTCGAGCTGAGCGACGAAGACTGGCATGAGGGCATGGACGTCTATTTTCTCAACGCCGTGCGGCCGACCCGTCTCGTGACCCCCATCATGCAGCAGCAAGGCGGTGGCACGATCATCAATATTTCAACCTTTGCAGCATTCGAACCGAATCCGGTCTTCCCGACATCGGGTGTCATGCGTGCAGGTCTTGCGGCATTTTCCAAGCTGTTTGCCGACAAGTACGCAGCGGAGAACATCCGCATGAACAATGTTCTGCCGGGGTTCATCGACAGTCTGCCTGAAAAGGAAGAATTCCGTTCGATGATACCCATGGGACGTTATGGCAGTTCCCGTAATGAAATTGCCAGCGTCGTGGCCTTTCTGGCCTCCGAGGGCGGCACCTACATCACCGGACAGAACATCCGAGTCGATGGCGGCATTACCCGTTCTGTCTAGCCTCAATGAGACATGAGTCCACGACCAGAAACCGCCTACGGCTCGCGCTATACCCTTGACAGCCTGCCCAATGTCGCTGGCAACTACGACGCCGCTCATCGCCTGATGGAGGCACAGAAGCCCTGGTTCGACAAGGAGTTCGGTGACTCCGCATAGTCACCTTTCTACCTGACCTGGTCTTCAACTGAAACAGATCGAACGGCAAGTCGGCACAATGCGCCGGGCATGGAATCAGGGAACAGCATCACGCACGCCCTCCAGTACCTGGCGCTTGTCCTCCTCCACCCGACGAATGACCCTGCTCAAGGCCATCACCACCTCGGCCTCGCCAGTTCCCGTTTCCGGAGCCGGTGGCGTTTTCCGCCGTGACAAGGCATCTCCCAGACGCACATGGGGTCTTATGTTCTCCAGCGTCCTCGGCCCGATGCCCGATACTTCCAGCAACTGCTCGATGCTGCGAAACGGGCCGTGCGTCTCCCGCCACTCGATGATGTTTCGAGCCTTGCTCGGGCCGATGCCCGGCAGGGCTGCGGCCAACTCCTCTGCCGTGGCCCTGTTGATGTCCACACTCTCTGCCTGCACGACATCATCATCGGCTGGCTCCTCCTCTGTCACAGAGCCTTGCAGGCGAGTCTCGTAGCGCGCGCCGGTTCGGGAATGCACCTGCCATCGCGGACTTTGCGAATAGCGATCCACTGCAGTAGTGTTTTCAGGCGCGGAGACCGGCGCGCCTGCCGCGATAACAGGCTGCAAGCAGAGCCAGGCCCAGAGGACAGGCAGGCAGATTGAAAACCATCGAGAATTGGGATTGCTGGGCATGGCGACATCCTTGTCGGGTTTGGCTGATTCCTTCAACCGATTCTGCCTTGTAGACAAGCCTTGTGCGACAGACCAACCGCACTCTACTGTTTTTTTTCACAGATACGCAGACTTGCAATATCACGAACTACACAGCCCCGCCATTGGTACGCAGCGTCTGATCATTGATCCAGCCGCCCTGCGGTTCCACCACAATTGCCAGGTCATGCGTCTGGCAGCTTATTGACGATGATCGAGAATCCATCGGCGGCCAGCTGTCTGGCCACTGCTGCACCGATTCCCCGCGAGCCGCCAGTCACGATGGCTATCCTGCTGTCCTGAGTCATGTCCACGTCTGCTCCAGCAAGATTGAAGACGCCCTGCTGAACGCCACGATGACAATATCGACTGATCGACGGCAGATAATGGGACAATCATCGGACACAGTATTCTGGATAATCGGATAATGGATCGGTTTGAGGAAATGAGAGTCTTCACCCGCGTTGTGGAGATGAACAGTTTCAGCAAGGCCGCAGAGGCGTTGGGTCTGCCGGCATCGACGGTAAGCGATATCATCAAGCGCAGTGAAAATCGCCTGGGCATCAAACTGCTGGACCGGACCACACGAATCGTTGCGCCCACGCTCGACGGGCAAGTCTGGTACCGAAAATGCCTGAGCATCATCAATGCGGTCGAGGAAGCCGAGAACGGCTTCCAGGGCAGCCTGCCGCGGGGGAGGTTGCGTGTGGATGTGCACGGCACTCTGGCCAGATACTTCCTGCTGCCGCAGCTCGAGCATTTTCAGTCGGAATGTCCGGGCATCGAACTGGTGCTCTCGGAGGGCGATCGACTGGTCGATCTGATACGGGAAGGCGTGGACTGCGTGCTGCGCGTCGGCGTCCCGGAAGACAGCGATCTGATAGCACGCCAGCTGGGCCTGCTGCCCGAGGTGACAGTAGCCTCGCCCGCCTATCTCGCCCATCACGGCATGCCCCGCTCTCCCGACGATCTGGATGGGCACCGCATGATCGCCTACCTGTCCTCGCAGACGGGTGACGCACTTCCGCTCTACTTCACGATTGACGGACGGCAAGAGCAACGCCAGGTCCCGGCAGGTTTCGTGACAACCGGTGCCGATACCATGCTGGTTGCCGCTCGTCTGGGCATGGGCCTGATACAGGCACCGCGATATCACATGGCGGCTGATCTGGCTGCCGGCCGTTTGGTCGAAGTCCTTGCCGACACGCCGCCGGCCCCCTCCCCGGTATCGGTCCTGTATCCGCGGGACCGCCAGCTGTCACCGCGGCTTCAGGTCTTTCTAGACTGGTTGGGCAGTATCGAATTCGCCCCTTGATTTCCAGCGATGCGTGGCAGAACGAGAAAGCCGGCATGGCGAGTTTCCAGCGCAGCCGGAGCGTGACTGTGGGATGATATTGCCCCCATACCACCACCTGGAAGACCCATCAGCATGAAGCCGGAAACCATTGCACTGCATCATGGCTATACGCCGGATGAGCAACACTCGGTCGCTGTGCCCATTCATCAGACCACAGCCTATTCCTTCGACAATGCCCAGCATGGCGCAGACCTGTTCGATCTGAAGGTCGCCGGCAACATCTACTCACGCATCATGAACCCGACCTGTGCGGTTCTCGAGCAGCGGGTGGCCGCCCTTGAAGGCGGAATCGGCGCGCTCAGTGTGGCCTCGGGAATGTCGGCCATCACCTACGCCATCCAGACCATCGCCGAAGCCGGAGACAACATCGTCTCCATCAGCGAACTGTACGGAGGTACCTACAATCTGTTCGCCCACACCTTCCCGCGAATGGGTCTGACCACACGCTTCGCCGACAAGGATGATTTCGACGGCATTGCCGCACTGATCGACAGCCGTACCAAGGCCATCTACTGCGAAAGCATCGGTAACCCTTCCGGTGGCGTGGTGGATATCGCCCGGTTGGCCAACCTGGCACACGAGCACGGCGTACCGCTGATCGTGGACAACACCGTGGCCACGCCAACCCTCTGCCGACCGATCGAACACGGTGCCGACATCGTCGTGCATTCCGCCACCAAGTACATAGGCGGACATGGCACCACGGTCGGCGGGGTCATTGTGGACTCCGGCAAGTTTCCCTGGGCTGAACAGGGCGAGCGATTTTCCCTGCTCACCGAGCCCGACGTCTCCTACCACGGCGTCAGCTATACGCGCGATGTCGGTGAAGCAGCCTTCATCACCCGGGCGCGTGTCGTGCCACTGCGCAACATGGGAGCCGCACTGTCGGCACAGGCTGCCTGGAATCTGCTGCAGGGACTGGAGACCTTGTCGCTGCGCGTCGAACGGATTTGTCAGAACACGCTGGCTGTCGCCGAATATCTGGATGGCCATGACAAGGTCAAATGGGTCAGCTATGCCGGCCTGCCAACGCACAAGGATCACGCACTGGCCCAGCAGTACATGGGCGGCAAGGCATCCGGCATCCTGAGTTTCGGTGTCGAGGGCGGCCTGGACGCAGGCATACGCTTCTACGATGCACTGCAACTGGTTCTGCGCCTGGTGAATATCGGTGATTCCAAGTCATTGGCATCGATGCCCGCCGCCACCACCCACCGCCAGCTGAATGAAGAAGAACTGGCAACCGCCGGCGTCACCCCTGACATGGTGCGCCTGTCACTGGGCATCGAACATATCGATGACATCATCGCCGATCTGGAGCAGGCGCTGAGCAAGGTCTGATATTCGACTGGATCACGAAGCGGTATCGCAGCGGCACTCCTTGTTCCGCTACCTTACCGCCAGCGGCCACGGTGATGGTGGCCGCTGCTGTGCCAGGCCGATGTGAGCAAGATCAGCTCAAACCACTGGCCAAGCTGTCGAATACCGCCCTGATGCGCCTGCTGTGCCTCAGCTCACGGTGCGACACCAGCCAGATGGGAAATTCGAAAGCCGGCATGTTCGGACAGGCGCGAACCACAGCCGTCTCGGCATCGCCGATCTGCTCGGGCATGATGCCGATACCCAGACCCTGCTTGACCATCGACCAGTGCACCAGATAGCTGCGAGTCATCAAGGGCATGTTGCGCTCGGTCAGGCTCATGCCGACACCATTGAGCCATTGCAGAATACTGGCCGGATCGGCAAAACCGATGAAACTGGCCTCGCTGAAATCCTCAGGCCTGCTCGGATTGCCTATCGACTGGAGATAGGCAGGCGTGGCATACAGCCGCCCTGAATCATCGCGGATCTTGCGTGCAATCAGATCCGGCTCTTCCGGTCGAAAATTGCGTACCGCGATGTCCGCCTCGCGTCGACCAAGGTCACTGACGGTATTCTCGGCAACGATTTCCACCTCGATTTCCGGTTCCTCACGGCGCAGTTTCTCGAGAATCGGTGGCAGCAGGAATGCGGCATAGACCTCACTGACAGACACGGATACCTTGCCTCGCAGACCGGTGGCATGACTGTCCGCCACTCTGGATACATGCAGAGCGGACTCTCCCATGGCCTGCACGAATTCGAGCAATGCCTTGCCCGCGGGAGTCAACACCAGCCTCCCGGCGGCACGATCGAACAGAACGACGCTCAGTTCCTCTTCCAGCGCGGCGACCTGGCGACCCAGGGTCGGCTGGGTTGTGCCCAGTGCCTGGGCAGCCGCCGTCAGTGAACCCTCCTCCGCCGTGACGAGAAAGGCACGCGCGTGGTTCCAGTCAAAATTGACAGATTTCCAGTCCATACGATTTCACATACCAGCCATGCGTCGGCAGAGGTTTTCTTCAGCAATCGGCGCAGCCACACTCTCCTTCCCGATCATGTGCCAGCCAGGAGAATGCCATGCAAGCCGTCATCCAGACCCGCTACGGTGCACCACAGGTACTGCAGCTTACCTCGCAGCCCAAACCCGTTCCAGCCGACAACGAGATTCTGGTACGCATCGTCGCCTCATCGGTGACAGCAGCCGATAGCATGATGCGTCGCGGAACGCCTCGCTATGGCAGGCTGTTTCTCGGACTCTTCAAACCTCGCCACCCGGTATCCGGCACCGGATTCAGCGGCGTGATCGAAGCCTCCGGCAGCGCCGTGAGCCGCTTCCGCATCGGTGAGGCGGTCATGGGGGAGAGCGTTCTGGGTGCCGGCACGCATTGCGAGTACGTCTGTGTGCCACAGGACGAGGTGATCTGTCGCAAGCCGGACAACCTCAGTCATGCGGAAGCCGCTACCGTCTGCGATGGCGTGGTGACATCCAGCAATTTCCTGTATCGACTCGGCAACGTAGAATCCGGCCAGCGTGTGCTGATCAACGGCGCTGCAGGCAGCCTCGGCAGCGCCGCCGTGCAACTGGCGAAATGCGCCGGCGCAACGGTCGTCGCAGTTTGCGGCCGTGAGAACCATGACTTCGTGCGTTCGTTGGGGGCCGATGAGGTCATCGACTACAACGTCTCCGACCCCCTGCAGGGGGATGAACGTTTCGATCTGATCTATGATGCCGTCGGCAAGCTCGACATGAGGCCAGCCATGGATGCCCTGCGGGAGAAGGGTCGCTTCCTTTCTCCGGTATTGAGCCTGCCTCTGCTGATACGCGTGCTGCTCTCTCGCCTCAGCGGTTCTCGCCAGGTGCTGTTTTCGGCCACCGGCTTGCTGCCCACGGCGGAACGCCTGAGCCTGTTGCAGGGCGTGCTGCCATTACTGGAGCAAGGCAGACTGTGCATCAGCATCACCAGAGAATATGCCCTGTCCGAGATTGCCCAAGCGCATGAATACATCGATACCGGACACAAACGAGGCAACATCGTCGTGAAGCCCTGAATGAAATGACAGAGGCCACGCCTTTCTCACCTGTGGTGTACTGCAATGTCGCTAGCGCTTGAACAGCCGAATCGGCAGTATCCACCATACCAGCACCATCAGGAGAAAGAATGCAGCCGCCAACAGGCTGTCTGCCGTGTCTGGCGAAAGACGTTAGGCGGCAGCCACATCGACCTTGCTCTGCAGCCAGCCGATGGCAAGACCTGCTATCAGCAATGCCAGCGTTGCCTTGACGACGAGCTTGAACAGAAACAGAAACAGCCAGCCGAACAACAGGCTTAGCCAGCTGCGCCGTACTTGCGGGCTGGCGCCCGATTGCCGACCAGTCGCTGCCCCATCACCGGCAGCAGCAACGCGCCTGATGGCATCGCCCTGCCGCCTCTGTGCCCTGTCGCGCGAGCGTATCGACTTGTAGAAATCGACAACGATGAATGCTGCCAGACTGCTGACAACATGCAGCCCGACATCCTTGAACGCGATATCCGACAATGCAAATTCCATGATACACACCCGGCAGATAGCTTATGCGGCCTGGCCGCAGCACCAGCCTACCTTGAATCAAGCCTGCCTTGCAGCCTGTGTCAGGCCCTGGCGGGTTCACGGCCCCGGTTGTCGGACCGCTTGCGGAGCGACCTGTTTCAGGTGCTCAGCCATTGGCCTTGCCCGTCGACAGTGCGCTCGAATCGGCCCGCGTGGTGCCATCTGCGGAAGATCCATCCACGATCGCATGACGCAGAATCAGCAGAATGGCCAATTGAGTACCGAAGATCAGCGAAGCCAGTAACAAGTGCAGAGGCTGTGAGAACAGGGGCATGTGCAGTCGATCCATGCTCATGCCGATGGCAATGGTACCCAGCAGAAAAACGCCCAGAGCGATGCTCAGCCGCCGCAGAATGACGGAGTGAGAATGATTGAGTACGGCCAGAATCAGCCAGCCATTGAGCAAGGTCAGCGGTATCGCGTAGTACTTGTGAATACCGAAGATCAGCGGCAGATTGTCTATCCACAGATGCCGATCCGTGAAGTTGCTGCTGCGGGCGATGAGATCGACAGCTTCGCGAACCTGAGTACCCATGACCAGTTGCAGCAAGCCGGCTATCATCGCTGTGATCATCAGGGGATAGAAGAACTTCGGTAGACGATCGATGTGTATGTCGCTGTAGCGATCCCTGCCCGCCCGCACCAGCGCCGCGATCAGGATGCCCACGATGACCTGGGCCAGCATCATGTGAAGCGTGATCATGCCGGTGTGCAGATTGCTGGCAACCACTCTGGCTCCCAGCCACCCCTGAATGCCGACCAGAATGAAGCCGGACAACGCAAACCAGAAGATTTTCGGCTCGTCGCGGCGATACGGTATGGAAAACAGCAAAGTGACCAGTATGGTCAGACCGGTAAACGCACCCAGCAGCCGATTGAGATATTCGGTCCAGGTCTTGCGCACATTGAAGGTGGTGTCGGCATAACCACGCTCCGCGTAGATCTCCTGATAGTTCGCCGGCAATTGCGCTTCGCTGGTCGGCGGAACCCATTGACCAAAACAGGTGGGCCAGTCCGGACAACCCATGCCCGAACCGGTAGCGCGAACGATTCCGCCTACCAGAATCAGCGCAAAGATGGTGGTGACCGTAATGGCAGCACACCAGCGAAAACGGCGTTGGGTCGATTGACTGGGCATAGCGCGGGCAGGACTCGGCATGGCTTCACGATGAAACGCTTATGGTACGTCATACGCACTTCCGAGGCGTTGCATCTGCGAAACGGCAATTATCCCTGAACTTTTTTCACAGACTGTCGTTCTGAAGGTGCATGAAAAATCAAGCCATCCGTCGCCGACGGAATATTGTCATGCGCCAGTCTCTTGCAGGCCTGCTGGCCAGTCTGATCATCCCTGTTGGAGTCATGGCCAATGTATCCACGAACCTGCCCGGCGAGCCTCCCGGTGGGGATTTCGCCACGGCAGATCTGGCCGGTTGGGCCGAACGCAGCTTCAAGGGCAATACCGAATACCGGCTGGAAGAGGAAAACGGTGTGCAAGTATTGCGCGGCGAAACGCAGGGTCAGGCCTCGATCCTGTACCGCGAGCAGAAGATCGATCTGGAGAGTACCCCGATCGTGGAATGGTCCTGGAAAGTGAATGGCACTTACCCGGGCATCGACGAGCGCAGTCGCAACGGGGATGATTTCCCGGCTCGCCTCTATGTGGTGGCAAAGACCGGCTTTCTGCCCTGGGAGACCGTGGCGATCAACTATGTCTGGTCGTCTCAGTCAGCGCTGGACGAAGCCTGGCCCAACCCGTTCACGGACAAGGCTCAGATGGTCGTGGTTCAGAGCGGTGAGGAGCACGTGGGCAACTGGGTTGGCCAGCGACGCAATGTGGCAGAAGATTTCAGGCAGTACTTCGATCTGGACGTCGCCATGCTCAGCGGCTATGCCGTGATGGTCGATGGTGACAATGCCGATCGTGAGGGCACGGCCTGGTTCGGCGAGATCCGCTTCAGCGCCGAGTAACTGGCCAGCGGACTCGGGAGCCGATGCAGACGCAGACGCAGACGCAGGCGCAGGAGCAGGAGCAGGAGCAGGAGCAGGAGCAGGAGCAGGAGCAGGAGCACATCACTTTGCCGGTTTTGCAATGCTGGCTCTATACTCTGTGAATATGGACAGACGCCAATTCAACTCCCTGTGCAGCGCCTTGCTGGCAGGCGCTGCTACTGCACATGCCAATGCACAGGCTGACGCGCAAGCGAATGCCGGCCCTCAACGGACGCTCTATCCGAGCAGCCGCTTGATCTATCAGGATGAGAGCGAGGTGACGCTGGACTCTCTGAAGACAGGCCAGGCCTATATCTTCGGCTACCCCTACCGTACGACACCCTGCTTTCTGATGCGCCTCGGGCGATCGTCGCCGGCCCGCGGCTCCTGGCCCGGTGGCGTGGACAGCGACCAGTCGGTCGTGGCTTTTTCGGCCATCTGCAGCCACAAGATGTCACATCCGGCCAAGCCCATCAGTCACATCGCCTATCGCCCCGAAACGGTCACTTTCCATGACAGGCAAGGCATCGCCCACACGCGTGACGGGCTCATCAGCTGCTGCTCGGAACGCAGTGTGTATGATCCTGCGGCCGGTGGCGAAGTGCTGAGCGGCCCCGCACCGGCACCTCTGGCAGCCATCGAACTGCAGGTCGATGCTCAGGGAAGATTGTCCGCAACGGGAAGCCTGGGCCCGGATCAGTACGAACGCTTTCTGGAAAAATTCGGCTTCCGGCTCGCCATGGAATACGGTGTTACCGATGTGCGTACTCGCTCCGGTGAACGTGTCGTGGCAGTTCCGGCGGACGAGTTCTCGGTGCAGCAGGTGCTCTGTTGAACAATGCGCGAGCCATTCGGCAGCTCAAGAAACTGCCGTTGCTCCAGAGTATCGATGCCGCTCTGTGGGATCGTCTGATCCCCCTGATATCGTTCACTGACCTGGCCGAGGGAGAAACCCTCTTCTCGGCAGGGAGTGAGAGCCAGAATCTGTATGTAGTGGTCGATGGAGAGCTGGGGCTGTACATGCCCTGCAACGATTCATCCACCGAGACCTTCTACCTGCAGGCCCGGCGCAAGGGGGAAACCGCCGGCGACTTCGCCGTACTCAATGGCGGCGAACATCTCGCCACGGCCATCGCCATCAGGAAGACACGGATTGCGCAGTTTCCGCGATTTGCGTTTGATCAGTTGACCAATATCGACTCTGGCATCCTGGCGCATGTCTATGATGTCGCAGCTCGCCTGTCACGGCGCGTGACCCTGGCACGAGCGTTTCTCGAACTGTTCGGTGACATGAGCAATGCCACCATGGACCAGTTGCTCGAGCAGACCGAGATTCGGCATTACCACAGTGGGCAGGTGTTGTTTCACGAAGGCGATGCGCCGGATGCCCTGTTTGTCATCCTATCCGGAAAGCTGCTGGTCGAGTCCACCAACGCCGAAGGCATGGTATCTCGGGTTGCCGAGGTTCAGGCCTCGGAAACCGTTGGCGAACTGGCCTTGCTGGCCGATTCCAATCGCACCGCCACGGTGACGGCAGCGCGCGAATGCACCGTCGCCGCATTGGCTCGAAGCGCATTCGATACGCTGATCGCCAATCGGCCCGAGATGCTGCTGCGCCTGTCTCGCCTGATCGTGCGCCGCAATTTCGCCAATAGTCAGCGCAGCAAGGATGCGTCAACCGACCGCACCTTTCTGGTCCTGCCGCTGGATTCGAGACTGCCGCTGCGTCGCTTCGTGCACCAGCTGAAGAATGCCCTGCGAGATCTGGGCGAGACCCTGACCCTCAATTCTCGCAGTTTCGACACCCTCTATGGCCGTACCGGTGCCTCGCAGACCAGCTTCGACAACATCTTCAATTCAGCCATAGCCGAATGGCTGGATGACAAGGAGAACCGTGTCGATTCCCTGGTATATGTTGCCGATCGAGAATGGAATTCCTGGACCCAGCGCTGCATCAATCGAGCCGATCGCATTCTGCTGCTGGCCAATGCCGACCCGGACAACGCAACCGACATACGACAGCAGGAGCGCCAGCTAGAAGCCCTGTTCAGTCAATCACGCATTCGGCCGCGCATCGACCTGGTATTGCTGCATTCAAGCAATACCCGCTCGCCGCAGGGAACGGCCCGCTGGCTGGAGAAGCGAGCCCTCGACGCGTTCTACCATGTTCGCATCAACGATCCCGCCCATCTTTCCCGACTGGCACGGCGCCTGACGCACAAGGCTCGTGGTGTCGTCTTCAGTGGCGGGGGGGCTCGAGGCTACGCTCATCTGGGGGTCCAGCGTCTGATCGAAGAACAATCGGTCTGTGTCGATTACATCGGCGGCTCCAGCATGGGCGGCTTGCTGGGTGCTGCGATGGCCATGGGGCGTGATTACGAGAATGTGCACTCCCTGTCCGCCTCCTTCGCCAACAAGCAGGCCCTGTTCGACTACACCCTGCCTCTGGCATCTCTGATGAAATCAGCCAAGCTGACACGCTTCTGTCGTGAGGTCTATCGCAGTACCCGTATCGAGGATCTCTGGATTCCATTCTTCTGCATTTCCTCCAACCTGGCAGACGGACGCGAAGTGATCCATGAAAGCGGTCCTCTGTGGAAGGTCGTGCGCAGCACGATTTCCCTTCCCGGCGTGTTCTCCCCGGTACCGACAAGTGATGGCGACCTGCTGATCGATGGTGCCGTGCTCAATACCTTCCCGGTCGACATCATGCAGAAGCGCCTGGGCGGACGTTCCAACATCATCGGCGTCAATGTCAGCCAGATTCCCGAACAGTTCAATTACTACGACTTCGGCACCAGCCTGTCCGGCTGGCAGGTGCTGCTGTCACGCCTCAACCCCTGGGCAGAGAGCATTCGCATACCCCGCATTGCCGAAACCCTGCTGCGAGCCACCGACATCAAGAGCATCGAACGCCTGAACGAGGCCAGAAACTCTCTGGAAGTGCTGGTGGAGCCCAATGTGCGCGCCATTTCGCTGCTGGATTTCAAGTCATACGCGCAGATCAGTGAGTTGGGCTATCAGGAAGCGCGCAAGGTCTTCGCCCGTCATGGTCTGTGTCCCGAGAGTGCCGAGGATACCCTCTGCCCTGTGTCGGAACTTGACGAAGGCTCGCCAGCTAGGGAAAAAGGCGTCGCATAGCCGGTTTGCCCTCGGCCAGCATGATCGGCGTGGCGCCGTTGCGATTGGTCAGCTGCGGGTCGGCTCCGTGCTGCAACAGCAGCCTGACCATGGCCATGTCGTTACCCGATACCGCATGATGCAATGCGGTGTTGTCGTATTCGTCCTGCGCATTGACATCGGTATCCGGCAGCTTTGCCAACAGTCTTGCCACCGAGTCCTGACCGTTTTCCACCGCACGCATGAAGGGCGTAAAGCGATACACATCCCGGATCTGCGTCTGCGCCCCGTTGTCTATCAGCCACTGCACCAGATCCGTGTAGCCCTTCGCGGCCGCCAGCGTCAAGGCCGTCCAGCCATTGGAGCCGATCACCTGGATGTCAGCACCTCTGTCCAGCAACCACTCGGCAACTTGCCGACGATTGCCCAGAACGGCAAACATGAATGCGGTGCCATTGGTTTGCGTGCGTTCATCGATATCGGCACCTGCGTCAATCAGCGACTTCACCAGAGCCAGATCGCCTTTCTTGCTGGCGACCATCAACGCGTTCTTGCCATTGCTGGCCGTCAGAGTCAGCAGTTGACGAGGTTCGTATCGGGCAAGCAACTGTCGCAAGGTGGCAATGCGATCATTGCCGATGGCACTGACCCACTGCTGCCTCACCTGAGCACCCGGGTCCGACACAGCAGTGGCGGTATCAGAGCCTCTCTGCCTGTCAAGCGAATGAGTTGCTGTGGACTCTGGTGGAATGTCGGAAGGTGTCTGCGAGAAGGGTCTGCGGTCATCCCCCAGCACGATGCCGGAACCCGCAAGGGCCAACAACAGCGAGGGTAACAGCCCGATCAGCAGGTTTCGCATGGGCCAACCGGATCAGGCGAGTTGCAGTGACGCCAGCACATCGGTGAATACCCGATCCGGGTCGTAGTGACCCGTCAGCCGAATCACGGCGTCCCGAGCCACGGCTTCATCGAGCAGTTGCCGGAAACCACTCTGCATGGCCTTGCTGACCGGAATGTTCTGCTTGTAGAGAACGCGGCAATATTCGTCGCCGATGAACAGTGGCAGCTGATCCTGCTGACTGATCAGCTTGATGCTCTCGAAATGCGAAGGACTGTGCCCGGTAATGAACAACATCGTGCCGCGACTGGCCTCTATCGGTGTGATGATTTCCAGACCGATTTCTATCAATGTGCCTTTTTCGTGTTCATGCAGATCGGCATCCAGTTCTACCGTGTAGGGGCCTCCGAGCAAACGACCGGTCTTCAGACAGGGGGCGTCAGCCGGTAACACGAAGAAAATGGCTGCCTGCCACTGGCCGTTGTCCAATTGCACCGGGACACAGCTGACCGTGATGTTGGCGTTGTGCAACAACACCATCACATCATCGGGAAATCGTTCTTCGGGGAGTTGGGCTGCAGACATTGACAGGACTGACCAGGACAAGGGCACCGGGCAGAAACTGCCGGACGATGAAATGTTAGCAGAATGGTCTGCCGGTTGACCGGCAAGAGTTTGTCTTGCCGGTCAACCGTGTGGAACACCCTGCATCAATGGCCAGCGGTTGCACCCGCGCTGCCCGCCACAACACCCGAGTTCGCACTCTTCGTCTCGCCAGGCTCGATGACCTTGCCTTCGGCTTCGAGCTTTTCATACCACAGGTCGTGGTGCTGCTTCGCCCATTCGGTGGATACATAACCGGTCGTCATGCCTTCCAGAGCGCCTTCGGTGCCAGCCGTTCCGATATAGATATGACCGACGGCCATGGCGGCCCAACCCAGGGACAAGACGGCATGCACCAGATTGGCCTGCTGCATCTGTGCTCGGGACCCTTCCACCAATGGCAGAAAACTGGCCCATTCCGGAATGGCGATACCGTAGACGGGGGCGACCATGATCAGCCCGGTAACACTGACGGCCAGACCGACGAATGTCACCACCCAGAACCAGATCTTCTCACCGGCATTCATGCGACCAGCGGAAGGGTGACCCTTGCCGATCACACCACCACCCTGTTTCATCCACTGAACATCGGTGGCGTTGGGGAAGTTGTGCCAGATCCACAGCACGATCATCAACACGATGCCCACCGAGAAGACCGGTCCGACCACATTGTGGATGGTGATGGAGGTCTGCGCCCACAATGCAAAGCCCTGCTTGCCCAGCAACGGAATCAGTACCGTCTTGCCGATCAGCATGCTCAAGCCGGTAATCGCCAGCGTAATGAAGGAGACTGCCGTTATCCAGTGCACCAGGCGACTGAACCAGCTCCAGCGCTTGACCTTGCGACCCGAGCGCGGCTCATCCAGCTTGTTGCGCCCGTGAATCATGTGATACAGCGCCACGATGACCAGCATGACCACGATCCCCCATGGCGCATACGTGGCAACCGGTCCGTCACGCAGCGCCTGCCATTCGGTGCCTCCTGCGGCTATCAGTACACCGGTCTCCTGTCCGGATACCGCGGTATAACCGGACACCCCCTCGCGTACCGCCCGCCAGTAATTGGAACGCGGATTGACGGTGGAGCCGGCCTCCTGAGCAATGGCCTCACTACCCAGAAAGTGCAAGCCGTAACTGCCCAGTGGCAACAGGAAGGCCATGAACACGATGGCCAGCAGGCTCAGGGTTGCAATCCTGCGTTTCCTTGCAGCGCTCATCTTCTGCCGCAGCGGCGGTTCGGCCGATGCGTCCGTCATGTGATCCGTCTGCATCAGACTCACCCCTCTGTGTAGGCGGTTTCCCAGCCCCAGGTCTGTGGACGTCCACCGCGACGCAGGACTCGCTCACGATAGATATCCGCCACCTCGTCACCATCTCCGGCAATCAGGGCTCGGGTTGAGCACATCTCGGCGCACAGCGGCAACTTGCCTTCAGCAATGCGATTACGACCATATTTCTCGTATTCGGCATCGGACAGATCGGCCTCGTCCGGTCCACCGGCGCAGAAGGTACATTTGTCCATCTTGCCGCGAGCGCCGAATGAGGATTGTTGCGGGTACTGTGGTGCGCCGAAGGGACAGGCGTAGAAACAGTAGCCGCAACCGATGCACAGACTCTTGTCATGCAGCACGATGCCATCGTCCGTGGTGTTGAAGCAATCCACCGGACAGACCGCCTGGCATGGCGCGTCGGTGCAGTGCATGCAGGCGACCGAAATCGACTTCTCTCCCGGTAAACCGTCATCCAGTGTGACCACTCGCCGACGATTCACCCCCCAGGGCACTTCGTGCTCGTTCTTGCACGCCGTCACACAGCCGTTGCACTCGATACAACGCTCGGCGTCGCACAGAAATTTCATTCTTGCCATGGTCGTATCCTCCTCAGGCTGCGGTTATCTTGCACAGGGAACACTTGGTTTCCTGCATCTGGGTCACGGAATCGTAGCCGTAGGTCATGGCGGTATTGTTGGATTCACCACGCACGTACGGCGCCGAGCCTTCAGGGTACTTGTCGATCAGGTCCTTGCCTTCGTACACACCACCGAAGTGGAATGGTGTGAAGACCACACCGCGTGCAACACGCTCCGTGATCATCGCCTTGACGTGGATCTTGCCGCCTTCCGGACTTTCAAGCCACACCATCTGGCCATCCTTGATCTCGATGTCATTGGCATCAGCCGTATTGATCTCGACGAACATGTCCTGCTGCAGTTCAGCCAGCCATGGATTGGAGCGAGTCTCCTCACCACCACCCTCGTATTCCACCAGGCGACCACTGGTATGGATCAGTGGAAACTCCTGAGAATAGTCTTCGGCCTGGATGGACCCATAGCGTGTTGGCAGGCGGTAATGCGACTTCCTGTCTTCATACGTCGGATAGTCGTCCACCAGATCGCGACGAGCCGTATAGAGCGGTTCACGATGAACAGGGACCGGATCCGGAAAGGTCCAGACATTGGCCCGGGCCTTGGCGTTACCGAACGGTGCACAGCCATGAGCGATGGCCACACGCTGAATGCCTCCGGACAGATCGGTCTTCCAGTTCTTGCCTTCTGCCGCCGTTTTCTCTTCCTCGCTCAGATCATCCCACCAGCCGAGAGTCTTCAGCATGTCGGCGGAAAACTCCGGATATCCGTCTTCGATCTCGGCACCGGCAGACCAGGAATCCTCGGCCAGCAGGTTGACACCGTCGCGTTCGACCCCAAATCGGGCACGAAAATTCAGGCCACCTTCGGCAACCGGCTTGCTCGGATCGTACAGATTGGGGGTACCGGGATGTCCCATTTCGGCCGTTCCCCAGCAAGGCCATGGCATGCCATAGTATTCCCCGTCCAGAGGGCCACCCTTGGCTTGCAGGGTGAGTTCGTCGAAGGTACCCCGATGTTCCATATGTGCCTTGATGCGCTCCGGACTCTGTCCCGTGTAACCGATGGTCCAGAGACCCCGGTTGAACTCGCGCGTGATGTCCTCGACCAGTGGCTCTTCGCCGTTCACCTCGATATGTTTGGTCAACTCTTCGGCAAAGCCCAGCTTGGCGGCGAACTTGTACATGATGGTGTGATCGGGCAGAGACTCGAACAGGGGTTCGATGATGCGATCACGCCATTGCAGTGACCGGTTGGATGCGGTGACCGAACCATAGGTTTCGAACTGGGTGGCAGCCGGCAGCAGATACATACCATCCTGGCGATCAGGCAGAACGGCCGTATGCGTGGGGTATGGATCGATGACCACCAGCAGTTCCAGCTTTTCCATCGCAGCCTTCATCTCGGGGCCGCGGGTCTGCGAGTTCGGTGCATGTCCCCACAGAACCATGGCGCGGATATTGTCTTTCTGGGCGATGTTTTCCTTGTCTTCCAGCACACCGTCGATCCAGCGCGATACCGGCATGCCGGCGGTGTACATGGGCTGCACATCCTTGTCGCCACTCTTTTCGTAGGCATTCTGGTCAAACCGGGACTTGACCCATTCGTAGTCCACATCCCAGACGCCTGCCCAGTGCTTCCAGGCACCTTCCGCCAGACCGTAGTATCCGGGCAAGGTATGCGACAGCACGCCCATGTCGGTAGCGCCCTGCACATTGTCGTGACCGCGGAAGATGTTTGCGCCGCCACCCGAGACACCGATGTTGCCCAGTGCCAGTTGCAGTACGCAATACGCGCGAGTGTTGTTGTTGCCGATGGTGTGCTGCGTGCCACCCATACACCAGACGATGGTGCCGGGTCGATTCTCGGCCATGGTCTGTGCAGCCTGCTTCAACTGCGCTTCAGGGATACCGGTGACGCGTTCGGTTTCCTCGGGAGTCCACTTGGCCACTTCGGTACGAATGTCATCCATGCCATAGACGCGCTGACGAATGTACTCCTTGTCTTCCCAGCCGTTTTCGAAGATATGCCACAGGATGCCCCAGATGACCGGTACATCGGTGCCGGGTCGCATCTGGATGAACTGATCGGAATGCGCCGCGGTACGGGTGAAGCGAGGATCGACAACGATGAGTTTGGATCCGTTTTCCTTCGCCTTGAGAATGTGCTGCATGGCTACCGGGTGCGCCTCGGCAGCGTTGGAGCCGATGAAGAACATCGCCTTGGACTTCTGCATGTCGTTGTAGGAGTTGGTCATCGCACCGTAACCCCAGGTATTGGCCACACCTGCCACCGTCGTGGAGTGACAGATACGCGCCTGGTGGTCGACATTGTTGGAGCCCCACAGCGCGGCGAACTTGCGGAACAGATACGCCTGTTCGTTACTGTATTTGGCAGAACCGAGCCAGTACACGGAATCGGATGTGGATTCTTCACGAATCTTCAGCATCTGATCACCGATCTCATTGATCGCCTCATCCCAGGAAACGCGGGTCCACTTGCCACCCACCAGTTTCATCGGGTACTTCAGGCGACGTTCACCATGACCGTGTTCGCGCACCGATGCCCCCTTGGCACAGTGGGCCCCCATGTTGATGGGCGAGTCGAAATCGGGTTCCTGCCCCGTCCACACGCCGTTCTGGATTTCCGCGATCACACCACAGCCGACCGAGCAGTGCGTACAGACCGAACGCACCTGCGTGGTCTCGACACCGGCCCTGGCGTGCGTCTCGGCCGCATGTGCCTTCTTCAGCATGCTGGGACCTGCGCCCACAGCCAATGCGGCGCCACCGGCTGTGAGACCGGAGTTCTTGAGAAAGGTACGACGATTGATGGAGCTGCCCAGCAGGCCCTTGACCTTGCCGGTGACTCCGGCCGGCAGTGCAGAACCGTGATCCGGGCTCTGTCCGGCAATCTTGCGCTTGAGTTTCATGGATTTCTCCTTGGAATTTCAGTAGGCCGGCTGCTAGAAACGGGCACGTGAGTAATAGCGGTTGACGTGCTCGGTGCGCTCGTAGCCTTTCTTGCCAGAGGCAGTGTCAACGACGTCGCTGGCCTCGACAACATCACCGATGTTGCTGGCGGCAGAGGCTGCTCCACTGGCCACCGCACCGCTGGCGACAGCCGCTCCCTGCAGAAATCCGCGGCGTCTGGCGTTGATGAATCCGGGTTTTTTCTCGTCAGTCATGGTTTTCATCCTCACTGGAGAACTCTCTGGGGAGCTCTGGAAGTTGTCAGGTGACGGCATCAGCTCTGCATGTCCAGCAGTTGCCGTTCGAAGTCGAAGAAGCTCTCGCCGAAAAAGCCGACCGAGCGGTAGAAATGGGCGGAACTGGCGTTCTGCATGTCGTCGAAGAATTGTCCGACCCAGGGTGCCAGATGATCGTTGAAGAAAGCCTGTTGCACATCCAGGGAGATTTCGTCAGGGTTCCTGATGATCAGGGCCATGGCATCGCACAATGCCGCAATGTGATCTTCCGATTCGGCCACGCCGTCCTGCCGCTCGATGCCCAGACGCTGCAAGTCTGCGCGCAATACGGCAACCGGCTTCTCCATCAGGAATCCGGTCATGTACCAGGATCCGAACGGCACCAGTTCGCCGCGCCCCACCCCGAGCAGCAATGCGAAATATTCATCATGAACCGACTCCAGGTCGGTCTTCAATGCCGCCTGCTTCATGAGTTCCCAGCCCATGGCAATGCGTCCCTCGCTGGAATCGACTTCACCGATCTGACGCAATCGTTGCAACACATCCGCATCGGGTTGCCGAGCCAGCAGACTGGCCAGCAGCTCGTAGACCGCCGCCCGCACGGCTTGCTCCTGATCACGCAGGAATTCTTCCTCGCTCTTGACGGGGAATTGCGGAGTATCACTGGTCATCACATTCATTCCGTATAGTCTCGACCAGCGCTGTGGCGAGCTCAAGGGCTTTCATTAAAGTCACGTGCGATCCGCTGGGGTCTGAGGAAAGCGGAAAATTCCGTCGTCGTACCAGACGGCGGTCCAAAATGTCTCAATCGTGCACCAATGCCGGGCGCAGCCGGCCAAGCCGTGAGCCGCACCCCCGGGAAATGGGCTCCGGGGCGTCTCATCAATCGGTCTGTACACCTGAACGGGGACAGCGTTCAGCCATTGTCCTTGTGCGTGCGAATGCCGGCAGCGTCCTCTTCGAACATGTCCCGCACGCGACAGTCACCGCACAATTTCAGACGGCGAACGGCCTTTTCGTTCTGGAACATCCAGTGGCCGGCCAGCTTTTCCGTCATCGTATCGATCATGCTCTGCGTGGTGAATGGTGTATGGCAGCGAGCACAGTGGAACGGCTTCTCCTCATGCAGTGTTTCGATCCTGCGTGCCTGCACACTGTCCCAGGTGTAGCGGGCCTTGAGCGTGATTGCCGATTCGGGACAGGCAGACTCGCACAGACCACATTGCAGACAGTTGGCCTCGACAAAGCGCAGCGCCGGCGTATCCTGCCCGTCCTGCAAGGCTCTGGCAGGACAGGTGGAGACACAGGCCATGCACAGAGTACAGGCGTCTGTATCGACCTTGATCTGCCCGAAAGGCGCCCCCTTGGGCAGGGCTGTTCTCGGTTCAGCCGGCAGCAACTGCTCCGACAAGGCATCCAGCGCCAGGCGCAGCGTCTGCCGCTTGTCATTGTGCGTGTCGAACCACTGTGGATCGATCCCTCCCAGTAACGTGGATCCATCAGTACCGGCCATGATGCGCCGTAGCCAGGCTTCCAGTTTTTCGGGGGCCAGCAGCGTCACGGGCAATTCGGGCACGCCCAGATCGGACATCAGAACGCCAACCCAGCGCAGCTGAGTTTCAATGGCCAGGCGTCCGGGATCATCGGCCGGTACATCCATCACCAGACAGATGTGCCGGGCCGGGCCCGCCAGCATCGCCAGCCAGTAGTCCGGGCCAAAGGCACTGACCTCTTCCACGAGAAGAGCCAGCACATCATCGGGCAGATTCATCTGCTCGATTCGCTCCTCTTCCGCTTCGGTATGCAGCACGATGATGCTGGCCCCTTCATTCTGCAGACTTCTGCGGGTTCGATCCACCGCGTCGACAGGCCGGGGAAAGGCGTAGCTCATGGCGCCACTGGGGCATACCGTGGCACAGCTTCCACAACCCTGACACAGAAAGGGATCAACACTGATTCGTTCACCATCGGAGCGAATGGCATCGGTGGCACAGACATCGATACACTGATTGCAGCCATCGAGTTCACTACGGCTGTGGGCGCAGATGTCGGCCTCGTAGTGGAAGTATCTCGGCTTGTCGAACTCACCGGTCAATTCAGACAGTGCCGCCACTGCGTCCTCCAGGGAGGCGGCATCGGGATTGCCCAGATGCACGTAGCCGAACGGCACCAGACGCATCGGCATCAGTGGTTCGGCAGACAGGTCGAGAACCAGATCGAAAAAGCCGCTTTCCCGATACACGGACACGGCGAGATCGAACATTTCGCCATCCAGAACGGACACCTGTGCTCGCCAGGCCCCCAGATGGCCAGAGAGTGAGAGCGATGGCACCGTGAACACGGCGACTCCCTCGTCCGTCAGCTGCTTGTCGATACGAACAGCATCCGGATTCACACTGACGATCGTGTAGTGACTGTTCGGGAAATACCGACCGGCCTCCAGTGCAGTGTCCACATCACCGATGACCAGACAGTGGCCCTGCGATACATATTGCACTTGCGAGGTTGCCTCGCCCAGTTGTTGCTGTTCCACCACCTGCGACAGATCACTGATCACGGCTATCGGGCGCTGCTCTTCACTCATTCTTCTGCTTCTCCGGGCTGTCTGTCATCCGGCGGTAAGGTCCTGGTTCCGGGTGCGCTTGTCGTCATCGGCCGAACCATTCGGCCCATGTGTTGCTGTCTTTCCTGCATCACCGTCAGGCGCGGTAGACGTGTCGGCTGCCAGTGCCGGCTGCTCACGACCCACAGCCGATTCAATGATCGGCTCGCCTGCTCCGGAGCGCTCGCTCTCCTCGGGATTGGGGCAGTCTTCCGCTGTGGTCCCAGTGACGTCTGTCCGATCGCTGTCTCCTTCAGCCGCTGCAACATCATCGCACTCGGACTGATCAGCTTGTTCGGCTTGTTCGGCTTGTTCGGCTTGTTCGGCTTGTTCGGCTTGTTCGGCTTGTTCGGCTTGTTCGGCTTGT
>NZ_JBQYLE010000003.1:497908-599044 GCF_052681095.1 Granulosicoccus sp. 3-233
TGATCGGCTTGTTCGGCTTGTTCGGCTTGTTCGGCTTGTTCGGCTTGTTCGGCTTGTTCGGCTTGTTCGGCTTGTTCGGCTTGCAGCCTGGCATCTTCTTCCTGTGCCGCCCGTTCAGCCTCCAGTCTGGCTTCCTCTTCCTGTGCGACTCGTTCCGCCTCCAGCCGCGCCTTCTCCTTGCGGGCTGCGTGAAACTTCATGTCAGAGGTCACCGTGTCGCCCAAGGGTTCAAACGAGGTGAAATCACCATCGTAGTCGTTCAGACCATCACGCACATTGAAGCTTGACTGGCGAAACACATGGCGCAACGCGGCCTTGCGTAATGCCGCACTCACCCCCTTGTTGAAGAATGCACTGACGTCACTGCTCGCCGTCAGGGTCTCGATGTCGGGCATGTCGGCATCGGTCAGCAACACCTCGCCAGCCTGAGCAGCATCAGCATCAGCATCAGCATCAGCATCAGCATCAGCATCAGCATCAGCGTCGGCGTCGGCGTCGGCGTCGGCGTCGGTGTCGGTGTCGGCGTCGGTGTCGGTGTCGGTGTCGGTGTCGGTGTCGGTGTCGGCGTCGGTGTCGGTGTCGGTGTCGGTGTCGGTGTCGGTGTCGGCGTTGGCGTTGGCGTTGGCGTTGGCGTTGGCGTTGGCAGCAGCATCGTCGACCAGCGTGGTTCCTGCCCTATCGGAGGCAGACTCGATGCTCATGCCGGTCCAATCCGCACTGGCCGGCTGCAGTATCGACCCGTCAGTATCCAGCGACACCGGGCGTTCTGTCCCGACCAGCATCTCGGGCCCGGACTCGGGTTCAGCCGAGGATCCTGCAGTCAGTTCGCGTGGCCTGTCGGTATCGAGATTGCGCTCCTGTTCGACGGCCTGTTTGCGTGCCGACCAGCGGCTCAGGAAACCACGCCGTTCATCTTGCTTGCTCATGCGCTACCCCGGACCCGGTTGCCGACCCTTGCCATCTCCTTCTGACCACTTCCTGCGCTTGCGTTTCGTGAACGCCTTCGGCTGATAATGCGCCAGCACGAACGATTCCATGTAACGGTAGAGTTCGGCCGGTATGGGGGCACTGAGTACCAGCTCGTCGGTTTCCGCACAGGCAGTCGCCTCGTCGTAATCAATGGTGACGATGACTGGCCGAATACGGCACTCGTCTTCCTCTTCGGAGTCTCGACACACCACATAGACCAGGGGCTTGTCCCCGATCAGCGCATGCCAATAGCGTTCACAGGCATCCTTGTACAGCGTCACCTGATAGCCGGACCAGGCGAACAGTTCGCCCTTGTCGGATTGGCCAGCCGAAAGCACGGACTTGCTGGCCGATTCGGCAGCGGCGACGTTTTCCCCCACGGCAACCGAATACAGATACCACGACGGCATCGACCAGAATGACCGGCTGATCATTCTTCTTTCCAGCAACACGGTTACCGGCAGCTTCAATCGGGTAGGAATCTGCGTGCTCATGACCGGGAACTATTGCACGACTGTCAGCTGTGTTGAACCGTCAGCAAGTGCTGAAATCATCCGTTTTCTCCGCTCGACGAAAAATTCTGACCTTGGCCACGCAAAACCGAGACATTTTGTCTCAACATTTCATCGAATAGTACGAAAAACTGGCGACATGACGTGACTTGACTCAAGCAGACTCTTAAAGTCAGGGCAGCAACCTTCGAGTTTGAACGATCATGCACGCTACGGCCCAGCAACTTCCCAGCCTGAGTAATGAATCCCTGATGCCCGCACATGGCATCACGGCGGTCAATGAATTCGGTGAATCCGTCGAAGCACATATCCCGGGAGAACTGCCACTGACCATCCGCGTCGATGGCATGGAAGTGGTCACCCTGATGACGCTCGGAACCCAGCCCGAAGCATTGACCCTCGGTTACATACGCAACCAGAAGCTGATCGACGATATCAGCCTGATCAAATCGGTCACGGTGGACTGGGATCGAGAGGTGGTGGATGTGGAAACTCATGCCGGTACCGGCATCGCGGACTGGCAGGAAAAGATGAAGCGCCGGATCGTGACCAGCGGCTGCGGCCAGGGCACGATCTTCAGCTGCACCGTCGACAAGCTGTACGAAGTCGATCTCACCACACCGGCACTGAAGCAGTCGGAGATCTACACCCTGATCAAACACGTCAGTCAGCTCAATGATGTGTACCGTGTATCCGGCGCCGTGCACGGCTGCGGATTGTGCTCACCGACCGAATCGCTGATGCATATCGAAGATGTCGGTCGCCACAATGCCGCCGATGCCATCGCCGGGCGCATGTGGCTCGAAGGCATCGAAGGCGCTGACAAGATCTTCTACACGACCGGTCGTCTGACCTCGGAAATCGTCATGAAAACGGCGTTCATGGGCATACCCACGCTGCTGTCCCGCTCCGGGGTGACGCAGATGGGACTCGAACTGGCGCAAGAGATCGGCATGACCATGATCGCCCGAGCCAAGGGTCGCCATTTCCTGATCTACAACGGTCATGAACACATGACCTTCGACGCCATTCCGGCAGAGCGACGCAGCCCGCCGCCGACCAAGGGCATGCGTGATCTTGGCTGAGCGAGCGATTGCCCCATGACTAGTACGGCCGACCCACTGGTACAGAACGGTGCTGACAGAACGGGAATCCGCCAGCTCGATGGTTCCTCCTTCCTGACCGTGCCGCAACTGGCGCAGCTGCTGCACGTCAATGAAAAGAAGATCTATCAGCTGGCTGGTGTCGGCGAGATTCCCGGCACCAAGGTGACCGGAAAGTGGATCTTTCCACGCCAGCTGATCGAGGATTGGCTGCTGGAAAACAGTCACGGCGGGGTCATGCATGATCGCCTGCTGATTGCCGGTAGCGACGATCGTCTGATACAGCAGCTGTGCAATACAGCCGCCAGCGATTGGCAGCAACAGGCGCTGATCAGCTACAGTCCCACAGGTACACGCCATGGCCTGCGCATGCTCGATACCGGACGCGTTGATGCCTGTTTCATCAACTGGGGCGCCAGTGAAGCCAGCGGCCGCCGCCATCTGGGTCTGTTGCGACGTTACCGCAACCATCAGAGCTGGGTCATCGTGCGCTGCCTGCAACGCAATCAGGGTCTGTTGCAAACGCAACCGGTAGCCGAGTCGCCGGCATCAACGCCGGCGGACACGATTGCGCGGCTGATCGGCAATACACAACTTCGCTGGGCCATGCGGCCGGACGACTCCGGCACCACTCGCCTGCTGGAAGATCTGTGCTCGGTACAGGGCAACAGCACCAATCACCTGCAGACCAGCATCTGGTGCGATAGCGAGACCACGGCCGCTGCTGCCCTGAATCGTGGTCAGGCCGATCTGTGCTGTGCCGGTCAGAGCATTGCGCGGGACTTCGGGTTGCATTACCTGCCGGTTGCCGATGTCTCTCTGGATCTGGTCATGAGCCGCAAGACCTACTTTCGCACCCTGGTCCAGGATTTCATTGCCCGTCTGCTCGATAGCGGTACACATCAACTTGCCGAGAATCTTGGCGGATACACGGTACTGCCTGCCAGTCAGCTGCTCACCATCGATTGAACCCGCCCGCCACGGATCCGGCGCCTGATACCGTTCAGCTTAACGGCCGGACGCCACCAGGCGTTGGTTGTCCTCGCCATGCTCACGATGGCCACTGCCGGTATCTGCCAGGGATGCGCTCCTGTTCTCGTCCAGCAGGTTCTTCTGCTTGTCACGCTGACAGCTCAGAGTCCGGTCGAACATGCGCAATACCTGTTCCTGTCGCAGCGTCAAGGCCGTGAGTTTTTCGGCCGTGTCGATGGCCAGCTCCCGCCGGATCTCCTGACGTCGCAGAGCGCTGTTACGGTAGGCGATGAAGGTTTCTTCGTTTCGCGGTGACTCCAGCGTGGCGTCCTTGGCGTACAGGGTGGTGAAGCCGATGCAGGGCAATTCGCCCGCCTCGATATTGTCGAGCAGACGCTGGTCGTTCAGCAAGCCTTGCAGAACACGTTCGGAAAACTGCTCTGCATTGACGTTGCGATCATTGAACAGACTGATCAGCGTTTCCCGCTCGACCGAATCGAGCCCGAATTCGTTCGCCAGAATGGCCAGATTCTGCGTAGCGTACATGTCCTGATACATGAGAATGGTCTCGACGATGGCCAGACCGGCTCGCAGACGCACGGCATTGACATGATGCGGGCGCGTGGAATATTTCGGATCTGCCTGGCTGGCTTTCAGTTCGATCAGCAGCCGCTCCACCAGTGGCGACACGATGGCCCCCCGGTCTCGCTCTGCCCAGTAGATGCGGGCACCACTGTGACGCCAGTGTCCGGACATGAGCTCCGGATCACGGATTCCCTCTTCCAGCGACACCACGGTATCGAGCAACTTGATGACGATGCCTGCCAGCGTATAAGGCACCTCGGCCTCGGTCGCCTTGACCGTCATGTCGGTGAATCGCCCGACGTTGTACTGCGCCTGGGGCAACAACAGATGCGGTTGCTTGAGGGTCAGGTTGGCCTTGTTCGCACCGGCCGAATGAACCGAGGAATCGGTCAATTCGGAAACCATGGCGGCAATGGGTCCACCGAATCGGAACTGGATCTTGCGCAGGGAATGCCCGTAGCCAGTCACGCGCATGGAGCCATCCTCGACCACGTCGTGCAGCATGGCCAGCGTCACGATCAGTGGTTCCAGCGCCCGCCCCAGCACACGCTCGGCGATGGCCGAAATGCGAAAGGCATGAGCCGCCATGCTGCTGAGTGACTTGCGTCGGCCCTTCTCCAGTGAGCGCATCATCTCCAGACTGGCGACATGCACCGCCTCGATGGAATTGGGCGCTTCGGACACCACGAAGTATTCCATGACAGGCAGATTGATATGCACTTCGTGAACGGCCTTGCCACGACGCCCCGACAGACGCTCGCGTTTGGCAGGATCGTCCAGGGCGTCCCGCACGGCCATCAGCAGTGTGTTACGCAAGGGCTCTCGCAACGCGTAATGGTCGACCCCCGGCAGCTTGAAGGCCTTGACGGTCAGCTCGTAGTGTTTCTCGAGCAGTGGCCGCTCCGGGAAATCGGCATCGCAGTCAACGCCCACCGCTTCCAGTTCCTGTCGTTGTTCCCGATCCATGAAACTGATGACCTGATCGCCAGCCGCACGGGCGACCAGTCGCAGACGGCTTGCCTGAATGGCCGCGATGGCCGTGCCGATCTCCGGGCTAGGCGGATCGGGAATGGGAATTCTGCTCTCCACGGCCTCGTTGAATGCGGCCAGGTATTCGGCGACGGTGACCACCAGCTTGCCGACCGAGTCACCGAACCAGGTGAACACATAGGTATCGTCAACCACTTCGTGATCGTGCGAAGAGAAGGCACTGTAGCGATGCAGCTTGCCGTAGGAATCCTGCAGCATGGTGGCAACGATGAGATCGTGCGACATGCTGCGAGTGCCGCGACCGTGACTGCCATAGAGTCGCACCCCGAGGAGCATGTTGGCAGCCAGTACGGCCTGATGAATGATGGGTTCGAGCTTGGGCAGACGATTGGTATTGATCATTCGCCCGGATCCGGTGATGCGTGCATCGAGCGCTTCGGGCTTGATGGTTTCGGGATCGATGTCCTGCTTGGCGAACAGCTCGGCGGCGAGCAGGTCCCGGCCTCGTTGCGTGTCGAACAATCGACGCGGCAAGGATGAAAGCGGCACCAGTCGCTCGACTTCCTTGGCGATCCATTCACGCGACAAGGTGCCGGCGATGACACGTTCCATATCGGAAGTGCCAGCCAGAACCCCATAGGCTCTGACGAGTTTGACTAGGTCAGTGAGCGGGTATGCACGCGCCACGGTATTGTATTTCCAAAAAAGTACTGGCTTGGCTAAGAATAGCAATACCGCGCCAGTTTTAAACGGTAGTTGCACCGGCCAGCCGGACGGTAATGTTCAGGATCTTGACGCAATAATCCCGCCGAAATCAGAAAAAGTCGACCAGCTCACTCTTCAATTGACGAGATTTAACATGAAGAGCAAAACCTGCCGAGTCGGTCATCATTCGGTACGGCTTGTCAGGTCTCCTGCAGCGTGTTGTCCGTCACACCTGGCAACACCACCTCGAAGACACTGCCGACACCGCGTTCGGAATACACCTGAATATCACCACCGAACCGTCTCACAATGCCATAACTGACAGACAGACCCAAGCCGGTACCGCTGGCCTTTCCGCTAGTGAAGAATGGGTCGAAGACACGCGGCAGATCATCAGGCTCGATACCACAGCCCGAATCGTGGATGGTGATGCCGACAACTTCATTGTCGCCATCCCGGGTTTCGATACGAATCTGCCCACCCTGCGCCATGGACTGTATGGCGTTGCTCAGCAGATTGACCAGGACCTGCTGCAACTCCTGTCGATCGATCAGGGCAGCCCGCGTGGTCTCATGCCGCTCTGCCACGACCACCTGTCGACCGTCCAGCTCATGCGCCAGCAGCGTGAGTGAATCCTCGATCACCTTCGGCAGGGAGACCGGTGTCAGCCCGCCCCCCTGCGGCTCGACGGGAGCCGACGACGATTGCTCCGGTGCCAGCTGGCCAGAGCGTGAATACTGCAGCAGGCGATCGGTGATCGAGCGAATACGGTAAACCTGCTCGAAGATGAGATCGATCTCCGTCTGTACCTGCTCGCAGCCTTCGCCCAGATCGGCCACCAGCACGTCCATGTTGCCGAGAATGACCGCCGTCGGATTGTTGATCTCGTGCGCGACACCGGCGGTCAGCTCTCCCAGAGCGGCCAGCTTCTCGGCATTGGCCAGTTGTCGCCGTGTCTGCTGCAGCAGGTCGATCGAGTCCTGCAGGCGCCGATTCTGTTTTTCCAGTTCCGCCGTACGCAGCTTCACCTTGTCTTCAAGCAAGGCGGCATCCTGTTCGATTCGCCGCCGGTGCAGTTCCAGCGTGTCAAGCATGACATCGAAATTCGAGGCCAGTTCACCGATTTCGCTACCCGGGGAAAGGGGCCCGATGCGGCGATGCTCTCCGGCGGCGGTGGCACGCACCACCGCGGTCATGGTTTCAATCGGTGCGAAGATGCTGCGAGCCCCCAGAATGGCGGCCAGCCCGGCCAGCAGGCTGCCGGCGATGACCAGGACCGACAGCACCGCTATGGCCATCAGCATGCGAGCCCGGAAAGGGGCTTCAAGGTAGCCGGCGTACAGCATGCCAATCCGTTCGCCATTCACATCGATGACCGGTTCGTAGGCCGAGATGTACCAGTCCTTGACCACGAAGGCACGATCGATCCAGATATCCCCGCGCGACAGCACCGTGCGATAGACCTCCGAGGACACGCGGGTACCCAGCGCCCTCGTATCATCGAGCCAGGGCACATTGGTGCTGATGCGCACATCATCCAGAAACAGGGTCACCGTACCGCGACTGTCCGGCGCCAGGCTGCCGGGGCCATAGACCAGATCGCGTATCTCATCCACGAAGGCAAAGTTGCGGTTCAGCAGTACGCCGCCTTCGAGCAGGGCAACCAGCTGTCCCTTGACATCCCGCACTTCGTGCAGGGATCGGATGACCATGGCGCGATCCTCCACCTGCCTGTCGGTGGGCCTGGCTCTGGCGGTCGGCACCAGTGGCAGCACCACTCGAGAAGCATCGATGCCGGGGATCTCCTGCCAGTCTGCAGGCTCGTACAGCTCGATCCCTGCCACGCCCTGCTGCGTTACCTTCTCAGGTGTTGCACCGGATACCGCGGCAGCAAGAGGCCCGGCACGCAATCTGCCCGGTTGCCATCCCGCGCTGGTCAGAACCCGGCTTCCATCGACGGACCAGGCTCGCAGAAAATCGAATCCACGCACGCCCTGCTGATCGGCGAGCAGTTGCATGATGTCGTCGAAGGAAGCGTTCCGCAGCAGATGTACCAGTGATGCACTACCGGCTACCGCCGACAGCTCGCTCCGCGTGTCTTCCCGTATCCGGCGGAAGCTCTCGCCGGCAACCTGCAGATCGGCATTGACCTTGGCGAACAACTGCTCGTAGGTATAGTCACTCGACCACTTGGCGGCCAGCAGTATCACCGTACCGCTCAGCAACAGCAGTGGCACCAGCACCAGCGCCAGCAGTCGATATCGCAATGTGTGAAATCGCCTGCGCACGAAAGTAGGCAGCCGTGATCGGTCAGCGAACATGGCCGGGCACTATTCGTTGCCTCCACTACTGCTCCACAAGGCCTGCTTGCGCTCCAACGTCTTGCGAGAAACACCGAGCTGCCGCGCTGCCGCCGACTTGTTGTTGCCCAGCGACTCCAGCACGGCCTCGATGTGCGCCCGCTCTACCTGCTCCATGCTCCAGTCCAGTGGATAGCCGGGCTCCAGCACAGGGGCCACCACCTCCCCCTTGCCCAGACTCTCGAGCGGCAACTCTCCCAGCAACAGCGTGCGTTCCACGACATTGCGCAGCTCTCTGACATTGCCCGGCCAGTGGTAGGCATGGAGTCTTTCCCAGTCCGCATGCAGCAGCTGCACCGGGGCCAGACGCAATTCCGAGGACAGCTGCTCCATGAAATGCTGCACCAGCAACTCGATATCACGACCCCTGTCGCGCAACGGCGGAACCTGCAGATGCAGGGAGTTCAGTCGGTAGAGCAGGTCCGAGCGAAACATGCCGCTGGCGCCCAACTGCTCGAGGTCGCTGGTAGTGGCCGCAACGAAACGCACATCAACGGGGAATTCTCGTGCGCTACCCAGCGGACGCAGTACGCCACGCTCCAGCACACCCAGCAGCTTGGTCTGCACCGATTCGGGCAGTCGCGCCACTTCATCCAGGAACAGTGTGCCCTTGTCCGCATGCGCGATCATTCCATCCCGTGTCTGGTTTGCACCTTCGAAGGCGCCCTTGACGTATCCGAACAGCTCGCTATCGATCTGCTCCGGATCCACGGTGCCGCAGTTGAATGCGATGAAGGGCCCGCCGCGACGACTGAGCCGATGCAGTACCCTGGCTACCTGTGCCTTGCCTACACCGTTCTCTCCCTGCACCAGAACCGTCGAGCGAGTGGCAGCAACGCGCTGAATCAGCGTCGACATGGCAAGCATCGCCTCGCTCTCACCCACCAGCCCATCATCTTCCCGCATCTGCTCGACCTGCAACCGCAGCAGAGAGTTTTCACGCAGAATCTGGCGGCGCATCAGCGTGCGACGCATGGACATGAAGATCTGCTCGGTGCGGAACGGCTTCATGATGAAATCGTCCGCGCCATTACGCAAGGCCGACACCGCCATGTCCAGATCGGCATAGGCCGTCATGTAGATGACATGCGTTCTGACACCGCGCTCACGCAGCTTCTCCATCCAGTCCAGACCGGACAGTCCGGGCAGGCGGATATCGACAAGCAACAGATCGAAGTGGTAGCGCAGCCGCAATGCTTCCGCTTCCTCGGCGCTGCCGGCAACCTCCAGCAAGGCGCAGCGATCCTCGAAGGCGCGCTTCAGAAAATTGCGCATGCCCGGTTCGTCATCGACGACCAGTATGGCAGCGGAGCGCAGCAGACGATTGAACAGCAGCTCGATATCACCATCGTTCCTTGTTGCATTCATGACTGGCAGATTCACCGGCTCTGCCGCTTGGCGGGGGTCGTCTTGCTCCCTGACTTGCCGGTGCCTGACTTGCTGGTGGTCTTGCGAGTGCTCTTGCTGGTGCTCTTGCTGGCGGTCTTGTCGCTCGTCTTGCTGCTTGACTTGCCAGCCCCTTGCCCGCTGTCGCTATCCTTGCGCTGACGCAGCTTGCCGACAACTGGCTGCTCCGCCTCGGTCTTCGGCCGGTAATCACAGATATCCCGTATCAGGCAATCCGGGCATCTGGGCTTTCTGGCCACACAGACATAACGACCGTGCAACAGCAACCAGTGGTGCGCATCGAGCAGGTAGTCGCGCGGCACCATGCGCATCAACTTTCGCTCCACCTCCAGTACCGTCTTGCCCGGTGCGAGACCGGTGCGATTGGATACGCGGAAGATATGTGTATCCACGGCCATGGCCAGCTCGCCGAATGCCGTGTTGAGCACGACATTGGCCGTCTTGCGGCCGACTCCCGGCAAGGCCTCCAGCGCCTCCCGATCGGCAGGCACCTGCCCCTCGTGCTGTTTGCACAGAATGCGGCAGGTTTCGATGACATTGCGCGCCTTGGCATTGAACAGACCAATGGTGCGGATGTAGGGCGTGATGCCCTCAACGCCCAGCTGCAGCATGTCGGCGGCAGTGTTGGCAACCGGGAACAGTCTTGCGGTGGCCTTGTTGACACCCACGTCCGTGGCCTGCGCCGAGAGCATGACGGCGATCAGCAGTTCGAAGGGGGTGGTGTAGTCCAGTTCCGTCTGGGGGTTCGGGTTGGCCTCTTTGAAGCGCCGGAACATGTCGGCGCGTTTAACCTGGTTCATTGACTGACTGTTGGCTATTACTGTGCATTATCGATGGATAGGCTGCGAATGTAACCTATAATATGTTGAGTGCATTCATGACGAATCGACACCTATTATGCGGCTATGATGACGCATTAGCGCAGGAGGTGTTGGGCGTTGACATACAGGGAAGCGATTCGCGATCACGGAGAATGAATGTCGCACGTTGACTGCATCGGTACAACCGTAGCGGTATCCCGGCAGGCGTCAGATCGCCAACCACCTGTTTCGTGCAGACGCATGTAGCAGATAAGCAAGGTAGCCCGTCCGTTATGCAAAAGCCGCCCTTCCCGTCAGGCAAACCTGACCCCGGATACGAGCGAATAATGCTTGCTCTCGAGGCCATACTCGCCTCGGAGAAGTTTGTGGCTGCGCCGCAGATGTCAGCGTTCCTGCGCTACGTCGTGGAACAGGCAGCCAGCGGCAACAAGTTCAGAATCAAGGCCTATACCGTCGCTGTCGATGCGCTGGGCAAACCCGATACCTTCGACCCTCAGAACGATCCCGTGGTGCGTGTGCTGGCTGGCAGACTCCGCTCATCGCTGGCTGCCTATTACGAGATCCGGCCGGATGAGGATGTGGTCATCGAGATGAAGCCCGGCTCCTATGTGCCCGTCTTTGTACTAAAGGACACCCAGCAATCCGAGGCGCCAACCGAGGAGACGGATCACTCGGACGAGGACGACATCGATCACTGCCTCACAGCAGCAAACAGCATCATCAGCGAGAGTGACCTTACCTCCAGCTCGCCGGAAGACGGGGAGCTGGCTGACGACAGCAATGACCTGGCGACAGGAACACGCCGGGAAGCGGTTGCTCGTCAGTCATCACACGTACCGCAGCCGGGCATGGAGGCAGCCGATTCGCCTGCCGCCGGTCTTGCCGCTCACCGGGCATTTCTGCGCCTGCCCTACAGGTTCCCGAAATCGAGCGTGGCAGCCGCGGTGATATTGGCCTTTCTGGCCGGCACCTTCATGAATGGCAGGGACAGATCTACGGTCCCATCCATGCAGGCAGCTTCACCGGCTCGTTCACCTACCGGCTATCACCTGTCCTCCCCCCGTCAGCGGCCGGAGTCCTTGTCATTGTTCGTCAGCGCCATGGAGCAATCCGACTCTCTGGTCAGTCAGCTCAGCACGCTCATGAGTGATGTCTTCTCCGAGTCGGAGGACATCCGTGTGCATCGGCTGTTCCGCTCGACACAGGGACAGCAGTACTGGCCTGAAGACTATCTGGTGTCCATCAATGTTCTGCCTCTGCCGGAAGAAACCCAGGTCAGTGTGCAACTGGTCGACGCTCAGACCGGCCGCATCACACACGTGGAGAATCTGCATCTGAGCACCAACGCCAGCAAGCGTCTCAGCGCAGAGGAGCTGCAGACGATCATGGATTGTGCCCATTACCTGATCAGCGCCAGTGGTCCACTGCGAACCGACTATCAGGCCAAGATCCGCAGCTGATTCACAGACAGGCTGATTGTTCCGCTACACGAAATGGCTGATTCACTGACCGCCTGATCAACCTGCCACAAACGATGGCTGATTCACTGACCGCCTGATTGTTCTGCTACTAGCGATGGCTGACTCACTGACCGCCTGATCGATCGGCGTCAGGCGAGAGCGGTTTCGGTAATGCCGCTGTTTGCACTGATCTTCAGTGGCACCGGTGCGGCGACAATCACGCCGGTGTCCTGACTGGCTGCCTGGGCGGCGAGTTCCAGCAAATGAGGATCGCCGATGAAATGCTCGAAACTGACGCAATCCGTCATCCTGCGACCGGCATGTTCTGCGAGAAAACCCGTCGTCTCGCCAGGGCCGGTATCGATTTCATGCGCCAGGTAGGTTCGGTACAGGTCCATGAAGTTGACCAGGCGCATCAACCCCAGATCGGGCTCGTGCTCGCACGCCATGTCGACGATATTTGCTATGACAGCAACGACGGCCTGCATGCTGCCTTCCGAAATCGCTACCGTGCCGAGTGTATCTGACGTTTCTATCTTCATGGCCAACAACATCCAATTGTCCTGGGGGCCTTCGTCAGGATAACGCAAAATTGCATTATCCTTCGAGGTCTACCGATTGCCGTGTAGCGCCGGTGACTCTGCATTCGAGGATAACCGGAAGGTTACCCGGACCAGACCCGTTTCAAATTTCCCTGATTCGACCTGCTCTCTGAGCAGGTGTTCAATTCATGTTACTTGCGAATGCTCCACGAGAGAAGCCCGAAATAAGTTCAGTGGGCAGAGCAACGCCGTAACTGAACAAAAGATCAGGTCAGTGCTGCATCAACAGTCGAAGCATACTCCGCAAATACCGTCAAGATCGTGCCTGACACCACGTTACCAACGATTGCACAGGTAACATTTGGCAGCCTGGTATCACTGCTGTGCAAGAAAAGTCAGGTTTTCGACAGACAAGCACCTGAATCCCGACGGTTCGTGCGTTCAGTAAGAAGAATTGTTGGCCTGATCGGGATGTATCTCATCGGCGACTTCATCCGGATCGACATCATTCATCAACAGCACTTCCCGCACGGCTTCGATATCATCGATTATCTGCTGCACTCTGCCCGGATGATCGAATTCGTTGACATCATTGATCCTTGGCATGTAACAAAATGCCGTTTTCAAGGCCGTCAGTGATTGTTCGTCCAGCTTGCTCATGATCGTCAGGATTTTTTCTTGAATTCTTCGGTGAAACGGGCCGTATCGAACGAGACCTGGGTGCGCAACAAGGCCAGTTCATCAGGTGCTGCGGGATAGGCCCAGGCGCCATCCGGAATGACAGCGCCATCGGGCAGATGCACGTCGTAGTATCGGGCTTCTCCCTTCCAGCGGCAGGTGTATCGCGTATCGGTGGCTTGCAGAACGGCCCCGCGGACCTCTTCCAGCGGAACATAGGTAACCGGCTGACGCTCACCTTCCAGCAGCTGCAAGGCAAGATCGGTCGTGATCAGGGTGTGATTACCCTGCCTGACGGACACCAGCTCTTCCAGGAAGCGGGTTTTCAGATAGCGATCGGGGACAACTACCCGATAACGCTCCTGCATCCTGATCTTCATCGTGCACTTCCCCCTGGTATTTCCGTGCTGCCCTGGCGTACTGACACACCAGGGCACACCTCATGACGGCTCGGTAGCCCACGATCCGGCTCGCCGCTGACGACAACCGTGGCCATGAACCCTAATAACTGCGCAGCTGCCCGACAAGTACACCCTGAAAACTGACGCGGCTGGCATCATACCGCATGGGTGACATGGTGCTGTTCTCCGGTATGAGCTCGACGATGCCATTGCGAGTCTCTCCCAGACGCTTGAGCGTCGCTTCCTGGGAATCGATCAAGGCCACGACGATATCGCCGGTCTGCGCGGTGTCCTGCTTGCGCAGAATGACCGTGTCACCATCCAGTATGCCCACATCCATCATGGACTCCCCGGTAACCCGCAGAGCATAACGGTCCGGGCCGATGAAGAATGCCGCCAGGTCCAGATAATTGGCATCTTCGATGGCCTCGATGGGCTGCCCTGCGGCGATGCGCCCGAGCAGGGGGATGACCAGATCGTCGCGACCATGCTCGCCGACCTTGTCAGGCAGCCCCATGGGGTGTTCGACGTTGGAATCCGCGGACATGTGCGTCAGAGAACCGGCGCGGCGAGGTGGCGGCAGATGCTTTACATTGGATGGCTTCGAGGGCATTGCCAGACCGACGATACGCAGGCCGCGCCAACCGTTACCATGCCGTTCCAGACGTCCCTTGGCAATGAGTGACTGTACGTAACGATGAACCGTCCCCTTGGATTTCAGGCGCAGATTGGCTGCCAGCTCGGCGATGGTCGGCGCAACGCCCTCGGCGCGTATATGGCGCTCGATGGCTGCAAGAACACGCGCTTCCAGATGAGTGAGAGGATTGTCGGATTCCATGAACGTTCTCCAAATGTACTCAGCCAGCATAGAGAACGTTCAGAGAAATTTCAACGGTTGGGCATGGATTTCGCCGCTACATTATTGTATCCATCTCGGTCTGGTGCAAAGCCATCATGAACAAGCAGCAAACATTCATCAACAGGCTCAAGCCCGGCCTGGAATTACCCTGGTGGTTCACCTACGAAATGGCCGCCCTGAACGACGACTTCGACCAGCGTGTGGTAAGCCTGCCCGACGACGCGAAGTGGCACAGCACGCAGGTCGATGGTGTGGCCTTGCGTGTGCTGGAGTACATCCCCGGTGCCATACCCCGCCTCACAGGGCAGATTCGGCTGGACCCGGAGCACTCCCCGGCCCTGCTCGGCGACAATCCCGATCTGGAGATTCTGGTGCAACAGGGTGAGCTGGAATCCACCATGGGTGTGTACCCGGCCGGCCTCTATCTGCGTCTGCCGCTCACCGGCGATCATCATCTGCAGGCTCTGACCCTTCGCTGCAGCGAAAGCGATACCGGGCAACCGCCCACGCTGTCGACAACCGATGAGACGGGCAGCGCCCTGTTGTATGTCGCGGCCGGACAGATGCTGACCAGTGATACCGAACAGCGACGTATCGACACCAATGATGCCTCTCGCTGGCTACCCGGCCCGGCCGAAGGTACGGAAGTGCTGCCTTTGCATGGTCACGGCAGCGGTAACTCCATGCTGATCCGCTGGAACAGCCGAGTCGAGATCAAACCTCGCCTGGACCCGACCGGCGAGGAAATACTGGTACTGAGCGGAACACTGCAGGATGCGCTGGGGCGCTATCCCGCGGGTAGCTGGATACGCAACCCGGTAGAGGCCTGGCAGAACTGGGGCGCTGTCCCGGGTACCGTGGTGTATTACAAGAACGGCCACTTTGCACCACCCGATGAATCACAGTGACAGACACCGACCTCATTGACGACCCGTCCACACTGACGCGCTTTGTCAAACAGGCTGCCGCAGAACTTGGCCTGCAGCACTGCGCAATCACCGATACCGACCTGGGCGAGCACGAAACTCATCTGCTGAATTGGCTGGCCGCCGGTTTTCACGGGGAAATGGACTACATGCAGCGCCATGGCACGCGACGCTCGCGTCCCGCCGAGCTGTTGCCCGGCACCATTCGCATCATCTCGGTCCGCATGGACTACTACCCGCCGCACAGCGCCGATGCCGAGAGCGTGCTGGGCTCGCCCTCTCTGGGTTATGTCTCGCGCTATGCCATGGGCCGTGATTATCACAAGGTGTTGCGCAACCGCCTGCAGAAACTGGCCAAACGCATTCAGCAGCACTTTGGCGAGTTCGGCTACCGAGCCTTTGTCGACAGTGCCCCGGTACTGGAAAAGGCCATCGCACAAAAGGCTGGGCTGGGCTGGATCGGCAAGCACAGCAATCTGCTGAGCACCGATGCCGGCAGCTGGTTCTTTCTCGGCGAACTCTATACCGACCTGCCACTGGCAGTCGACGCCCCATTGCCGAAATCTCATTGCGGCAGCTGTACCGCCTGTCTGCAAGCCTGTCCCACCGAGGCCATCGTGGCACCGTTCAAGGTGGATGCCCGCCGCTGCATCTCCTACCTGACCATCGAACTGAAGGGCTCGATCCCGGTCGAGTTTCGCTCGGCCATGGGCAATCGCATCTATGGCTGTGACGACTGCCAGCTGGTCTGTCCATTCAACAAGTTCAGCAATGACACGCAGGAAGATGACTTCAGCGTTCGCAACGACCTGGACAGCCCGCAGTTGATCAGCCTGTTTCGCTGGAACGAAGAAGATTTCAAGGCGCGCATGGCGGGCAGCCCGATCCATCGAATCGGCCATGAAAGCTGGATACGCAACATTGCGGTAGCGCTGGGCAACGCCCCCGGCACGCAGGAGATCATCGCCGCACTGCGCGAACGGCAGGATGACCCCTCAGCCGTTATTCGCGAGCATGTTGCCTGGGCACTGGAACAGCACGACGCCTCATAGCATCTTCTGCAACAACACGGCATGCCCGGTGGACTCATCCAGGGTGTAGGCCGTGAAGCCGAAACGCTCATAGGAACGTCGCGCCCGCGCGTTGCCTGTCAGTACCTCCAGCGTCACCTTGCAACAGCCACGCTGTTTCGCTTCTGCCTCGATGAAGGCCAGCAACTTCTGACCGACTCCACCCCCTCGCGCATCGGCAATCACCGCAAGGTCATGGATGTTGATCAGCGGCTTGCAGGCAAAGGTGGAGAGCGTGGTGAAACAGTTGGCCAGGGCCACTGGCTTGTCGTCGATACGACCGATGACCGAGAAGGCGCCCGGCATGGCAGCCATGGCCTGCGGCAGATTGTCATGCGCATGCTGGCTCAGCGGTGTCCCGCCGCCCATGGGATCGCGGGCGTAGTCATCCAGCAGGTGGAGTACGGCGGCACAATCTTCCGGCTCATCCCACCGGGCCAGTGCAAATTTCACATTGCCGACTTGCAGATCGTAATTGGACATGGCTGTTGATCACCCCTGCGTTGATGCGAATCAGTGGTTCATCAACCTGATACCTCAGGGTTGACGGACCTCTAGCGCTTGCCCGCCTGCCGATTGCGTTCGCGCAAGTCCCGAAGACGCTCAGCGATGCGAATCTCCAGACCGCGCTCCACCGGCTCGTAGAAGCGCACGGCCTCCAGTGTATCCGGAAAATAATGTGCACCGGCAGCGAATCCATCCACTTCATCGTGCGCATAGCGATAACCCTCTCCATGACCCAGTTCACTCATCAGTTTGGTCGGTGCATTGCGCAGGCTCATCGGCACCGGCTGATTGCCGTTCTGCCTGACGAAGGCCATCGCCTCCTTGAACGCACGGTAGACCGCATTGCTCTTCGGTGCACAACTCATGAACACGATGGCGTGAGCAATGGCCAGCTCACCTTCGGGACTGCCCAGACGCGTATAGGCATCCCAGGCGTACTGGGCATGCTGGAAGGCGCGTGGATCGGCGTTGCCGATATCTTCCGACGCAAAGCGCAGGACACGCCTGGCGATATAGGCCGGGTCGCAACCGCCATCGAGCATGCGACAGAACCAGTACAGCGCCGCATCCGGATCCGAACCGCGCATGGACTTGTGCAGAGCCGAGATCTGATCGTAGAAATGGTCGCCGCCCTTGTCGAACTGGCGAAAGGAATCCCGCGTCACTTCCCGAATGACTGCCTCATCGATGATGCGGGTCGCACCATCCATGCGGGCGCAATCCGAGGCCAGTTCCAGCAGTACCAGCGCATGCCTGGCGTCGCCATCGGCCGTTGCTGCCAGCAGGTCCCGATACTCATCGTCCATCCGGATGGCCAGACCGCCGAGGCCGCGCTCCGGATCCACCAGAGCACGATCGATCACCGCGCGAATGTCACTTCTTTCCAGATGCTTGAGTACATAGACCCGCACCCGCGACAGCAGTGCATTGTTGAGTTCGAACGAGGGATTTTCGGTGGTGGCACCCACAAAATACAAGGTGCCATCCTCGATATGCGGCAGGAAGGCATCCTGCTGAGACTTGTTGAAGCGATGAACCTCATCGACAAACAACACGCTGCGCCGCCCTTCGGTATCGAGCCTTGCGCGTGCCTCGGCCACCTTCTCGCGGATATCCTTCACACCCGACAGAACGGCCGACAGGCTCATGAAATGGGCGTCACAATGGCTGGCGATCATGCGTGCCAGCGTTGTCTTTCCCGTGCCGGGCGGCCCCCAGAACACCATGGAATGCAGGCGATTGCGTTCCAGGGCCTGGCGCAATGTACTGTCGGCACCGAGCAGATGCGTCTGGCCGAAGAATTCGTTCAGCGACTCCGGCCGCAGCCGGTCGGCCAGAGGGCGCACCGAGTCATCGGCACCGAACAGCTGACCGCTAGTTGTCATCGAGCCCGATCACATCGACGCCTTCGGGTACCTCGAAGACGAACAGGGAGTCGTCCAGTTCCACATCGGCCTCGAAGTCACTGAAGCGGATCTGCGTCGCCTGACCGAAATTGTCTCGCAGTTCCATGGCAGCCAGTCCGGCATCGTTCATTCCCAGAAAGACCATCTCGAAATCCGAGTTCTCGCTGATGGGGGTGAGTTCGAGCCAGTTGATGCCTTCGGCCTCTCCCAGTTCGACGATGTCGAAGGACTCTTCCAGTGGCGCCGAGCGCATCAGCAGGACCAGCGGGGTGCCGGCGATACGCTCGTTGATGGCGTTGACGGTCACCTGGTCCAGCCCCTTGTCGTACAACCAGATGCGCTCTCCATCGGCGACGATTTCCTGGGAATCGGCTCCGTCATAGGACCACACGAAACGTCCGGGGCGCTTGAGCCTGATGGAGCCAGTGGTGGTCTGCAACGGCTGGGAGTCGGCGTCATACAGCGTCTGTTCGAAGTCCGCCTGAAAGGTCTCGACCCCCTGGACGAAGCGATCCAGCTGATCCAGTGCCGTTGACCCCATCGCCATCTGCGAGGCCAGCAACAACACGGCAGCCAGCGAGGCCGGTAGCCAGTGCAATGAGCGCTGCGCGTGGGCACGCGCGCGTCGGAACATCGGTGATACGCAATACATGCTGGGAAATCCTGTACGGTCTTGCCGAATCGAGCGGGTCAGTCTACCTTGATGGCAGCCGAGAACGGTAGTTCCGCTCTCCAGAGGCAAACTATGCCCTCTTGAGCGGAACGCAAGCCATGCGCGGATTGTGCGACCTCAGTGGTGCCCGTGGGTCGGCGGCGGCGCCAGCACCTCACGTGTGCCACTGGATGTCACCTGACTGACGACACCGGCCGCCTCCATCTCCTCCACCATGCGCGCTGCCCGGTTATAACCGATCTTCAGACGTCGCTGTACATAGGAAATGGACGCTTTGCGAGATTCCAGCACGATCTCCACGGCCTGATCGTACAGGGCATCGGATTCGGTTCCGCCGCCCTCGGGTTCTCCCCCGGACAGACCGGGAATGGCCGTTGTGTTCTCCTGCAGGATTTCGTCGATGTAATTCGGTTCGCCCGTCTGCTTGATGTGGGAGACGACGTTCTGCACTTCATGATCATCCACGAAGGCGCCGTGCACCCGCACTGGCAGCGCCGTACCCGGCGGCAGATAGAGCATGTCACCGTGACCCAGCAGGGATTCCGCCCCACCCTGATCCAGAATGGTGCGTGAATCGATCTTCGATGACACCTGAAACGCGATCCGGGTAGGGACATTGGCCTTGATCAGACCGGTAATGACATCCACCGAGGGTCGCTGGGTGGCTAGAATCAGATGAATACCTGCGGCACGCGCTTTCTGCGCAATTCGCGCGATGAGCTCTTCGGCCTTCTTGCCCACCTGCATCATCATGTCGGCAAATTCATCGACCACCACCACGATGAACGGCATGGGCTCCAGCGTCGGCGGGGCTGCCGCCGGCGTCAGCGACAGCTGCGGATCGTACAGCGGATCGACAATCGGCGTACCCGCCTTGATGCCGTCATTGACCTTCTTGTTGTAACCGGCAATGTTGCGCACCTTGAGCGCCGCCATGACCGTATAGCGTCGTTCCATCTCGCCGACACACCAGCGCAATGCATTGGCCGCCTCCTTCATGTCCGTGACCACCGGTGACAGCAGGTGCGGGATACCGTCGTAGACATTGAGTTCCAGCATCTTCGGATCGATCAGGATCAGGCGCACATCCTTGGCCGTGGCCTTGTACAGCAGACTGATCAGCATGGCATTGACGGCCACCGACTTGCCCGAGCCGGTCGTTCCTGCCACCAGCAGATGCGGCATGCGGCCCAGATCGGCGGTGACCGACTCACCGCTGATGTCCTTGCCCAGTGCCAGCGTCAGCGGAGACTTCTTCTCGATGTACTGTGATGATTGCAGCATTTCGCTCAGCTGCACGATCTCGCGATGATCGTTCGGCACCTCGATGCCGATCGTCGACTTGCCGGCAATGACCTCTACCACCCGCACACTCACCAGGGACATGGAGCGAGCAATGTCCTGCGACAGACCGGTGATTCGGCTGGCCTTGATACCGGGAGCGAGTTGCATCTCGAAACGGGTGATGACCGGCCCCGGGTGTACGGCGACCACTTCCACGGTAATGCGAAACTCCGCCAGCTTCTGTTCAAGCAGCCGAGACAGCGCTTCCAGGTCCTCATCCGAGAAACCGGGTCGTTGGGGTTCCGGCGCATCCAGCAACGATAATGGCGGCAAATCGGAATCCGGCACATCCAGGAACAACTTGGCCTGCTTCTGCTCGGTTACCCGCGGCTTGATCGCGATCTTCTTCTTGCGGGCCGGATCCATCACCGGCAGCACGGTTTCGTGCTCGGGCGCCTCACTGGTCACCGCCGGTACGACAGGCGCCGGTGGACGTACCTTCTGCTTGCTCTTCGCAGCCTTGGGTGGCGCCTCATCGAATGCTTCATCGATGAGGGGATCATCACCGTCAAACGGGTCGGCAACCGCCGTATTGACCGGCGGACGTACCGTGACATTGTCGTTGAGCAGTGGGTCGGTCTCGTTCAGCAAGGGGTCTGCCTCGCCCAGAGAACGTTCCAGCGCATCCATCCTGGCACCGTGAAAGTCCGGCGTCATGTTCCTGGCCGCCGATTTGGCGACACCACTGGCTGCCTGAGTGCCGGCCATCGCCTTTTCGCGTGCCATGGCCAGCGCAGCAGCCAGCCCCGTGCGAGGTGGGTTGTCGGCATCGATATCGAGCAAGGGGTCCAGCTCCGGCACCTTTGCCACGGAACGCTTGCGAGGTGTAGCCTTCGGCGCACTCTCGCGACGTTTGCCAGCAGCCTTCGCCTCCTTCTCCCGGGCCATGGCAGCAACTTCCCGCTCACGCTGGCGCAGATGCAGTTCACGCGCCCGATCCGCTTCCCGAATGCGAGCCAGCTCGGCATGCGATTCCGACATCGAGCTCACCCGGCCCTTCATGCGTTCGAACAGCCCGACCACGGCCCCGCCGATGGCTTCGATCAACTGCAACCAGGAAGTACCGAATGCCAGCGTCAGGCTGCTGAAGAACACCGCCAGCAGCAAAAGGGTGGTACCCAGATGGTGCAGCACACCCACCAGTCGCCAGGCCACGGCCGTTCCCAGAATGCCGCCGCCGAAGATGTTGTGCGGCAAGGCACCGTCAGGTACCCCGAAATGCAGATCGGCCAGGCCACTGGCACTGGCCAGCATCAGAATGACGCCGATGAGTCGCACAAAGACAAACGGCCGGTAGGCATTGATGACCCGCCGTTCGTCACGAAACAGCAGCCAGCCACCGACCCCCATCACCAGCGGTAACAGATAAGCCATGTAGCCGAACAGTGACAGGGTCACATCGGCAAACCATGCCCCCACTCGTCCGACACTGTTCTGGATGGGTTCGCCCAGCCCCGTATGAGACCAGCCCGGATCGCTGGCATCGAAACTGGTCAGTGCCAGCAACGCAATCAGCGCGGCAAATCCACAGACAATCCCGCCGACTTCCCGGAAAAGTCGCCCCATCTGCCCCAGAGCCCGCGCATTCGACAATTGAGCGCTGGCCGCCGCCCGCGTATCAGCCGCCGATGCCCGTCCCTTGCGAGACGTTGTGGCGGCGCTGCGGCGCGTCGCGGTCGCACGGCGACTGGCCACGCGGCCGGCACTCTTGGCACTGCTGGCCTTGCGAGCCGCTGGTGCCTTCTTGCGGCGTGCGACAGCCGCGCGCTTTTTGGTAGCTTGAGCCAAAAAAACTGTCCTGCCCTATTAGCATGAGTAGAGGCGTTGTGTTATCGGGATCCAATACCACATTGTTGCTCGCCGGAAATAAAAGTGTAGCAGACGCCTGCGCGCATACCCGTCGCCACAGGTTCGTTTGGGGGTAGTATTCACCCCCTCTTTTCATTCAACACCGAAAGACAACGGAAACACCATGACCGATACGCGTCACTGCAAGTTACTTATCCTCGGATCAGGACCGGCCGGTTACACCGCCGCGGTGTACGCCGCTCGAGCCAATCTCGAGCCGGTACTGATAGCAGGGATGGAACCCGGTGGCCAGCTGACCACCACGACCGATGTCGACAACTGGCCGGCAGACGCCATGGGGGTGCAGGGCCCCGAGCTGATGGAACGCTTCAAACAGCATGCTGAACGCTTCGAAACGACGCTGATCAGTGATCACATCCAATCGGTCGACTTTTCACAACGCCCACTGCATCTGACCGGCGACAATGGCAGCTATACCTGCGATGCATTGATCATTGCCACCGGTGCCAGCGCCATGTATCTGGGATTGCCCTCGGAAGAGGCCTTCAAGGGTCGCGGGGTGTCGGCCTGTGCCACCTGTGACGGTTTTTTCTATCGCCAGAAGAAGGTAGCCGTCATCGGCGGCGGCAACACCGCCGTGGAAGAAGCGCTGTACCTGTCCAATATCTGTAGCGAAGTTGTTCTGGTACACCGCCGAGACTCTCTGCGTGCCGAGAAGATTCTGCAGGATCGCCTGTTCGAAAAGGAACGCAATGGCAATATCCGCATTGCCTGGAACCACACCCTGGATGAAGTACTGGGCGATCAGACCGGCGTTACCGGCATGCGCATTCGACACGTCGATACCGGTGACACGGAAGAGATCGAGCTGCTGGGTGTCTTCATCGCCATTGGTCACAGCCCCAATACTAGCCTGTTCATCGATCAGCTGGACATGCAGGGCGGCTATCTGAGCGTGCAGAGCGGTAGCCAGGGCAATGCCACCGCAACCAGCGTGCCCGGCGTATTTGCTGCCGGAGACGTCATGGATCACGTATACCGTCAGGCCATCACCTCGGCCGGGACCGGTTGCATGGCCGCCCTCGATGCAGAACGTTACCTGGAAGCCCTGCAGGCATCATGACCCTCTGCCCTGTCGTGCCGCCATCATGAGTCGCAGGTTCGTGATGCCGACTCGACAGGTGCAGGCGCGATGCTCCTTACACGGCCACAGATTCGGCAGATGAAGCAGCAACTACAACTGGAAGTACGAGATTCTCTGGAAGCGGTACCGGCAGCACACTGGAATGCCCTGTGTGATGACGGCAACCCGTTTCTGCGCCATGAATTTCTGCACACTCTCGACCAGACCGGCTGTCTGGGCGAATCCACCGGCTGGTATCCACGTTACTTTCTGCTGTGGGACGGCGATGAGGACTCGCGCGAACTGATCGGCGGCGTGCCCGCGTATGTCAAGACCAACTCGTATGGCGAGTTCGTGTTCGACTGGGCCTGGGCCGAAGCCTACGAGCGACACCAGATGGAGTACTACCCGAAGCTGGTATCGAGCATTCCCTTCACTCCGGCAACCGGTCAGCGGCTGTTGGTCAGAGCCGATCAGCCTTATGAGCAGACGGTCAGTCTGATGGCCCGGGCGGTCCGTCAGTTTGCCGACTCCCAGGGTTATTCCAGCGTGCACTACCTGTTCCTGACCGAGCGCGAGAGCGCCATACTGTCGGCGGTGGAGCCGGTGGCAACCGATCAACAGGCCGAGTCGGCTTCCGAGGATGGCACCGCCCCGGCTACCAGCGGTGACGACGCTGCGCAAACGGCCGGGGAAAGTGAACAGCCCCCGCAGGCCAATGACCACCTGAAACGCATTGATTGTCAGTATCACTGGCAGAACGACAACTACAGCGACTTCGACGACTTTCTCGCCCTTTGCACCTCCCGGCGACGCAAGACCCTGCGACGCGAGCGGCGCCATGTCAGCGACGCTGGCCTGCGCCTGGAACAGCGACTCGGCAGCAGCCTGTCTCAGACAGAGTGGCGCTGGGTACATCGCTTCTACGAGTCCACCTTTGATCGCAAATGGGGCAATCCGTCCCTGACACTGGCGTTTTTCGAAACCATCGGCAAGAAGATGGGCGACCAGGTGCTGATCGTCTTCGCCTTTGATGACGAGGACGAACAACCGGAATGGCCAGTGGCCTGTTCGGTCATGTTCATTGGAGACAGCACCCTCTACGGCCGATACTGGGGTTGTCGGCGCGACTACCACTCTCTGCATTTCGAGGCCTGCTACTACCAGGGCATCGAATACTGCATTGCCAATGGCATCGCCCGTTTCGAACCCGGCGCTCAAGGAGAACACAAGATCACCCGCGGCTTCCTGCCGACCATCACCCGCTCGGCTCATTATGTTGCGCACCCCGGTTTCCGCGATGCCATTGCCGATTTCCTGTCGCAGGAAAGGCCTTACATCGAACAGAGGTGCAGTGGACTCGCCGATTTGTTACCTTTCAAGGCTGAAACACTTTCCCTGTAGGCCCACTATGCCGATTCCGTTTCTGGCCCCGGATGACGATGTGACCCCGTTCCCATCAACCTGTACGGCTTTGTCGGAGCCGAACGGGTTGTTGATGGCCGGTGGCAATCTCAGCCCCAGGCGCCTGCAAGCGGCCTATCGGGCGGGGATCTTTCCCTGGTATGAAGCAGGCGAACCGATTCTCTGGTGGTCACCGGACCCGCGATGCGTGATATGGCCGGAGGACATTCGTGTGTCCCGCAGTCTGCGCAAGACCCTGCGCAACGCCGGCCTGGAAGTCACGGAAAACCTGGCCTATCGGGAAGTCATGAAACAATGTGGTGCACCTCGCCCCGGCAGCAGTGGCACCTGGATCACGCAGGAGATGATCGAGGCCTATTGCCTGCTGAATACGCTGGGCGTTGCCCACTCTCTGGAAGTGTGGAACGGTCACCGACTGGTTGGCGGACTCTATGGCATTCGCATGGGACGCGTGTTCGTCGGAGAATCCATGTTCTCGCTGGAACGCGATGCCTCGAAGGTGGCACTGGTGCACCTGGCACAATCCGGCCAGTACAAGCTGATCGATTGCCAGCTGGAGACGCCCCACCTGGCCAGCATGGGTGCCAGCACCATCAAGCGCGAGCATTACCTGCACCTGCTGAGCGAGTATGGCGACTTTCCCGTGGAGTCCCCAGCTGCGCTGCAGACCCACACGGCCTGACACGATTTCCCTGCACCAGGCAGGCCAGGCACGCAGGCATCAACCGGCCATCAGAAAGTCCGCCGATGTCAACTTGCTGCACCTGGTCGCCATGCTGACAGCGGCCAGGTGCAGGGTCGATCAGATGTTGCGCAGAATGGCGTCCTTCACGGCACCGAGTTCGGCCTGCACGGTTTCCACCGCTTCGCGGCCCCGGATAGCGATATCCGGATCCTTCAGGCCATGCCCGGTCAGAGTGCAGGTGATCAGGCTGCCGGCGGGTATCTTGCCGGACTGCAGATCGCGCAGAGTGCCACACAGGGATACCGCCGAGGCCGGTTCGCAGAACACGCCTTCGCGACGAGCCAGCATGGCCTGCGTTGCCAGCAGTTCCTCATCGCTGACCTCATCGAACCAGCCACCGGATTCATTGACTGCGGCATGTGCCAGATCCCAGCTTTGCGGGTTGCCGATGCGGATGGCCGTCGCCAGGGTCTCGGGGCTGGTAACCGGTTCATTGCGCAGAAATGGCGCCGCACCGTCGGCCTGGTAACCCACCATGACAGGGCGCTTGTCGGTCATTGCCTCCAGCAGGTACGGGCAGTTTTCAGCCCCTTCGTAGAGAGTGCATGATGCCGTGGTCTGACCCACCGCTTCGCTGAAGCCGATCCAGTAACCGGAAATGTTGCCGGCATTGCCCACCGGGATGCAGTGATAGTCCGGCGCACGTCCCAGCGCTTCGACGATTTCGAAGGCCGCTGTCTTCTGACCCTGCAGACGATAGGGGTTGATGGAGTTGACGATGGATACCGGCGCCTCGCCAGCCACTTCCTTGACCAGACGCATGCCGTCATCGAAGTTGCCCTTGATCTGCAGCACCACGGCACCGTGAGCGATGGCCTGCGCCAGCTTGCCCATGGCAATCTTGCCCTCGGGAATCAGCACGAAGGCGGTCATGCCGGCACGCGCGGCATAGGCTGCAGCCGCCGCCGAGGTATTGCCGGTGGAGGCGCAGACAATGGCCCTGGAGCCTTCTTCGGCGGCCTTGCTGACGGCCATGGTCATGCCGCGGTCCTTGAAGGAGGCGGTCGGGTTGAGGCCTTCGTACTTGACGTAGATCTCGGCGTCGATATCCAGCTCACGAGGAATGTTGTTGAGTCGGATCAAGGGTGTATCTCCTTCGCAAAGGGAGATCACGGGGGTGCTGTCACTGACCGGCAGACGATCCCGGTAGCGATCAATCAGACCGGTGTAGAGGGCGGCTCGCTTGGATGATGCAGACATGTTGGAAGACTCTGGTGCCGGAGCGACTCCGGCAATGTTGCGTAAAGGATGACTCTGCCGGTCGTGTGACTATCGACGGGCAGAATGATTCGCTGAACCGTGATTACAGTGACTCCACTCGGATGCGGGTCACTGGCTGCGTGATGGTGGTCAGGGCCTGAATGCGGTCAATGGCCTGCTCGATCAACCCTTCGCGAACTCGTCGTGTCAGCAGGATGATGGGCACGATCGGTACCTCGCCGGACTCATCAGCAGCCTCACCTGAATCGGCCATCGCCGGCTCCTTCTGCATGATGGCTTCTATACTGATCCCCAGCTTGCCGAAGATGTCGGTAACCGTCGCCAGCACACCGGGCTGATCCAGGGCATGCAGACGCAGATAGTAGGCCGACAGATAGTCGGGGGTGTCGAGCATGACGTGCGAGCTCAGGGCGTCGTCCTGGAATGCCAGCATCGGCACCCTGTGTGCAGGCTCTGCATGCAGACAGCGCACGGCATCGATGATGTCCGCCACCATGGCCGAGCCTGTCGGTTCCGAACCGGCACCGGCACCATAATACAGAGTGGGTCCGACCGCATCGCCATGAACCAGCACCGCGTTCATCACGCCATTGACATTGGCCAACAGGCGTTTTTCGGGTATCAGCGTCGGATGCACGCGCAGTTCCACACCATCCTGACGCTTTCGGGCCAGTCCAAGGTGCTTGATGCGATAGCCCAGCTCATCGGCAAACTCGACATCCTCGCGGGTGACGTGACTGATCCCCTCGGTGTAGACGGCATCGAACTGCAGCGGCATGCCAAAGGCTACCGAGGCCATGATGGCCAGTTTATGGGCGGCATCGATGCCTTCCACATCGAAGGTGGGATCGGCTTCGGCGTAACCCAGTGCCTGCGCTTCTGCCAGTACATCGGCAAAGCTGCGTCCCTTCTCGGCCATCTCGCTGAGAATGAAATTGCCGGTGCCATTGATGATGCCGGCGAGCCACTGGATGCGATTGGCTGCCAGGCCTTCGCGCAATGCCTTGATGATCGGAATACCACCGGCAACGGCAGACTCGTAGGAGACGCTGACATTACTGTCGCGCGCGGCTTCCAGCAGTTCGTTACCGTGCACGGCAATCAGCGCCTTGTTGGCCGTGACGACATGCTTGCCATTGGCGATGGCCTTGTGCAGCAGCTGCAGCGCTGGCTCCTCGCCTCCCATGGCTTCACAGACAATGTCGATATCCGGGTCGCTGACGATGCTGTCGGCGTCGGTGGTGATATCGATATCCAGCGCCAGAGCCTCGGCCTTGGCCTGATTGCGTACCGCAGCCCGCGTCACGCGAATGGGACGGCCGGTCCGGCGTTCGATTTCAGCGGAATTGCGAAGCAGAATGTTGGCCACACCCTGCCCGACCGTGCCAAGCCCCAAGAGGCCTATGGATACCGGTTTCAAGAAAATCTCCTGCCTGTGATTGAGCTCTTCAGGTGTTCACCCGGGCCCGGGGCGCTTATTATACAGAGATGAAAATGCATCTAGAGACTTCTGATCAAAACCTGATCAGCAATTACGGCAAGGGCGTGCTTGGCGTCAACGGACAGGATTACACCGGCAATATCATCATAACCCGCACTCGCGTGGTGCAAGACTGGTTCGACGGGGAAGTAAAGAGCCTGACACTGGCGCATTTCGATCCGATTTTCGATGAAGCGGAGGCAGACAGACCGGAGATTCTTCTGCTCGGTTCAGGCCATCAACACATCTTCCCCGATTTTTCACTAATGGCCGAATTGCGGCAGCGCGGCGTCTCGCTGGAAGTCATGAACACACGAGCAGCCTGTCGAACCTACAGTGTGCTGGTAAACGAATACCGGCCGGTGGCCGCGGCCCTGCTGCAGATTCGGGAATGATTATTGATTGACCGAATTCTCGACTCAGGCGAATCACTGCCCCATGGCCCTCACATTCAAACAGCAGTGCTCGTTTGTCATCAAGCTTGGCGAAATGCTGCACAGGTACGGCACTCCGGCCTTCCGGCTGGAAGCCCATCTGAAAACCGTGGCCGCCCATCTGAATCTTGATGGTTATTTTCTGGTCAGTCCGACAACACTCACCTACTGTCTGTGGGTGCAGGGCGCGCCGGATGATGACGTCTACAACTACTCCATGCGGGTGAAGCCCGGCGATCTGGATCTGGCGTCTCTGGCGCGTACCGACATCCTGGTCAATGAACTGGTGGCCGGAAAATCCACGCTCGAAGAGGCCAGAACAGGCCTGAAGGAGATCGAGAATGCCGGCTCCCCCTACCCTGAGCTGGTGACCCTGTTTGCCTACATCGTGCTGGGCAGTGCCTTTTCCATGCTGATGCGCGGCAGCTGGAATGATGTCATGTGGGCGGCCATTCTCTCCATGCTGGTTTATGCCTTCGTCGCCTGGTCAGGCCGGTCACGAAGCGTGTCCAGCATGCTGGAACCGCTGTCGGCCACCGTGGTTGCCATCATTGCCGTCGGTCTCACTCGGCTGGATCCCGGCATCAACCAGCCTCTGGTCGTGCTCTCCAGCATCATCATCTTCATTCCGGGACTGTCGTTGGCCATGGGCTTTCGTGAGCTGGCCGCCCGCGAGCTGATTTCCGGCACCGCCCGCATCATGGATTCGCTGATGGTGCTGTTCAAGCTGTACTTCGGCACCGTTCTGGGGGTGGCCATCGGGGTGTTGATCTGGGGCGAAACCCTCCCCGTCGATGATTTCCATGTCCCCCTGTGGACGGCCTGGCCTGCCGTGCTTCTGCTGGCCAGCGGCCTGTCGGTAGTCTTCAAGGCACGCCTGGTCGACGCTCCCTGGGGCGTTGCCGCAGGCGTGCTCGCCTATGCCGTCAGCACCCTGGCCACGACGGCATGGGGCACCACTCTGGGGGCATTTCTTGGTGCATTTGCCGTGGGTGCCTATGCCAATCTGTTTGCACGCTGGCGCAACCTGCCTGCAGCATTGGTGACGCTGCCCGGTATCGTGGTACTGGTGCCCGGCAGCAAGGTCTACGTCGGTCTGGATGATGCCGTTACCAGCAAGCAGTTCCTGACGGTGGACAACATCGGCGTGCAGTCCTTTCTGCTGTTCATGTCGCTGATAGCAGGGCTGGTATTTGCCAGCGCGGTGGTCGAGCCGAGAAAATCCCTGTAGGCCCACACCGACAATCCTGCAGAGCGCCTGCCAGCTCCGACTGGCCGATGACACGAGCAGCACGGGAATACCGCACCGGGCAAGGCAAGGCAAGGCAAGGCAAGGCAGTTTCTACAAGTCGAAACTCGATGGCATGATGATCATGTCGCGAATGGTCACCCCGCGACGTCGGGTCAGCATGTACAGCACGGCATCGGCCACCTCGGCAGGTTCGATCAGGCTGCCGGCGTCCTTCAGTTCCTGCAGTTTTTCCTCCGGCCAGTCGGCCAGCAGCGCGCTGATCACCGGTCCGGGGGATACCGATCCCACGCGGATGCCGTGCTTGAACACCTGGCGGCGCACGGTCTGCACGAAACAGTCCACAGCCCATTTGGATGAAGCATAGACCGGTTCCCAGGGCGTGGGAAAATGGGCTGCCAGCGAACTGGTCACCACGATATCGCCCTCGCCACGTTCGATCATGTGCGGCAGCACATCGCGCACATTCTTCATCACCACATTGATGTTCAGGTTGAGCATCCGGTCGATGGCATCGTTATCGGCATCGACCAGATCGCCACCGACGTAGAGGCCGGCATTGGCGTGCAGGATATCCAGTCGGCCGGCCGCATCGAGTACACGCGGCAGCAGGGTGGCACAACTGCCTGGGTCAAGCAGGTCGATGACCAGCGGTATCACGGCATCTCCGTGAATGTCGTGCAGGGTGTCCAGGGCGGCCCTATCCCGGTCGATCAGGGCCACTTTCGCTCCCGACTCCAGCATTGCCTCGGCACAGGCCAGCCCGATCCCCGATGCCGCTCCCGTGATGGCTGCAACCTTGCCTTGCAGATGTCCTTGCATGTCAACCCCGGCTATTGTTCATGAGAATCGCCAACCTCCGTTCTATCACACTGATCCGGTCCGGCGACAGTCGTTTCATGCGCCTCAGCCTCGGGACAGGGTTCGCGACGGGTTCATTTCCTGACGAATCTGTTTGCGAGCGGCCTTGACCAGGTCAATGAAGGCCGAGGTGGTCGCCTCAGTGCCGGGTGACTGGAAGTGCATCTGGAACGGAATGGAAACCGTCCTGTCTTGCAGGCGAAGACTCCCGCAACCGGTCATGTCCAGCTTGCGGATACAGGCAGGCGCGATGGCGACGCCCAGGCATGACGCCACACTGGTGAGTACGGCCTGCATGGTGTTCGCTTGCTGAATGATCTCGGGAGAAAAGCCTGCCTTGTGGCAGGCACTGATGGTCTGATCGAACAGGGTCGCGGAGCCGGAGCGGTTGTAGAGCACGAAACGCTCATCAGCCAGCTCATCCAGCGAGATGCTCGCACGCGATGCCAGCGCATGATTGAGCGGAACGAATGCCATCAGCTGGTCCGTATACAGATCCAGACTGGTGATGCTGTCCGGGGCTGACGGCGACAGCCCTCTCGACAGCGATATGTCCAGACGCCCCTCGCTCAGGGCTTGCGTCTGCTCGAAGGCTCGCATCTCCAGCAGGCTGACCTGCACCTCGGGAAAGGCTTCGGAATAGCGGAGAATCAACCGCGGAAGAAAGGACTGGCAGGCCGACCCGAGAAAGCCGACTCGCAGGCGTCCGATCTGGCCCTGCCCGGCACGCTGCACCTGTTGGCGAGCACGCTCCTCATGAGCAATGATCTGCTCTGCTTCCTTCAACAGCATGTCACCCGCAGCCGTGATGTGGACTTCACGAGTGCTGCGCCTGAACAGGCTGACGCCCAGTTCCGCTTCCAGATCGGAGATCTGGCGACTGACGGCAGGCTGCACGGTATTGAGCGCGCGCGCAGCCGCGGAGAAACCCTGCAGCCGAGCCACTGCGACAAAGGTCTTGAGAACACGAATCTCCATTGGCTCATTCATACCTGAAACGTATCAATACGATCAGATAATAACATTTCTCTTATTTCCCAATCCTCCCTATCTTGCAAGCACAGCAGACGCAGTTGGTCACGGAATGCCGACCGAGGCCCTGCGCCAACCCGCATGAACACTCACGGAAAAACCGGCAGTGTCCATTGCCGACACCCCGGACAACACCGATAGCGACATGACTGACTCCACGCATACCAACCCCTTGTCAGCGTCCATGGTCCTGTTGATGGCCACCGCCATCTCGGCCACGGCTGCCAACATGTTCTACAACCAGCCGCTGCTACCCTCAATGGGTGAGAGTTTCGGGCTGAGTGAGGGCACCATGGGACTGATTCCCTCTGCCACGCAGCTGGGCTACGCCATCTCGATTCTGCTCATCTCGCCACTGGGCGACAGCATGAGCCGGCGCAATCTGATCAGCAGCCTGTCCATTCTCCTGACCCTGGCCCTGATGAGCGTGTGGATCTCACCGAACTTCGGCGTCTTGCTGGTGGCTTCGTTGGCGGTGGGCATCGGTGCGAACATCACCCAGCAGCTGATCCCGCTGGGAGCGGCCTTGTCACCGCCGGAAAGCCGCGGCAGGATCATGGGTAATCTGATGACCGGTCTGACGATCGGCATCCTGCTGTCGCGTACCGTCAGTGGCACGATTGCCGAGTATTTCGGCTGGCGCGCCGTGTTCCTGTTTGCCGCGCTGCTGGCAGCGATATTCGGCATTCTGCTGCGATGGCGGCTGCCAGCAAACAAGCCAAGGGTGACCATGCCCTATCCAGCACTGATAATGTCACTGTTCACGCTACTGCGCCAGCACAGCCTGTTGCGCGAGTGCGCCCTGACCGGCGCTCTCTGGTTTGCTGCATTCAACGCCCTGTGGTCGACACTGGCCATTCATGTCACCGGTGAACCAATGAACTACACCGTGCAACAGGCAGGCCTGTTCGGCCTGGTGGGGCTTGCCGGAATCTTCGGCGCCAAGCTCGCCGGACGCCTGGTGGATCGCCTCGGAGCTACCCGCATCATCAGTGCATCCCTGTCCCTGGTGGCCGCCGCCTTCGTGGTTCTGCTGGTCTGGGGCGACAATCTTGCCGGTCTTGTCGTGGGCATCATCCTGCTGGACCTGGGTGTATTCGGTGCACAGATTCCCAATCAGGTCAGGGTATTTTCCATCGACCCTGACGCACAGAGCCGCATGAATGCCGTGTACATGCTGGCGTACTACATTGCCGCCGCCATCGGCTCTGCAGCCAGCGTCAAGATCATGAGTCTGGCCGGTTGGCATGGAGTCGCCCTGTTCGGCCTGTCTCTGGCGGCAGCCGCCATACTGCATCACCTGTGGTGCAACATGCGCGCAGTGCGCCTGTCCGTTGGCGCAGCCTCAAGCGATTGACCCGGCAGCCTCGCTTATCCGGCATCCCAGCCCCGGCGTACTCGGCATCATGCTTCTTCCAGAGGCATGCAGATCAGGGTTTCAAGCTCGGCGGGTGGCGTGTTGTACGGCGTATTCAGATAGGCCTCGTAACAAGGCTCATCGCGCGCATCCTGAGCAGCGTCACGCAACCATTCGCGATACAGCCAGCGATAGCTGCGTGGCAACATGGCGTAGGGACCGACATGCAGACAGCTGGCATGCAGACCACCGGGCACATTCTGCGTCTCGTAGCCATCAGGCGTTCTGAAGTCCTCGGGTACGGGAATACCTGCAAAGGATCGACATCGCTCCTCCGGGATGACGTCCGGATCGTCGAAATAGACCCCCACGGTAAAGGTTTCACTGCGAGGCCAGGACTCGATCTCGGCTGCGGCCATGATCTTTTCGAACACACGCCCTATGTCGTGATAGTCACCCTGGTGCCAGAGTCCGATGAGCCTCAAGGGGGCTCTCTCGGCAATAGTGACCGACCGGGCATCAGATGATTCGTCGACTACCGGCCCAACGGTCTCGCTTTCCGGTGCATCACCAGCGGAACCGGATCGATCTGCGGCCGCGCCGATCCTCGCATTGCTGGATGACGACGGCTGCGGTTGAATGCCACTCTTGCCGCCATGGCGAAACCTGCCCGGTGGCATCCCATAGGTCCGTGAGAACAATCGCGTGAACGCCTGCAGATTATCGAACCCACACTCTGCCGCTATCTCGGCCACCGGACGATCGTCACGAAGCAATTCGGTCGCTGTTCTCTGCAGCCGAACCCGGCGCAAGGTGGCCACAGCACTTTCACCGGTCACCGCAACGTAGATGCGGTGCCAGTGATAGGCTGACAGATGTGCCACCTCGGCGACGGTGGCACTGTCGATATCCTCGGCCAGATGATCGTGAATATGGTCGATGACGCGCTGGATTCGCTGCGCGTGTCGCTGCTGCGTGGTCTTCATGAGGCACATGCTCTTGGCACAATCCGGCTTGCTCCGACAGTTCGCCACATCGAGCATTGGCAACCCTGCCCCCTTTGCCTTCTCAGGTTGGAATACCGAGGCTCTGCAGGAATTCCTGTTCAGTCATTCGATTCCGTGAATCGGCATTATCGAAACGATACCAGCCGGGCTGGGAATCGATATATATTTCGTTGTCGAAGACTGTATCATCGGGCAGGTCCAGCATGCCGGCGGCAAACATGTACGCTCCGTCGGCACTGAATTCCCCGGGGATCAGGTGGTAGAACAAGGTCGTGCCACACTGCTTGCAGAATCCGCGCTCCGCGAAATCGGACGAACGGTAGCGAGTGATCGACTCTTCACCTCTGATGTCCGGTTGTCCCTCGGCATGCAGCGCGAACATCGGCCCTCCACACCAGCGTCGACACACGGAACAATGACAACTGCCGACATTCCCCCTGGCCTGTGCCGTGATCTGGACAGCACCGCAGAGACATTTACCGTGGTATTCGTTCATAGCAACTTCCTCGTCGGTTGACAGTATCAGTAGCGGACAAGCCGGAGGGCTGGCGGACACTACCCGGGCCATGCGCCAACTGCCTTGCCTCACCACTATCTGAACACACTGGCGTTTGACAAATCCTGCGAAAATTGCAGTCAGTTGGTCATCAATCCATGTATACCGAGCTGACCGACTCATCGTGATGGATACGACGTATCGTCTCTGCCAGCAAGCTGGCGACCGACAGGCGTCGAATCTTGTGACAGTTCTCGGCTCGCTGGCTCAGTGGAATGGTATCGGTGACCACGAGTTCATCCAGCTCCGACGCTTCGATATTGTCCAGTGCAGGCCCCGACAGAACCGCATGCGTTGCCAGGGCGACGACCTTTCCGGCACCGTGTTCCTTCAGTGCGCCAGCCGCCTTGCACAGGGTACCGGCCGTATCGACCATATCGTCGATGACCACGCAAGTCTTGCCCACGACATCTCCGATGATGTGCATGACCTGAGCCTCGTTTGCCTGTGGACGGCGTTTGTCGATGATGGCCAACTCGGCGTCATCAAGCTGTTTGGCCACGGAGCGCGCTCGAACTACCCCACCCACATCCGGTGATACCACGATCAGATCCGGGTACTTGTTTCGGTAGATATCGAGCAGCAGCAGCGGTGAAGCATAGACATTGTCGACGGGAATATCGAAGAATCCCTGGATCTGCTCCGAGTGCACATCCACCGTCAATACGCGATCAACACCGGCCGTGCTCAGCATGTTGGCAACCAGCTTTGCGGTAATGGGGACTCTGACGGAGCGCACACGGCGATCCTGCCTCGCATACCCGTAATAGGGTATGACAGCGGTGATGCGTCCTGCCGATGCGCGCTTGAATGCATCAACCATGATCAGCAGGTCCATCAGATTGTCATTGGTGGGTGCACACACCGACTGCACGACAAAGACATCACAACCGCGCACGCCCTCCCGAATCTCGAGCGAGGTTTCACCATCACTGAACCGCGACAATGACAGCTTGCCAACGGGTTGCTGGAGATAGGCTGCAATCTCCCCAGTCAATTGCGTATTGGCGTTTCCGCCGAAGATCATCATTTTCTTGAATGACATGAACAAGCTCTGTCTCGATTGATGGCACACGCTATCGCCAGACCAGTACCCATCGACCTAGCCTAACCGTTTTCGCAAGCCGTCGAAACAGCCTGACGTTTCAGGAATCACCGACGAGTGAAACCCGGTGTCGACTTCCATCATTGACAACCAGTCACCGACCAATCACGAATCCGGGCAATGCTGCAGCTGTGACTCTCCGCCACTTCCCGCCGCTCTGCGGTACAGTAGGACCCGATTTCTGCCGCAGCGCTCGAAGCCCCCCCGACAGACCATGAACGACTATCTGAAAGACGCCCCACTGGGACAGAGCACGCCGTATGTGTGCCATTACGATCCCGATCAGCTGTTCGCGATTCCGCGCAGCAACAGCTGGCAGACTCGGGGGCATGCAACAGCCCCGTTTCAAGGCTGTGATATCTGGAATGCCTACGAACTTTCCTGGCTCAACCCCAGGGGTCTGCCTCAGGTGGCCATGGCAGAAATACGGGTACCCTGCGAATCGCCCTTCATCATCGAATCGAAGTCATTCAAGCTGTACCTGAACTCCTTCAATCTGAGCCGCTTCGATACCATCGAGACGGTACACCAGCACATGGTGGAAGATCTGAGTCAGGTTGCCGGTGCGCCGGTCAGCGTATCGATGCGATCGGTCGATGAACAGGCTTGCATTGCGCAGCTTGATGGAGAGTGTCTGGACCAGCTGGATGTCGCCATCGAGCATTACGAACCAGCGCCTCGTCTGTTGCAGACAACGCCTGGCGATGTGATTCGGCAGACGCTCTACAGTCACTTGCTCAAGTCCAACTGCCCGGTTACCGGCCAACCCGACTGGGCCAGCATCCGGATCGATTGCCTGAGCGCCCCCCTCGACAGGGAAGGCCTGCTGAAATACCTGGTGTCCTACCGCGAGCATGGCGACTTCCACGAGCAGTGCGTCGAGCAGATCTTTCTCGATATCCTCGAGAACTGCCAACCTCGCCAACTGAGCGTGCATGCGCGCTATGTGCGTCGGGGCGGGCTGGACATCAACCCCTATCGCAGCACAACTGCAGAATCAGCTGTCAACAGCCGCCTGTCCAGGCAGTGACAAACACCATGACTCTATTGCAACGGCAACCATTCCGGCTCCTTGCGCTCCACTATGGTGATTCGAGTGACATTCACAGGAGCCACCCATGACCCCGACCCGCCTGATGCTGGCCTTTGCCTTTATCCTGCCCCCTGCGCTTGCAACCGCTCAGGATTTCAACCGAACACCCCCGAACTCACCGGATCAACGGCCGGCATTCGACGGTCAGACTCGAGCCCCCATCATTGATCAGGACGTGGAACTGCAACAGGAAACCATCGCGCAGGGGCTGAGCAGTCCCTGGGGTATCGATCAGTTGCCGAACGGTGACTGGCTGGTCACGGAACGAGGTGGAGCCCTGCGGCTGGTATCTGTCGACGGCACCCTTTCCGCGCCCATCAAGGGTGTGCCCGAGGTCGATGCGCGCGGCCAGGGTGGCTTGCTGGATGTCCTGGTCGCCGATGACTTTGCACAGACGCGGCGTGTCTGGTGGAGCTATGCCGAACCACGTGGCAAGGGTGAGAACGCTACTGCCGTGGCCACCGGCGTACTCTCGGCTGACAATAGCCAGCTCGATGATGTCGACGTGATCTTTCAGCAGCAGCCTGCCTGGGCCTCTACCGCGCATTATGGCTCGCGGCTGGTGTTCGGCAGGGACGGAGCCCTGTACGTGACGACCGGTGAGCGCTCTCAGCGTGAACCTCGACAACTGGCACAGGATGTCACCACTCATCTGGGCAAGGTATTGCGCATCGACCCTCTGGGCGGCGCCGCATCCGGTAACCCGACGATAGCGGGTGGGCAACCGGAGATCTGGTCGTATGGTCATCGTAACATCCAGTCGGCGGCCCTCGGCCCCGATGGAGCGCTGTGGACCGTGGAGCACGGGCCACGTGGCGGGGATGAACTGAACCGACCGGAGGCCGGACGCAACTACGGCTGGCCCGTCGTGACCTACGGCGAGGAATACTCGGGCCGACCGATTGGCGAAGGCATCACCGCAGATGAGACGTTCGAGCAGCCCCTGTATTATTGGGACCCCGTGATCGCACCCAGCGGCATGGCCTTCTATGACGGTGAGCTGTTTGCGGATTGGCAGGACAGCGTTCTGATCGGCGGTCTGGCCAGTCAGGCCCTGGTCCGGCTGGAGCTGGATGGGACGCGAGTCACCGGCGAAGCACGGTACCTGCAAGGACAAGGTCGGGTTCGTGATGTGGATGTTGCGCAGGATGGTTCCGTGGTCATCGTGACGGATTCCGGAAACGGTGCGATGATACGCTTGACGCCATGCTGCCGATGATGGAAGACCACGGCCTGCAGCCTGCCTCCCACCCAACAGACGATTCCCGATGCCATGATTTACGTACTGGTCGCTCTGGAGAGCGAATTGCCCGATGAATTGCCACCAGGCTACAAGCTGGTCTACACCGGCATCGGCAAGATCAATGCAGGCTACGCAGCACTGAAGACCGCGCTGCAGGATGATTGCGAGGGCATCATCAATTACGGCACAGCCGGGGCGTTCGATTCCACCCACGTGGGAGAATTGCTGGAGATCGGTACGCTGCATCAGCGGGACATGGATGCCAGACCCCTGGCGGCTCTGGGAGAAACACCACTCGAAACACGACTTCCCGCCAGTGAAATCCGCCTGCCCCGTGGGAATTACAGCCTTGGCACCGGCGACAGTTTCGTCATGGCGCCTCCGGAAATCGCATCGGATGCTGTCGACATGGAAGCCTACGCCATTGCCAAGGTCTGCGCACTGGAGAACCTGCCCTTCTCCTGTTTCAAGTTCATCACGGACCTGGCTGACGAGAATGCCGCCGAGCACTGGCAGGCAAACGTCAGCCGGGGAGCACAGCTGTTTCTGACCTCGCTGGCACAGAATTCTGCCAGGCAAGGCTGATCACTCGAACGACTGCCTGAACATCAGCGTATCCTGCTACGGCATCGTCTGACAAGCGGTATCAGGCATTGCGCCATTGCAGATTGGCCTCATGCGTCTGTTGATAGAAAGGCGTCATGCTTGCAGGCAGCTCGAACGGGTCGCCGCGCAACAAACGCTGCAGGTATTCAATGGTCTGACTGATCAGTTCACGACCGCCCATGGGGCCGTGACAGGGAATGACCCGTGTCAGCGCGACGTCCCTTTCCCATCTCTTCAATTGCTCGATCCAGAGCGGGAGGTCACTGCCTGCCGGGACGACTGGAAACGGCGTTTCGATGGTGTCGCCCATCAGTGCGAAACCGTGTTCCGGCAGCAGTGCTATCAGGCAGTCGTCCGTATGGCCGGGCAAATGATGCAACTCCAGAACCAGATTGCCGAGATCCAGCTGGCATGACTGCTCGATCATCAGATTGGGAGGCACCAGCTGCACATCATCCCACTTGCCCGGCTCTTCCGCCCGCATGCGGGCCAATCGCTCGGGTACATCGGTCTCGAAGCGATGCGCACAGATTGCATGACTGATGACCGTGGCCGGCAACCGAGGCAGGCCTGCAGTACCCCAGACATGATCCCAGTCAGCGTGGCTGTAGACGACCGTGACCGCACGGTCTCCGATCAGAGGCAGATAGGCCTGCATATCACGCGGATGGGACAGCGAATCCCAGACCACCGCACGCTCTTCGCCCAGGATCAGACTGCCACGCACGTCGAAGATCCCCAGATCCAGCTCCTGAACCCAGAGCACATCGGATAGTTGTATCAACCCCACTCTGACCCTCGTTCGTGTATTCCAGCACAAGCGCCTGGAACCTGAGCGTAGCAGAGTCTCGCAGTGGCAACATCGGGGCGCATTGACAGGCCCGGGGACACAGGATGGCCAGGACGCAAAAAGTGAAGCAATGGACAGGCACTATCAGGCATACTGATTTGGCAAGTCTGATCGTTTTCAATGAAAAAGACAGGAGACATTCTAGTGTTACCACAAACCGAACCCGATGCGCTGCAGCGCATCAGTAGCCGGCAGAGATTCACCCGGACCCGGCGGTACAGCAAACTGGCACTGGCTCTGGGACTTTCCCTGACCCTGCTGGCCTGTAGCGATGACAACGACGATGATCCGGTCATAGACCCCAATGACCCGGGTGACTTCATCCCACCCGAACCGCCATCCGGCTATACGGTCAAGGAGATCAGTTTCGCCGACAACGACATGGTGGCTGCCGCCAACCCGGTTGCTGTTCAGGCCGGTGTTGATGTGCTTGCCAATGGCGGCAAGGCAATCGATGCTGCCATTGCCGTACAGGCAGTCCTCAATCTGGTCGAGCCGCAATCCTCCGGCATCGGCGGTGGCGCATTCATCGTGTACTACGATGCGGCCACGCAATCCCTGACAACCTACGACGCTCGCGAAACAGCACCGGCAGCAACCAACCCCGAACGCTTTCTGGATGACGAAGGCAATACCCTGGGCTTCAGAGAAGCGGTTGATGGCGGACTGTCTGTCGGCACTCCCGGACTGCTGCGTGGCCTGGAAATGGCGCATGACGCACATGGTGCCCTGCCATGGTCCGAGCTGTTCGACAGAGCCATCGAGCTCAGTGAAGACGGCTTCGAGATCTCCCCTCGCATGAGTACCAGCGTCGAAGGTGCCGCTGAACGTCTGGCCGCGCAGCCCGCCGCCGCAGCCTACTTCCTGCAGGAAGACGGCACTGCCAAACCTGCCGGCACCATCCAGACCAACCCGGAATTTGCCGCATCCCTGCGCACCATCGCCGAAAACGGTGCGGATGCCTTCTACAACGGTGCTCTGGCCGAGGCCATGGTTGCCGCGGTCAACAACCATCCGACCAATCCGGGCGATCTGTCATTGAGCGACCTGGCGAACTACCAGGCCATCGAGCGTGATCCTGTCTGTGTGGTCTATCGCACCGACTACCGTGTCTGCGGCATGGGTCCGCCAAGCTCGGGCGCTCTGACTGTCGGCATGACGTTGAAGATGCTGGAACGCTTCGACCTGGCAGCACTCGGCCCGAACAGCGTCGATGGCAATCATCTGATCCTCGAAGCCTACAAACTGGCCTATGCCGATCGTGGCGCCTACATGGCCGACAGCGACTTTGTCGACGTACCGGTCGACGGGCTGATCGACACCACTTATCTTGATACACGCTCAGCACTGATCGAAGCCACTGCCGCCATGCCCAACCCGGATGCCGGCTTCCCTCCTGGTGTCACCGTTGCCATGGGTCAGGACAATTCACTGGAACTGCCTTCAACCAGCCATATCTCGATTGTCGACTCTGAAGGCAACTCGGTATCCATGACCACAACCATCGAAAGCGGTTTTGGCAGTCTGCAATTCGTCAACGGCTACCTGCTGAACAACGAACTGACCGATTTCTCGTTCAGCCCGACAGATGCCGACGGCAATCCGATTGCCAACCGTGTCGAGGCCGGCAAGCGACCGCGCAGTTCCATGGCTCCCACCATCGTGCTGAACGACAGCACCGAAGAAATCGAAATGGTCATCGGGTCTCCGGGCGGCAGTGCCATCATCCAGTACGTCACCAAGACATTGATCGGTGTCATCGACTGGGATCTGGATATCCAGCAGGCGATCAATCTGCCCAACTTCGGTGCTGGCAACTCGACCAATGTCCGGCTTGAAGCGGGCGGTGTCGACGTCGATCAGATCAGAGCCGGTCTGGAAGCACTCGGACACACGGTAGACGACCCCCGCGCTGCCACCAGCGGACTGCAGGGATTCGTTTTCAACGGCACGCGTGAAGATGGTACTGACGGTTTGCTGGCCAGCCATCCCGGCGAGGGAACCTGGGCTGGCGGTGCCGACCCACGTCGTGAAGGTGTCGCACTGGGAACCGACTCCCTGCAGTAAACGCTGATGCAGGACAAGCCCTGACAAGGGAACTGGACGGGGCCTTCAGGCCCCGTCTTGCGTTTCAGCAGCGCCTCAGTCAGACCGGTGGATGGCCTCGTGCAGGAAAACGAGCTTGTCGCGTACCGGTTTGGTCAGCACAAAGGGATACAGATCCCGGTGACCCATGCTGCGATTGAGTTGATTCAGTCGCACGCTCAGCGGAATCCACGCCTCGACCATGCTCTTCCCGTCCAGCTGCTGTCTGGGCATGAAACCGATTTCCTGAGCGGTCGTCAATGTGTCGTGAATATGCAGATAGTGGGCAAAGGTCTCTGCCCAATCCTCATGCGGATGAGCCGATGCATAGGCACTGATGAAACGGGATTGCCAGTTGGCTTCCGGCCCCTTGTCATAGTGTCTTCTCAGTGCCTCACCATAATCCTGCCTCTCGTCACCGAAGACTGCTCGAAAGTCATCGTGGCCACCGACACTGTCCACCAGCAGCAGCCAGAAATAGTGCCCGGTCTCATGTCGCAAATGCCCCAGCGGCGTTCGATAATCCTCACCCAAAGCATTGCGCCGACGTTCGCGTTCCGCATCCTCAGCCTCGGCAATATCGATGGTGATCAATCCATCCTCATGCCCCGTAGTCACCGGCTTGTCGGCCGTGGCCCCGAGAAACCGGAAACGCAGTGGCGGTACGCGTTGCGGGAAGGGTTGACTGCTGACCGTCGCCAGTCCCAGCTCGCATAATGAATAGAACAGGCGTCGCTTCGCCGCTTCCATGGCACGCCACTGATCCAGATGACCCGGCGCAGACAAGTCAGGAATGGTTTCATTGGCGTTGCAGGCCAGACAGAATGCCTTGTCGGGCAAAGCGGTCCAGTTGCAGGCATCGTGATTGGACGCATTTCTGCACAGCGTGGCATCGACACCGGCTCTGACCATGGAGCGAGACGCCGGATCGAATGCCAGCCTGGTGCCACAGCCCAGGCAGACAGCATTGTCGAAATAGACGACCCGGGCGCATTGAGGGCAGTTGATGATTTCCATGACTCTTCACAGGCAACAGCTCGAGCTCTTGCCATACGTTCGGTTGATGATGATACAGATAGCGACGAACCGTTGACTCAACCGGGCCGGCCCTCGAATGAGGGTCTGCAGGCCAGGCGCCGCCATACTGCCACACCAGCAATAGAGTCTCATGACGCGGAAAAACATGCACCTCCCGGTCGCAGCCGCACCCGCAGCCGCACCCGCACCCGCACCCGCACCCGCACCCGCACCCGCACCCGCACCCGCAACCGCAACCGCAACCGCAACCGCATCATAAGGGAGATCATTCTTGCCTGGCGAGTGACTGGGGTCAGCGCACGATCCATGGTCCGACCTACCTCGCCCGGGCCAGCGGACTCGGCATTGTTCAGCCCCTCCGCGACAGCCCAACGGTGCAACGAGGGGGCTGAAACCCGGAACCTTATCGCGTTCTTGCCAACTGACAATACAAGCGCCACAACCCCTTACCGGTGTTCCGCTACAATGCCCGATCGCAACTGAACGCGCCTGCAAATGTCCCCTGTATACACCTCTTCCGGCCGTCCTCACCGACGTCCGGCACTATTGATCAGCCTTCTGGTTGGTGTGCTTTCCAGCTGCAGCAGCGGTGGAGACAATAATGAGCCAGACGCCGGTGGGCCGGATGGCTCGGATGTTCCTGTCGTGCTGGAACCGCTCCCCAACCCGCCGTTGACGGAAGCACCATCTTCCGATGACGAACCGGTGGCGTTCGATCCGGTATTTCATACGGTCACGGACTATGCCCTGGTGCGCGACACCGGGCCACGAATCGAGAATGAAGTTGTCGCTGAGCTGACGGAAGCGGATTTTGCCGCCGGCTTGCCCGAGCCGGACATCACCGTTCCCGCCGGCGTGGATCCTGCCAGTAATGGCGCCCCGTTTTTCGAAGGTCTGTCCAATGTGCGGGTAGAAGCGGGCCAGCTGCTGGAAATTCGCTATGTACCGCGGGATCCCGAAGGCGAATTGCCTGGCATGTTCTCGCAGGGCCTGCCGGAGGGCGCGACCTTCGATGACAATTTCGATGGCACCAAGAGTCTGCGGTGGCAAACCTACCAGGCCGATATCGGCATCACGAAATTTGTCGTGGTGGCCGTTGACCCGCAGGACAGTGAGTATCGCAGTTCGCAGGCGATTCTGATTGCCGTCGATCCGCCTTCGGACCCTGCCAGCGTGCCGAATATCGCCCCATCGATTCAGCCCATCGCCCGCTATACCGTCCGAGCCGGCGATCCGGTGTCGGTTTTCATCATCGGCACCGATCGCAACGGCACAACGCCGAGTATCGAACTGGTGGATCCGCCGGCAAACGCGATTCTTACACCGGATGCACGGACGCCGGAATGGCAGATATTGCATGCCGTACCGGAATCCGCTGGCACGCTCACCATCGATGTCTTGACTCGTGATGCCGAGGACCCCTCCCTGACCGGGCTCGACCAGATCGTACTGGATGTGCTCGACCCTGCCGAATTCGAACGCAGTGGCGAGCGGCTGGACACGATTGCCGCGGGTTCCGGTATCCAGTTCGGCAGCGCCATCTCTCCCGTGTTCTACATGCAGGCCGATGGCGCGCTCTATGAATCCATTGCGGGCAGCGAGTTCGGTGTGATGACACCGGAGAGCTCCATGAAATGGGTCGCCATCAACCCCCTGCCGGGGCGATTCGAATTCGCCGACATGGACAATCTCGTCAGTTTTGCCCAGGCAAACGGCATGCAAGTGCGTGGTCATCCTCTGGTCTGGCATCGCAGCCTGCCTGATTGGGTCGAAGAGACAGAATTGGCGGACCGCGAGGTGCACATGCGCGAATTCATCACCCGCGTCATGAATCGCTACAGCGATGCGGTTACCTACTGGGATGTGATCAACGAACCCATTTCCGATGACGGTGGGCTGCGAGACTCGCTGTGGCTGAAGGCGATGGGAGAACAATACATGGATATCGCCTTCGCCCAGGCTCGCGAGCTGGACCCGACGGCAGTACTGGTACTCAACGAATACGACATCGGTTTTTCCGGACAGAAGTTCGACGACCTGTTGAGCCTGCTGGACAGACTGCAGGCGCGCGATGTGCCCGTGGATGCTGTCGGTTTCCAGCTGCATGTCTTCTCGAGCTACGACCAGTTCGACGAGCTTGCGGCCAACATGGCGGCAATTGCAGAACGCGGTCTCGATGTTCATGTCACCGAGCTGGATGTTGCCATTGTCGACGACCACAGTGAACAGAGGCAGGCCGATGTCTACAAGGGCATTGTGGACGTCTGTCTGGCACAGCCACGCTGCACGGTCGTGCAGACCTGGGGATTCACCGATCGCTATTCATTCAGAACCCTGCAATCACCGCTTTACCTTGACCGTGACTATGCGATCAAGCCTGCCTATCAGTCATTGCAGCAAGCCCTCGGCGGTAACTGAGAGGTATCCCAGCCCCTGACGAGAACTGCTCCGACGGGCAGTTCTCTCAGACATGGTCAACGATGTCCGCAATGGAATCGACCACATGTCGGGGACGGAAGGGAAAGCGTGCGATTTCGGACTCCCGAGTGGAGCCGGTCAGGACCAGAAAGGTCTCGAGACCGGCTTCGATGCCGGCAATGACGTCCGTGTCCATGCGATCACCAATCATCGCAGTGGCTTCGGAATGAGCTTCGATCTTGTTCATCGCGCTGCGAAACATCATGGGATTGGGCTTGCCCACGAAGTAGGGACTGACCCCGGTCGCCTTGGTGATGAGTGCGGCCACCGAGCCCGTTGCCGGCAAGGGACCTTCCGGTGATGGACCGGTTACATCGGGATTGGTGGCAATGAAACGGGCCCCTTTCTCCACCAGACGAATGGCAGTGGTGATCGACTCGAACGAATAGGTTCTCGTCTCACCCAGCACGACAAAATCGGGCTGGGTGCTGGTCATGGTATAACCGATTTCATGCAGTGCAGTGGTCAGCCCGGCTTCACCGATGACAAAGGCCGATGCATTCGGCGCCTGATCGTCAAGAAACTGCGCGGTGGCAATGGCCGATGTCCAGATGCGATCCTCCGGCACCTCCAGACCTGAATTGGCCAATCTGGCAGCAAGATCCCGAGGCGTGAAGATCGAATTGTTGGTCAGCACCAGAAACTTGCGCTTCTTCTCTATCAGGCGAGCAAGAAATTGCGCGGCGCCAGGTATGGCATCGCCTTCTCTGACCAGAACACCGTCCATATCGGTCAGCCATGCATCGATCTTGATGTCGGGGGACATGCTCGCATTCTCCAGTTACCGGGCTCTGAGGCCACTGCCGTGATGGTAGCGTGAAACCACCGCTTCATCCAGACTGGTTGCACCCAGACTGATCGCAGCCAGGCCTGTGACTGGCGTTCTGCACAGGACGCGAGTGCAGAACGCCAGTCAGTGCGTGTTCAGAGATCGAAGGTAGGACGTGGACGACCCGGAATGATATCGGCCGCGGAATCGGATACCCAGCCGCGCTGAACCCGGGGAACATAGTCGTTCATTTCGGGGCCGGTGTAGATCTGACGGGGTCGACCGATACGTGACCCCTGCAGATTCTGTTCGCGCCAGTGGGCGATCCAGCCCGGCATGCGCCCCATGGCAAAGACCACGGTGAACATGTTGGTGGGAATGCCCAGTGCTCGCAGAATGATGCCACTGTAGAAATCCACATTCGGATAGAGCTTGCGTTCAACGAAATACGAATCGTTGAGTGCTATTTCTTCCAGGCGTCTGCCGATCTCCAGTAGCGGATCATTGATGTTCAGGTGCGCTAGCAGTTTCTCGGCAACCCGTTGCAGCATCTGCGCACGTGGATCGAAACTCTTGTAAACGCGATGCCCGAATCCCATCAGGCGGATTCCGCTGTTCTTGTCCTTGGCCTGACGCATGTACTCCTCGACGGACAGATCTCCCTTGTGAATCTGTTCCAGCATTTCCAGCACCGCCACGTTAGCTCCACCATGCAGTGGTCCCCACAAGGCACACACACCGGCAGCACAGGAGGCAAACAGATTGGCACCACTGCTACCTACCAGACGCACCGTCGAGGTACTGCAGTTCTGCTCGTGATCGGCGTGCAGAATCAGCACCAGATTGAATGCCAGACGCACGATATCGTCTGTCTCATGCGGGGCATGCGGCTCCGAGAACAGCATGTGCATGAAGTTCTCGACATAGAGCAGATTGGGGTTGGGATAGTTGTAGGTTCTGCCGATGGAACTGCGATGGGCGAAGGCAGCGATGGTTCTGATCTTGCTGATCAGTCTGGCCGCGGCGGTGATGAAACGATCATCGCTGTCCATCTCGATCATGTCGGGATGAAAACAGGACAGGGCATTGATCATGGCCGACAGGATGGCCATTGGCGGTGCCTGGTTGGGAAACCCCTGAAAGTGATATTTCATGGATTCATTCAGCATGGCATGCTTGGTCAGACGCTCGCTGAAGTCGCCGTATTCCTCGGCGGAAGGCAGATTGCCGAATATCAGCAGCCAGCAGACTTCAATGAAGTTGGGCGCCTCTTCGAACTGCTCGATGGGAATTCCCCGATAGCGCAATATGCCCGCATCGCCATCGATATAGGTAATGGCGCTGGTGCAGCTACCGGTATTGCCATAGCCCTGATCGAGCGTAATGTAACCGGTGGCATCACGCAACTTGCTGATGTCCAGTGCCTTTTCATCTTCACTGCCGGTTACGACGGGCAGCTCGATGGTCTTGCCGTCAATGGTCAAGGGTACGCTTTCACTCATGGCAACTCGCTCAACTTGTGGTGGAATCAAGGCTGCTAGTTTAGACCTGCTCTGCCCCCTGTACAGGGGGTAAACACGGGCATCCATTACATCCGCTTGGTCACAGCACTAATCCGGAGGTGGCTGGGCCAGTCCCAGTGCGCTTGTCAGGTCGGTTGGCCATCCCGTCACTGATGTCGTGCTCAAGATGAGACCTACCGACGTCGTTACAGCCGATGACATTTCCAGGAGCCCTTGAATGACCGTAAGTCTCTACGCTGATCTGACATCTGCCAGCCTGTCGCAGACTCAGTCCCAATCACGCCCACTGCCACCTCCAGGTGTCGGAGGAGATAGTCCTCCCTCGCCTGCTTCTGCCGTTGACAACCCTGGCAGCGCTCTGCCACCCGAAACACGGGACTCTCTGTTCGCAGCCGTTGGGGAACTGCAGGAAGCAGGAGCTACATCCGATGAAATCAAGTCCTTTGTGGATAGCGAGCTGGAAGCCAACGGGGTTGATTTCACTGCCGGCCAGAATCGATCCGGACAACTCATCAACATCATGAGCTGAGCTGTCCGGGTTCAAGCCTGATCGAAGCTGCCCGGGCCGCCCTTGCCATGCAATGGGGCAACTGCCTGCTGACAAGGACGCAGCACCCGGGCAGCAGCTGCCCCTACCCACCAGGTAAGCCCCCTCTTTCGAACGACAGCATCACCACCGATCTGGCACATCAGGACTTCCTGACACTGCTCATGTGCACCAGGCTTTCGCGGGCTCGGCACTCAGATGCAACGAGAACAACTCCTCAGCATCCGACACGCCCCGCACGCCCCGCACGCCCCGCACGCCCCGCACGCCCCGCACGCCCCGCACGCTGCACGGCTGCACGCTGCACGGCTGCACGCTGCACGGCTGCACGTCATACGTTCAGTAGTTGCATTATCAGAGATACAGACTGACTTCCAGCGCACTTGCAGCATACTGGTCCTTGTCTGTCGGAAAGCACCCACTGCGGCGAAGAACAGTTACAGGCTACCGACAGCGCCCTGCCCTTTTGGCTGAAATGCAGGCACTATTCATGCGTTTGTATAGCGCATTGCACCCTGCCTGCCTGCACTCGACTAAAGTCAAGTGGAATTCAAAAGCCGCCTCGTCAATCCTGTTGCCACTGCAAGCCCAGCACGGGTCTTAACAGTAACAGAGAAACTCGCAATCGGCGCCCATACTGCATGAATACCGCGCAATCTACAGGTTGCAACGACTGATTGAATGCAGGCATGTCACCGAATGGCATTCCAGTGAAAACAAGGAGAGTATTGATGAAACGTCAACAAGCAACATCCGGACTTACCCACACGCGAAGTCGTCTGTCGGTTCTGGTAGCCGGCGTCCTGGCTGCCGCCAACGTCGCGGCGGACGATGTCGACAAGATGATTTCGAGTCTCGAGGAGACACTGCAACCGGCCAAGCCAACCAAGGCAACGCCCAGAGCGCTGGACCAGGCCGTGGCGGCAAGAGAGGGCCTTGGCTTCAGAAGTGATCGTCGCTATGTGGCACAGCTACTGGAAAACCCCGAGCGATTCAATGCGCTGGCAGGACCGTTGACCGGCGGTCATCATGCCACCCCCGAAGAAGTGGAAGCCTTGAAAATCCGACTGGTACTCCAGGAAGACGCGATAGCGCTGGCACCAGCATTGAGTGAAGATCCGGATTTTGCCGGCATCTACATCAGTACCCGAAACATCATCAACATCGGTTTTACCTTCAACGCCGAGAAAAAAGTCGAGGAGTTGCGACAGAAAGTCCGGCTTCCGGATCGCGTGCAGGCATTCCAGGCAAAGCGTTCCATGGGCGAGCTGGAGAATGACAAGAATCGTGTGGTCGACATGAGCGGCGAACTCACCAGCAAAGGCATCGTGGTGTCGCAGGTTGCCATCGATATCATCAGCAACCGCCTCAAGATCGGTGTCGTCAAACTCGACCCCAACAAGCTCGAGACCATACAGCAGCTGTTTGGCGATGTGGACATCGTCGACAAGCCACTCAATGAAGTGGAAAATCGCAGTGATACGGCGACCCCCATGCGAGCCGGTGTACGCATCACCAATGCTGCCGGAGGTAGCTGTACATCGAACTGGAAAGCACAGGATCGAACCACCGGTGAAATGGTGACCATCACGGCTGGACACTGTGTTTCCGATGTCAACGGCACATTCGGTGGACCGGGTGCAGACTTCTTTCAAGGCAGCACCAGCACCGGTGCGTCTCGCCTGATCGGAACCTCGGATCAAACCACCTGGGTGTTTCCCGTCCTCAATCTGTTCACGGGTGCTCGCACAGGCTCGGGTGAAGTCGATGCGCTTCGCGCCCCGTTGGAAAGCAACATCTTTTCCATGCCTTCGCTGTATGCCTACGATAACGCCAATGCCGGTGTCTTCACCGATGCTGAACAGGCGCGCGTTGGCGCAGTGGATGGCACGGTCGTCATCGGCAGTGTGGTGTGCAGCGGAGGACAGTTCAGCCCGGGCAATCAGGTGGGCGGCAGCGGCTGGAAGAACTGCGGCTCTGTCAATGCCGTCAACGTTGCCAATGCTTTCACCCGTCAGTCAGGTTCCGCAGATGTATTCACGGTTCTGAATACCAATGAAGCAACCTACACGGCCATCGGTGGTGACAGCGGCGCCCCCACCTGGCGTATTGGCTACAACTCGACGCAGGGCTGGCATGGTATTGCCGTTGGTCATCATTCCGGCGGACCAGCCGGCGCGGAGATCTTCAATGATATCGAGCGCGTCGAGGATGCGCTCAATGTCGACGTCAGATTCTACTGAGAGACTCTGCCATGACACCGAATCAGACCATCAATGCCATCGAGTCGCTGGACAGCTTCTGCGCCAGAATCTCACAGGCAATCTCGAGTGACGGGTTCGATGTCAGAGTTCAACCCGGCGATCATCTGGTTGATGACGCCGGGGCGGATTCTCTGACCGTGCTCAGGTACGTGTCCCATCTGCAAGCCTCAGGGCTGCCAATCGACCTGAACGAATTCGATACCACATTGCTTGACACTCGCGTCGCCTATCAGAAGTGGTTACAGAACGTCGCTGTGAACAATCAGGGAGAACGAACATGACCGGACAAGCACCGAACCTTCACCTGGCTTCCAGCAAGAATCACACGGTACAACTGGACAATGATCCGCAGGGCGTCATTCTGCAGGGAAAATACGCACGGCTACGGCCACTTGCCCAGAATGACTACGGGTATTTCTACAATCTGAGCCTGTCAGCCGAGAACAACGCACGCTGGCGCTACCGGGGTACCACCCCCAGTCCGGAGCGTTTCGTCACGGATCTGTGGAATGGCGTACAGGCTCAGTTCGTCATTGAAACTCCTGAGCCGCGACAACGCGCCGGTCTGGTCGTGGCCTACAATGCCGATATGGCCAATGGCACTGTCTATCTGGCTGCCCTGGTCGACAATGACTATCACCGCAAGGTGTGGCCGATGGAAGGCATACTGCTGTTCGTTGACTATCTGCTGCAGAACTGGAACTTTCGCAAGGTCTACGCCGAGACACCAGAGTTCTGTGCAGCACAGTTTTCCTCGGGTGCAGGTACCTACTTCGAGGAAGAGGGCCGCTTGACGCAGCACCAGTTCTTTCAGGGAAAATACTGGGATTACATCACCTACGCCCTGACCCGGGAGCGATGGGAGACCCATGGCAAGGCAGCACTGCATCGTTTTTCGGAAATGAGCTAGGAGATGCCGATGGATACCCTGGCCGATGCCATCGACGCCCTGTGCGAAGCCGAACGCGGATTCCATTTCACCTCACGTTCGCAGCCAGATTCGACGATCAGCCACCTGGCGCTGCGCTCGGATGTCAGACGTCTTGCTCGCAAACTTCGCTTGCCGGAAGATGCACCAGGTGACAGACTTGTCATTGCCGTACCGGACCAGAGAACCTTCCTGCTACTGTTCCTGGCAGTGATTCGTGCGGGTCTGGTGGCTGTACCGGTGCCTCCGCCTGGCCTGACGGCAGATCTGACGGCCTACAGTACCGACATTGAACGCATACGCAGAGTCTGCGGCGCCAGACGCATACTGACCACAGATTCCCTGCACCAGCGTCTGCAGGCCAACCACCCACCGGGAAGCCTTGTCCCCTGGTCGGAGCTACAGGCCGGTGAAGAAACCGGGGAACTGGGCAGACCAACCACCTCCAGTACGGCACTGATCCAGTTCACCTCTGGCAGTACCGGCTCTCCGAAGGGGGTCGAGCTGACTCATGGCAACGTCATCAGCAATGCACGGGCCATCGAGCAGGCACTGGCGATCGATCCAGTGCATGATCGTGGCTTGAGCTGGCTGCCCTTTCATCATGACATGGGCTTGATGGGGTTTCTGATCGCCCCCGTGCTGATTCAGGCATCCACCTGGTATCTGCCTCCCATGGAATTCGCAAGGCAACCGCGACGCTGGCTGGAGTTGATGAGTCAGACTGAAGCGACGATCTCCTATGCACCCAACTTCGCCTATGAGATGGCGGCGAGATCTGTGAAGAAAGCGCAATGCCGGGACTGGAACCTGTCTGCATGGCGAGTGGCCGGGTGTGGGGGCGAACCTGTCTTGCCGGAGGTGCTGGAACATTTTGCGCGACAACTGGAACCGGCAGGCTTCAACAGGAAGGCCTTTGTACCAAGCTATGGATTGGCCGAGGCCACCGTGGCAGTTGCCATATCAGCGCCACAGCGTGGAGTCATTCTGCAGCGCGCCCGTTCTGCCAATGGTGACGGCACCACGGCGGTTTCCTCGGGACGAGCGATCAAGGATACCGCTATCCGTATCGTCTCCTCCGACAACACCGAGCTGGCGGATGGCAAGGAGGGCGATATACAGGTGAGAGGACCAGGCGTTGCCCGACGCCTCTGGTGTGAAGACGGTCCACAGCCATCAACCCGTCACGATGGTTGGCTGAGCACCGGAGACAATGGATTCCTGTATCAGGGAGAGCTGCATGTCACAGGGAGAAACAAGGAAACCATCGTGATCAACGGTCGAAACTACCATGCACATGACATTGAGGAGTGCGTGCAAGATCTGGAGGGAATACGTCGTGGTGGAATCGTCGCCTTTGGCAGACCGCAGGACGGCAGCGAGCAACTCGTGCTGGTTGCAGAAAACCGATCGGTGCTTGCCATGGACACGATTCAACACCAGCTACGAGCAGCGATACGCCAACGACTTGGACTGGCAGTTGCTGATATCGTCATCGTCGAGCGTGGCATCATATCCAGAACCACCAGCGGCAAGATCAGGCGTCATGCGCTCAAACAGGCCTATCTCGCCGGCGAATTTACACGATTGTCATCAGACTCTCTGGAATCCGCCAGACCCGCTGTTGCCTGTACCTGAAGTGTCGTTTTACTGCGCGCGCAGGCCTGTCTGACACAGTGTTCATCAACTATTATTGACCATTGATAATAGGCTTTGTAATATCGAATAAAGTCGGCCTGATGCCGTCTGTCATGGCCTCTCATGGTGCATGTGGTGGTCGTCGGATCACTTGGGATGCTGCGCACCGTGTGTAGTCACGCTGTATTGAAACGACAGGGATCAACCTTGGATCACGATAAACGCGAGCGACAGCCCGGCTTTCTCCGGGGAGGCGGCGAAATGGGCTCGCGCATGCGATCGCTCGACTGGAGCCTTACCCCACTGGGTGATGCTCATGACTGGCCTGTGCCTCTGCAGATCACCTTGCGCACCATGCTGACCACCCGCCACCCGATGTTCATTTTCTGGGGCCCCGAGCACTATTGTTTCTACAACGATGCCTACTCTGAATGTATCGGTCCGGAAAAACACCCCTCGATACTCGGTAGCCCGGGGCGCGAGTCCTGGAAGGAGATCTGGCCGATCATCGGCCCACAGATCGAACAGGTCATGGCCGGTGGTGAATCCACCTGGCATGAAAATCAACTTGTACCGATCATCCGCTACGGTCGACTCGAAGAGGTGTACTGGACCTACAGTTACGGCCCCGTCTACGATCCTGATTCGCCATTCAAGGTAGGCGGAGTACTGGTTGTCTGCACCGAGACCACGCAGCAGGTTCGGGCCCAACAGGAACTGCAACAGGCCGATGCGCGCTGGCGCACCCTGTTCGAGCAGGCCCCCGGCTTCATCTGCGTACTGGAAGGACCCGATCACCGCTTCACCTACGCCAACACGCGCTTTCGTGAGGTGGTGCATCGAAAGGTGGCAGTGGGCGACACTGTTGGCGAACTGTTCCCCGATCTGCGGGACCAAGGCTTCAAGGAACTGCTCGACGAGGTCTATCAGTCCGGCGAGGCCTATGTGGCAGCGTCAGCCCCCATCGACCTTGCCGTCGACGCTACCGGCAAGACTGAAAGACGTTATCTGGATTTCGTGTACCAGCCCATTCGCGATGTTGCCGGCAGAGTAACCGGTATCTTCGTCGAGGGCGCTGATGTGAGCGAGCGTGTCAATCAGGAGCGCCTGATTCGTCTGAGTCAGGAGCGCCTGAACCTGGCGATAGAGGCAGCTGGTCTGGCCCTGATTCATGTCGACCTGGAAAAGAACCAGATCATGTACTCGAATGAATTTCGGGCACTGGTCGGCTGGGAGGACGAACCCGAACCTTCCTGTGACCAGGTACCCGACCTGTTTCATCCGGACGATCAACAGCGACTCAGAGCACTCTATCAGCAAGCGATTCAGGACGATGGCAGCATCCGTATCGACACCACCGCCAGGCTCCTGTGTCGCAATGGTGTCTGTCGCTGGGTAAGATTGCAAAGCCGAACCATCGTGACCAGGCAGGGAACGACATCGGTCCCCTCCGAGTTCATCGGCACTTTCACCGACATTTCAGCGGAACGCGAAGTGCAGGAGGCCTTGCACGAAGCACGACGTCAGGCAGAAGTCGCAAACGAGACAAAGAGTGCTTTCCTTGCCCACATGAGTCACGAGATTCGCACGCCGATGAGTGCTGTGCTGGGTTATGCCGATCTGCTGGCCATGCGAACCGATGATGCAGAACAAACAGAATACCTGCACATCATCAAGCGCAATGGTCAGTTTCTGCTGGACATCATCAACGACATTCTCGATATTTCGAAGATAGAATCCGGCAAACTCGACATCCAGCAGATCGACTTCTCCATCCAGGAGTTCATCGATGATGTTCGCTCGATGATGGCGGTACGCGCATCCGAAAAAGGCATCGACTTCGAAGTGATTTTTCTGAGTGCCGTCCCCGGAGTCATCCGAAGTGATCCGCAACGACTCAAACAGATTCTGGTGAATCTGATCGGCAATGCAATCAAGTTTACCGAAACCGGTTCTGTTCAACTGTCGGTGCGATTCATTCGCGGCACGAACTCGCAATTGAAATGCGCCATCGTGGATACCGGTACCGGCATGTCCAGTGAACAACTGGGCCGTCTGTTTCAGCCCTTCAGTCAGGGAGATGGATCAATCAATCAGCAATTCGGAGGCACCGGTCTGGGTCTTGCCATCAGTCAGCGACTGGCGGCCTATCTGGGCGGCAAGATCACCGTCGAGAGTACACCTGGCAAAGGCAGCTGTTTTTCCTTTTCGATCGATTGCGATATTCTGGAAGAAAGGCCTTCGGTGGAAGCGAGTCCTGGAAGTACAGAGCAGAGCAAGCCTGTCGGACCGGTTTCACTGCGGCAGGGGGCACGGGTTCTGGTGGTTGACGATCACGTCGATATTCGTCAGCTGATCGCACAATACCTGCAGGATGCCGGTGCCAGCGTGGTGACCAGTCAGGACGGTGTCGAGGCAATCAACCACATAGAAAGGATCATGAGCGGAACGGAACCCGCTGTCGATCTCGTTCTGCTGGACATGCACATGCCACGACTCGATGGCTACCAGTGTGCACAGCGACTACGCGCACTGGGGTTCGACAAGCCAATCATCGCACTGACCGCCAACGTCATGCCGAACGACGTGAAGCGCTGTATCGACAGCGGCTGCTGTGCCTTCCTGAGCAAACCCATCGACGCTCAGTCCATTCTTGACGCCGTCGCCCCTTTCCTGCCCGTTGCAGAGGCCGTGGCCCCCTCTGACTTGACGGTAGTACCTGAGAACATTCAGCCCGAGACAGAGTCAACTGTCGCAATGTCATCCGCAGCAACTCGGGTATTGGTGGTGGATGACGCTTCCGATCTGACCCGTCTCTATCAGCGACTGCTCAATCAGAAGGGCTTTGACACGTCAACCGCCGGCGATGGCAAGACCGCTTTGCAACTGGCAAAAACGACTCGTCCGGAAATCGTGATGCTGGACATCAACCTGCCGGACATGAGCGGACTCGATCTGATAAAAGCCATGAAGTCGGTGCCCGGCCTGCAGCATTCTCGCTATATCGCCCTTTCCGGCCACGCGGCATCCGCAGACGAGCGTGCCTCAATGGCTGCAGGATTCGATCATCATCTGGTCAAACCGGTTTCGCTGGGTGATCTGCTGAGAGTGATCGGCCAGACGGACCCTATCATTAGCGAAGCCTGAAGCGGAAAAAAAGCCCGCTATGCCACATCAATATGTGCGACCCAGTCAGTCCTCCCAGCGATAGCCATTGTCCGGTTCAGGTGTCTCGTCAGGAGACACCTCGGATTTCCTGCCTCCCCGCTTTTCCCAGTAATCATCGTTCGGATAGGCACTTTCACTGTGCTTGCCCTGATCCTTTTCATCATCCGGGTGCTCATTCTCGGCACTCTTGATGTCGGATCTGCCGGACTTGGCTGTTCCATCCACGCTGTTCGCGTTATCGGCGTTATCGGCGTTGTCGGCGTTGTCGGCGTTGTCCGTCAATCTGCTGCGCTTGTCATCTCGAGCCTTGTTGTCAGGAATACTCATCGTCTTCATGCCTCTTGCGTCGACGTCAAACTATCCTGATTCGATGGCAACCACTCCAGAATCTGACATTTCTGCAGATATTACAATCCAACGTTTCACCCAACCGCACTACCCAACCGCACTACCCAACCGCACTACCCAACCGCACTACCCAACCGCACTACCCAACCGCACTACCCAACTGCACTACCTGTCTGCACTACCCGTTCGCACGACGCCCCCTGCTCCCTCAACGAATCGCATCGGATATCCCCGCGGCATCTCCGCTATCGATCAGATCATTGAAAAATCCGAACCAGGTGGAGAATGCGCCCGGTCGACCATCGGGATTCCAGATCGAGCGTTCCAGCAAGTCCCTGTCGTTGGCTGCGGGCGAGAAGATATTGGGCTTGATACGTCCCAGCCCCGAACCGGACGCCAGTTGTTGCAATGCCTCGAGACAGTCTTCCGGATCATCCGGCACCAGATTCACCGCCAGTCCCAGCGAGTTGGCCAGAAGTTGCAGGCGGGTGGCACGCACGGCTGTGGGTCGCCCCATGGTGACATTCTCGTCAAACAGCGTGGCAGCCAGTGAACTGTCAAACGTCAGGCCACGTCGCCAGAAGTGAGTAGATCCCAATGCCATCCAGACGTCATCCACGACAATGGCAGACGCCGCCAGATGCCAGGGCCGCCCGGGACCGGCAATCGGTGTCACCCATGCCAATCGCGAGGCATTGGCATCGGCGAGCTCTTTCAGCGCGGCATTGATGCCAGCCTTGCGGATATCCTTCAGCCGATCTGGTCTGTCGGGCAGAAAATTCTCCGGTACGATCAGCATGACGCACAAGCCCGGTCGCTCCGCCCAGCGATTCCTGATCGCCTGAATCCAGTCAAGATCATCACCGTCCACATCGTTATCGATGCAAGGCGTCTGGATGTAGACAAAGTCCTCTGCCCGTTCGATGGCAGTGGTCACGGCACGCGCAAATTCGTTCACGCCGTCAGCGGTTTTCCGTATCAAGCGATCGACACCGGCGGCCGCGGCATCATCATCGAATGTCGCCGTATCGATCAAGGGATCCAGGTTCTGCCCCGTGGCAGCTTCAATGGCATTTTTCAGATCCACCCAGCTTTGTCCCGGTGTATGACTGGCCATGGCTGCGGTGACATAGGCACGCACGATCGCATCGCCCGTGACTCCGTGTGCAATGGTTTCCAGTACGGCAGACCACTGTGTGGTGCCGGTGACAGCGGGTGCCACGGGCATCGGGGTAGACACCGCCGTGAGGTACTCACCCAGACCTGTCGAACGCCGCTCATCCATCAAGGGGATCAAGGCTGTGGCAGCAGGCCCTGCCAGAGACAGGCCCAGTGAGCCGATCTCCGGTGCTGCGGGCAACCCGGCGTGCGCCAGCCGAGGCGGCGCTGCTTCGTGATAGTGCTCACGCAATTCTCCGGCACCCACCGTAGCAATCAGGTTCGCTGCATCATTGGCAACGAGTTCGAATCGCTCCATGGAAGGCGCAGCGGCTCCCAGGGTACCGGGATCAGTCAGATGACTGCGTGCTCGATGCACACGCGTTGCCGTACCACCGACTTCCGCCAGAGTACCTGCAGGGGTATCGGTAAACGCAGGCGACGTCGTGATCAAGGTGTCATCCGCCATTGCCGCATTGCTCAAGGTCGCGGCAATCCTGTCCGCTGCCGCCAGTGTCTGTGTATCCAGCAATGCATGCGGTGTCGTGTCGGGATCGCCGGACACCACCATGACATGATCACCCGGCTGCCAGCTGGCACTGCCGGTCGTGAAAGTCGCAGCACGTTCGCACACGAACAGACTTTCGCTTCCGTCCAGTGCGGAGGCGTCGAGACGAGAACCACCCGCTACCGCAGGCCGAATGACCCGCTGGTCCATGAACATGGCCGATGAGCCGCCGGATATCACCATGGCATCGAAACTGATGAACACGGGGTCACCGCCCGGATCGGTCGGGCCGCTCGTTCCATCGGGTATCGGCACGATCACCCGCGCAAGTCCAGCGCCATCGAACGCAGCAGCCCCGCCGTCAAGACGTTTTCGCTTGCCGGTAAGTTCATCCCGCGCATGCGTATAGAGCCTGACCCATCCATCGCTGCTGACATCCGGCGTTCTGACATCGATCAGCACAGTCTGGCCCTCGCTGGTGTCACCGCTGACCGAGCCCTCCCCCGCCAGTGGGAACACCTCGTATTCCAGTCTGAGTGGCAGCACAGCGCTACCGGACGCTACCGGCGACGAGGCACCACCATGTGTATCCATGACGGGTGCCATGGCTGTCGCCGCACCGCCCGCCAGCGTCGTCATGACAGCACCCGCCATTGCATCCATGGACAGCAGCACGGGGTTGCCGGCGCTGTTCTGCAACGGGGCAAGCCGGGTCATCGGATTGGCCTGCGCGCTGTCGTCCCGCCCTGCTCCCACTGCCAGACTCTCCACATCCAGCATGGCGATGCGTAGATAGTCTCGTGCCAGAGCAAAGACCGGACTTGCAGTTGTCCAGCCGGAAAACAGAGCCCCGGAAGCCGCAACCGGTGCGACAGGAACAGGCACATAGGGACCATTGGGCAACGGCGCCATCCGGGGAATCGGCACCAGATCGGTTGCCGGGGCCGTACTCAACTGCAAGCCGGGGCTGGTACCGATCGTGAACAGTGAGTTACTGCTGTCAATCGCCGTCAGGCCCGATGTGGCGAGACGAGCCGCAATGGCAGAATCCAGCGGCCCTTCACTGGGCGAGACCAGGTGCGCGATTCGTCCAGCCGCCGTCGCTGCCGTTCGCGACAGACTGGCATCGGTTTCGGTGGCCAGATTGGTCCAGACTGCTGCGTTGGCAGGGTCTGACATGAAGGACCACATGGAGGCAACGGCTCCGGGGTCGACCGCTCTTCCACGGTGATCGAAACACCAGAGCCTGGCACTGTTGAGAGGAATACCGGTGCGGTTCTGTACAAGGATGGCACTGTCATGATCCGGCCGACACAGCTCCGTCACCGGCGTACCATTACCCAGCGTGCCGGCAAGAGACAGACCCAGGAATTCGGCGCGCTTCGCGTCGGTATCGAATTCACTGGCCAGATCGGTTTCACGCAGATTGTTCATGTCGGTGGGGGGATCGGGTATTTCCAGGGCAAAGGATCGTATCCGCAACCGACTCGGTGTATTGGCAGCCGTCAGGGCCGAACCATCCGGCTGTGGCACCACCTGCGTCAAAGTCCAGAGTCGCAGCTCCACTTCGGGCAGCAATGTGTGCAGAACGACCAGACTGTCATCACTGAACGCTGCATCGCCGTTTGCATCACGCAGGGTCTGCAGTATCGCTGGACGCGTGCTGGTGGCCACGGCATAGGAACGCGTCCCTCCGGCCGGGGCACGCCATTCCATGTCCACCACCAGGGGTACCGTTACGGACAAGTCGGCATTCGGTAGAGCCAGGACCGGCAAGGTTGCGCTGTCGTGGCGAAACCACGGCCCAAGTGCCGGTGAAGCAAGACCCAGAGTATCCGGTGTGGGGTTCAGCGCAGGCATGGGTGCATCTCCTTTGTCGGCATCAGCTCAATGTCGCATGCAGCGACTCGGCACTGCGGCCCAGAGGGTCACTGAGGGTCACGACATACAGTGTTCCCAGGGGCACGACTTCGCCACCGGGCACGTCCTTCACCCCGGAGAAGCTGAGTGGCTCGTCCGGTTGCACGATGTCATGACTGCCCAGTGATTCCAGTACGCCTTCCGGAAAACGCCTGTCCACGCGCACCGAGTAGTACCCGCTGATGCCACCAGAGAGCCGTTGCGGGTGTGACAAGGTCAACACGACATTCGTCATGCCGCCAGCCACTGCCGTACCGGACAGATTGACCAGCGCCGGTGTATCCGGTGGAGCGCCCGGAATCAGGACCAGCGAGACCGGTTCGGAGGCGACACTCCAGCGTCCCGGAACCGGTGGCGAGGAGCCGTCTTCGGGCGCACCTTGCACTTCCACCCGATAGACATAGCGCGTCCAGGGTGTCAGCTGCGCGGTCCTCGCCACGAGCACCGGGCCGGTATCGCGGTATTCGGCACTCTGCCGACCCGTCTCGGCATCGGCAGCCGCAATGCTGCCGCTGGCAACGATGGGCATGTTGGCAAGCAGCTTCGTGTCAGTACGGGTTCGTCGCAGTCGCCAGGTTCTGGCCGGCGTGACACCAGCCAGAACCGTGATGTTCGCTTGCACGACGTAATCCGGCTCAGCGGGCAACGATTCAACCGGCCGTACCGTCAGCGTGGGTTGTTGGGGTGGATCGCTGTTGGGCACGCCATACAGGATGATCGGCAGCTCACTCAGGTCCGGTTTGCCTCCGGATTCGGATTCCGCCGCAATCTTGTAGGCACTCAATATGCGCAGCGAACCGGACACGGCATGACGAAAGCCAGTCTCACTACCGGCGAAATCCACCATGACATCATCGAGTCGTTCGAACAGATGATCCGGGAAAGCCGCCGCATTGTCACGATAGACGCCGGCACGAACCGCCGCATCAGGCGCATTATCGATCTGTGCCAGCAGTGCCGTCTCATTCTCCTGCTCCAGGTGAAGGCGCAGGCGATTCTCGTCGCAATGGTAGATGGCGTAATTCACCCCGGACTGTCCGCTCCAGCGATGCTCGATCCAGGCAAGCCCGGTGACATCCGGACGTGCGGAATAGAGAAGAAACGGCGGTACGCTCAACTGCAGGGGCGGACGCGGATCCACCAGATTCAGACGGATGTCTTCTGACAGCACGGATTGTCGATTGGCCGTGTCAAACCACCTTGCATTGATGGTAAGGCGGCGCTGTTCGAGCAGGGCCAGCACCGGCCCCTCCATACGCAGCTCGACCCGAAAGGAACCTGGCTGTCCGGGAACGGCAACCTTGTCTGCCTCGGCCAGATCATGCTGCGTCGATGGCGCCAGAGGATCGCTGATGAACAGGCGAACGTGGCTCAGTTCCAGACTGCCGGGTGCCAGATCCGCAGCGTCCGGCACCGCCACGAATACCGTGATCCGACCGCCGCTGCTGGCTGCGTCGGCAATATCCGGCTGCCGATAATAACCCTGCAGGATGGGACGCGGAGGTCTGGGTCGCTGCCCTGCCCCGGCAGTCGTTCGTGTCCACTCGGACCAGCGCCCGAAGCGATCCTGCTGGGCGACGGCATAGTCAATGGCGGGCGCTGCCGCCTTGCGATCGGCAATGAATCCGGTACCCGGCTCATCGACGGGTTGTCCGGTTTCATCATCGACATTGCTGGCCAGTACGATCGGCAGATGAAAGCCCTTGTCATTCTTGCGGTTCAAGCCTTCGACAACACCACTGCCAGCAGGTGTGCGTTTGGCGGCAGCCAGCAAACCGGCAACCCGGACGCCCGACAGTTGCAGTTCCACTTCTCGCCTGGCATCCGGTGGCTGACCGGGCAACCAGGCCTTGTGCAGCGTCCCGGTGATGTTCACCGACTCAGGCTGCTCCAGCGGTGCCAGCCGATCCACCACCGCATGCGTTTGCAGCATGACAAAGGTGCGGGGTCTGCTGATGATGGGCTCTGTCAAGGTGGCGACAGGCTTGCCGATGGGCAGTTTTTCCACCAGCGCTGAATAGCGCTTGAAAACAAGATCTCCCCGCAGATTGCGATCAGCTGCCTGTACCTGGCCCAAAGCTGCATCGAAGACCTGCCGAAGCGGATCCATGCCGACATCATCACTGGCGCCCGAGGCAACATCCTCGAAGAAGCCATAGACCCGATAGAAGATGACGCGATCCTCGACTTCGACGAAGGTATCGTCGCGCATCTTGTACCCGAATCCGGTGGCGGTGCCCGGATCGGCCAGCGCACCGAACACACGCTGCAGCCGACGGGTCGTGCTGGAACCAGCCGGGTTGCCATCGGCATCCAACAGCACATTGCCATCGGCATCGGTCACCCGTTCGGTCACCGTCTGCTCGATCTGTGGCACCGAGACATCATCGATCAGCGCATCCAGATCTTCATCGAGCTTGCCGGACAAGGAAGCGACACGCTGCAGTTCCTGGGCAATGGTGGCAACAGGCGCGGCATCGGGCGCGGGAATGCCAGATGCTTCCTGCAAGGGCAGGCGTTTGGGCGCTTGTGCCGAAGTATGCGCAGCAGCCAGCGCAATTGGCGCCTGGATTGGCAGATAGCGCGCACCGCCCTTGTGTGGCAGACACATCACGGTGTAGGGCTCGTACTCCAGATGCTGAGTATCGTGCGCTTCTATCCACTCGACACCGAAGACCGTGCCTGCTCCGGATACGCGAAGCTGAACGACATTCGGTGCAGAGAACGTGAAGGGTAGCTCGCTGCGACGACCAATGATTGCCGGTCCACGTCCCGTGCTCGAGGCCATGAACGCATCCACATGAAATCCGGATCGTGACCCGTCTCTGTCATTACCGGGTCGGATGATCACTGGACGACCATCATCACGGGACTCCCCCTTTTCGGCTTGCGCGAACAGGTTGACCCAGAGGCACTGTTCGTTCTGCCCCAGTGACAGATACACGCTCACCGACTGGCCGACTTGCACATTGAACGGAGGAAACAAGGCCTGTCCACTGGCGTCATCGATATAGGCTGCCGTACGTCGCCGGGTCAACGTCTTGCGATTGTTGACCACGGCCCGGTACACCACAAAGGGTGTTATCGGCAAACCCAGCAGCGGGTGCGTCGATACCCGTATGTGATTGCCCGCCTGTGCGTGGGGCTCCCGGATATCCACCGGCAAGGCGTGGGCATTCATCAACAGTGGATTGACATGATGCTGCATCAGACCAGACCCTCCAGCGCCAGCATTCGCGGCACGGTACCCAGCAGCCGAGCACCACTGATGTCCCCGTCCGGTGTCGAGAAGGTGAGTTCGAGTCGTGTCTCACCCGATGGCTTGATCGCCGTGGTCGGTGCCAGAAAGACACGGGTCCACTGCGTATTGGCACGGTATACCTGCAAGGTCTCCACACCAATGACGCCCCCGCTGAGTTGCAGGCGCGACACGATCTCCGAACCGCCAGCGGTAATCACTGCCCCTTCGCGTTTCATCGGCTCCAGTGCATCCACGAGAACACCATCGATGACCCAATCGCTGCCATCGAACCGCCAGAAGACGTAGCTGTTGGGGCGATCGGCAGGCAATGGCAAGGTATCGGCGTCCAGCTCTGCCAACAGCACACCCAGCGCGGCATCCGATTCTTCCATGGCCCCACTCAGAGAGGGTGCCGCACCTGTAATGATGATTTCTTCGGCAGGGAACGGTGCATCGCTGCCAGCATCGTAACCCATGTCCGCGAGCATCTGCCCGGGTCCGCTGTAGCGCGACGTGGTGAAGCGGGTGCCGGAGACGAGAATCGACAGACCACTGCTGTCCCTGGCAACCAGATTCAGGTCGTACATGGCCCGAGGTTCGAGTTCCACCTGTGCTGCCATCGAAGCGCCACCGGTGGCCGCCCCCTCCGGCAGGCAAGGTGCCGCCACCAGTGCATCATTGATGCGATTGGCTCCAGTGCTGTTGAATGTGGTGGGTCCGTTGTGCCAGCTCACGATCACTGGCAGCGGCGCCATCTTCTCGGCCAGAAGCGCAGGCGTGGTCTGAGGCGGCGGATCGGTTCTACGCACCTCGAGCGCCAGTTCGTAGCCGTATATTTCTGCCAGTTGCGAGACATGACCTTCATTGAAGTGCACCCAGAGTGGATCATCAGTGAAGTGAACGACACGCCCATCCACGGGCTCCACCCGATGAATGTAGCGAGCCATGTCACGCGCGTCGAATACGTGCTCGTTCAGACCATCCTGCTCATTGCCGACTCCCAGCGTATCGCCCGCTGTTGCAAAAGCGAATACCTGCGGCTCTGTGGCCGCCTGCCAGTTGCCAGCATCCGGAATGGCCGGCGGGCTGTCCGTACCATCGTCATTGCCTTCCCATGCCTGCCAGGACCAGCCGATCTCGATTTCGTAGATCGTGTCTGCTTCAAGAATGATGTCACGGCGCTCAGTGACCTCGGCCTGCAAGACGGCCGTCAGCACAGAGAGGCGCTCGTCCCGCAGCTGTTGATCGTTCAGGCGATTCTCGACAGCGACCAGATCCGTACCGCAGGCCGACAGGAAAGTCACTTCGACGCCACGCGGTGAAAGCATGTCAAAAGAGTCATAGGCCCGAGCCGGATCCTCCGCCCGATAGGCCACCACGTGACAATGACGCTCATCCGGCAATTTGTGCGATGTGATGACCCGTGCCGGCCAGCGATCGCCGCGCTCATCTCGGCCGGGCTTGCCGAATACGACCGGCAACAGATTCTGCTCACCGATCGGTGCGACATCATCCTGTGACTGACTCGCTCCCATGCAGATCTCATGAATGACAGAGTCCTCGGCATCGCTGAACAATTCGATCGACACGATGCCGGAACCGGCGAAGCGCAGTTCATGCTCTACCCCTTTCTCGCCACTGGTCACCGCGCCATCGACCCGCGCACCGGTTGCATTGCGGGCCTCTCCCTTCACGACGCCACCGAAGGTCATGGCACGAATCACCACCGTGTCAGCGGCCTGTGGCAGTTTGATGCTCAGCCCGGCGCTGGGCACCAGCAACTCGGGCACACCATCGCTACCCGGTTGCGGCTCACTGGTCGTGATATCGACCTGGTCCACCAGACGCAGACCGTTTCTCTCGCCCAGGTCACTGAAGGCAACATTGCCGTGAGAGAAGCTCGACACATTGTCCGGCAATCGCAGCCCCTTGAAGTTGATGCAGTGCTCCCGGCTGACCGTGCTCAGACAGCAAAGCCGGAAGAAACTGGCCTCCCCGGCTCCTCCGGTCAACCTTATGGACTTGATGGGGTCGCCAGACGAAGACAGCTGCAAACGCAAGGGGGTCTGCTGCTTCGACGGTGAGCGGACTCGTGCCACCTCCTTGTTTCGCGCATCGAATCCGGTGGCTACCACCTCGGTGGCCCCCAGCATCACCCACAGTTCAACCTCCCTGCATGCCTCTGGCAATTGAATACTCATGCCCGCCTGCGGAAACAGGAACTCGGGAATGCGGTCACGGCCGAGCCTGGGGGTCGGCCCTGACTGATCGATGCGATCGGTCATGCGCAGAGTGTCCGAGCGTTTCAGAACACCCAGTTGAATGCCGTTGTGCGTCAGACTCTGAAAACCATCGTCACGCAGCTTGACGCCCTTGAAGGTCTCGCAACGTGGCGGCGTCTCAGGTTCATCCGAGAGGCTGCAACACAGGCGATAGAACAGCGACTCACCGCTGCCACCGGTGATACGCAGTCGCACGATGCCGGCCACACCCGTGAGTCGTGCGCTGACCGGACCATTGGGCGAAATGGAGATGGTGGCCGTGTCGGCAACAGCGCCTGTGGTGTCAATCGCGGACACCTCGATCGGGCTACTCGACGGCTTCCAGAAAAAGACTTCAACCTGCACACAGGGTTGCTTGAGAAAGAGCTCGATGCCGGATTGCGGAAAACTGATATCGGCACGACCATCACTGCCCAGGGTCACCGGTGTATTCACGGAGTTCAGGCGATCAACGGCTGCAAAGGGTTTCTGCTGATCCAGAGCACGAATGGTCAGCGATTCCAGCACCAGGTTCAGGTGTTTCCCATCGGGCCTCACCCCATCGAAATCGAAGCACTCGACTCGGGTATCTCCGGCCTGTCCGGCAGATTCGCAGACCAGAAATGTCAGCTCCGGCTGGAGAATGTCACGATCAAACTGTCCCTGCCACGGCAAGGGGGTGTCACGCAGCCCCTGTGCCCGGGTCTGACGCCCAAAGGGCAGGCGGTAGCCGCGCTTGACGACCTCCCCACGCAGGGAGATGGTCATCGGCAGATCCACGACCACGCCGGGCTGAACGATTGCCCCTGTAGACGCCAGCAGGGCTTGCAGTGCGGCACCGGCAAAGCGTCGATCACCTACTGTCACGGCGGGCTCGGCCGTCAGGAAGAACTTGCTCGGATACGGTGGCGATGCGGCTGACTCGGCTCGGAAACGTACCTGATACAGGCTCACTCCGCGCGCTGCCCGACCGTAGATACACGCTCGACGAGGCTCTGGCAGGGGCTCGCACAGATCTTCGATTTCATCCACCGGATCACCGCCCGTTCCTTCTCCACCACTGTCCGTGTTCTCCACCCAGGTCCAGGGATCCCAGTCGAGCAGTTTCAGTCTCGGCCCTTCGTGCTCGGAACTGGCCGGATTGTTCACCCCGGAACTGTCAGGCAGCTTGACCGGTGATGACATCCATACCGTCTGAATCGCCTTTGCCGGATCGCCGACATCACCACCCCCGCGTTTGCGCAGAACGATCTGATCGATCCGGTAGGCGTATTTCAGGCGGTTTGATCCGGACCAGAGTGACGAGCCTCCGGAAGCAACAGGCGCAATGCGATCACCGGATGGCATGCCCATCGAGGCATGCTGTCGGAAATTGAGAATCGGGGCGGTATCAGCCCAGACCGTCTGATTGTCCGCCGGAGCAACACCTTCGTTGCTGGTATTGCCGTTGCCATCGGTCACCAGTCTGAAAATCGGCTCGGCCGGCAGCGTGCTGGCCGTGATGGCCGTGGTCGCTGCACCCATGATCCGATCCTGTCGATCCGTCAGATCGATGGAGACGATGGGAGCTTCGGGTTCCGGCGGATCATCCGGCAGCAGCTCGACCCCGAACTTGACGCCGACGCAGCCTTCGAGCGAGAAGAAGAACATGTCCACCGAGCCACAGAACTCGCCTTCCAGATACACCTCACCATCGAGATAGGTCAGGATGATTTCACCACGTGCACTGATGGACAGGACAACCAGGTCCAGTTCACCGTCCACGAAGACACCACCCTTGATCAACAACGGCCGAGTCCCGAAACCGACCAGTACCTTGGCCGAGGCGCGCAACTCGATGGGACCGGCAGACCACTCGATACTCCAGCCGGCCCCCATGCCCACGGAAAAACCATCAAAGCTGAAACGCGGATCGCCCCCCAGGCTGGGCAGCCCGTCCTGTTCGATCATCAGATAGGCCCAGGCCTGTGCATCCAGTGTGCCGGGCAGCAAGGTCAGGGTTACCGGCTCGCCCGAGCGGCCGGCAAATCCATCCGAGCCTATACGCACATAGGTGCCTTGCAATGAATACGGAAAGTAGGCGCCGAATGGCACCTTCAGACTCAGCACCTTGGGAATCTCGTAGGTTGCCGACACCGCAACAGTCACCGCTTCATCATCGATCACGATCAGGCCGGTAATGGTGCTGCGCTGCTTGCGCCCTTCACTGGCCTGCGTGTCCGGCACCGAGATGATCTCGACGTCCACACCCAGAATGACTTCCGGATCAGGGAAGGCGACCACCAGCATGCCGGAGGCGGAAAAACAGAAGGAGGCATCCGGCATGGTGCCGAGCACGACCCCCACACCCAGTGCATACTGCCCGAGCTCCGGTCGGTATTTCTCACCGGGGCTCTGGTTCCACCAGTCAAGCTCCGCCTGAATGCGATCGGGCGGATCGTCCGCGATGGCACGCTCGCCGTTCATGACAAACAACCCCTTGAACCCATAGAGCGCCGCACCGGACTGGGCCAGCGGTACCGGCGTGCTGAACTGCACGCCGAGGAACAATTCCAGGAAGATGTCGGGCAAAGATCCGGGAGGATTGCCGAAGGGCTTGCCGAACGCCAGCCCTGCAGAACACCCCAATCCGACCGGAATGATGTTGGCCTCGACTCCGGCGCGAACCGTGCCATTGCTTTCGATGCGTAGACGCCCCTCACCTTCGAGTACATTCGGAATATTGGCCGTCAGCACGAACCCACGCAGTTCGAAGACCGGCAATGGGTCGTTGCCGAAGGTCATGCGAACGATGGCTTCGGTGACATTGATGATGCCGAGATTGAGGCCGATGGCCAGTCGCGCCTCGATCCACAGAGAGCCGTTGCCCATTTCCACTTCGACGATTCGCAGCAACTCGCCAAGCACCCCGTCGATCCGCCAGACTCCCGGATCCTCGATCTCCAGCGACCGGGTGTCATAGGCCAGACCCAGCTTCTCCCAGCCTTCCCGGGTATTGTCGAAGGAAATACCGACATCCTTGTAGCGGATCTTCAACGGCTTGTCGTCCCGCGTACGCAAGCCCAGTTTGCCGAAGTCCACATGCAATGTGCAGGTGTACTCCGCCAGAACCTTGAGCTGATAGGCCGCCCCGGGGTCGGCCGCGGAGCGCATGTCGATTTCACCGCGAACTGCAATCAGGGACGTCTTGCTGTCGTCGCTGATCAGCTTATTGCCGGGACTCGTTTCCAGCTGCGACAGACCGGCCAGCGCAACCAGTGCGGTGATTCGTGCGCCGGCGCCGACGGCATTGTCCTGCGGGCGAATCCCGGAGAGCAGCATGGGAGCCAGTGCCATGGTTGATGTAAACAGGCTGCTCTCGATACTGCCCAGACCATCATCATCACCTTCCGATCGCAAGCCGAGGGAGATCCGGGTGAAATCCGTGATTTCATCATGAATGAAGCGCATCTCGACAATCCAGGTCTCGCTGGACATGTCCACGGGCGTTGTCGCTCCCCCGCCCCCGGGTATGCTCAGTGGCGGCAAGGGTGTTTCAGCCGGTGTCCAGACAACATCCAGCTCACCCAGGTTCGGTACCGCCTTGTCAAAGCCATCGGCGGTTGGCTTGTCCCAGCCCAGCAGCAGTCGCACCCGATAATCGAAACGCGGGTCAGGCGCATGAGTGGGCACCAGAATGCGTCCGTTGGCCGGCACAAGTGACCGTCGCAAGGTCGGGTCACGAGCCGGTTCCTTCTCGGCACGCGTGGAGCCATCTGCCGGTGTACCACCGACCGCATAGATATCCACCCGGCGATACTGTATACGGGTGATCTCGGCAGCATGATCCACATCCTGATCAGCCGGCCAGCCGTCACGCTCTTCAAGAACTTCGATCAGCCTGCCGTTCTCGAGCGTTGCATCACCCACCGCCTCGAATTTCTCGGCCTGCTCCAGCCCGATATCGCCATCTTCCTCCAGCGTATTGCCATCATCCGTAGCACCGGGCGGGTCGACCCATGCCGATTGCTCGCCGCGCTGATATACCCGGTTCAGCGCAACTGCCGTGCTCGTCGGATCGGCACCGGTGAGCAGCTCGGCGCCCTTGCTGGCCCGGCGCTCGGCCAGGTCCGTGTTGTAGGCATCATCATCGATATCATCACAGCGTCCCACCACCAGGAATAGAGCACCCGGATAGCGCGCAGCCCAGTCCTGTACTTGCGGACGAATGGTGGACTCGTTGTCACCACCGTTGGCGCCGACCGGTGCCAGCGACACACCCTTGTCATCCCTGCCCCAGCCCCGCACCACATTGTCATCAAAGGCCATCAGCACACGAATGTGGCGATCATGTTCCACGACTGCAGGCGCGGCACCGAGCGGAATCACCACCTGAGCCAGACCGTCAGCGGGCACCACGACATTGGCAGACGTCGTGTTGTCCAGTACGGCTTGCTCCGCCTTGGTATTGCTCGCACCACTGGCGTGAAAATCACTCAGGTCGAAGGTCGCCTCTACATCCGAGATGTCCTGCGGTACCGTCGGATCCGAGCCGGTGAAAACACCATCCTCCGTACCGACAAGCAGTTCTCCGGTATCGATGATCCTGATCTTGAGATGGCTGACGCGTTTGGGATCACCATCCTGCGGCTTCTCGCTGAGCTTGATCAGGTGCTCGCCGGTCAATCCCGTGACATCCGGCATGAACGTGGCCCCCTGATGCCGGATGTTGCGTGCATTGAGCTCCCACTCGAAGGCTGATGTACCCGGCGCCGTGGATACGGCCTCGAACGTCAGCGCGTTGATCTGTGCCACCGTGCCTCCCACATGCACGACATTGTCCAGCACACTGCCATTGATGGTCGTTCGAACCACCGCTCCCTCACCTGCGGCCTCGAAGCGGAAGATGACCTCCGGGTGCTCGACGGGATCGTCCACCCCATCGACATGTTCCAGGGGCGTCACACGCAGTTCCTCACCGTGCATGACGGCTCCGCTGGACACATCCACGTCATCGTCTATCGAGTCATCCGGCCAGTGCCAGCGGGCTGACCAGTCTTCGAGAACACCGCCCTCGGGCGGAGCGCTGGCGGTGAACGCGGCCTGCAAGGTGACCCTGTCATCCTGATCGGCAACGATTGCCACCTTTCTGGACAGCCCCAGCCCTTGAGCCGCCACTTCCTCCTCACCCTCCTGTCTGAAGCGAAAGGTGTCAGGGTTCAGCGCAGATCGACCGAACTGCAGCTCGAAGTCGCCCTGAATACCCGCCGGTCTGCCGAACAAGGCATTCTTGACGCTGCCGGAAACATCGCCGACGAGAGGCAGGTTTCGAGGTGCATAGAGGGTTGCCTCCTTGACACTCAGCCCTTCCCACGCGGCCTCCTGCCCTCGTTCGATCACAGCTGGCGGTGAATACTCCGCCGAGAAATCATAGGCCAGCTGGTTGATGGTCATGCCCAACTGGGATTTCCCGAAGAAGAAATGCGGTGGACTGCAGGTCAGCGAGAACACACCGCCGGAGGTGGCCGTGGGATCCAGCGGATCGCTTTCATCAATGAAACTGGTCACGATATCGGCGTTGCCAACCCGGGAAAACCGGACAGTGGCAGACCCGATGATCTTGACACGATCACGTCCGGGGTCCCGTACCAGATGTCGCGGCGCGGTACTGATCTCGGGAACGTAGATGGCAGGCTCCAGAGCGTCAAGAACCAGAACGAAATCGGCCAGGCGAACATCCAGTTGCCAGGAGCTCGGACCCGGTTCCAGATTGTTGACGATGGCTGCCCGGGACACGGCAAACTGAAAAGGCACACCGGCATGGATCAGTGGAATCTGCAGGGTGCCGATACCGATGTCCAGCTCCTCGATATCCGCACTTGCACTATCGACGATGGACTGCAAGACACCGTGGTGATGAATGGCTCCTGCAGATCGCGTGGTACGGTGCTGTGTGACGACAAAGCGATCGGTGAAATTCTGGAAGACAGGAGGCAGCGCAGCATTGATCCGATCTGTCAATCCAAACAGATCAACAAGCGGTATTCCTGCAGTTCTGGCCATGCTGCCTCCCTCGTACCGATGAACGCTGGCAAGTGACGGAAATGGATCCCCTACACAATGGATCAGAGCGGCGCGCTGACACAACTGACAATTAGTTTAAGGTCCGGGTGTCCAGGCGCCTGCTGTTCTGCCCCAAGGGATCAATGGTCAACAGACAACACCGCTGCAACCCGCCTGTCACTCTCAATGAGACAGGAAGACGCGCACCGGAAACGCGATGGGCCGGTGAATACTGTCATGCGTCTCACCCGTGGCTGGAAATACGATAGTCTTGACACATGTTCGAGTCCACACGCCGCACCATCAACTTCACCCAGTACGAGCACATGCGCCTCGCCGGAATATTGGCGCAACACTGGGGCAACGATGACTTCGATCGTCCCGAGCTGCCATCGGCATCGTTCAACGCCGGTGTCGCCCTGCACGATCTGGGTTTTGGTACCTGCGACGAATTTGCCATCGGAGCCATGTCAGCCGTGGAACGCGCCTATACCCTGGAGCGGCTCATGAATACCGAGCTCAGTGATCGCGTTGCCGAAACCGTCGTCAAGCATCATGCGCTGCGCTTGATGGACGATGATGAACATGCCTTGCTGAAGAATGAATGCCGTCAACGCATTCGAGCGCTGGCCGAGACCACGCAGATCAGTGAAGCACTCTACCAACGTGCCGATGCCGTGACCGCCTTCTGCGACAGCGTCGCCTTCCATTTCTGTTTCGAAAAACCCTTCAAAGGTGCCGTCTCTGTCTACCCTCGCCGTGAAAGCCGGCAACGCCGCTCACTGAGTATCACGATGAACGGCGAAGGCCTGGTACAAGTCTCGCCCTGGCCCTTTGACCAGGCTTCGCTGGATGGCTACCTGCTGGCGTTCGAGCGAGAGACGTATCCGTCGACGCTCAGAGCAATACAGGTGCCTTGGGAGATCAAGCAGTAAGTTGCGGCAGTCGTGATGACTTGCTCTGCTGCACGTCATGCAGTGCAGAGCCTCACGGCCAATACCGTATCGACCACGCTCAGCGCTCCTGCTGCCGAGGCCAGTCCCGAGCCCGATTGAGAAAGTTGCTACTGGTCAGCCAGGCAGATCGACGCTGGACAGCTTTCAGGATTGAAGCACGTAGCGGCTGCAGGTCCTTGGGTCCTCAAGCAAGGCATAGTGACCCAGACCCGGTATTTGAATCAGGGAGCCCTGCGGCGCGACTTCTGCCGCAGCACGAGCCAGAGTCAACGGAGCCTGCCCATCGTCACTGCCCGTGAGCACGGTAACAGGAACCGACGTACCTGCCAGATGTTCCAGCGCCCCCGGGCGAGACAAAGCCAGTTCAGTCTGTGCATCGATATGTATCGTTGAATCATCGGCCATGGACAGAACGAGAGCCCGTGCCGCTACCGGGTCCCGACCTGCCATCGGCTGAAGTCGTGTTGCCAGCGCCGCGGCACCGCCCTGCTGCCGAACATCACGAGCAAGCGCAAGACGACCCTCACGCTTCAACGGATCGTCCGCATACGGGTTGAGTCCGAACAGGAGAAAACGCGATGCACTCAGGCGATCCGCCAGATGCGCTGCAACAATGGCCCCCAGTGAAAAGCCGCAGATGATCGTATTGGCGTCTGTCAGCCTTTCCAGATCCTCAAGATAGTCCTCCACGCCCGGGCGATCCAGCAGAACGACCTGCCGCGAACTATCCGGCACATTCAGACCATCGAGAAAGCCATCGAATACAGCACCCGTGCAGAGTGTTCCCGGCAACAACACCCAGGAACACTCATGGAACGACTCAGTAGCCATGAGTGCCTTCAGCCCGAGCAGGTTTGTCACCCTCTGAACCAATGAGTTCGCGTACGGCGCCGGACAGACTGCGAGTCAGGTGTGCAAAGTCGTTGCCCGGTGTCACCAGCGCACAGCCTTGATCGATTCGCTTGCGCGCCTCTGCCGCATCGGCACAGAAAATGCCCACAGGCATATTGCTTTTGCCGGCACTGGCCAGTACGGACTCGATGGCTTTTTCGGAGTTCGGACGAGGCTGCGTTACCCGCCCTTCCATCTCGAAGGCCAGATCATTGGGTCCCAGATACAGCATGTCGACCCCATCCACCGCCAGAATATCGTCGATTCGCTTGACGGCCTCTGCCGTTTCGATCATCGGAATGGCAAGGACGGTATCGTTGGCTTGCGCGACATAGTCCTGCCCGCCATAGAGCAGACCGCGAGAGGGTCCGAAACTGCGGTTGCCAATGGGTGGATATCGGCAAGCTGCCACCAGGCAGGCTGCCTGCTCGGGTGTCGAGATCATCGGGCAGATGATGCCGTAGGCCCCGGCGTCCAGCAGATGCATGATCCTGGCGGGATCGAGACTGGGGACGCGCACCAGCGGAATTGCCGGTGTTGCCGAGATCGCCTGCAGCATGTGCAGGGCCTCCTGAAAGCCCAACATGCCATGCTGCATGTCGACCGTCACGGAATGAACACCGGAGTGTCCCACTCCTTCCGCCGAATAGCTCGATGCGATGGACAACCAGGCATTGATGACCGGCTCACCCGAAGCAAGTCGTTTCTTGACCAGATTCGCACGCATCAACCGGCCCTCTTGTAGTTGCTCAATAGCGATGCCTTGGCAACATATCCGCCGGCATCCAGCGCCAGCCCCTCGGATAGCGCAGCCTCGATTACCGACTCCTTGAAAACCGGCATCTTGCGGTGATCACCTGATACCACCACAAGCAGCTCTGCCGGCTCCTCTCCCGTGGCTTCGATCGACCGCACGACGTCGGCAGGAATGGAATACGTCTCCCAGGCGTCGAGCGCCACAATGACATCGGCATCATCGTTGAACGTGACTCGTACGCTGCCGGAACGCATGATGAGTACCATCTTGTCCGGCAGAGAAAATGAACTGACACATTGCCCGGCCTGCAATCGCAACCATTCCACCGAGAACCCGTGTGGGTTGGTCACCGGTACGACATGTTTGCGATTCTGTGTCAATCCGAAGCCGATGACCGGCGCCATCTCCGCACCGCACCCCGGAAGTGATGCATCGATGAATGCCGGCAGGAACTGTCGATCGGACTCGGTCACGATGCGCCGCCGCATCTCTTCACGGGAAACTTCCCGCAGCTGCTCCACCTCGCTCGCCGGCATGGGTGCAATACGACCACTCTCGTCGGGTACGGCATCGCCTCGTGATGTATCGATCAGCGTATTCTCACTGGAAATGTACAGGCCATAGTCAGCGGCCTCACGGATGATGTCAGGATGGAAGATCACACCACCGGTGTTGTCACCGCCCAGAGCCGTGAAAAGCCAGCCGTCATCCGGCCCCGTATTGGTGAAACCGCGAAAAATCCAGGTGGGGACCGAGACGATGTCGCCTTCGTGCCCGACTATCTCGTTTTCTCCGTTCGATCCCCAACGGAATGTCCACTCACCCTTCTGCACGATGAACACCTCGGCAGTGAAATGAATGTGCAGATTGTTGGTGATACCGTTCGGCATTGCCGCAGCACCGATATTGAAACCATGAGGCTCCGGCAGATTCACGACTTGCTCGGCGGATGAGGTAACGCCGGGGCCGATGATGGAATAGTTCTCCTTCAGGTGTGAACCCGGCTTCTTGCAGTCGATGAAGGCCACCGTGCAAGAGACATAGTCGGAGCGTTTTATCCGGCGTGATTCGGCGTCTACTGTGGAGATTGTCGTCATTGTATTTTTTCCCTTGTCTGGTCTGTTCTGCCAGGTCAAGCGTCGAGACGCTGACCGGAATTCCTGTCGAACAGGTGTGTTCGGGCACCCTGCTTCGGTGTCAGGGCGCAGGGCGAATTGATGGCCGCTTCGAAGTCCGCGGGTCCTCTGGCACAGATCGATGATGTATTCTCGCGCAGTGTCACCAGGGTCGAATCTCCGGTCAGTTCCAGGGCGTAGACACTGCCCTTTATCGGCGCTGTCTCAGCGGTCGTAATCTCCAGATCTTCCGGGCGGATACCCAGGACCACATCCTCCCTGTTGGCCCCTTCAACCGGCAGGGAGATGCCCGGCGCCTCGAATCTTCCTTCGCTGATCCGACCCTCGATCAGATTCATGGGCGGAGATCCGATGAAACTTGCAACGAACAGATCAGCCGGCTCGGAGTAGATCTTCTTCGGTGTATCGAGTTGTACTATTCGCCCCTCGCGCATTACCGCAACCCGGTGGGCCAGCGTCATCGCCTCCATCTGATCATGCGTGACATAGACAGTGGTGACGCCAAGCTCGTGATGCAGGTGCTTCAGTTCGGCCCGCATGGTAACGCGCAACTTGGCATCCAGATTCGACAGCGGTTCATCCATGAGGAAGATCTTCGGTGTGCGCACAATGGCCCTTGCCAGGGCAACTCGCTGACGTTGTCCTCCAGAGAGCTCCGAGGGTCGCCGCTTCAACAAGGCGCCCAGCTCGACCTTGTCGGCCGTTTCCTGTACTCGTGCGTTTCTGGTCTTGCGATCCACGCCTCTCAACTTGAGTGGATAGGCAATGTTCTCTGCCACGGTCATATGCGGATACAGGCCATAGTTCTGAAAGACCATGGCGATATCGCGATCCTTCGGTGCCTTGTCGTTCACACGTTCACCGGCAAAGAACAGATCTCCGGCGGTGATGTCCTCCAGTCCGGCAATCATGCGCATCGTGGTGGTCTTGCCGCAGCCGGATGGTCCCAGCAGCACCAGAAACTCACCGTCATCGATGGTCAGGCTCTGTCTGGAGACCGCGAGAAAATTTCCATAGCGTTTTTCGACATCAACAAGCTGTACTTCGGCCATTTCCGCGTTCCCTTATTTGACTGCACCGGCTGTCATGCCGCGCGTGAAGTGTTTCTGGATGAGAAGTGCCATGATGAAGATCGGCACGGTGATCATTACGCCTGCGGCACTCATGAGCTCCCACAGATCACCTCGTTCTGTACGGAAGCTGACGAGCCCGACAGGAAGCGTCACGGCATCGCGACGGGTGAGAATCAATGCGAACAGGAATTCGTTCCAGGTCAGAATGAAGCAGAAGATGGACGAGGTCAGAATGCCCGGCGCTGCCATGGGCAACACGATGTCCCTGATGACCCTCAGCCGAGAGGCACCGTCGATCATGGCGGCCTCTTCACTGTCGGTGGGAATCGCATCGATGAAGCCCTTGATCATCCAGATGACGAAGGGTGTGACGATTGCCAGGTTCACGATGATCAGGGCAATGCGCGTATCGAGCAGATCCAGGGTGCGAAACATCAGAAAGAACGGCAGCACGATCACGACCGCCGGAATGAACTGGGTTGACAGGATCAGGAAAAACAGGAATTTCCGTCCCTTCACACGAAACCGGGAGAAGGAATAGGCGGCCAGCGATGCACACGGCACGGCGATCAGTACCGTTACCGAGGCAACTATCACCGAATTCAGCACCATGTCACCCAGGTTCCAGGGATCGGAAAATACCGTCACGAAATTGGACAAGGTGGGGCTGAAGTCCAGAGACAGTGAGTAGGCATCCCGCGGACGTTTGAAGGCCGTCAGGAACATCCAGAGAATGGGGAACAGAACGATGCACGAGATCAGCAGCAATACAGCGCGCTCGCTCCACCAGAATATGCTTTTCTTGTTCATGCGGTAGCCATTTTCCTTTCGCTGAGCAGCATTCGTACGTACCAGATCGATATCACCATCATGATTGCAGTAAGGATCCAGGCCAGCGCCGAGGCGTAACCCATGTCATACCATTTGAAACCGACATTGAAGATGAAGAAGGCCAGTGTTTCAGTGGACGTGCCGGGACCACCGCCGGTGAGCGTGACAACCTGATCGAACATCTTCAGGGCGAAGATCGTCTTCAGCACTGCGATGACAAGTAGTACGCCTTTCATCTGTGGCAGCACGATGCCGAAGATGATTCGCCAGGACGACGCGCCATCGATGCGTGCCGCCTCCTCGGTTTCCCGGGGGACCGAAGCCAGTCCACCGAGACACATGAACGTCATGTACGGTGCCCAATGCCAGACATCGGTCAACACGAGAATGGCCATGGCAAGATCCGGACTGGCCAACCAGGGCAGGCCTTCCAGGCTCGGAAAGACAGAGCCCAGGCCCTTGGCAATCACGCCGAACTCAGGGTTGAACATGAATCGGTAACTGACACCGATCAGGGCCGGACTCATGGCAAAGGGGAGAATGAGGATGACCCGCGTGAAGGTGTGCATCCTGCCCTTGCGACGCAGCAGCAATGCCAGCGACATGGCAATGAGCAGAGTGAGAATCACGCTGGTCACGACAAAAATGGTAGTGATCCATATCGAGTTCTGGAAACCAGGCTCGCTGAAGGCATGGACAAAGTTGTCGATTCCGACAAATTCACCCGGCCGGCGCTGCTTGGTGAGATCCCATTCGCGAAAGGCAGTCACCAGGGAATAGGCAAGTGGATACAGCGTCGTGGCCAGGACAATCAGGAATGCCGGAACCAGCAGTACATAGGCCAATGATCGATCCCGCATGGGACACCTCTCTGACGGGAAACAGGAGGCGAGCCCGGTCGGGCTCGCCGTGATTGACAATAATTCAGCGGATACGCTTGATTTCGTCGGCGGCGTGATTCAGCGCCGTGGCGGTATCGGTTTCCTCGCCACTGGCCAGACTGGAGATAGCCGTCTCGAGAATTTCAGACACACGGGGCCAGTTTTCGCCGAACTCCATGCCTTCCGCCGAGGCAAGTGCGTCAGCCGCGGCGGCGTGCATTCCGCCCCAGCGCTCATTGACCTGCTCATCGCGCAGGTTTGAAAAGTGGACGGACACCACTTCATTCAGAGCATCATCCAGCAGAATGTCTCGCTCGAGCGCCGGATCGGTAAGCCAACCCAGGTATTCGGCAGCCGCGCCCTTGTTCTCTGCACCTTCGGTGACTGAGAAGATCCAGGTGTTGGTGTAGGTTGTTCTGGGCGCATCCCCCACAGAAGGCAAGGCGGTAAAGCCGAGTTGGTCGGCCGTCACCTTGGATTGCTCAGGATCGGTCAATTGCGAGCGTACCCACCACCAGACCGGCAGCATGGCGGAGTTTCCCTGTTTGAAACTGTTGACGGCATCCTGCTCGACGAACGCCGCCGATCCTGCCGGTGCAATGCCGTCCCTGGTCAGAAAGCCGACATATTGTTCAGTAGCCGCAATGCCTGCGTCAGAGTTGAATACGGGCTCCCCGCTTTCATCGAACAGGTCGCCGCCATGGCCCCAGAGCAGATTCATCCAGACCATCAGGTTCTGGCCATTGAGCTTGCCATACGGTAGCGCGATGCCCGCGGATGCATCCGTTGAGTCCTGCAACGACTTTGCCGCTGCAACCACATCGCTCCAGTTGGAGGGGACGTCGACACCAGCCTGTTCAAGCAAGTCACTGCGATAGAACAGCAGTTGCACATGACCGCGAACCGGCAAACCCACAAGCTCGCCGTCCAGCATGCCATGGCGCAGATGAGCCGCCGGAAAATCTGCAAGATCGGTACCCTGCGCTTCCATTTCCTCACCTATGGGTTGGACCAGATTGCGCAGTGATGGCACCCACTGGTCCATGATCGACACGACATCGTAATCGCCTCCTGCGACCATCTCTGTGGTGAGTGCTTCCTTCATGTTCGGGAAAGGTACGTAATCCACCACGACATCGATACCTGTGGCATTTTCAAACGCCTCGAGCCGAGCTTCCTGAGCTTCGAACTGGCTCGATTTCACCGCCAGAACGTGCACGGACTCTCCCTCGTAGGGTTTTCCTTCCGTGGCTTCCCAGGCCAGAGCCTGGTTGGCAGCCACGACTGCCGCGAATGCGAGACCGCTGGTGATGCGCTTCATGAAGACCTCCCGTTGTGAATTCATGGCAACACTAACTTTCCTCTTCATCATTGTCAATAATATTATTGATAATATTGTCGATTGAATTGATGAGTGAATTTGATTAGGCTTCATCGCCAGATAGCGAGGAAGAACAGTTTGTTGAGGTCACTGCACAAAGAACTGGAAAACGACATCATCTTTGGTGTATACGCGCCCGGCATGCGTATCACCGAGGAGAGCGTGATGGCGCAATACGACGTGAAAAGACACGCCGTTCGCAGTGCGTTTGGCACGCTGGAGAGTCAGGGACTGTTGATACACAGGGCCAATCGCGGCGTCGAGGTCGTGGATTACACGCCGGATGATGTCGATGCCCTGTACGATCTGCGAATCGTGCTGGAAACCGCGGCCGCTCGGCGCACTCCCCTTCCGGTCGCTTCAGACATCATTCTGCAACTGGAGGAACTTGCCGCGCAGCACGCGAAGGCGGTCAAACGTGAGGATTTCCGCGAGGTCTACTGGTTGAACCAGTCATTTCACGAGTTGCAGTACAGCAGTTGCGAGAACCCGAGACTGGCCGCACTCATTGCAAGACATGCCCGCATGGCACAACCCATTCGGGTCGTGAAATATGATGACAAGCAGCACATGAAGGATATCGTCACTCAGCATCTGGCGATCATCAAGGCGATGGGTGGCAACTGCCAGGAAACCTATGCACAGGCTGTTCGTGACCACCTGCCGGCTTCCGCCGAAGCCTATCGCACGCTCTACGAGCGGCGATTCGGCAGTCATCGGGCGCTGCGCTGAAAGCGCTCGTCAGCCCAACAACCTGCTTGCACTGACACTGAATGGCTGCAAAAACACTTTCTCAGCCTGATTGCAGCGCACTGCACTGCTGACCCCATCCATCTCAACGCAGAATCACGAAACCCGCGGAATCCCCTGCCTGCCCTGCCAGCTCATTCTCTTCCACTACGGATGCTTCAAGCTGATCCACACGCGCACCCGGTGGACCGTGCTGCAGCCAGCGTTCGAACTCGTTCAGCTGCTCACTACTGCCGGAAGCGCCAGCCTCCACCGAGCGGTCCGGAAGGTTGCGGACCCACCCGCTCAGCCCCAGTCTCTGTGCTTCCCGCTGAGTCCAGTAGCGAAAGCCAACGCCCTGCACGCGCCCTCTGATGCGGAATTGTCGTGCGACTGCTGTCGTCATTTACCCAGACACCTCCGTCTACATTGCTCATCGCCGGACCCGGTCTCAGATCATCGGAATCTCGGAAGCACTGTCGTCCACCGTGTCCATCCGACAACTGCAATCAGGGCAATCACACCCTTTCCCCTCCATGCAGCGTGTCGAGCAGTATCGGCGACCATCGTCAGCCTTGATGCCTCCTTCCGGTCCGATCGTGCACTTGCAGGGTTCATGCGCACAGTGTTGAGAGCCTGCCATGAAATGTCTCCTGTTACCAGAGTCCTCCGAATTATAAGCTGACGCTGATGCCGTCATGGACGGATTGCAAAGGGTTCAGCACTCCCTGACACATGCCGCCGCACCCTGCCCGAGCACCCTGCCCGAGCACCCTGCCCGAGCACCCTGCCCGAGCACCCTGCCCGAGCACCCTCTCCCGAGAACCCTCTCCCAAGCACCCTCCCCTAGAACCCTGCAAGCCCACCCGAGCCCGTAAAACCATGCCACACAACAGGGTCGATTTGATTCGTTTCACGAATTCTGACTTCACTTTCAGCCCGCTTATATTGAAAGTGAATAGGCATATAGTCCTCCTCAACAGAATGTCACTCAAACAAGAGGAGTCAGGTCAATCATGTCACTCACTACACTGGAACGCGCTCGTGCGGTGGAACGGCCCAGCCGAGAAGCGATGCTGCAACGAGCACCCTCGGTACAACAGTTCTGGGGACAGAACAGAGATCTTTTTCAGGATGCCTGGAAGGAATGGGAAGAAGGCGCCGGACATCAAGACCTGATGCTGGACCGCAGCCTGTATGACCCACGGTTGCGAAACGCCATCGAACAGGCCTGGGAAGACCCTACCCGCGAAACGGCGGTTCGCGACTTGTGGACAGAAGTCTTCCCCGATGTCTATCAGGCTCAGTTCTTCGATCCCGATCGTCTCGGCGTGCTGCGCAGCTACCTGGATCAGGTTGCCAATGCGGAGATCCCGCTGCGCCCACCCTACGGTATCGTTCTGAATCGCGGTGGGGCCATGCTTGACTCCCGTTCGGAGGGCTATCTGGCTGCGCCGAACTTCCAGGCGTTCTATCGCGACCTCATGGACGCCTATATGCGCCCCGTCTCGCGTCTCCTGTTTCCGGACGTCATGGGGTATGACACGCAAACCTTCGGATTCTCCATACAGTGGCAGGAGAACAAGGACATGTCATTGCGTGCGCATTCAGATGCCTCTGCGGTGACCCTGAACATCAATCTGAACCTGCCCGGAGAAGATTTCGAAGGCTCTGCTGTCAGCTTCTTCGATCCGAAGACGCGCAAGGTGGACAAGATCACGTTTGCACCCGGCACCGCATTGATTCATCACGGCAGCGTTCCCCATGCATCCGAGCCGATCACGCGCGGCGAACGCTACAATTTCGTGCTCTGGCTCTATGGCGACAATGGTCAGATACCGGTGCGCGGTGCAACGCCTGTAGACATCGATCCGCATCAGCGCTGGACGGTGCCAGAGGCCAGACCGGACAGCTTTGCACCGTTCTGACGCTCATCCGCATTCCGGCCAGGCAACAGGCCCCCGGTCGTAGCCGCGCAGGCTGTCACGATCGGGGGTCGCAAGTAGTGAGCATTGTTACAGACGGATTACCGGCTACACAGATATTGCCCTCGCCGTTCTTCGTAATGCATTTTTCGTGAACCCGCCACCCCGATTGTGGTCTGATAGCGATAGCTGCAGTCTCACGACACGGAACGGAGAACCGATATGGCCAGATTTTCCACGCCCTCATTCTCGCCCTCCTGCTTACTGGGCCTCACCTGCCTCGCACTGACTACACCGAGCATGGCCGCCGGACTACCCGACGGTGCTGGCCGTGAATTGGTCGACGGCGTCTGTACGGCATGCCACCAGACCAATCAGATCACGCGTAGTTCTGGTTACAGCGCCGAGGGCTGGAAGGAACTCACCAGTACGATGATCGACCTGTCCGGCAGTCCACAGCAACAGAACGAGATCGTGCAATACCTGGCAGAGCACTTTCCGCCAAATACCAGACGGTCTCCCACACTCATGCCTGGAAACGTTGATGTCACTTTCGAAGAATGGCAGGTTCCGACCCTTGGCCAGCGATCACGTGATCCGATCGAAGCACCGGATGGAACGATCTGGTGGGCGGGTCAATGGGGTAATCTGATCGGTCGGATCAATCCCGCCACGGGCGACATGCAGGAATATCCATTGCCCGCCGGGGCCATGCCACACAGCGTGACCCTGGATCAGGCCGGCAATGTCTGGTACACGGGTAACAAGAACGGTACCGTCGGCAGGCTTGACGTGGAAACAGGGGATATTCGCGTTTACCCCATGCCCGACCCTGCTGCGAGAGACCCGCATACCGCCATCTTCGACGACACGGGAACCCTGTGGTTCACCCTGCAGCAGAGCAACATGATCGGCCGACTGAACCCCGAGACCGGCAACATCAAGCTCGTGAGCATGAAGACGCGAGGTTCAAGGCCCTATGGCATCAAGATCGACGCAGAGGGCTCGCCCTGGGTTGCCTGCAACGGCAGCAACTGCCTGGTGAAAGTCGACCCGGTGACGATGGCATTGACCGAGATCGAATTGCCGATTCCAGAAACCACTGTGCGGCGCCTCGACATCGCCGATGATGGCACGATCTGGTACGTCAATTCGTCTCAGGGACGCCTCGGTCGTCTTGATCCGGTATCAGGCGACATCCGGGAATGGCCATCGCCCAGTGGCCCGAAATCCCACCCCTACGCACTGGTGGTTGTCGATGGCATCGTCTGGTACAACGAGTCTGGCATGCGGCCGGATGCACTGGTTCGATTCGACCCTGCAACCGAAACCTTTCAGAGCTGGCCCATCCCTTCAGGCAACGTCCATGCCGGCATCATCAGGCATATGCGATCGACTCGGGACGGTGATCTTCTGATTCATCAGAGCAGCACCAACCGCATCATCAAGGTCAGGCCGGTACAGGGCTCCACGATGCAGTGAAGCGCTTGTCTGGGTGCGTGGTGGATGAACGCATTGATTCGATGGCGCAATCTTTCCTGTCTGGAGGTTGCCGGGCTCGCTTTCCTTGCGCAAACCTTGTCTGTATTCTAGGCAGGATAGTCATCGTTCACATCTCCCCATGGCATTACCACCGGATCTCCCCTCTCACTTGAGCGCCCTGCAGTCGCTTCTCGACGACTGCACACAAGATGACCTGTCACTGATCAATGCCTATATCGTCGAGCGGGCCAAGCAGCAACAGGCAGCCGATCGAGCCGAGCAAATGGCTCGATTTCGCTCCGGCGACCGCGTCACGTTCACGGACAAACAGGGCAAGCAGGTCAACGCAGTCGTTGTCAGGCCCAACAAGAAAACGGTCACCCTCAGGAGTGACGACGACCGGAAGTGGAATGTTTCCCCCGAACTGCTGCAGAAAGTCGAAAGCGCTGACAATGGCCGCAAGGAGCCAATCCAGTTGTCATTGGTCAGGGATGCCCGCACCACGCCCGAAGCTGCCTCGGCAACAGGCCATGAGCGGGAATGGGTTGCCGGTCTGATCGATGCACCGGGCTACATCACAGGCGAAGCCGGTGAGCCTTACCGACCGCAGATCTTTGCCTGGATGAACGAGATTGGTCAAGTGATCAGATTGACGCTCACCGGCCCGAACGAACCGGACCTCGATCTGGTCCAGGAACTCAGACAGGCGATTGACAAACCGGCGACAGGACAGGCTGGCGCACCTTCGCATATTCGAGTGAACGATGCCAGGCAGGCCGAACTACTGAAGGCATCCTTCCCATCCATCCGTTTCGTTTGCGCAGCAACGCCCGAGCTGACAGAACTGCAATCCACCATGCAGGAAGAAATGGGGTCAGCGGGAACCACCATGACGTATTCCTCAACAGGTGCCAGCACGGAGGCCATTGGTGAATTCTTCGACGCTGCCGCGAAGCTGTATCGCGCCAAACCCTGGAAGAGCATTCCTCACGACCAGAGCCTGATCAGCGTCACCATCGATGCCCTTGGCGTGAAGAACGCGGCGCTGTCGGTCATGGGCCAGATGGGGCAGCACTTCGGCATCATATTGTTCGATCAACTCGCCAAGCACGAACGGTTCACGCTCATTGGCGATGCAATTCACCGCGGTCAGGAGCCGGACTACCCGCCTCACACCTTCCTGTCGTACGAGCCCGCGAAGGAGATAGAGGCAGACATGCGCAAGGATATCTCCAGACATGGCTGGAAGGTCGCCAACACCAAGGCCTACCCCTTGTTGATGTCGCCGAATGAAGATCGCATCGTGCGTCCCATGACGCCTCGCGACCTGACATTGTTCACGGTCATTGCCGAGGCGCTTAGCTATGCCCTGTCAGCAGAAGAGTTCATCGACTCGCACCATGGTCTGTCATCGAGCAAGTCGAATCAGACTTTCTCGACCGAGTCGGGTCCTGTAACGGTCGAGCTGGAAACACCTTACCCCTACGAGAAAGTCATGCGTGAGAACGGGGCCCCGGATTCGATATTCGCGCGCCTCATCGCCATGGAGCGAACTCGAGAGGTAATGGATTGGGATCTGCATGACACTCTGAGCGAACAACTTCAGGAGAAGTACCTGGCCTCTCCGGAAGGCAGGGCAATTGGCAATGCAGCGAGTATTTCCACGTTGCTCATGAGTTTTTCGTTCAACTACATGAATTGCACGATTGCCACTCTCGTCCCTACCGACCTGGAAAGCATTCTCTACGAGATCATTCCCAGCAAGGTCATGATGCCGGCCTCCGAGGCCGCGAACATGATCGAGGACGCGCGGGCGTTCTTCAGTTTTCTCAAACGAGCCTATCAGTCGGTACACGCGGAGCGATGCCTGAGCGTTCTGACTGATGAAGCCATCGTCAGGATGACGGCGGCCATGGACAATCCAAACCTCTTCGGCATGGGCAAATCCGTTCTGAGTGAAGGGACAGGCTTTCCATTCGACCTGCCTGATATCCCGTCCGAACCTCTCAGACCGTCAGCCACCAAGCCCAAACCCAAGGACAGCAAATCGAGAAAGAAGCAGCGAGCCGCAAGCAGAAAGGCGCGCAAGAAGAATCGTTGAGCTGAGGACGATGTCGCCAGGATTGTTCACCGCAACGGTCGGTGCTAGATTGCCCGCATGAGCAAACAGCTGATCGAACAATTCATCGCCAGGCGCCTCAGTGGCGATGGTCTGGTGGATACGCAGGTGAAGGGAGTACAGCTCTTCCGGGTCACCCACTCCGTTCGCTGCGCTCCGGCGATCTACGAGCCCACTATCGTGGCCATTGTTCGAGGGTCGAAGGAAGCCATTCTGAATGGCAATCGCTACGCCTATGACAGCGGACAATACCTGTGTTGCACGATGCCGATTCCGGTGGAGGCAGGCACACCCGATGCCTCGCCGGACAATCCGCTGCTGGGCGTGACGGTGTCCCTGAATACCCGCGTGATGAAGGAACTTGCCATCGAGATGGAAAGCACGACCACCTCACCGCGAAGACCCGCGAGTGGCCCGCTCCCTCAAGGACTCGTCCTTGCTCGATGGGATGAGGCATTTTCCGATGCACTTTTACGGCTGCTGCAACTGGAGGATAGCCCGGCAGATTCAGCCATATTGGGCGATGGTCGACTGCGGGAAGTCTATTACGCCTTGATGCAGGGCGATGCAGGCGAGCCTGTGCGGCGTGCCTTCGGCGTGGGCAATGAAATCGCTCGTGCCATCGAGTATCTGTCTTCCCATCTGGACAAGACCGTCACCATTGAAGACATGGCTTCACAGGCGGGCATGAGCCGAGCCGTGTTCCACCGGAAGTTCAAGCAAGTGACCACGATGTCACCAGTCCAGTTCATGAAGGCCATGCGACTGAACACCGCTGCCATGCAGATTGCCAGTGGCACGAACGTGAACGTCGCCGCCACCAAAGTGGGCTATGTGAGCTCATCACAGTTCAATCGGGAATTCAAACGTCTGTACGGACAGTCTCCCGGGCAGTGGCGCTACTCCTTGCAGTTGCCGGCGAACGGCTGACTCCCCGTCACCGCGACAGTCATCTTCACCAGTCCCTCGATCAACACACGCAACTCGTCGACATCGCGCGCATAGTCCTTGAATCCGATGGCTGAAGCGGTGAGAACCTGTGCAACCGCACCAGGCGTCAGACTGTGCAGTGCCAGGGCCTCGCTGCTGGTTTCCAGACTACCGGCCACGCTGGATTCCATTGCACGATAACCGTCCTCGATGACATCACTGAGGAAGTCATGCGTGCAATCCATCAGTTCACGGGCATCGGGTGCCGAGTGAATCAGCTCGAAAGGACGCACTATCCAGACATTCAGGATGAAGACGAGTTTGGCCGCTACCGATTCATGCCCATCGATATCCGTCTCCACCTCTTCCACGGCGCGCGCCAGAAAATCGACGGCCACCGCCCGAAAAATGGCTTCCTTGTTCGGAAACTGCTGATACAGCGCGGGACGGGACATACCTGCCTCCTCGGCAAGATCACCCATCGTGGTACGACGAAAGCCATAGCGAATGAAGACTTTCAGCGCCGCATCAAGAATTTCATGTCTATCCTTGCTCATGCTGTTTACATTCTGACATTTTTCGTTATTATGTCAGAGCTTTTCGGCCGATACAACGATCGATTCAGCAGAACAATGCATGCGTCCATGCAATGACGTGCTTTTGCAGCATGGCTCGCACTGGAATACAACGTGATATTCCGATTTCTCGAGGAAAACCATCAATGTCATACCGGATACATCGACTGATACCGGCCATTCTTCTACTGCTGTGCAGCAATGCGGTTCATCCGCAGCAATCCGGCGAGGAGTCTTCCTCCAGCGACTCGACATCTGCACAGCCCGTACCGCGCCCTGTCAAGCTCATCGAAGTGGCGCCCAACCGACTGGCGTTCGAACGTACCTTCTTTGGCCAGGTGGTCGCCCCGCAAACCGTCGATCTGGCCTTCCAGGTGAGTGGCAGACTGCAAGAACTACCCATCATCGAGGGTCAGGAGATTGCCGAAGGTGAGCTTGTCGCCCAGCTCGATCTGAACCCTTTCGAACGTGGCCTGGAGCGAGCCCGTGTCGAACTGGCGCAGGCACAGCGCAATGCCGATCGCACCACGAATCTGCGCAGCTCCAATTCGGTGTCTCGCGTTGAGGCCGAGGATGCCCAGTCGGCGCTGGAGCTGGCGAAGCTGGCGTATGACGATGCCGAGAAAGCCTTGCAGGATGCCAGTCTGTATGCCCCCTTCGATGCCATCGTCTCGGCACGAAACGAGTCGAATTTCTCCACGGTGGCCGCTGGCACCCCGATAGCGCGGCTGCTCGACTTGCATGAACTCTGGATCAATGTGCACGTTCCCGAAATTCTCTTCCGGCAGCAATCCGGCGCCTCCCCCGAAGATCTCGACATGTTCGCCGTCTTCCCCGGTTCGGATACACGTTACCGACTCGAGTTTCGCGAATACAACGCGGAAACCTCGACCGTCGGGCAGACCTATGAACTCACGCTCGGCATGCAACAACCCGACGACCAGCGCATCTTGCCGGGTGCATCAGCCATGGTGACAATCCGGCTGCTGGGAGGCGATCGTGACCTTGTCGTGCCCGCAAGCGCCCTGTTCGGCGACAGCGATCATGATCTGGCCGTCATGGTTTTCGAACCCACTGACGAGGAAGGGCACGGTACCGTCAGGCGGCAGAAAGTCGCGGCAAGTCCGCAGGCCAGTGGCACCACGTTCACCGTGACGGACTTGCAGGAAGGCACGCTGATCGTTGGCGCGGGAGCGTCACTGCTCGAAGAGGGCCAACAGGTCCGCCGGTTCCAGGGCTTCGACGAGTAGGCTGACATGTCAATTGCACGAGGTTCTATCAACCAGTCGCTGCTGACCTGGTTGCTGATACTGGTCTGTCTGCTGGGCGGATGGTGGGGTTACAACAGCCTGGGTCGGCTTGAGGACCCGGCCTTCACGATCAAGGAGGCCGTGGTATTCACCACCTATCCGGGCGCGTCAGCCGAAGAGGTTGCGCGCGAAGTCAGCGAACCGCTGGAAGCGGCCATCCAGAAGATGGGTGAAGTGGATTCGGTGCGCTCGACCAACCGGCCGGGCACCTCACTGATCAATGTGGAGATGAAGTCCACCTACGGACCCGACGAATTGCCCGGCATCTGGACCAAGCTTCGCAACCGCATTTCCGATGCGGAACGCACGCTCCCCCAGGGGGCTTCGACGCCACTGGTCAACGACAGTTTCGGTGATGTGTTCGGGGTGTTCTATGCCGTGACGGCCACCGGCTTCAGCGACGCCGAGATTCATGGCATCTCGACCTTTCTCAGACGCGAATTGCTGGCAGTTGACGGCGTTGCCGATGTGGACGTCGCCGGACTGCCGGAAGAAGCCATCTTCGCCGACGTGTCGATGCCACTGGCCATCAATCAGCATATCGATCCGCAAGTGGTTGCCGCTGCCATCAGCTCCGCCGACAGCTTGAGCGAAGCCGGAGAACTGGTGGTAGACGGCATGGCAATCCGCATGCAGATTCCCGATGGTTCCGATTCGCTGAATGAGATCGGTCACCTGTCCGTCGGCATCGGCGGCGATACCCTGAACCTGGTTGACATCTCCAGAATCAGTCGCACTCGGGTGGATTCGCCCTCACAGATCATCCGCTTCGATGGCGTCGATGCATTCACTCTGGGTGTGGCCGGCCTGGGCAACGAGAATATCGTCGAGATCGGCGCACGTGTCGATGCCAGACTTGCAGAACTCGAGGCGGAAATTCCCGTCGGTGTGGAATTGCATCCGATCTACCGCCAGCATCAGGTGGTCGAGACTGCCACGGATGACTTCATCATCAATCTGTGCATGTCTGTGGCCATTGTGGTCATCGTGCTGGCACTGTTCATGGGCTGGCGTGCGTCCGTCGTGGTCGGGGCTACCCTGCTACTGACCGTCGTCGGCACGCTGCTGTTCATGGCCCTGTTCTCCATTGAAATGGAACGCATCTCTCTGGGGGCACTGATCATCGCCATGGGCATGCTCGTTGACAATGCCATCGTTGTCGCCGAAGGCATGCAGATGTCGATGCGCCGTGGCGTATCCTCGCGCGATGCGGCGGAAGACGTCGGCAGCAAGACGCAATTTCCGCTGCTGGGTGCCACCGTCATCGGCATCATGGCCTTTGCCGGCATCGGACTGAGTCCCGATGCTACCGGAGAATTCCTGTTCTCCCTGTTCGCGGTCATCGGCATCTCCCTGTTGCTGAGCTGGGTACTGGCGCTGACCGTCACGCCCCTGCTGGGCCATTACCTGTTCAAGGTGGGTGATGGCGATGCTGCCAACAGCGATGGTTACGACAGCGCGGTCTTTCGCGGCTACGCCTCTGTGCTGCGCTCAGCGCTGAGATTTCGCTGGGGGGTGACTGCGGCACTACTCGTCGTGACTGTCCTGTGCTACATGGGTTTTGCGAACATCAAGCAACAGTTCTTTCCGCCGTCGAACACGCCGATGTTCTTCGTACACTACAAGTTGCCCCAAGGTGCCGATATCCAGCAGACATCGACGGCCATGACGAGCATCGAGCGGTGGTTGAGCGAGCGCGACGATGTCGTTAATTTCTCGACCTTCATCGGCCAGGGTGCGACTCGCTTCATCCTCACCTACTCGCCGGAACCCACGGATGAGTCCTATGGCCACATCATTGTGCGGACAACCGATCGCGATGTGATTCCTGACGTACAGCAGGCACTGGAAGCCTACGCTGCCGAAACCGTGTTCGAGGGAGATTTCCGTACCGAACGGCTGATCTTCGGTCCGGGTGGGGGTTATCCCATCGAAGCCCGTTTCAGCGGTAGCGACCCGCTGGAGCTGCGTCGTCTCGCGGCCCAGGCAATGGAGGTCTTCCGCGGCTATCCTGAGGATCTGGAGAACCTGCGCACCGACTGGCATCAGCCCGAGATCGTGTTGTCGCATGTGTATGCGGCAGACCGGGCCCAGACCGTGGGTGTGACGCGCGACGACATCGCCGGTGCCCTCGCCTTTGCCACCACCGGTGTGCAGGCAGGCACCCTGCTCGAAGGGGAAAGACAGATACCGATCATTGCCCGGCAATCCGTCGAGTCGCGCGATCAGCTGCAGAATCAGGTGCTGTTCGCCAGCTCTACCCAGGAGTTCATTCCGCTTGAGCAGGTGACCGACGGACTGCGGGCAAGTGTCCAGGACACCGTCTTCAAGCGGCGTGATCGCGTGCCGACAATTACCGTGCAGGCCGCCATCGGTTCTGACGAAACGGCAGCGGCGATGCATGCACGAGTACGCGAGCAGATCGAGGCCATCGAGCTACCGATCGGCTACAGCTTCGAGTGGGGCGGTGAGTTCGAGAACTCCACCGAAGCGCAGACCAGCCTTGCCGGACAGTTGCCGGTGGCCTTTCTCATCATGGTCATGACCTCGATCGTGTTGTTCCGCAAGCTGCGCCAACCGCTGATCATCTGGCTACTGGTACCGATGTCGGTCAATGGGGTCACGCTGGGGCTGCTCGGCACCGGCCTGCCATTCTCGTTCACCGCCCTGCTCGGACTTCTGAGTCTGTCGGGCATGCTGATCAAGAACGGTATCGTGCTGGTCGAGGAGATCGACATCGTGCGCCGGTCCGTGGACAAGCTCGATGATGCCATTGTCGAAGCATCGGTCTCACGTCTGCGTCCCGTGTTCCTGGCAGCCGTCACCACCATCCTGGGCATGACTCCCCTGCTGTCTGACGCCTTCTTCGCCAGCATGGCAGTCACGATCATGGCCGGTCTGGCCTTTGCGTCGATACTGACAATGATTGCTGCCCCGGTGTTGTATTACATGTTCTTCCCATCGGCACGCAAGCGCTCGCAGACTGCCGTTGTGGCGGAACATGTATCATGAAACGCGTTGTCATCTTCGGCGCCACCGGCACAGTGGGTGCCGGTGCCTTGCTGGAATGTCTCGACCACCCGGACATCACCGAAGTCATCTGCGTGCTCAGGCAAGCGACCGGGCGTTCCCACCCCAAGCTACAAGAAGTGATACACAGAGACTTCAGTGATTTCACGCCGCTGGCATCGGAGCTCAGTGGGGTCGATGGCTGCCTCTGGGCCATCGGCGTACCGCAAACGGGCCGCAGCGAGCAGCAGTACACGGAAATCACGCATGATTATGCGGTCGCAGCCATTCGCGTGCTGCATGAACAGAGTCCTGGCTGCTGCTTCGTCTTCATTTCAGGTGCCGGAGCGGATGAGACGGAAACCAGCAACACCTTATGGGCCAGGGTAAAGGGGCGAGCCGAAAACGAGGTGCTCGATGCCGGGTTCGCGCGCTCAATGATCTTCCGGCCCGGTGCCATCGTGGCAAAACGCGGCATCAAACACAGCGTTCGCCTGTACGGACTCTCCTCCTTGCTGGCACCGCTGATGCGCCCCTTCGGCATGGCAACCTCCACCGTCGAGATCGGACGAGCCATGATTGCCGCAGTGCTTGGCAAGCACCTTGGTGAGCCTGGACAGGTTCGTTTCGAATCGGCGGGGATCAACAAGCTGGCGATGGCGTGTCCGATGGTGGATGAGAAGGTCGGTTGAGCGAACTCAAAGGCGGAGCTGACTGACTGCCTTCTGTCGCTCTACATGGCACCGTCCACCAAAGCAGCGACAACCAATTGAGCAAGTGCCAAGCAGTCATGAAACGTATCGAACAGTTTCATGTTGAACGTTCGCGCCTACCTACAAAGCAATCTCGAATCGGACCAAGCTTTCCTTCACGGTTCAATCTGATCTGTCCACCTAGTGTGGAGTAGTTTGATTTCACTACACAGCATTGTCGATGTCTCGTCGGTGGGCTCCTGACTCGAAGTTCAGACTATACAAGCACGTCATCAACGCACGTTCTGTTCAGGGTACAGACTGCTCTCTGGAAAAATTCAACATTGTCCACCTCGTTCATAGGCTGAATATTCAGGACAACAGCGATCAGGCTCCGCTGTTCAGCTTCACTGGTATGACTACCCGGCACAGCGGACCCTGCGTCTCCATATTACGACAACCAATCTCGTTCCTCTCACGGAAACATTCTGATTGAGCGACTCCAATGTCGAACGGGTTGTTCAGCGACAGCAACTCTCCTCAATACCCCGTTCATGTGGTATGCCGTGACGACTCCCTGGTGCAAAGATATCAATCCCAATTGCTGCACAATAGTGCGCGTACAAAAAAAACGCACCGCGATAAAGCAAAAAAAAGGCCAATTTAAAAATATATAGGATATAGAAAACTACAATCCATTGTTTTATATATAGTTTTTGCTTGTGGCATTGAATGTGCTGAAGGTTACATCTGTGTGATTCCCACTTCAATCACAAACAGGAACACAGAAAATGAACACGTCAGTCGCTGAAATCGAATGTTTTACGCAGAGTGCTACAAGAAGTAATGGCCAGAGCGTCATTTCACTCGATGGTGTGAAAAAGACATTCTCCGGAAATGATGGAGAACTTATCGAGGTCATTCAGGACATTACGCTGGACATAAAGCAGGAAGAGTTTGTAAGCATCGTTGGACCCAGCGGCTGTGGAAAGAGCACGATGTTCAACATAATCGCCAGCCTGCTTGAGCCTACAGACGGTAGCATCACTCTGTATGGGAGTGACCCAACCTGCGGTGCACGCATCGGCTACATGCTTCAACGAGATCTCTTGTTCCCGTGGCGCACCATAATCGACAATGTCTGCCTGGGTCTGGAAATTCAGGGTATGCCCAAACGACGGCGATATGAATTGGCCCGAGAACAACTGTCGAGATATGGCCTTGCCGATTTTGCAGATCAATACCCCAACACTCTTTCCGGCGGAATGAGACAAAGAGTCGCATTGATACGCACACTGATCACCGAACCAGATCTGATACTTCTCGATGAACCATTCTCAGCTCTGGACTACCAGACCCGCCTGGTACTGGAGGAAGAAATCGTTTCAATCCTCAAGGAAAACCATAAAACAGTCGTGCTTATCACACATGATATCGGCGAAGCCATTGCCATGTCTGACCGAGTAGCTGTAATGACCCAACGACCTACTTCGGTCAAGAAAATCTACGACGTAGGACTCTCGAGAGAGTTGGGCTCATGTTTGAAAGCACGAAGCGATGCCAGATACCAAACTATGTTCGATAACATCTGGGACGATCTAGATATCCAGATATCGGGAGCTGCATCATGAGCGAAACCATTCTTCACAAACACGTGATTCGAGCCGGCAGCGTAAAGGAGAACAATGAAAGCCTGACCCGCAATACATTCCTTATCGACAATCTCTGGAGAGGCGCGGCCTTCGCAGTTGTAATAATCTTTTGGCAGATTGGTACTGATCTCGGTTGGATCAACGCGTTCCTGATGGGCTCGCCTCTTGGAATCGTAAAAGAGGCTTTACGCCTTATTCAGTCTGGTCAGTTACTCAGTGACACCGTCGCTACCGTATATGCAACTGTTACAGGATTTCTTATCGGAAGCTCCCTCGGCTCAATAGCAGGTTTGCTTCTGTGGTTTTCGAGAACTACAGCTCGTATTCTTGATCCTCTGGTCGTTGCACTCAATGGCCTACCCAAGATTGCTCTAGCCCCCATGATTATCATCTGGTTCGGCTCTGGCATGTTTTCGAAGATCATGCTCGCTACTGTCGCTACATTTGTAGTTGCCCTGCTTTCAGCCTATCAGGGTACACATCAGATCGATAAGAACCTGATCAACCTCATGCGATCACTAGGCGCCAGTCGCCGAGAGATCTTCACCAAGGTAGTTGCTCCAGCCACCTTGCCATGGATCATATCCGCTTTCAGGTTGAATATCGGCTTCGCGCTGATTGCGGAAATAGGTGGCGAATTCATCTCTTCAGACCGTGGATTGGGAAGAATGATCTTTGTAGCGGGGAACCTCTTCAATCTCAATGTCGTTTGGGTAGGGGTCACCATGCTGATGATTGTTGCCATCGCACTCTACGTCTTGATCACTCAAGTCGAGAAACGACTTTTGCCATGGGAACGTGGCAACCACTGACCCCCCAGCACAAACTTTAGACACTTCAACCATCATCAACAAAGGTAATCAACCATGTCTTTTTCATCCTGTTACAAAAACATTGCCATCGGTCTGGGATTTCTTGCATTAGGCGCATCGGCTCATACACAAGCAGATGATATGGATACTATCCTCATCAACGAGGCTTTCCATTCGCTGCTGTATCTTCCGGTCTATGTTGCAAAGCATGAGGGCCTGTTCAACGAACAGGGCATCGACGTTCCAGTAGTTCGTTCCGCTGGTTCAGGACCTGCCGCACTGGCTTCGGTGCTTTCAGGCGAATCTCAGTTCTCAGTCCACGGTCCTGAGCATGTCGGCTTTGCTCAGGAGCAGGGTGGCAGTGGAAAAGCGATCTCTGCCGTTGCCAACAGTGCGCCTGTCTGGGTACTCGCCAAACCCGGTCTCGCCTACACCTCACCAGCAGACCTGGAAGGTAAGGAAATAGTGGTTGGGTTGGCACCGGGTACTTCTAACACCTTGATACGTCGCTTCATCGAAGATGCAGGCCTGGAAGGCAAGGTCAAGGTGACCGAAGTCCAGAATGGCTCCGAACTTGGTCCCGTGCTTTCAGGCCGCGGTGATATAGCCGTTGCCTATCAACCCCAAGTTGAACAGGGGATTTCACAGGGCCTGGAAGTTATCCATGCCTTTACGGATGACTATCCAGAGTACGCATTCTCAACGATCAACACCTCTCAGGAAATGATCGACGAAAACCCTGGCTTGGTTTCTCGATTCACTACTGCCATAAACGAATCACTGTTGTTAATCCACACAGATGCCACGAAAGCCAAGGCAGTAGCCCGGATAGAGTTCGGTGACCTCGACAGTGAAGTAGTTGACGCAGCTGTACAACGTATGATCGACAACAATGTCTACCCGAAAAACGTAACCATCACTGAAGGCGCATTTACCAATGCCATTGAAATGCAACAATTCGTCGGAAATATCAAGGGGGAAATGTACTTTGACGATGTTGTCGACGCATCGTTTGCCAACAAGATCGTAGATCAGATTCAGCCATAAATCGTCGCTGCATTCGCAGGGGGGACTCCCCCCCTGCCCTTAATTCTCTCAAGGAAATATAGAAATCTTGTTTTCGGTCATGTTCTTCTTACTGGTCGGCGCAACAGCAGGCCTGATTGCTGGCTTGTTCGGCATCGGGGGCGGTGTGGTGATCGTACCAGCGCTGATCATGACACTCGATCAATTGGGAGTTGACCCCACAGTAGTCGTTCATCTTGCCATAGGCACTTCGCTGGCGATTATCACCGTCACTGGTGCTTCTTCTGCCCTTGGCCATTGGAAAAAGAATGCAGTGTCTACCAAGTTACTCAGCCAGATGCTACCTGGTTTGGTGCTTGGTGCTGTGTGTGGCGGAGTTATTGCGGATCACCTACAGGCAGAGCGTCTCGAGCAATACTTTGGCATCTTTATGTTGGCATTATCTCTTTGGATGATGTTCTCAAAACCCACTGAATCTAGACAATACCATGCCAACTCTCCTGTCATGGTTGCCGCAGGAACACTAATTGGGGGCTTCTCGGCACTGTTCGGAGTAGGAGGTGGAGTACTGAACGTTCCTTGGCTGACGCGTAATGGAGCTGATCTGTCACAGGCAATCGGAACATCGGCAGCATGCGGTTTTCCCATTGCCGCCGTGGGTGCTGCAACTTTCATAGCGACTGGCCAGGATGAGTCCATGCTCCCGGTGTATACCAGTGGATACCTGTATTGGCCTGCATTCCTTGGTATCGCTATTTCCAGCATACCCTGTGCAAGATTAGGCGCAAACCTGGCCCACTACCTTCAAGCAAAGCTGCTCAAACGTCTTTTCGCCATACTGATGCTATTGGTCGGATTGAAATTGATTCTTTAAACAGAACGCTTAAAAGCAAATCGCGAAATCGGACATAATGAAATACAACTCAGGTATGACTATCGATGCCTACCAGAAGGCATTGGCAGAGAAGAAAGCTAATCCTGTCGACTGGTGGCACAGCTGTGCTGCACGTATCAAGCAGTGCGAACCTGATATCAATGCCTGGGAGTCGCTGGCTGAAGGACCACCTTCGTTGAATTCGGATTCTACGGACAAGCCACTGTTTGGTGTACCCGTAGGCATCAAAGACATCTTGGACACTGCGAGTTTTCCGACAAGCTGGGGAACCAAGGGATATCTGAGGTCACAGGCTTCGCTCCTGGATGCTGCTCTGGTAACACTGCTGCAAGAACTGGGCGCATTGGTAATGGGTAAAACCGTCTCTACGGAGTTTGCCTATTTCACACCAGGTAAAACGAAAAATCCTCACGATCTTTCACGAACACCGGGCGGCTCATCAAGTGGATCTGCTGCTGCAGTGGCAGCTCGCATGGTACCCCTCACCTTCGGAACCCAAACCGCTGGCAGTATAATTCGACCCGCCAGCTACTGTGGCGTATTCGGTTTCAAACCAACGTTCAACACTCTGAGCACCAGTGGTGTCAAATCGTTCGCGCCATCGTTGGATACATTAGGGTGGTACGCCAACTATATCGAGGACATCTGCACTGCATTTTCCGCATTGACTCGTGCCGGGAAAATCAGTCCACGTAATGATCTGACAGGTGTGCGTGTAGGCATTAACAGTCTTCCTGGCAGCATGACCATGTCCGCAGACGTGAAAAATGCAATTGCCGAGGCTCAATCAGCATTGGAACAAGCCGGTGCAGAAATAGTCCCTCTGGTGCTGGATGATAGCTACGAAAAATTGGTTGAACAGCAAAAGATTGTCATGGCCTACGAGGCTGCTCAAACCCTGGGCAGCGAGTACTCAACACTATCGGAGCACCTGGGTCCCGAGTTAGTAGCATTGATTCAGGACGGTCAATCAATCAGCTATACGCGCTATCGAGAAGCGATGCTAGCTACCGCGAGTGCTCAACAAACAATAAGCGCGATTTTCAATTCCCAGGCTGATGTTATTCTTGCCGCAAGCTCTACTGGGGAAGCGCCACAAGGACTCGACTTTACTGGCGATCCAGTCTACTGCCGAGCATGGACACTTCTAGGAGTGCCTTGTATCAATTTGCCTATCAGTCACGGTATGTCCGGCATGCCGGTAGGCGTACAATTGATCGCGGACCGGTGGCAAGACCAACAATTGCTCGAAATTGCCTACACTTTAATGCCCAAGAACTCTAGTCAGCACGAGTAGTGAATACAGACTGTATTTCAAACCTACTAGACGATCGCGGGGATCATGATGGCGCCCGAGTTGGCGCTATTGTGGTCACTCAATAACGTGTAGTGTCGAGGGCTGGAAAGCACTTACCAGAATGATGTTTAACCTCTTTGGTAACTTTCAACAACAGCATGTGAGCGGATGAACGAACCCTCCGGGTGCTGGAAACTCGATCGACCCATGATAAGGCTTGCTGGGCGTACAGGCGTGCGTAACTGCGTACCGAACTACTGACTACCATGCAGTAGCACCCTTCCCTTGCCTGCGCCTGATATGCTCGGCTAATCAGTACGGCAGTACCCACTGTTGCCCCCCTTTCCGGTCGTGCGATCCACAAGTTGGATCGCCAGGCTCCAACCAATGATGAAGGCAGATCAATCATGGCAGTGAAGATTGCAGCGTTAACCCGATTTCCGATCAAGGGCCTGAGCGGCCAGACACTGGAGACAGTGACGCTCGAGCCTGGTCAGGGATTTCCCGGTGACCGTCGCTTCGGCTTTGCCCGCCCGAACAGTGGCTTCGACCCGGCCGATCCGAAGCCACTGCCCAAGGGAAAGTTCTACATGCTGGCAAGAGACGCTGCCCTGGCACTGCTCGACACCGAGTATGACGATGACACGGGCATACTGAGCCTGTCGACCGACGACATCAGCGCGCGTTTCGATATCGGTACTGCGGATGGCAAACATCAGGCCAGTCAGTTTCTGAAAACCTACCTTACGCTGCCAGACGACGAGACTCCCCAACTGCATGAAGCCTCCCCTCACCGCTTCACGGATGTATCCGTGGATTCTGTCGAAATGATGAATGCGATATCCATCATCAACCGTGACAGTGTCGAGGCGTTTTCCCAAGCCATCGGTCAGGCAGTGGATCCGCGGCGATTTCGCGGCAATATTCAGCTATCCGGCTTGCCGCCATTCGCCGAACTGGACATGGTCGGCAAGGAGATGACGCTCGGCTCGGTACGACTGAAAATTGTCAAGCGCACCCGCCGGTGCCCCGCGACGGAGGTCAACCTGGAAACCGGTGAGCGCGACATGAAAACCCCCAGACTGCTGCGCGAGCACTATAGCCATATGGATATGGGCGTCTACGCTCAGGTGCTGACAGGCGGCGTACTCTCCGCCGACAGCGTTGTCGACGTGGCCTGAGGCAACACCTGTTATCGGCCGGAGTTTGATCCGGCCAAGCTCCCGGGGTTCGCTGCCGAACACCCGGGAGACATCACCTGCCTGCGAATCAATACAGCAGCTCTGACACTGACGAAAAGACTAGGGGCAGAGCCGTCGCCATTTACCTTGAACTGAGATAATCTGACAGCACACAAGTGGAAGATCAATCACCGTGCTGATATTGAAACTTGATGACACACAGATGACTGGCAGTAAGCTGCAACAGGAGTCCCTGCAGTTGGAACGCCTGCTTGCCAGCCAGACCGAACTGCTGGTTGAGCGCCTCCCCGAACCCATGATGGAACCCGGGCAACGCGGCGCAGCGCTTGAACTGGCCAAGCTGATCGTCAAACCCCTGGCTGACGAAGCCGCCAAAGCCCTGGCAAATGTACTGGGTATCTACCTGCAAGCCAAACGCCAGGACACAACCATCAAGATGACAGGTGCCGATGGCACAACCATCGAAATTACCGGCGCTTCCCTGTCCGCTGAGGAACTGGAGTCCACGATCCGGAGGATCAGGGCTCTACTCGACAAATGACCGAGCACGCTCGCAAGGCGCTGTTGATTGGCAATGCGAGTTTTCCTGCGGATGAGAAATTGCTTGATCTCAGGTGTCCGCTGAATGATGTCGAGGGTCTTCGGGCTGTTCTGGCCAATCCGGAGATTGGTGGATTCGATACGGTAGAGACCTTGTGCGATTGCGACAGTACAGAGGTGAAACGCAAGCTCATCACTTTCCTGGCGGACACACAAAACACCGATACCGTACTGCTCTACTATTCGGGGCACGGCAAGCACGACGCCAACATCCAGCTCAATTTCTGTACTCACGACAGTGAAATCGCCGTTCTGGAAGCCACTGCCGTTCCGGTGGCCTTCGTGCGCGACCAGCTCGCTCGATGCAATGCACAGAATACGGTGCTCATGCTCGATTGCTGCTACAGCGGTGCGGCAAAAGGCATCCTCCACCGAGGCGATGTGGAAGATCAGCTCAAGCTGTCAGTCAAGGGGTCCGGCACCTATCTACTCACGGCATCCAGTGAGACTGAAACGGCACAAGAGAAGGAAAGCGACCGCTATGGTGTGTTCACCAAGCACCTCATCGAAGCACTCGAAACCGGTAACGCTGACAAGGACGGAAACGGCGTCACCACCATGGATGATCTCTATCACTACATTGTCAATGCCGTGCGCTCTGACAGTCCGCAGAAGCCCACTCGTCAGGTGGACGGCCATGGCAAGATCATCGTCGCCAAGAGTGGCAAGAACTCCCGCCTGGACACGGCAGCTACATTGTCCAGCGAGTTGTTCACCCGGGTGGCCAGCGGGGATCTCGATGCCAGCATCGCCACCGCGGCAGTCGAGGTGGCCCGCAAGGCACCCAGTACCCATACGCCGAGTGAAGCGACGTTCGACACCGCCATTACCGCCTACCTCGCCAAACGCATCACGCTGGGTGAGTTCGTAACGGCATACTGGAATACACGACTGGAACCGTGTCCGGAGCCCTCCCCTGAACCCGAACCGGTTCCGAAGCCGACGCCTGATCCCGGACCCGAAGCCAACAAGGGACACGATCCAGTAGAGGATCCCGGGCCTGAACCAGACCCCATACCTGACCCCACGCCAGGCCCAAGGCCGGGTCCGAAGGAAAACCCCCGACCACCCCCAAAACCGGAAAACGAACCACTATCGGATTTCGACAGACTCATGCCGTTGCTCGTCGGAAAACTGTGGAAAGCTGGCTCGACAAAGCAGTCGATCCTTGGCACTCAGCAGACAGAGGAACAGGAACATTCAGCGCTGTTCAAGTGGATCATTCCGCTGATCATCCTATTCGTGACATCAGGGATCTCGGAAACCGCCATCGATGTCGACACGTACATCGGCGGCGGTTTTCTGGGCGTGGCTGCCATGGTGTACTACCTGGTCAAATACAGATCACGTCTGAATATCGCCGGATGGATCATTTCAGCGCTGGTGCTGCTGACCGGCATGGTAATGATATCCGAAGGCTTGAGCTATTGAGGCTGTGCAAGAGCTGCGTGGCACATTTCAGCTGACACTTGCAATCCGGCAATATTCCTCTGACCTCTGACCTCTGACCTCTGACCTCTGACCTCTGACCTCTGACCTCTGACCTCTGACCTCTGACCTCTGACTCTGACCT
>NZ_JBQYLE010000003.1:599135-605098 GCF_052681095.1 Granulosicoccus sp. 3-233
CCTCTGACCTCTGACCTCTGACCTCTGACCTCTGACCTCTGACCTCTGACCTCTGACCTCTGACCTCTGACCTCTGACCTCTGACCTCTGACCTCTGACCTCTGACCTCTGACCTCTGACCTCTGACCTCTGACCTCTGACCTCTGACCTCTGACCTCTGAACTTTGACCTCTACCTGACTCGGACACCGCAGCTGCAGTGAGCACCTGCGTCATGGTACGAAATCTGGAAACCGGACTGCTCTTTGTTGATAGACAGCAGGACTCCATCAAGCTACCTGTGTTGCATTATCAAAGTCAGCCTGAATGAAGACCCTGCAACTCGGTGCCTGGAGTGATCCAGTTCGGTGGTGGAAAACTCTGCTTTTTGACGGTCAAGGGTACTGGTCGACTTTCGACAACCGAGGCACAATCGTCCCCGGGCTCAGAATCGCTCCTGGCGCAATCACGGAATTGGCTCCGATCCTGACATCATCGCCGAGCAATGCCCCGAATTTTTCCACGCCGGTATCAATGTTTTCCCCATTCCACAGAATTCGGATTCTCTTGTCACTGAATTCGTTTCGGTAGTTTGCCACCACTGCGCCAGCCTCGATGTTGACTCTGGCCCCTATGATGGAATCGCCAACGAAGCTCAGATGCGCTACCTTCGACCCGGCAAACATGAAGGAAGTCTTCAGCTCACAAGCGTGTCCGACAATGCACCCACGCGCCAGAAACACTCCACCACGAATCAATGCGCCGGCCCCCACGAAGGTGTCGGGTCCGATAATGGCCGGCCCATTGATATTCACCCCGGCCTCAACCTCCGCACGATGATGAATGGCAACGTCATCGACAATCGTATAGCCATCGGACAAGGATCTGAGTGCCTCGGACACCAATTCAGGCGCTCGGCTTGTTGCTTGCCAGGCAGGCTCACGAAAGTGCGCAAATGGAGAGTCCGACCACTCCGCTATGAAGTCTGTGATATTCAACGGTTCTCCTCCCGAACAAGACGCCAATTCGATGACCGGGCAGTACAGAGCACTTTCCAAGCACGCCGGGCTCGCGACGAGCCGCTCGATCATGTACCTCGCAAGAGATCATACGCTCGTCGCTGCGGATTCACCCGGCAGCCGTTTTGAACACCTTGCCGCTCACGCCTGTGCGGCCCTGTATCATCACTTCAAACGGAAAGATGTCCTGCTGAAACGGATGCTCGCTCCCTCACTGGTTGATGAGAAGATGGAATGATCTTGTGAGGAGCTGATCGGGCGCGCGAATCCTTGCACAGGAATGGATCGGACTGGGGTGCGGAACTGCGTGCCAGTGCAAAGGGCGTGAGGCGACTGTCAAAATCTGTGTATTTACGTGTGGCAGCACTCGATTTCCGTTTTCAGCCCTCCTGTATTTCTGAAACTGTGCACTCCAGCAGGAGCGCCGTGAAAATCTGGCCAGGCCGACAGCCGATCATTCAGTCAAGTCCATAACAAGCCTGCACCTGTCTACAGCTGTGCAAGCGTGGCGAAACTGTCTTTGTCGATCAGCGTAAACTTCAATACGGGACGTACCTCAGCCTACCCGTCATACTCGGTCCAGCGCAGCAGCTCCGCCGTCCAGCAGAGCACTGCCAGTACGAGCCAGACCGCCAGCCGGGAGGCTCTGCTCGGACTATCGCGCCTGGTCAATACACTGGAAGAACTGGCAAACCATGTCCAGTTCAAGAAGAGCAAGGAGGCAGGTGTAACCGAACTGGTCTCCACGCAGGATCTGGGTCTGTACGCCGGAATCGATACCGCTACCATATTACGCTCCACCGACGATATCAATTCCTGGTACACCAGCTACAGCCCGGAAGAACCTGCCTGGCAAGGAATTACATCATCGGATATCGCGCTACATGGCATCTATGACGGCAGCAACGGTTCGGGAACCGTGGAGTTCCGGGTCAACCAGGGTGGCTTCAGGAATCTGGGCGCCATCGAGATCGAGGTCTCCTTGCCCAATGGCGGTGGCACGGAGACGATAACGACCAATGCATCGGACGCTGAGTCCACGATCTATACACTGTCGAACGGACTGGGTTTCTCATTATCGTCAGGCTTTCTGGCCGGTGGCGATGTGGCCTCGACCACCGTGACACTATCGACGACGGAGTCCATCAACCCTGACAACCCCTTCAACGGCAGCGGCAGTGGTGGCCCCCATTTCGAGAACGGGCATGTTGTCACCGCGGGCACTTTCCAGGTCAATGGTGCCACCATCACAGTGGCCGAGACAGACAGCGTCAACTCGGTGTTGGCGAAAATCAATGCCTCCTCAGCGAACGTCACTGCAAGCTTTGACGTGGACAGCGAGATCATCACGCTGACACAGAATAGCCTGGGTTCCGACCACGAGATAACGGTCGGCAATGACACTACTGGCTTTCTCGCAGCCACCAAGCTGGCCAGTGCTACGCAGGTCAAGGGACTGGATCACGAACCGGACAGACCATTGTCCCGCGTCAACGCGTTCGACTCGGTGCAATCCGGAACGCTGGCGGTCAACGGGTCCAACCTGACTCTGGACGTCGACAACGATTCCCTGAACAACGTGCTGACGCTACTGAACAATGCGCCAAGTGAGCTGTCGGCCACGCTTGTCAATGCCTCACAACGCGTGTCTCTCTCAGTACGTGGTGAACCGTACACCTTGTCGATTTCCAGCGGCAATACCGGGTTGTTTCCCTCGCTGAACATCGCCGATGGCGATTATGAATTCTCGAAGACCAACACGATTTCGGCAGCGAGTAGAAAGCGTTCTTACCGGGCGGCCGACGAACTGGAAAAGTTTCATGATGGACTGGTCAATGCCGCGGTACTGCTCAGGCAATCGGCGGCCAACAAGACCGAGAGTCTCGAGGAGAGCCTGCTGGCCATTCAGGAAGACTACACAAGACGCTTCGGAGCCGAGAAACTGCGTTCGGTCGGAGTGGAATGGCGAGAACTTGATCAGGGCCTGATCGACTACTCCGAGGCGTCTCGCAGACGTTTCACCAAGGCATTGCAACGCAACGATACGCTGGAACACATGCTGTTGGGCAGGAACGATACGGAGACGGGCTTGCTGGAAGAGATCAGCACCACGCTGGAGAGCTTCATTCTGCAGCAGGCGCGTTCCGGTGGGTATGGACAGATCATCAATATGTACGCCTGAATCCAGGCTTGCCTTAATCTTCCATCTGCCCTGATTTTCCCTAGAACTGCCCCCTGCAACCTGCAACCTGCAACCTGCAACCCGCAACCCACAGCCCACAGCCCACAGCCCACAGCCCGCTGTCCGCTGTCCGCTGTCCGCTGTCCGCTGTCCGCTGTCCGCTGTCCGAAATCTGCAATCTGCAAGGGTGACGGCAAACTCACAGGGCATTGCAACTAGCAAATCATCACCGGCCTGCACATGCCCGTCGGTTTGATGACGCTCGATTGACAGGCTGGCTGGCAGACACTCTTCAATATTTTCGGTGTGCCGGCGACGAAGCACAACACTCTCTCGGCGACAGGCTTCCGCCAGCGCTTCATCACACCATAAGCGAACCGGCTCGAGCGCATGATGCGTTCACCGGTTTCAATCGCGCCTGTCAAATTCTTCGCCATTGGTATATTCTGCCAAAGCACACGTTCACCACACCCTGTTCTAGTCAGCCAGAATGACCCACTGCTGACCCCTTCATTACAGCTGGAGATGCCTGTGACAGAAAAGAAGAAAAGTCTGGACCCTGACCCGCGCATATTCGATTTCGAAACCGAATATGAACTGGGACAAGACAATATCCGGCCATTCGGCCTGGAGATGCACAACCCGGTCTTCGTCATATCGAGTGTTCTCATTTGTGCCTTTGTCCTGATTTCCCTCGCCAATCAGGAAGCAAGCGCTGAATTCTTCGGCTGGCTGCGCCCCTGGTTGACCAATACCTTCGACTGGTTTCTGGTGCTCTCGGTCGATGCCATCACCCTCTTCTGCCTGGTTCTGATCGTCTTGCCCCTCGGCAAGGTTCGCATTGGCGGCAAGGATGCCAGACCGGATTATTCCTATCCCGGATGGATTGCAATGATGTTTGCGGCAGGCATCGGCATCGGTCTGCTGTTCTTCGGCGTGATGGAACCGGTGTACTACAACTTTGCCGAAGGTGGCGCAGCCAATCCGCTGGGGATAGACGAAAGCCTGCCCGGCAACGAATACATCGGCGTTGTTGGCACCATTCATCACTGGGGGCTGGAAGGCTGGGCCATTTATGCAGCGGTCGGCCTGAGTCTTGCCATCTTCTGCTACAACCTGGACCTGCCACTGACTCTGCGCTCGGCTTTCTATCCGATACTCGGTGAGCGTATCTGGGGTTGGTGGGGACACACCATCGATATTCTGGCCGTCTTCTCCACACTGTTCGGCCTGACCACCTCTCTCGGACTGGGTGCGCAACAGGTGGCCTCCGGACTGAATGAAGTGTTCGGCATAGAACCCACATCCACGGTCATCGTACTGCTGATTGTCGGCATTACGCTGATTGCACTGGGCTCGGTTCTGCTGGGCATGGATGCAGGCGTCAAGCGACTCAGCGAAATCAACATGGTCATGGCAGTCGGTCTGTTCATCTTCGTCATCGTGATGACTGGAATCGGTACAGCCATTACCCGTTATGCCAATGTCATGGTTGACTACGTCAAACTGCTACCGGCCTTGTCCAACCCCTTCGGGCGGGAGGACACCAGCTACTTCCACGGCTGGACAACCTTCTACTGGGCCTGGTGGATCGCTTGGTCGCCATTCGTGGGCATGTTCATTGCGCGCATCTCCCGTGGCCGAACGGTACGCGAGTTCGTCATCTGCGCCCTGCTCGCGCCCACTGCGGTCTGCGCCCTGTGGATGTCAACCTTCGGCGGCGCAGCCATTGACATGCTCAACGCAGGCGCCGCAGAAGGCGTCCGAGCCACGGTCATCGATTCCTATGCGCCAGAAGGTGCGCTGTTCGGCTTCCTCAAGGAACTGCCCTTGTACGGCATCATTGCGCCGATCTCGCTCATACTGATCGTGATCTTCTTCGTCACCTCATCCGACAGTGGCAGTCTGGTCATCGACACCATCACGGCCGGCGGCAAGATGGATGCACCGGTGGTACAGCGTGTCTTCTGGTGCACACTGGAAGGCCTCGTCGCCATCGCATTGTTACTCGGCGGAGGCCTCAGCGCATTGCAGGGAGCCGCCGTGTCAACCGGCATCCCCTTCACGCTGGTGGTCTTGCTCATGTGCTACTGCCTGTGGAAAGCACTGCGATCCGAACACGCCAAGATGTGAACCGAGAGGCCACCCCAAGCGGGTGGCCTCTTCGCTCAGGAGGCAGAGAATCGTTCCCTTCAGAGCACCCAGCGTAAGGATCATTGATGAGATCTACCGACGATTGATCGCCTGTTCGTTTCCTGAACAGTTTCCTGAAAGCACCGCGTAACACCCCTCCGGGCGGCTTATACGTGCTTCGTCCACACGCTTATCCACAGAATGTGTGGATAAGGATCGCGTCCCGTCTCTCAGCCTTGTTCCTCATCCCGACTCATGATGACTTCACGGCTGATTTGCCACCGGTCATCCTCCAGAACGAAATCGATACTGAGTGTCAGCAGTTGCCTGCGTCCGGTAACGTTGTTGCGACGGCTGATGAGGATATGGCCGCGAGTGTCGTCAGCCTCAACCAGATGATATTGTGCCCACGGGTCCTGATCGGTTGCCTTACCCATGTGGGTCTACGCGGATTCGTGTGGGTTAATCTTCGCGTTTTTGGGTAGTGGCGGCAGGAATGTTGCGATGATTTTGAGCTTCAGATATTCTTCGTCTCGATAGCCATAGGCTTTGCGCTGTATCACTCGTATCTTGTTGTTGACGCCTTCGACCAGACCCAGACTCACTTTGTTGTCAGGGTGGCAGTACGAGGCAATTCCATCCCAGTGCCTT
>NZ_JBQYLE010000004.1:0-8722 GCF_052681095.1 Granulosicoccus sp. 3-233
CCAGCTTCGTAGTGCAGACGCAGGATGGTTTTGATCTTTCGCATTGGGAGTCTCGGTGTAGCCAAAACTGTGCGCTCAATTGAAATGAGAGCGCAGCTTAACGACTAATAAAAACAATGCGTTAGATCTTATTCTGATCGATGATGATCACTGATTCTGGCATCGTGATCAGTGATTCTGACAAGTTGATCAGCGATTCTGGTCAGAGACCAAAAGTGATCACCTTCGGAGCAGAATCGATGATCACATTCAATCAGAACGGGTGATCACCATGGATCAGAATCAGTGATCAACAAGCCCCGGAATATGCACCAGCAATTGCCTTATACAGATCTACTGGTTTTGTGGAATATGGCGTTGAGCCGGATGCCGTGTGTATCAATGGCCAGTTTCACGATGGTGTCCACATGACGCTAGTCAAGCCATGACAATGCCATGGACAGAGAACACATCACGAGGTGCCCGTATTGGGTTATCGCTACCCTGAACTGGAGGGAGTGCCGTTCGCACGCAGTGGACTTGTCCCCTGCAAATTGATCAGATCGCCCCGTTCACCCACCAACGTCACACGGCGCAAACCCAGTGCCCCCTTCAATGGCCAGCTGAAAATAGTGAACAAATGACCGACTAGCGTACGGCTATCAGCTCTCGATACTGCTTCAGCCCCCGGATCTGCATCACTGCAAACACCAGCACCGCGACAGCTACAAGATCGACAACGTGTGCTCCATCTTGTCGGCAGATGTGACTATGAGGACGAACGTCTTTGGCCCTCCTTATGATGTGCAGGCCAGCGCACTATCATCATCCTTGGTCGAGGTGAGCCGAGCAACTCCGCGCAGCAGTCCATCCGAAAAATAAAACGTTTACCGAATAAACCGAGACGGCAACTTTGACCACGCTACTACTGTGGAGGGTGATTGGAGAGCAGATAGAAACAGCTCGGTGGTAACCGGGTTATCTCGTGACATACACGATTACAAAGTGGTATCGATTTCCAAATATGGCGATATTTCCCGGTTTTCCTCAGTTGCTACAGCAGATTGAACGTGCCTCTTTTGACAAGAATCGAGATTTGAGCCTCCAGCAAAGCAATCTGTCAGTGAAAACACAGTGATACAATATGAAGGGTCATACTCGATATTGGCTTTGTGTTGATTTAGAGCCTGGTAACAAAGGCATTTTTGGGCAATTGATTTTCTTTCCATGAAAGCACCTGAACGTCTCCATGTGCCATGGCTACTGCTGTTACTGATATCAGTCAGCGGGTGTGCAACAACTTCGACACTGAACCAGCCCCTTCACGAAAGAAAACCTTTGGTCATGAGTGGCGTCAGGCTTGACCTTGCCTCTCTGCGAGACGAATCCGCAATTACCGAAAGATTTGGTGTTTCCCCGCCAGCCTATCCATTGTTGGATCTGCCATTCAGCGCCGCACTGGATGTTTTCGTGCTTGGGTATACCGTTCCAGTGGCATTGTTCTATCAGCACTGAGATCACGATTAGCAATCCACGTCACAGCTTCCACGAACATGGCAATGACTTGACTGAAGCCCTCTGTACCGTAGACAGAGGGCTACTTGGCTCAGCCCGGCTTAAACAACTGAGGTAGACCCAGACGCCACAGTCCTGGTTTGGTGCTTGAACATCGCAGGCAAACGATCAAACGTATCTGAATCCAGATCCGGTTTCAGCACACTTATCACATCTTCCAATTTCTCAAGCTGTCGAATCATCTGTTCCAACTGGTCACCCGCTTGCACCTGCAACCAGATGCGGCTCTGCTCACTACCGGATATCGGCAAGCAGACAATACCTTCCACGTTGAAAGCACGCCGTGCAAACAGGCCGCAAACATGCGACATGACACCGGGATGGTTACGTACAATCAGTTCGAGTACGGGAAATTGATTCTGCATGGCTATTCTCCGAGCATGTGTGTGTTGGCAGCGCCAGCAGGCACCATCGGATACACCTTTTCTTCAGGATTAGTGAAGATATGAATCAAGCATGGCCCTGGCTTGTCAATGGCTGCCTTCAATGCCGTTTCAGGATCGTCAGCAGCATTCAGGTCACAGGTGTCCAGGCCAAAACCTGCCGCGATAGCCAGAAAGTCGGTTTTCTGCAGATACGTCGCGCCGTATACATTTTCTCGGTAGAACATGCTCTGCTGCTGATGCACCAGGCCCAGCGCTCGGTTGTTCATGAGAATGATCTTGACATCCAGATCATTTTCAGCGGCTGTGGCCATCTCCTGAATGTTCATCATCAAACTGCCATCACCGGAAAAGCACAAGACTTTGCGTGACGGCTCGGCTAACGCCGCACCAACGGCCGCTGGCAGACCAAAGCCCATGGTGCCCAAACCACCTGACGTCAACCATTGACCCGGACGATTGAAGGGGTAGGACTGTGCTACCCACATTTGATGCTGGCCCACATCGGTCGTGATGATTTCGCTGCCATCGACGCATTGCGCTACGGCGCGAATCACACCAAAGTGAGTCAACGGGTCTTCGATGCCCGGTCGGTGATCGGGAAACTGTGCCTGCATGTCGCTCACCGCTGCCAACCACTCTTCACGACCATCTGAGGTAATCCGTGGCAGCAAACGCGTCAGCACCTCGCCCACATCACCCTGAATGGCAATATGTGGCTGGCGGATTTTGCCAATTTCAGCGCGATCGATATCCACATGAATGATGCTGGCATTCGGGCAAAATTTCTCAGCCAAGCCAATAGCACGGTCATCGAAGCGTGCACCCAGTACAACCAGCAAATCCGCCTCGTTCATGATCAGATTGGTACTACGCGCCCCGTGCATGCCCAGCATACCCAGAGACCGTGGATGGTCCGTTGGCAATATGCCCAAACCGTTCAGCGTCATGGTGGCAGGTAAATGGCCGTGTTCTGCCAGCTCTCGAACCTGCTCTACCGCATTCGTGGCACCGCCACCCACATACAGGATGGGACGCTCGGCAGCATTGATCATCGCCGCCGCATCGAGAATGCTCTGCGAGCTGATCTCCGGTAAGGCGGGCCTCTCGATGAGATAAGCGACGTCGTCATAGTCCAGCTCAGCCGACTGTACATCCTTGGGGACATCAATCCAGACCGGCCCTGGCCGGCCCGATTCTGCAATCGAGAAGGCTTCGTCAATCACACGGGGCAAATCCGCAATGTCACGCACCAGATAGTTGTGCTTGGTAACAGGAATGGACAAACCGTAGGTATCGACCTCCTGAAAGGCATCCGTACCGATCATGTCGCGAGGTACTTGACCGGTAATACACACCAGGGGGACGGAATCCATGCGCGCATCGGCAATAGCCGTGACCAGATTCGTCGCACCTGGACCACTACAGGCGACACAGACCGCCGCTTTGCCGCTGGTACGAGCCATGCCTTGCGCGATAAAGCCAGCGCCTTGCTCATGACGAGCCAGCACGTGACGAATACTGCTTTCGCTCAGTGCATCGTAGAGTGGTAGCACCGTACCACCGGGGATACCAGAGATCATGGTGATGCCCTGACGTTCCAGCAGATGCACAATGAGCTGCGCACCAGAGATTCGTCGGGTTTGAGGTAATTCGGTGGCCAAGGTTGCCATGCTTCAGTCCTGTATGAGTCTGAGCCAGCGCAACTTTAAGGCGGGGGAAACAAAAAACCCCGCCAGGTTTGCGCCGGCGGGGTTTTGAAATCAGTGTGTTGACTCAACCCCTACGGCACGAAACCGACGACCACGACAAGCACCACCACCACGACATCAAGCGCAGCTTTCAGCAGATTAACTTGTGTGAACGACAAAGCCATTAGGGGAAAAATTGGATCAACAGTTGTTTGGTGGTATGGAGTATAAGCAGATTTCCATACGCTGTGCAAGAGACACGGAAGTTGGGGTGGAAAAGTGCCGGCCCATTGATATTGGTGACCGAATTCGTAGGCTTTGTCGCAGGCTATCGGGAAGGTGGCGTGCTTTCAGGACTCGCTGCCGCAACCATGACGTTGGGCCGCTCACCTTGTGGACCCCAGGCTTCGAGACTCTGGATTGGCGCGTTCTGATCCTGACTGGCATCTGCGCAGTGGCTGTTTTCGCCTGGCATTGGTCAATCCTGAAAGTACTACTCATGGCGGCGGCACTAGGCCTCTTGACGTCAGGTGTCTCGACAATCATTTGAATGGAGAATGGACACCTTATAAATTCAGCAGATCCCCATACTCATCCACCAGGGTCACACGACGCACCGCTGGGAATTGCCTGACCTTTTCAACCAGCCTCATATCCGCCCAGACCAGGCCTGTGGACAATGCATCGGCAAGCGTCGCCGTCTCCGCTTCAACAGACACGGTCGACCAGGGGCGACGATCATCACTGGCCTGCCCTGTGGGCAGGAATATATGGCCGTGATCACCGATGGGTGTCGCCAGCGGGCTGGAGGTGGCCACTGCGGAATCTTTAAAGGTATGCGTGTCAACCATCCCGTGGCTCGGGTTTGACAAGCCCAGCGTCCACGGACCGCCCGTACCTCTGTATTCGCCAATATTGACCAGCGATTGCGTGAAGCCAAGTACCTGAAGTCGTTCTGATACCAGGTCTGTCGCGAAACCCTGGGCGATGCCGTTGAACGTCAGCGCCTGACCCGGTGCCAATGCAACACGAGCTGCATTGAATCGAACCTTTTCCCAGCCGACCAGATGCGAGACCTCTGCCGGGTCACGCCCCTGTACGGCATTGTCCCACAGCGGTTGCACACTGGGATCAAACAGGCCATCGCTGAGGCGGTAGGCCAGATCGGCTGACCGCATGAGCCTGAGGAAATGCGCAGATGGACGCAGCACACCGTTCTGGTTGAGCTGCACCAGCGCCGATTCAGGGTCGTACAGGCTGAACAGCTTCTCGGCTTGCCTGATCAACAAGCGCGCTTCACTGATTGCTTCATTCGCCGCTCTTTCGGGCCCGCGTATTCTCAGGCTGACTTCACTGCCAAAGGCACGCCCGTGCCAGCGGTGAGTTTCTGCCGCGACAGCGAACGTGGCAGGAAAGGTGGCGGTGATCGAAAGGAATCGTCGACGACTGATCTTCATTCCACCGCCACCCTGATCTGACTCAGTTTCGATTGACGCCCCTTCCCCTCAAGGATCAAGGGTACGCATTTGCTCGGATCGTCATGGATAGTCACGCAATCCAGGCACTGGAAACATTCCGAGTATTCTACTTCACCGGTTTTCCGGATCGCACCGTAGTTGCATTTTACACGGCACAACTGACACGGCGATCCACACTCGACACGCCGCTCTATCCAGCCACGTACCCGCAGAAGGCCACCGATAGCCATCACCGCCCCCAGAGGGCACAGGTAACGACAAAAGCCCTTGAACAGAACCATTGACAGGAGCAGCAAGGACACCGCATAGGCCACGTAGTACCACTCGCGGATAAAGAAGGTGGTGATGGCTGTCTTGAATGGCTCCACTTCTATCGCCTTGTCCAGCACGGATGGCAGCGTGAAGATCAGTGCGATCAGACCTGCCAGAACCACGTACTTCAGGTATTTGAGTCGAGCATCCCAGACGGCGCTCGGCTTTATCTGAGGCAGGCCCATCAATCGGCCCAGATGATGCGCAAATTCCTGCAGGGCACCGAATGGACACAACCAGCCGCAGAAGAGCCCACGCCCCCACAACACGAAGCCGACGATGGTCACGACCCAGAGCACCAGAGAGAAAGGATCGTAGAGAAGAAACGCAAAGCTGCCACCTTCGAAGGCGGTCCGCACGATGGCAAGCGGGGTGGCTATGGATAGCTGGCCCTGCCCCCACCAACCCACGAACGCCACGACAAACGCCAGGATTCCCAGGCGTACAGGCGTGAAATGGCGATGAGCGGCAAGCGTGTTCGTCGACGATAGCAACAAGCCTGTGAGGCCGACAAGAAACACGCCCAGAATGATCAGATCGGTTTGTCGATTGCGCAATGCATCCACCCACGGCGGCGCGGGCTTGATCACTTCGGGACGTGTGTAGAAGCGCTCGGGGGCCACATAATCCACCTCCAGCGTTCGGGAGCCGATCTCCGGCATGAACGATCCATGGGAGCGCAGGGCCTTGATCTGCAGTGTCCATTCCGAAATGGGGTCAAAGCCCAGCCGGCGGTCGGTGCGAATGACCAGCTTGGCCCCGTCATGCAACGCATCCGGCACGGCATCGTTCAGCTCGACGAAGATATCGCTGTCACGAAAGGCAATGGGGAAACCCCCTTGCTCGGCACTGATCAGGTCCGGTGCGGTGTTGCGTACGAAATCCTCCGTTACCAGGCCGTGCCGTGCCGCATCAATTAGCAGCACAGGCTCAGTGGTGTCCTTGATCTCCAGAAAATCCTGCAGCTCTGCGAAGCTCTCCTCACTCAGGACGGCTTTTGCAATCGACGGCGCCCCCACATCCACCACCCACAAATCCAGGTAAAGCCCATCAGGATCATCCCTGGCCTCCGGGTCATCGTCCTCCCACAGCGTGTCGGCAAAGGCGGCATCCATCTCGGCATTGGTCACCTTCATGCGTCTGACAATGCCTTGTTCGACCAGCTCGTCCCAGGTTAGCTCTTCCACATGATCGGCTTTGGGGAAAGCGGGAGCACCCGTGCTGATACCACTCATTTTCTCGCGCGCAACCTGCAGCGATGCCGCCAGAATGCTCTCGTGCGCAATGCGCACGGAAGCGGTCCCCTTGGTTACCCCATCCAGATACACCAGTGCCGAACCCTCGCTGGCAGACCCGTATGGCGTGCCTACAACCAGGGATTCGGAAATTGAGTGACCGCGATATTGCCTGAAGTAGTCGATGAACAGATGTTCGGGCAAGCCCGACACGAAGATGGGCTCGTTATGCGAAATCAGTTGCACGTCAATGAAACGACCTTCCAGATCGAGCACCACCAGCAGGTTGATGGCCGCACCGGAAAAACCGGGTAATGGCGCCAGGGGTTCCGTCTCGAAGACATACCCCGCCTCACCGCCGCCGCTGTTGAGCAGTTGCCACACACCCCTGTCATTGACAGCGTCCCCCAAGCTCATGGGCGGCGTGATATAGGACTCAAGTGCCTCCCGGCTCAGGGGTTCGTCCGCCGCGCTCAGTGATGCGCTGACCAGCAAGAACACGGCGTACAGGGCGACTTTCAGCAAGGCTCTCAGTTGCAAGGCAGGCATCCGCCTTGTGTGCTGGCACGTCCGTTCTGTCCAGGGCAAGTCATGAATACGGGTTCGTCGTCGGGAAAAACGTCGGGATCGGGACCATGCACATGGCAGGCTTGTGCAATGATTTCAACGTACTGACCCAGAGGCGTCAATGCTACCTTCGGACACCGCTTGCCCGGCAGCCAGAGTCCGGACTTCTGACACCTCTCATGCCTGACGAGAGACTGCCTTTCGTATACCGTATGCAGGAACTTGAATGCAGCTTGTCGAACCATGTCCCTGGCTTTCGGTCGTGACCACCTGGCCATCCCCGGCCCTTCCGTAATTCCCGATCGCGTGTTGCGCGCCATGCATCGCAATGCGCCGAATATCTACGCCGGCCCCCTGGTGGATCTCACCAAAGGCTTGCTGGACGACCTGAAGCGCGTGGCCGGCTGTGAAGGATATGCCATCTTCTACATCGGCAATGGTCATGCCGGTTGGGAGGCCAGCCTGTGCAATACGCTGAGCCGTGGGGATCGTATTCTGGCACTGGTAACCGGACGCTTTTCGCTCGGTTGGGTGCAGATGGCGAGGCAGCTCGGCATCGAGGTGGAGACCCTGGAATTCGGGGTGACAGAGCCCGCCGATCCGGCGCGTGTTCAGGCCGCTCTCGAGGCCGATACCGACAAGCGGTTCAAGGCGCTCATCACGGTGCAGACCGACACCTCAACCTCCACCAGCAATGACATTCAGGCTCTGCGCAAGGCGCTGGATGCCGCCGACCATCCGGCGCTCCTGATGGTGGATGCCATCGCCTCTTTCGGCTGCGAACCCATGCGCATGCATGACTGGGGGGTGGATGTGCTGCTCACGGCCAGCCAGAAGGGTCTGATGACACCACCGGGGCTTGCCATCGTCTTCATTGGCGAAAAGGTCTGGCCACTGCACGAGGTGGCAACGTTGAACACGCCGTACTGGAACTGGAAAGCCCGAGCCAGGCCATCTGTATTTCCGGATCATTTTGGTGGCACACCACCCACGCATCATCTCTTCGGTTTGCGAGAAGCGGTGGACATGCTGCTGGAGGAGAGCATGGAGCATGTCTGGGAACGTCATCGCACACTGGCAGGCTGTGTGTGGGCGACCGTGGATGCCTGGAGTGCCGGCGGGGAGATTCGCTGCCATGTGCCGAACCCGCTGCACCGCTCCACGGCGGTCACCGCCGTCGATACCGCCGACGGGGATTCCAATCGGCTGCGAGACTGGTGCGAAACACAACTGGGCGTCGTGCTCGGTGTCGGGCTCAAACCCACACCCACTGCCACGGTGGTCGATACCGGCTTTCGCATCGGCCACATGGGCCACTTGAACCCTGCCATGTTGTTCGGCACTCTGGCAAGTATTGATGCCGGCCTGAAGGCGCTGGATATCCCGCATGGCAGCGGCGCACTGGAAGCGGCCAGTAGCTGGATTGCCCAAGGCTTGCGCCCGTCTGAGCGCTAGAACGTCAATGCGTCAATGCGTCAATGCGTCAATGCGTCAATGCGTCT
>NZ_JBQYLE010000004.1:8819-55822 GCF_052681095.1 Granulosicoccus sp. 3-233
TCTGTGCGTCTGTGCGTCTGTGCGTCTGTGCGTCTGTGCGTCTGTGCGTCTGTGCGTCTGTGCGTCTGTGCGTCTGTGCGTCTGTGATGATGCGTTTACAGAGCCAGCGTCCGTCACGACGCAGGATCGTTACTGACGGGCGTTTTCACGCTGTTGTTCTCACTCAGCGCGGCGCGTAGAGCACGCGCTTGAACGGCCAGACATCCGACAACCACGCTGAGACAGTCTCCCAGAGCACGACATCCAGTTGAGCATGGCTGGCCCTCACCCATGATGCTGCTTCCACATCAAAGTCATCCTGCTTCGCCGGGTACAGGTAGACGCATCCAATGACCTCATCACCATCCAGCACCGAGTAGGTGAATCCCTGCCGGGCTGCGAAATCGTCCGCGTGCATTTCAAGGTCGGCGAGATTTTTCTCCAGTGGCATCGCGAAAGGCCAACTGCTCTTGCCGCGAGGAAACCCGGGCGTTGTCCGGATGTGATCGATACTCGACATCCACGCGTCGTGATCACGCGCGTTGTGTTGCGGGCCCAGCGACTCCAACCGAAAGTGGTCGGTATTCAATCCGGGCGGCACGGAAAAGTCATCGGGCACGAAGGGTGCTGACATGGTTGTGACTCTATCGTTGAGAGATTTACCGATTGATCTTTCCATCGGGGAATATGCAACCGGCCTTTATCAAAACGTCGGTGCCACCAGCACCTTGCCCGCGGATGGGCGCTTTCTGAGCCTGTCCACATACGCAATCAGTCGCGGTAGATCAACCAGAAATCCTTCAGCCGCTGGCAAACCTGACAGATAATCGAGCATCGGCGCGGCTATCGCATCGGCGATACTGAAGGTGTCTCCTACGAGATAATCGCCTTCGGCAAGCTGTTCGTCCAGCAGTTTCAGTACGCGAGCCAACTCCGGTTTGGCAGCATCTACCACCTCCTGACGTACGGCACCCTCCTTGCCCTTGGGGAACACGAATTCCAGCAGGTAGCTACGCACGATCACATGGTCGACATACAATGCAAGCATTGAAGTCCATTGATCCACCTGGGCTCGCAACCAGGGGTCTTCCGGCTGCAGCGCTGGTCCTGTAAAGGTAGTATCCAGATAGCGGCAGATACTCGGGGTCTCGATCAGATGCCTGTCGCCGTGCACCAGTACCGGTATCTTGCCGAAGGGGTGAATAGAGTGTATTCGTGTCACCCAGATCTCGACATTCGCTGTAGAGCCGACAATGCCCTGGAAAGAAGATCACAAATCCCTGACTCGCCAACGCATTCCGGAGTCCGTCGCAGTGTTGTTCAGCCGACTGGGTTTCGACGGTATCAGCATCGACAAGGTGATGGAACATGCGGGTCTGAATTGACTCCAATCCAATTGATCGTAACCAGGCAATGCAACAAGTGGTTCTTCTTATCGGCGGTATCGCAATTTCTCGCAATCTGACCGACGAAACTCCAGCGCAGGAGTTGCTTGCTGTGTGTCGCTCGCTTGCATTGGACCTGGTACCCGTGCAGGGCTGAGCCACTTCTCCCGGGCCAAGCACTCTGGCAAAGCCGAATATCGAACCTGAGATGATCAAGATAGGACGACAGGCACCAGAGGTTGATGCAAGTATTTGCCCGGATAATGATTACGTTCACCTCTATCCGCCCAACGTTGCTCAGAACTGGCTTGGACTTCCCCCTCACCCCGAAAGTGTAAGCTGACGGTGTGAAACACAGGGGAATTAGAATGGCACACAGTCATACGATGCCACAGTTGGGCCACGACCTGTATCTCAGTTATATGGGTGCAGAAACCGATCTGAAATTCAATCATGGAGTTGACCTGCCCGGTTTTGCGTCTTACCCATTGCTCGAATCAGAAAATGGAAGAGATATGCTGCGAGGATACTATTCAAGCCTTATCGAGTTGGCTCAACAGTTCAAGGTAGGTGTAATCATTGACAGCGCTACGTGGGTTGCCAACCGTGACAGAGGCGCACAAATTGGCCAGAGCCGGCAATCGCTGGAACGGTTGAACCTGGATGCAATAGAACTGATTGTTCAGATACGTGAACAGCATGACGATGTTCCCATTGTCCTGTGCGGCCAGGTTGGCCCGCGCGGGGACGGATACGCCCCTGAAGAATTGATGACAGCGGATGAGGCCGAAAACTACCACGACGAACAAATTGAAACGTTGTCCCGGACAGATGCCGACTTCATCTGCGCGACGACGTTATGCTACCCGGAAGAGGCGATTGGAATTGTCCGCAGCGGAAAGACATTTGGAAAACCCGTTGCCATTTCCTTTACGGTTGAGAAAAATGGTTGCTTGCCAACTGGAATATCGTTGAAGAATGCGATCATAGCCGTAGATGAGGCGACCGATACCGACGCCATCTACTTCATGGTCAACTGCGCTCATCCAGATCACTTCACACACGTGTTGGCCGACGAACCCTGGTTTCACAGGGTCAAGGGGCTGGTTGTCAATGCTTCGCGCTGCAGCCATGCCGAACTTGACGAAGCCGTATCTCTTGATCACGGCGATCCTGTTGAGCTCGGCGCACAACTGGCGGATCTACGGCGAATGTTTCCACACCTATCCATTCTGGGCGGATGCTGTGGAACGGACATGCGACACATGAAATGCATCGCTGAACAAGCGAAGGCTGTGATTCCGTAGCTGTTCACCATTGCCAACCCACTGACTCCAATGTAATTGATCGTAAACAGGCAATGCAACCAGCGGTACTTCTGATCGGCGGTATCGCAATTTCTCGCAATCTGACCGATGAAACTCCAGCGCAGGAGTTGCTTGCTGTGTGTCGCTCGCTTGCATTGGACCTGGTACCCGTGCAGAGCTGAGGCGCGTGCATCGTCTTGAGCTCGGCAGTCGTCAAGGGTTGCAGGCACCCGCCGGCAAGGAGTACGGTAAACGAATCACCCATTGCATTACGCCACGGAGTTCGCTGATGTTCGACGAAGTCATCACGACCGAGGAACGTCTGCGCGAGATTGTCGGCACGCCCAGCCACCGCATGGCCGGTAAATGCATTGACCATATCGACGATATCTGCCGGCGCTATATCGCCGCCTCCCCTTACATCGTGCTCTCCACTCGCGGCAGTGATGGATTGCTGGATATGTCGCCCAAGGGTGATGCGGCCGGTTTCGTTCACGTTATCAATGACAAGACGCTTGCCATTCCCGAGCGGCTTGGCAACCAGCGGGCCGATACCTTCCACAATCTGCTGACCAATCCCGAGATCGGAATCATTTTCCTGATCCCGGGCTTCCCCTTCATCTTGCGAGTGAGCGGAACCGCTCAGGTGGTGCGGGATGATGCACTTCAAGCCGGATTTGCCGTGAAGGGCAAGGAGCCGGATCTGATTACCGCCGTCACTGTCGAAGAGGCTTTCGTGCATTGTGCCAAGTCCATTGCCCGCTCCAATATCTGGCATCCGAACAAATGGCCAATGACTGACGACATCCCTTCCTATGCCGTTTCCACCGTAGCCCATGCGGCATTGACCGAGAGTGTGGAGGAGATGCAGGCGATGATCGATGACGACTTCGACAATCGGATGTATTGACTTTCCGAGCTTCCAGGCGGTCCCTTGAATGACGGCAATCCGATCATCACCACGTGCATCGTCAGCAGCCTGTTGTGACGCAGCCAGAAACAGTTACACGGGCCATACAGTAACGTGACGCCCATATCAGTAACGTGACACTCATGTTTACAATCGCGTCGTCGATATCATGAAAGTCGGGGCTGTTGTCATCGGCAACACCCGCTCGGCCGGCATTGGATTTCGGCTGATGGCAACCAGAGTCCGGTTTTTCTCTCAAGCCCAAAGTACGGAGGCCACATGACTGACGCGCAATCGACCAACAGCGCTGCCTGGTTCGAGGAGATTCTCGACGCCATGACGGACATGGTTCTGGTCAAGGGACCCAAGTCGCGTCTGCTGTGGGCCAATCGAGAATTTCGTGAGTACTATGGCCTGAGCAATGAACAGCTGCGCGAGCTGATCGACGGCGAACAAAGCGACCCTGACGACACCCTGCAATACGTCAGTGATGATCACAAGGTCTTCCAGACCGGCAAGATGCTCGACATACCGGCAGAACCGGTCACCGATGCCGACGGTGTCGTGCGCTATATGCACACGATCAAGAACCCGATTTTCGAAGATGGCAAGGTGGTCAGGCAGGTAGGCGTCAGCCGCCCCGTGACCGATCCGGATCTGATTGCGCAAATGTCCAGGAACCGGGCGGAGCGCAAGGAGTCCACCGAGTCACTGCGCACCCTGGTCAGGGCCATGCCCAGTGCGGTGGTCATGGTTGATGCATCTCACCGTATTCTGGCCTGTAGTGAAGCATTTGCGCAGCTGCAATCCAGACTGCTCTCGCAACCCATCAGCATCGAAGAGCTTCTGGAAGAGGACTATGCTGAACGGCTGGAAGCCAGATTGCCCCTGCTGAACGATATCGATGCAAGCATGGCGGGCGAGCAGCCACCAAGGCGCATCGAAGCCGTGTCGCCGGCGGACAGCGCGGAGAGCTGGATCGAGATCGAATGCAGGGCTTGGCGTGGCGCCAATGGCGCCGTCTCGGGGAGCGTGGCCGTACTCTACGACGTGACCCAACAGCACCTTGACCAGAAAAACCTGCTGCAGGCCAACGAAGAACTGTCCCAGTTCAACTACCATGTGTCACACGATCTGGTAGCGCCAATCACCACCACACGCGGCCTGCTGAATACCATCGCCGAGGACATCAGCGATGCGCAGTATGAGCAATTGCCCGAGATGATAAGCATGGCACAGGGGCGACTGCTGAAGCTGAACAACCTGGTCACTGACCTGATGATTCTCGCCAGAGCCGATACCGCTTCGGTCAACGCCACCGAGTTCGATCTGGCCGCCGTCGTCGAGGATATCATTACCACGCAGCTGGCGGACTGTGATCCGGATCCGGCTGACAAAGTCGAGCTGCATCTGGACGTGAGCACACTTCATTCCGACAGGACACGCATTACGCAGGTGATGACGAACCTGTTGTCGAACGCGCGCAAGTTTCGTGATGAATCCGAGGACAATCCGACGATCTCGATACGCTCATTCAGAGAAGACGATCAGGTCGTGGTGCAAGTCAGTGACAATGGACTGGGCATCGACAAGGAACTGGGCGATGACGCCTTCACGATGTTCACCCGTGGCTCGTCGCAGCATATCGGCCATGGCCTCGGATTGTATATCGTCAAGAAGCATGTCGACCGATTGGGCGGTCAGGTTCGGATTGCCAGTCTTCGCAAGCCGACGGTGTTCAGCATTCACCTGCCGGAACACGCGAGGCCTTCGACATGAAAAGGCATAGCGTACTCATTGTCGACGACAATGCGATCGACCTCATGGTGCATAGCCGAGCGCTGAAACGCAGTGGTCGATTCGACACGGTCGACACGGCCCAGTCCGGTAAGGAGGCGCTCGCGCTTTTGCAGGATCATGCGGCCAATCGTCTGCAGGATCCGGAACAGTTTCCGGTGCTGCTGATGCTGCTGGACATCAACATGCCGGTCATGAACGGATTTGACTTCCTCGAACGTCTGAAGGAGATAGGGCTGACTGACGATCCGCGATTCATCGTGATGCTGACCTCCTCCAGCGCTGACACCGACAGGCAAAAGGCGTTGAGCAATGCCCGGGTAGCCGATTATCTGGTCAAGCCGTTCAGTACCACTGACGCACATGCCATAGCGGACAAGCTCGACAGCTGGGAAGACAGTCCTCCGGGCAGTTGAAGGCTCTGAGCGAAAACGCTGGCTGACCGGACATCAGGGGCGTGGTCCGAATGCCCTGTGGCTGTCGCCAAGGAATTGTTCGCCTTGATCAATAACGTCAATCTGCCCTGCGCATCGTCGCTGAGGCAGGTTCCACCTGAAAATCCAGCTCCGCGTTGTCCGTCACTTCCTTCATCACGAAGAAGCTGCGGATCTGCCGCACACCCGGAAACGCGATCAGCTGCTCCCCGTGCAGCTTGTTGAAATCGGCCATGTCCCTGACCCGCACTTTCAGGAAATAGTCGAAGTCACCGGCTACCAGGTGGCAATCCAGCACGAAACTCAGTTTCAGAATGGCGGCCTCGAAGGCGGCGAAACTCTCGGGCGTCGAGCGATCCAGCACCACACCTACCATGACGAGAGCGCCGCGCGAAACGCTCGCGGGATTGATCATGGCGCGAAATCCCGAGATGCAGCCTCCCTCGATCAGCCGCTGCGTTCGTCGGTGACAGGTGGCCGCACTGACGTTAACCTGCTGCGCCAGCTCCGCATTGCTCAGCCGTCCATCGGCCTGCAGGAGTTTGAGAATCTTGCGGTCAATACGATCCAGCTCGATGGTGATGATGGAATCTTCCAATTTCAGCCTCTTTTTCGAGCAATCATGGCAATTCGGAACATCCTATCACCCATTCATGATCACTCAGGTAGCTGATTCTGAAAGCAGCTTCCATGCGATTTCCAGCAGACTTTATCTCACGGAAACCGACACCAGAGGCTGCCTCCATGAACCTGTCCCGATTCGAACGCTACCCACTCACCTTCGGCCCCACTCCCATCGAGCACCTGCCTCGTCTGACAGACGCGCTGGGCGGCAAGGTGCAGATCTACGCCAAGCGCGATGACTGCAACTCCGGCCTGGCCATGGGCGGCAACAAGCTGCGCAAACTGGAGTACATCGTGCCCGACGCCATTGCCTCGGGCGCAGACACCCTGGTTTCCATTGGTGGAGTGCAGTCCAATCACACCCGCATGGTGGCCGCTACCGCCGCCAAGATCGGCATGAAATGCGTGGTCATCCAGGAAAGCTGGGTGCCACACGAGGACGCTGTCTACGATCGCGTCGGCAACATCCTGATGACGCGCCTGATGGGGGCTGACAGCCGCATGGTGGACGAGGGATTCGATATCGGCATTCGCCAGAGCTGGGAAGAGGCCATGCAATCGGTGCGTGACGCCGGAGGCCAGCCCTATGCCATTCCCGCAGGTGCGTCCGTACACCAGTATGGCGGACTCGGCTATGTGGGCTTCGCCGAAGAGGTACGGGCCCAGGAAGCCGAGATGGGCATCCGCTTCGACTACATCGTGGTCTGCGTGGTCACCGGCTCCACCCAGGCCGGCATGATTGTCGGCTTTGCCGAGGACAACCGCGCCGACAGGGTCATCGGCATAGACGGTTCAGGCACCCCCGAGCAATTGCGTCGGCAGGTTCGGCAGATTGTGGACAACACTGCCGAACTGGTGGAACTGGGACGCCCAGTGCGCGATGATGAAATCGTCATCAACCCGGATTACGCCTACCCCGCCTATGGTGTGCCCAGCAAGGAGACCAATGAGGCCATCCGTCTGGCTGCCCGCACCGAAGCCATGATCACCGACCCCGTCTACGAAGGCAAATCCATGCAGGGCATGATCGACCTGATCGGCAAGGGCTTCTTCCCGGAAGGCTCGAAGGTGCTCTACGCCCACCTGGGCGGCGCGCCGGCCCTGAACGGTTACAGCTATACCTATCGCAACGGCTGACAGGGCGATCGCCCTCACGATGTGAATTGGCGGAACTGGCGTCGCCTGAACGCCTGTTACTTGCCTCGTCCGGATGGAATGACAACGGACGAGGCATGTGAGCGTCGAACAGCAGGTTGGGCTGTGCGTTGGACTGCGCGACGACCTGAACGCTGAATTGCAAGGCGAATTGCACGGCAAACAGCACGGCAAACAGCACGCCAAACAGCACGCCAGACTGCGCACTGAACCGCAGATTGAGCTGCAAATCGACCTGGAAATTGAACCGAGCAACGAACTGAACATCGAACCAGCCAGAAGGAAGAACGACGCTTTTCTCAATAGTCAATGGGCCATTTGCCCACTACCATACCAGTTCTCTCGCTTGCTACTCTCGAAATCGATCTGAAAGCGCTTGATATACCGCACAATTTCGGTGCATTGGAGGCTGTCTCGGTAATGCTTGCCGAAGGCTTTTGTTCCTCAGGCCGCTAATACCTGACAGTAGTCGCAGATCGGGACTGGTTCGACGGCTTCAACTAGAAAATCGGTCACGACTCCTGTGAGCGTCTGCAATCGTCCTCACGATTGACTATTGCACACTGCATACAACATATTGAGACCACCCTCCAGGCTGGGAGTTTTGCATGAAATATCACACCTACGAGATGGCCCGTTCAGCACTGATGCCCTTGCGCATTCAGGGTCGCTGGATGCGACGTATGGTGAACTCCCCTTTCAACCCCTGGCCTGACAATTACGCACAACGCTGGATCTCTGCCTCGGCCACCATGTTCGAGAACATGACGCGGCGCTATGGCAAGCCGGAATGGGACATCGACAGCACCCGGATTCACGGACTGGATGTGCCTATCACCGAAGAGATCGTGCTGCAGCGCACATGGTGTGATCTGCTGCACTTCGACAGGGACGAGACAGTCTGCGGCAAGCGCTACGACCCCAAGGTGCTGCTGATAGCGCCCATGTCGGGGCATTACGCCACCTTGCTGCGTGGCACCGTCAAGGCGATGCTGCCCGAACACAATCTGTACATCACCGACTGGCGGGACGCCCGGGAAGTCCCGGTGGCAATGGGCTCGTTCAGTCTGGACGACTTCATCACCGAAATCATCGAATGCGTGCGCTGGCTGGGGAACGATGTGCATGTGATCGCGGTCTGCCAGCCTTCGGTGCCGGCACTGGCAGCAACAGCGGTCATGGCGGCCATGCAGGATGAGTGCACCCCCGCCTCCCTGACCCTGATGGGAGGCCCGCTGGATACACGGCGCAACCCCACGGCGGTGAACGAACTGGCCGAGTCCAAGCCCATTGAATGGTTCAGGAACAACGTCATCGAGCATGTGCCCTGGCCCAATGCCGGCTGCATGCGCCGGGTCTATCCCGGTTTCATCCAGTTGTCCGGCTTCATGCAGATGAACCTGAACCGTCATATCGAGGCCCACAAGAACGTGTTCAACGACCTGATCAAGGGCGATTGTGACAGCGTCGAACAGCACAACCGCTTCTACGATGAGTATCTGGCGGTCATGGACCTGCCGGCCGAGTTCTATCTCGACACAGTAGAGCGCGTCTTTCAACAGCACGCACTGCCCAAGGGTGAATTCACCTACAAGGGTGAAGTCATCGACCTCGGTGCCATCAAGGACACTGCCCTGATGACGGTCGAGGGTGAGCGCGACGACATCTGTGGACTGGGTCAGACGGAAGCCGCTCAGGACATGTGTCCGAACATCCCCGACGAGAGTCGCTGGCATTACGTGCAGCCGGGCGTCGGTCATTACGGGGTATTCAACGGCACGCGCTGGCGAACGGAGATTCAGCCGCGCATCCGGGAAATGATCCGCACGGTGCGCTTCCGACGTCAGGCGGGCAACGATACCGAATCCAATACCGATACCGGCGCGGATACCAGCGAGACATCCAGGGCAGCCTGAAGCCCCCCCAGTCGCGGCTGGCAACCGCAGGTCGGCCGTGTTCGCCGGTCGCTTGTGAACGCCGTTCCTGACCCTGAGGGTACGCCTGACCCTGCCTTGTACGGTATGCTGCGCGACCTGCCAATACGCAATATCGTCATCTCGTGATCAGTCCCGAACAACGTGTGCGCGCCACAATGAGCGCAGCCTTCACCCAAGTGGCCAGGAACAGCGGTTCCGATGCGTCCGTCCATCCGGTCGACCCGGTGTTGCAGGCCAGTCGCCATGCCGACTTTCAGGCCAATGCCGCCATGGCCATGGCCAAGGCGCTGAAGAAGAACCCGCGTGAGATCGCCGCGGCGGTTATCGAGGTGGTGGAAGCCGACGAGTTGATCGACAAGCTCGAGATCGCCGGTCCCGGTTTCATCAACATCACTCTGGCAGCCGGCGCATTGGGCGGCATGCTCGAAGAACAGCGTGCCGATACGCTGCTGGGCTTCGAACCACCGGAGCGCCAGACCATCGTCATCGATTACTCGGCTCCGAACGTTGCCAAGGAGATGCATGTCGGCCACCTGCGCTCCACCATCATCGGTGATGCCTGTGTGCGGCTGCTTGAATGGCAGGGACATGAGGTGCTGCGTCGCAATCATCTGGGTGACTGGGGCACCCCCTTTGGCATGCTCATCGAGCATCTGCTGGACCTGGGGGAAACCGAGGCCACTCAGGAGCTGTCACAGGGCGACCTGAACGGTTTCTATCGTGCTGCCAGGCAGAAGTTCGAAGCCTCCGAGGAATTCCAGACCCGCGCCCGCAACCGCGTGGTCTCACTGCAATCGGGCGATGCGGAAACCCTGCGACTGTGGAAGCTGCTGATCGAGCAATCCCAGAAGTACTTCATGCAGGTGTACGGACAGCTGGAAGTGCGTCTCGATGGCTCGGAATTCGTGGGTGAGAGTGCCTACAACGACGAACTGGCCCCGACCCTGGAAGAACTGCGCAATCTGGGCCTGATTCAGACCAGCGACGGTGCCGAATGCCTGTTTCCTCCCGGCTTCAGGAATCGCGATGGCGAGCCCCTGCCCCTGATCGTGCGCAAGCGAGATGGCGGCTATGGCTACGCGGCAACCGATCTGGCCGCCCTGCGCCAGCGCACCCAGGCGCTGCACGCCGATCGCCTGCTGTATGTCGTGGGCTCACCCCAGTCACAGCATCTGGAGATGGTCTACGAGGCCGGACGCATGGCTGGCTGGCTGAAACCGCCCGCCACTGCCGAACACATCGCCTTCGGCTCCGTGCTGGGTGCCGACGGCAAGATGTTCAAGAGCCGCACCGGGGACACCATTCGCCTGTCGGACCTGGTGAACGAGGCCATTGAACGGGCGGCAGCCACCATCGAGGAAAAGAACCCGGAACTCTCGACCGAGGAGCGAGCGGAAGTGGCACAGATGGTGGGCATCGGTGCGGTCAAATACGCCGATCTGTCCAGCGAACGCACCCGAGACTACGTCTTCGATTTCGATCGCATGCTGGCACTGGAAGGCAATACTGCCCCTTACATGCAGTATGCGCATGCACGGGTGCAATCGATCGTACGCCGCGCCATGGCCAGCCACGGCATCGGTGAAGACGAAATCGATCAGGCACCGATGGTCATTGCGGACGAGGCCGAGAAGGCACTTGCCATGCAATTGCTGCGCTTTGCCAATGTGATCGAGGAAGTCAGCGGTTCGCTGTTGTTCCATCGCCTGGCCACCTATCTGTTCGACCTGGCCACGGCCTACTCCAGCTTCTACAACTCCTGCCCCGTGGTGGATGCACCGGATGCGGAAACACGCCTGAGTCGTCTGGCGCTGTGTCGCCTGACGGCACGTACACTGGCAACCGGTTTGTCACTGCTGGGCATACGGGCGCCAGAGAGGATGTAGCGATCGCGTGTGATCGCCGCCGGCATCACGCGATCCTGATGCGGCACTCAGGCCACTGCAAGCTGTCCATGCCCTGCTACTCACACAGGGCATAGGCAGTCTTCATGGTAGTCCGCAGCGAGTCAGCAAGCGGCAAATTCATACCGTTTTACAAGGCGTTTCGACGTCATCCAGTCTCTGCTGCTGCGATCAGCGCGTACCATACACCACAACTGCACGACCTCTGACGTGAATCAAGCCACGGTCTTCCAGTTCCCTGAGTACGGAACCGACCGTGCCGGGAGAGCAGTCGGAAACGCGTGCAAGTTCCTTTCTGGTGATGTCAAGCTGCCTACCGTCAGGATGATCAATGGCATCCGGCATCAGGGTGAGATCCAGCAAGGCGGATGTCACTCGCCTTGTCGCATCGAAAAATGCCAGATCATGCACCTTGTTGTAGTTTGTGTGGAGCCGTGCTGCCATCCGAACGGATAGTTCATACCACAGCTTCGGACTGCTCTCGGCGAGGCGGCGAAAATAATCGCAATTCATTTCGGCCAACGTGCATTCGACACGAGTCTCTACCCGAATGAATGGTTGCGGCTTCTGGTCAAACAAGCCCGACTCTCCGAATATGTCGCCAGCGTATAGATAGGTCAGTACGTATTCTCTATCATCAAGATCATTGACCACGACAGCAACAGAGCCGCTGTCAATGCAATACACGGACTGGGGAACGTCTCCGCCAGACAGAATGACCGAGTTGGCCGGGTATGTTTGTCGGTGGGTTCCATCAAAGAACCGGGTCATGCCGTCAGTATGCGGTGCCACCATTATCACGTGCTCCAGACTCGATGTATGCGCAGCAAACAGATGGTCCACAGGCAAGACCTTGCAGGCGTTTCCTTCAAACAGAAATCAGCAGAAACTGTCAGTCAAGCTACTATAAACGAGTGATCGCGGCAACGATTCGATAGTGAAAGAGCGCTCGTGCTGTCGGCAAGCTGCTCCGCCAGAAGTATCCCCTGTTTCGTGCCGTACGGCGTGGCTCTGGAAGATGTCGACGTCACTGCCAGAACACATGTTCTGGCGGACGCATCTCTGAGCCATGGTCCTGTAGCTGCCTGCTCGACAGCAGGCAAGGCTGGGTTGATCGGCGAGAGAACGGCCAACATTCGATCGGCCTTTACCGTTCAGATCAACGGTCCTGACGATGGCCGCCGAACGCCATCAATTGCCACACAAGCCCCGAATCGTCGTCTGCATTTTCGGCCCGAAGCCTTTGATCCCTGCCAGCTGGCCGGACTTCAAGGCCGCGCACAGGCTTTGCAGGCTGTCGATGCCATGATCCTGGTACAGGGTACGCGCGGTCTTGGGACCCAGCCGGTCGATGGCGGTGAGTTCGAGCACGGACCGCGGCGGAGGTGTGCCGTACTGATCATCATTGAATTTCTCGGTGGTGCCTGTATTCACGATCTCGGTGAGATAACCGGTAATGACACCACCCACGCCATTGATCCGGTGCAATTCGCCGGCCTCGGCCAGCTGATCGATGCAGACAGGCCAGCGGGATATCGCATGCGCCAGTTGTCCATAGCGCCTGGCATGCTCTTCCGGATAGCCGCCAATGATCAGGTACTCGCCCAGTTGCTTGACCACGGCAGCTACCTCATCATTGCGCGTCCAGCGTGTTCGGCCTTTCTCGTCAGTATATGAAGTCTTTTTCATGTCTCTGTTACGGGCTTGCCTGCGCAGAGTATAGGCACACGGCACGATTGGCGGACACTCTATCCTCGTCAGCTGTTCTGCGGCTCGCTAGCGACGTACTGTCGGTCGCTGTGCAGCCTTGGCATGTCCGCTCACCATGCCCCTGGTTCTACGCGAGTTGATCCCTGGATAACGGGAATCATTGAAATTTCGATTGATTACTCCAACCCCGGTCATTGGTACACCTGACCAGAGGTCTGATTTGAAAATTTCTCCCGGTCGGGTGTAAGTCTTTCACGAGATATCGCCAACGATCAGGCAGGACTGAGAATCAGTACACAGTCAGCAACGCAACTATCTGCTTGCGACTACGTTTCTATCTTGAGATGTCGTGTCGATGAAACCTGCCCACACCACGCAATATTCCCTCGGCATCTGCATGGCAAGTCTTGCTGTTCTAACGCTCATTCTCTGGCCGACAGGGTTGGTACTGATCAACGCTACGGCATTGGCACTCTGGATCGCACTGCAGTTCGACAGTCTCTCTGCCAGCCGCCACAAGATGAATGATGCTGCCAGGTTTACCCGTCGTCATGACATCGGTAGCGGAGATAGTCTTGACGATCGCTTCGTGTCCGTGCATCTACCCATCCACAACGAGCCGCCGGACATCGTCAAGAGCACGCTCAACGCTCTGGCGAGACTCAGGCATGACGCCATGGAAATCATCGTCATCGACAACAACACGGATGATCCGGGTTTGTGGCGTCCCATCGAAAGTCATTGTCGTGCGCTGGGACCCGAGTTTCGATTTGTTCACCGGGAGGACGTTGAAGGCGCAAAGGCAGGGGCGCTTGAAATAGCAAGAAGTCTGATGGATGACCGAACGAGCCATATTGCCGTGGTGGATGCCGACTATCAGGTCACGCCTGACTTTCTGCAACTGGCCTTTACCGCACTTGACGAGTCTGGTGCTCAATTCGCGCAATTCCCGCAGTCATACCGCGAGGTCACTGAGCAGCAACAGTGTGTCGAGCTTGAGCTGGGCGACTACTTTCATCGGCACGCAGTAGCAGCTGATCGTCGTGGACAGATGTTACTGACAGGCACCCTGTCCGTGATCGATGCGACAGCCCTGGAAACCGTTGGCGGTTGGCCGATGCAGACCATCACCGAGGACGCCGAACTGGCCATGTCTCTGCAGCGTGCCGGTTTCGCGGGAGTCTTCGTGCCCCAGGTGGCAGGACGCGGCTTGCTGCCGCCGAGTTTGCATGAACTGCAAAGCCAGCGGCATCGCTGGATCGTGGGAAATCTTCAGACACTGCTGCGTGCACTGATTCAGTCCGTGATGGATCATCGTCAACGGGTGTCTGCCGAACATCTGGCCCAGCTGAGTGCGTGGTGCAGCTTCGTCACCATACCGCTGGTGACGCTCCTTGCTGGCGTGTTCCTGTCCCTCGCCGAACTGTCCGACCCCGCCGCCTGGCACCGTGTATCGCTGATGGCAGCAGGCACGATAATCGCGCAGTTTCTGGTCACCGTGTGGCTCTCACGATCCGTACCCGGATTGTGGTTCGTGCGATGGACTCTGGCGTCGAGCAGTGGGATGGCAACGCTGAGCGGCCTGACAATGCGGCGGATGCGTTTCCGTTGCACCAGACGAAGCAGTACCGCAGTCGCTCGAATAGACACATGCCAGGTGCTGGTGCCGCTGCTGCTGCTCACGAGCGCGATCTGCGCTCTCAGCCTGTCGTGGTTCATGGCCACAATTGCTCTTCTTCTCTGCGCGTTGGGCAGTGCATCAACACACTCACTCGACCGCACACTCCGAATATCGTCCTCAGCTCAATGCATGAATCAACCTCAAGGGGTGACAAGCAGTCATGGAAAATAGCGTCAATGTAGTCATACCCACGTTCAATCGTGAATCCATCATCGGTGATGCCATCGAAGCGGCTCTGGCTCAGGATCATGAGGATCTGGTGGTCACGGTAGTCGATGATGGTTCCAGTGACCAGACAACGGAAGCCGTTGCTGGCTACCTGCCTCACCCGCGATTCCGCTACATCTCGCTGATGCACAATGTCGGCACGGCACAGGCAAAGAATGTCGCCATTGCCCTGAACGACTGCAGATTCATCACGTTTCATGATAGCGATGACTTCCCCCACAGCAACAAGATATCCACTCAGGTGGCTGTCGCTGCCAACCCTGATATAGAAGCACACCCGATCCTCAACTGGCGATTGTCAGGCATCGAGCCCGGTTCCAGGCTTGATGTAGATCTGGTGGTCAGCGAACATACGCTCGTCCGAGCCGATGGCTCACGTCATCACATACGTCGTGCACTGAGTCTTGTTGATGACGTGTTCCCGAATCTGCAAATGGCGGCGGGGGTACCAGGCGACTGGATTCTGATCAACTGCGGCCTGTTCCGGTCATCGGTATTCAGAAAGGTCGGCGGCTTCAGGAATTGCATTGAAGAGGACCGCGAAATACGCAATCGTCTCATTTTCGACGGCGGCGTGCTCTGGCTGGTGCCACAGATTCTCCTGACAAAATACGAGTGTGAGGACTCCCTGACGGTTCAGGGTGAGACGAATTACGACAGCGAGCGCCGTTCGCGTGATCGGGCATCGATCTGGTCAGATGCCAGCGCCTTCCGCCAGGGCGAGTCGATAGACCCGGTTGTCATGGATCTCTCTGATGTGCGCTTCAAGTACCTGTCCGATGATCTCGGATTGTCGGACGTACCGATGACTCCCGCATCGCGGCGCAATATGCAGCGGGAGATCGCCCGAGTGCGCACGGATTCGAGAGAATTTCAATGCTCCGCGTAAGCATCGTCGATGGATTCTGTCCACGAGCGTATGACCATCGTAGCCTGACCACCGAGCCCATGGGGGGTACCGAATCGGCTGTCGTACTGCTCGCTGAAGCGCTGGCTGGCAATGCCTGTGTGGAGGTGATACAGCACTGCCGGACAGATAGCTGTACCAGTCCGGGAAACGTGCGCTACAGGGGCCGTATCGGCAACGATTGGCGCACGGAGGCGTCCATGGCAAGAAGAGATGTGACCATCATCATCAACTCGCCGAAACTCATGGCTCTGTGGCGACGGAAGGATCCCGGCTGTCAGATCATCCTGTGGCGCCACAACTTTCTGAGCAATCGTCATCGCCGTCTGTTCGATGAGCTGGAACAGTTCGATACGAGGATGGTCTGCGTTTCCCGCTTCCATCAAATGGACAGTCGGCGCGCGCAGCGCGGATTCATGACATCGGATCGCACTTCATTCATACCGAATCCGGTGCAGGTGTATCACCAGCGCCAGGTACAGCGAAACCCGAATCATCTTCTTTTCTGCAGCTCGCCTCACAAGGGCCTGGAACAGGTGATCGAGCGATTTGACGAGGTGCGCCGGCAGATACCCGAGTTGCAGTTGAGGATATGCAATCCCGGCTATCTGCGCGACCCCGTGGTGAAGAATTCGGGCATCGTGGTTCTGGGCGCGCTTACTCGGCCACAACTTCACACTGAAATGGCCCGAGCGCTGTGTGTGTTCTATCCGCAGACTCGTTTTCGTGAAACCTTCGGTCTCGTCGGCGCGGAGGCCAATGCCCTCGGCACTCCGGTACTGGCACCGGCCGGAATGGGTGCGCTGTCGGAGGTGTTGGGCGGCAGAGAACAATTGCTGAGATCGATCGACACGGCAGCCATCCTGAATCAGCTGGAAAAATGGCGCAGCGGGCTTACCCCGCCTGTACACGGGCGTTCCGAGTTCGACCCTCAGTCCGTCGCCAGACACTGGATGACGTTGATGGGTCGCCGGGATACCGACAAGTCCTCACGCACCACCACTGTCCAGAAGCATCATCGTGCTGTGGCTGAACCGGGAGAAGCCTGATCAACTGCATCATGACAAGTGTCGCCACTGTGGATGCCCTGGCCGCGGAAAGTCGTTCTGCGCCTATGCCGGTTGAACGCCTTCGGCATCTGGCAGCAGCAGAGGATCAGGACAATGGTCGTATAACTGCCTCGGTCGACGCACTGCGCGCCGCTGGCTGGTTGATTCGGTGCCTGCCCCTCTCTCTCGGTGGAGAATCGCTGGGTGCCGGGGGAGCAGTTGCGCGCGCATCCGTTCGGGCGTTGAGCCACATTGCCGAGTACAGCCTTCCCCTGGCGAGACTGCTTGAAGGGCATGTCAATGCGCTGGGTCTGGTCTGTCGATGGGGAACTGCGGATTTGCAGTCTCGGGTGGCGGATCAGGTCAGGAATGGTCTTCTGCTGGGTGTCTGGGGAGCAGATATGGAGACCCCTGTCAGCCTCGACGCTGCCACCAACAGACTCACCGGAAAGAAACGTTATGCCTCAGGTCTGGGCGATGTGGGACAGGCCGTCATCACCGCCAGAACCGACGCTGGTGTGCAACTCTGCCTGGTCGATGTCAGCGATCAGGAACGCGCCGATGTGTCGCCCTGGCAGATGAACGGAATGCGGGCCAGTGCGTCCGGCCACTATGATTTCAGCAACCTGGCTGGGGATTCTGTCGAACCCTTCGGCAAGCCCAATGTGTACCAGATAGAACCGTGGTTTCATGGTGGCGTCTGGCGCATCGCTGCAGTGCAGATCGGTGGAGTGTTTGGCGCACTTGAACTGGCTCGCGACGAGCTGCGACAACTCGGCCGGCTGGATAATGATGCGCAGGTGGCGCGACTCGCCCCGATACTCTTTCGGGCACGTGCAGCACGTGAACTGATCACCACCGTGGCGTCGCATGTGGATGAAATGCGAACTCCGGCTGATCCGGACACGCTCATGGCCGAATCCATTTCGACCCGACTGCTCACCGAGGAAATCGGACTCGACGCGATCAGCGCGGTGCAACGCTCCATCGGCCTGCCCCTGTTCGAATCGAATTCTCACGTGGGCAGACAATGCCGTGATCTTGCCACCTATCTACGACAGGCTGCACCCGACGGGCTGTTGCAGCTGGCGGGACGTGTGGCACTGCTGGGAAACGAATCACTCTCTGGAAGAGACTACCCATGAACGTATCCGATGCAGCATCGCAAGGTGCCTCGAACGAGGCGCAGGAAATGAGCGTTCAGGAGTTGACACTGGGCGCCCCGATACTGGTGCTCGCACCGCATCCCGATGACGAGAGCCTGGGCTGCGGTGCGCTGTTGTCAGCGGCGTTTGCGGACACCGGTGCCAGTGTGGTCTGTGTGACCGACGGGGGTTGCTCTCACCCCGGCTCCCAGCGGTGGGATCAGACCCGGCTCGCCGTCGAGCGTCAAAGAGAGCTGGTCAATGCGGTGGCTGCGCTTGGCGGGACACATGAGGATGTCTTCTGGCTGGGCTTCCAGGATGGTGCGGCGCCACACCATGTTCACGAACTTCAGGGTGCCGTGGACTGGCTCGCACAGCATTGTTCCAGTCGCGGCATTCGTCGCGTGTTTGCGACCAGCCCCGCCGATGCACATGCTGATCACCAGTCAACCGCATTACTGGCCCGGACACTGTGTGAGGAAGTCGCAAGCTTGTCCCTGCTCGAATATCCCGTGTGGTCGCGTTGGGAGAACTTTCGTACGACCGGCGTGGATGAAGTATCCGGCGCGGTGCGGTTTGACACGACGCGCTGGCTGACGCAGAAACGCAAGGCGATAGCCTGCCATCGTTCCCAGCTCGGCCAGGTGGTGACCGATGACCCTGACGGGTTCGTGATGCCCGCCCGGTTCGTGGCACTTTTCGAGTCGGGAGACGAGTGGTTTTTCCAGACAGACTGACAATGAGCTCCGTGACGCAGGCATTCCTCGACGAACTCTATCGTCGCTCATCAGACCCATGGTCATTTCGAACCAGCGATTATGAGCGCAGAAAATATGCTGCGACGCTGGCAGCCCTCGATCGAGAGCACTACTCGACCATTCTCGAAATCGGTTGTGGCAATGGTGAGCTCGCTCGTTCACTGCATCAACGCTGTGAACTCTACGTCGGTGTCGACGCTGTTGCCATTGCACTGGACGAAGCAAGACGGGCAGTACCCTCGGGGCGATTCAGCCAGGTATACCTGCCGGATGAACTGCCGGCATGCGACCCGGAATTGATAGTGCTTTCCGAGATACTGTATTTCCTGGATAGAGAATGCCTGTCAATGCTCGCGGCACAGTTGAATCATCGATGGGCAATGGCGGAACTGCTGTTCGTGAACATGCTCGGGGACACCGGCAACGCGCTCTCAGGAGAAGACGCCTTGCAGCATTTCATCAACGAGCTGAAGAGTGACTACCCACTGGTTGAAGTTGCCCGCACCGGTGACTATCGGATAGACCGACTTCCGCGCGCCGCTGCAGGAGTACGCCTGTGAGTATGACCTCCACAGATTGGCAGACATCGATCACAGTGTATCGATCATTCCGGGAGTATCGCCGTTTTGCCTGCGCGGTTGTCATCCCCGCCATGAATGAGGAACGTCGTATCGATGCCTGTCTGAGTGCCCTTCATCAACAGTCAGGTATGGACAGGTCATCGGTACTGGTAGTCATTATTGCCAACAATTGTACGGACGGGACTGTTCAGGTAGCACAATCGATCATCGAGAAAACGGGCCTGCCCGCACTGATCATCGAGGCCGTAGTCAGTCGTTCCGAAGGTGTCGGCAGAGCCCGCTCACTGGGCATCGATCACGCCATGCCCTATTTGCAGGAGCGCGGAAACGTACTGACCACAGATGCAGACTGTCTGGTCGACCATCGCTGGATAGCACGTTCGATGCGCGCGCTTGACAGCATGGATGCCGTTTGCGGACTGGTCAAGCCCCTTGCGGGCGAAGTGATCGAATTGCCGGTGGAGATCCATACACCGGGCAAACTCGAACATGACTATTGGGAGGTATCACTGGAATATGATGCGATTGTCGACCCCGATCCGCACAACCCGTGGCCCCATCATGGCCGCGCCGCCGGGGCAAGTCTCGGATTCACCCGAACGGCCTATCGGCGTAGCAAGGGATTTGCTCCGATACCCAGTGGGGAAGACAGAGAGCTGATTTCCCGCATGGCAAGTTCAGGATATCGTATTCGCTATGCCTCGGACGTGCTGGTGGAGGCATCCTGCCGCTTGCAGGGACGTGCACCCGACGGCATGGCGTGCGCGCTGGCAAGACGCGTGGCAGACCTGGACAGCCTGGTGGACGAAGCGCTGGAACCTGCGCATACCCGAATTCGTCGAGTCACCGGTCGCGTGCAATGTCGTGAGCTTCTGGATGCAGGCTGCTCGCTCGAACCGCTCCTGAGAGCACTGTCCATAGATCCCGGCATCGCTCCCCCCGGCATGGATACCTGCGCTGCCTGGTGGCACTGGATAGAGAGACACAGTTCGGTTCTCGAACGCGTGCGATTACGCCCGAGCGAGCTTTCGCTGGAAATCGCAAGGCTGAAGAAAGCAGTGACACTTGCGCGACAGTCACATCTGACTGCAGCCCGCCACGCGGTGCAACAAGGACCTTGTGCACCTGCCAACTGATCAGAGAACATGATCGTATGTTTGCAGGTGATGAGCTTATCCGAACCATACTGTTATCCTTGCCCGTCAAGGCCGCAGGCCCACTCAACCGGACTCAGGAACAACGTCATGGAACCCGCAACAAGCACTGAATTCACTCCCTGGCTATCGCTGTCTGGCGGCGTGCTGATTGGCCTCAGCGCTGTCATGCTGATGGGGCTGTTCGGCAAGATTGCAGGAATAAGCGGTATCACCAAGGGACTGACCGGCTTGATTCCCGGGCAGGAAGGGCCATCCGATCGCGGCTGGCGATTATCCTTTCTGGCAGGACTCATCGTCGCACCAGTAGTGTATCTGGTGGTATCCGGCTCGTTCCCGCATCAAAGCGTGCCGTCGAATCTTGTCGGCATGCTCATCGCCGGTCTTTTGGTGGGCGTGGGTACCACGCTGGGTTCGGGATGCACATCCGGTCACGGTGTGTGTGGACTTGCCAGGTTATCACCGCGCTCGTTCGCCGCGGTCGTGACGTTTGTCGTCGCGGCCATTGCAACCACGACAGTCATTCGTCACGTCCTCTGAGGAGAGAAACATGCGCAACGCAACCGGCTTTCTCGCAGGCCTTGTCTTTGGTCTGGGACTGATCATCTCGGGCATGGCTGATCCGGCCAAGGTCCTCAATTTTCTCGACATCTTCGGTCACTGGGATCCCAGTCTGGCCTTCGTCATGGCAGGAGCGTCGCTCACCGCCTTTGTCGGCTATCGATGGGTCTGGCGCATGAAGTCACCGGTCATGGCATCGGAGTTCGATGTCCCTGGCAAGCGCACCATCGATGCGCCGCTGCTGAGCGGCGCCGCTGTTTTCGGGATCGGCTGGGGCCTGGGAGGCTTCTGTCCCGGTCCTGCGTGGACATCACTGGTGATCGGTTCTCCCGGTGTTCTGGTTTTCCTCCCCGCCATGCTGATAGGGATATTGCTGGGTGGCAAGGTGAAATCCCTGCCTGTTTTCTCGAAGTAGAAATATCCAGCGCTCGCCGACTGCGGTGGCAACGACACGATGACCTGTCACACGCTTACCCGACTGGCAATTTGCGATCATCTCGGCGATAGAGCCGACTCTGCTCGATGCATTCGGACATTCGGACATTCGGACATTCGGACATTCGGACATTCGGGCATTCGGGCATTCGGGCAATCGGGCAATCGGGCAATCGGGCAATCGGGCAATCGGACATTCGGTCAATCAGGCCACTGCATCCAGTAAAAATTGCAGCGGGATGGTCTTGCCGTCCGGTTGAGCTAGCTTCTGCCGAAACCGGATGAGAACACCACTGCGGAAACGATAGCTGTTGTGACAGCGTCGAGCGCTGCAGAGCCGACGATGGAAAAGGTATTTTCATCGTTCGAGCCATACAGGTGCAACGCGGCGGAAACTTCCCGGTGCCCTTTCCACAGCAGATACGGAGAAGCGCCTATGAACGATTCCAGCACTGACAAGAATCCTCCCCAGCATCAGGAGCAGCAACCGGGCCACGAACACGAGATGAATCCGGTGCCGGATTACATGCCGAAGTACCCCGGGTCCGGTCGCTTGAAGGGCAAGACCGCCATCATTACCGGCGGTGATTCGGGGATTGGACGAGCAACCGCCGTACTGTTCGCGCGGGAAGGCGCCAATGTGGCCATCGTGTACCTGAATGAGGACGAGGACGCTGAAAAAACCGTGTCCTTGATTGAAGCCGAAGGCGCGCAGGGCTTCTTGATTCGAGGGGATGTCGGCGACAAGACGTTCTGCATGAATGCGGTGACACAGGTCATTGAAAAATTCGCGTCGCTGGATGTCGTGGTTGCCAACGCCGCGGAGCAGCATGCTGTGGAGAATTTCGAGGATATTTCCGAAGACCAGTTGGAACAGACCTTTCGGACCAACATCTTCGGCAACTTCTTCACCCTGCAAGCGGCGTTGCCACATCTGGAGCGTGGGGCATCGATCATCTGTACAACATCGGTAACCGCCTACAGAGGACAGGACCTGCTGGTGGACTATGCGTCGACCAAAGGCGCCATCCTGGCGCTCGTGCGCGCACTGGGGTCCAAGTTCGCTGACAAGGGTATTCGCGTGAACGGAGTGGCGCCAGGTCCCATCTGGACGCCACTCATTCCGGCGTCCTTCTCCGAGGACAAGGTTTCCGAGTTCGGCATGGATTCCCCCCTGGGCCGTCCGGGGCAGCCCAACGAGGTAGCGCCGTCGTTTCTGTTTCTCGCCTGTGAAGACTCCAGCTACATGACTGGACAGGTACTGCATCCGAATGGAGGAGAAGCCGTTTCAGGCTGACCGAATCGAGCAACGCCACGGCAGCTTGACCACGGCGGCCACTTCCTGATTACGTCTCCAGCGTGTTCGGGCTGTTCGGACTGTTCGGACTGTTCGGACTGTTCGGACTGTTCGTCAGTGTCAGATGCGTTCGTCCTGTCTTGAACAAGCCCATGACTATCCTGAGTACCGTCGATGAAGGCAGCACGCAGAGTATGTCAACATCGACAGAATGAGTCTGTCATTCATACCACGCCTGTCGAGCGCCGAGCTATATCTGATAGCTTCTGTTCAAACAATACCCGTAACAGCAGGGAGCACTCACTTGGCTAAACGCATCAAGAAGGAAGACACCTATGAGGCGCTTCGCGAAGAAGGGGCCTCGAAACAGAAGGCCGCGGCAATTGCCAATGCCCAGGCGAACGACTCGGTTGATCACGACTCACGTCCTTACGAACAACGGAGCGTGGACGAATTGAAGGAACTGGCGCGCGAACGGGAAATCCGTGGTCGTTCAACCATGAACAAATCGCAGCTCATCAAGGCCTTGCGTGACGATTGATGGGTAGCCGCGACGCCATCGCATCATCCGACCCCGTATTCGTGATGAACGATATATCGTCTCTCTAAAACTGTTTATTCTACAAGTCCGGATCCAATACGCTAAGGGCGATCGCACTACCACGTCATGGACATTTCGTTCCGTACTCTGCCAAAAAATGCATCCACATTCCGAGAGGAAATCGTTATCAAACCGTCAGTTGGACGGTGGCACTCTATTGATAGTATGCTAACATACCAGGAAGACGCAGCTGATTGGCACCGGAATCGTTAGAATTCTGCAGTGGCAAGCGGAGAGTTTTCGCGCGAACGGCAGCAGAGTTGATCGTGGTTCAGAAACCCAACCCGCAGGTAAAAGCAGCTTGCAACATCGAACCTTGAACGAGGAACGCTCGTGTGCTTACGGCAAGCTTGCTTTTCCAGCTTCCAATCTCCAATACAAGTCAGGATAGAGTGAAAATGAAAACCATCTTAGCGCTCGGCGCGCTGGCAGCATTGAGCACCTTCGCCTTCGCGGATGCGCCAGAGGTACCCACAGACGCTCCCTACATCGTACTGAGCGATAATCTTGACGAACCGAATGGCTTCGGCTTCTGCATTGACACCTATGGCGCAGGTCAAACGGATCTGATGCACACGCATACGTGCAAGCCACAAGATCCCGATCAACCGAATGACAGCATGGGCAACGACACCCGCTTCATGTACAACGTGGAAACCGGGCAGATAGCGTCATACACCTTTGAAGGATTCTGCATGCAGGCCCTGATTGCCACCGACCTGACCGTGTTCGCCATGCTGGAGTGTTCCGATCATCCACGTCAGCAATTCGTCTACGACGAAAACGACATGACGCTGCACCTGGCAGAAGACAGCGAACGTTGCGTCAGCGTGGTATCGGAAACCGTACCCGCAGGACCTTGGGTAAAACGTCCACTGGTATTGGAAACCTGCGAAGAAGTAGATGCCTCACTCAAGCAGTGGACAGTGGTTCAGGAATGACAACCTGAGTATTCGATCGTGTCGGCAACTGGCAGTTCGTGTCAGGAAGCACAATCTGCCAGAGCCTTCTCCAATCTGGTTAAAACCACAGCCTCGGTTGCCGACAGTGTTTTCAGGTGAGCTTGCGTCTCAGCCGGCATGTCCAATTCAAGCGCTTCGGCAATCAAGCGTTCTATCTGTTGCTCATGATCGATGCGGTCTTGCAGGAAGACCTGCGTGCTGTCATCTGCGATGGCGGCCTTCACATGCGTGATGATCTGATGCACCTCTTCACGATCCGCATGCTGAGCTCTGGGCAAGGCTCCTGTTTTCCTCACGGCCTCTGACAGAACATCTGCCGCCTTGGTATGTCCGGTCAGAATATCCTGGAATGTTGCCTGCAGCTGCGTGTCCTCCAGATGATCGATAGCGTCTTCGAAATGATCCGCCGACTCCCGAAAATGGACAATCAGCTCATTGAGCGCAGCTTGATTCTCGTCGAGCAACATGAGCTTCCTCCAAACGTTGATATTGCCGGTGGGCGCGACATTCACTTCACCAGCAGGTTAAGTATCGTCCACACACAGCTACCTTGTCACGTACTTTCCCAAGCTCGGTCTACTGCGCTGTGACGGCTGTCACGCGTCGGTAGAGGAGCGGGAAACACCCCTTCATCACGTGACAACCGTCTGTCAGGAACAAGTAACTACCTACTCATTGAAACCTTGACCAGTACCCGGCAAGACAGAAATCTCCCGTTTTCATCCTGCCAGACATGCGGGCAAACTGCCGTTAGTCGTCAAACTCCGGCAGAGACTCCAACCCTTCCCTGTCCATGCTGGTGACAAGACCTTCTTCACTCACGGTAAGACTTTCCAGCGGTACCACGACATCCTTTTCACCAATGCCCAGAAAGCCGCCGATATCCAGTGACGCGGCCATGCTCGTGCCATCCTCCCCTATCAGCACATCGTCGACCTCGCCCACTTTTTCTCCTGTGCTGTCATAGAGATCCATTCCGTCAAGTTCATCAACCGTCAGATTGAATCCCGGGATCATCATTGCACCGTCTTCAATCTCTATCCAGCGGGTGGCTTGAGCCTGAACCACGCCTGACGCGACCAGAAGAGATGCCAATACCAGGTGTCTGTACATCATGTCCAATACTCCATCATCAAATGAAAGTGACTCACGCCTGTCGCAAGACAATCGTTATTGCGATGGTCTGAGAGTGCGCACAGCATGAAGCAATTGGCTATCCGGAAACGGCGAGTGCAAAATTGTCAACCATCCCTCACGGTTGATTCTGCCCGTGCTCGACGCAGAAGTGGCTCGGTAACTCGGCTGCCATCGGGCCTTTTCGAGCGACGCGTGGCAGATCCTCTGCCAGCGGCGTCCGACGCCCATACGCCAGGCCGGGAGCCGGCATCTTCCGGTCTGGCGAGTTTGGGGCAAGGAAGTATTTGACCATTACGCTGGTATACGAGAGTCTGTCACCATCCACCGACCGATACACCTTGTGTGATGAACTCTGACCTGTATTCCCGATTGCGCCATGCCTCTGTATCCGAGTTGCGCGAAGCCATTCGCCAAGCGGACTATCAGGGCCATACCGCGGGCATGGCCTCGGGCTTTCTGCAAGCCAATCTGGTGATTCTGCCCGCCGAGCATGCGCTGGACTTCATGCGCTTCTGCCAACGCAATCCGAAACCCTGCCCTCTGGTCGGTGTATCGGATACCGGTAATGCCATGATGCACACACTCGGACCGGACATCGACATCCGTACCGATGTTCCCGCCTATTACATCTACCGCCATGGAGCACTTGCAGAAACGGTCACGGACCTGAACTCGTACTGGCAACCAGACCATGTGGCCTTTGCACTGGGCTGTTCCTTCACTTTCGAGAATGCGCTGATCGAAGCCGGCATTCCCATCTGGCATATCGAACACAACAAGACCGTTCCCATGTACCGCTCCAGCATCATGACCGAGCCTGCAGGCGTATTCGGGGGCGAGATGGTGGTTACCATGCGTGCGGTGGAAGCTGACCGGGTCGACGAGGTCATTGAGCTGTGCCGCAGGTTTCCGCTGGCACACGGGGCGCCGGTGCATGTGGGCGATGCACGGGACATCGGTATCAGCGACCTGCAGAAGCCGGACTGGGGGGATGCTCCACCCCCACTGGGAAAACAGACCTCGGTGTTCTGGGCCTGCGGCGTCACCCCTCAGCAGGTTCTGATGCGAGCAGGATTACCGCTGTCGATCACCCACAAGCCCGGACATATGCTGATCACCGATATCGATGATCAGGCAGAGGTGCCGGTGTATTCAGGGTAGGAACAGCGCTTCACAGCGAACAGCCAGATCCAGCAGTGCCTGATCGGACAAGGCACCCGCCGTAAGCATGACGCCAATGGTGTCCTTGCCGTGTGTCAGGGGGAGCGAGATGCTGCAGCCATCCATGACATTGGCAATACTGGGGTTTCGCAAGGCCTGCAGATTGACGCGGTTGTAGGTCTCATCATCCGCCAGTGCTGACACGCGCGGCGGCAGCATGGGTACCGTTGGCATCAGCAGCACTCGGCCCTGCATCTCCTGCTGATGATCGCGTATCAACTGCTGACGCAGATTCAGGGTATGGCGATATTCAATGGCCGAGAGACCATCAGCTCGTGCCATGCGGCTGGAAACGCGCGGATCGATGGCAGCGTGACTGTTTTCGTAGGCCGATGCATGGTTGGCACGCGATTCGACCGCTGAAAAATGCCAGACAGGGAGCGTTTTCAGTGCTTCAAGGCTTTGCAGATGACGCTTCTCGACGCTGTAGCCTGCTTCCGTCAACAGGGCAATGGCGTGTTCGAATGCGGCTGCCACTTCGGGTTCCAAATCGTCCATGCCATAGTTGTCCGGCACAATGAAACGCGGTTCGAGGTGATGCTCGATGGTTTCCGGGTGATCGCGCATGGTCTGAAAGGCCAGTCTGCAGGCTTCAACCGACGCAGCCATGGGACCAATACTGTCCAGACTCTGCGACAGTGGCTTGCAACCTTGTCGCGGTATGGCGGACTGGCTCGGCTTGAACCCGACGATGCCATTGAACGCGGCCGGTATGCGCAAGGACCCTCCGGTATCCGTGCCGATGGCAATATCGGCGACACCTGCAGCTACCGACACCGCCCCACCGGCCGTTGATCCTCCAGCAATGCAACCCGGGTACAGAACACTTTCGGGCGTGCCGTAGTGAGCATTCATGCCCAACCCCGAATAGGCCAGCTCGGTCATGTTGGTGTGACCGATCGGCACAGCGCCCGCTTCGACCATTCGACGAATGGCTGATGCATCCTGTTCGGCAGGCGCATCGTCTTCCATGAAACGGGTACCGGCTCTCGTCACGAAGCCTGCGACATCAAACAAGTCCTTCACGGAGACCAGCGCGCCGCTGATGGGGTGGCTGCCAGGTACCACCAGACTTCGTGAACGTTCCGTAGCCCGCTTCTCGAACATCTGCGTGAATACATGACGCAGCACTGGCTCATCGGACCGGACTCGAGACAGGGCTCTGTCTACTCGCTCCTGCGGGCTCGCAGACGTCCAGGGGAAGGTGACTTTCATGTCTGTTTCTCTCACTCAGCTATTGAGATAATCCTGCGCAACTCTCTGAGCCTGTTCAGCGGCCTGTTTGCACAGTTCGTTCACTGGATCACCGACAAAGGATGCGGTGAATCTCAGCGGTTGCAGTTTCCACCCCGGATCGAATTCGCGAATGCGCTGCTGTCGAATCAAGGCATCACCGAGCCTGCGCGGAAACAGACCCACACCGATGCCCGATGCCACCATTTCCAGCGCGGCATAGATCGAGCTGGACGGAAAGATCTTGATGTCATCACCATAGCGTGTGGTCAGTTGACGCTTCAGTTCCCGGTAGGGTCGTGAGTGTCGATTGTACGATACGATCGGTGTCAAACGAAGGTCGGGCGTTGGTTTGTCGCAGGCGGTGAACCAGGCCAGTTCCACGGCCGGTAGTTCGATATTGTCAACCGAGAACTCGGAGACAGGCCCCATCAGGAAGGCCAGATCAAGCGATCGCTCCATCAGCTGCTGTCGCAGGTTGACAGTCAGGTCGACCGTGATCTCGACATTCAGGTTGGGGTAGCGTTCATACAACGATGACAGGAAGGCCGGCAGCCAGGACTGAACGATTGTTTCCGCCACGCCGATGCGTAACAGACTGTTGACGCTGTCGGCAGGAACCACATTGGATTTGATGCGTTCAACCAGGTCAGCGATCTTTTCAGCATAGTCTCGAAGCAGAACCCCCTGCTTGGTCAGCGATACACCGCGCGGAGTACGTTCGAACAGAGTCGTACCCAATGACTCTTCCAGCGCAGCGATGCGTCCCGAGACAGCCGGTTGGGTGATGTTCATCTCCTGGGCTGCCTTGCGAACGCCGCCCAGACGAGACACCCAGAGAAAGGTCCTGAGCTGCTCGAGTGTCATGTCAGAATCTCCCCCGGGGTGCGGTGTATCGTCAGTTGATGATGGGCAATGTGGATACGTTATAGCTCATGTCGATGCGACGATTGCGCACGGGATCCTCAATGCTCATGCGGTACTCCCGGGCAGGACGTACACCACCGATGGCGCCAAGAGTGCCGCACAACATGGCAGCACCCGCAGCAAGCGCATGACCCGCCAGCAGCTCATCCAGCGGCCGGATGCTGTCCAGCTTTCCCTGCTGGTAATTGACCCATTCACCCTCTTCCCGGATATCGCAAGACAATACCAGCTCGTCGAGGTGATCCCGGACATCGGCGTAACGCCACACGTCACGGGCACAGGGCTTGGCACAGGCCTGCTTGGATGCGGCCACCGAATGCGCTTCCAGTTCGCGGTCGGTATGATCCGATGCCAGACCCAGCCAGAGCTCGCCCTCTGCATGAATCAGCAAGGGCTCCACTTCACCGGAGCTTCCCGAGCCGAGTACCGTGATGTGTTCGTCCTGCGTCAGCAAGGCCTGCGAGACTCGGTAGTAGAGAGGCACTTGTGAGGGAGGCGCGATGCCCAGCGCCTTGAGCTCATCGATATGATGCTGCACGGCATCCGGGTTTCTACCGGTCCAGCCGGCAATTGTCAGTGCCTGCGGTTGCAGTGTGATCGATTGCTTGTCACATGTAAAAATCACGGTTAGTGTCCTCAAAGATGCGTCGGTAGATAGAGTGCGATGGCCGGGAACATGACAAGCAGTGCCGCCATGAGCAGCATGGCTATGGCATAAGGAATGACGCCGATCATCACATCGCTGAAGCTGCCGGATTTTCTGGCCGCTTGCACCACGTACAGGTTCAGGCCGACAGGTGGTGTGATCAGGGCCATCTCGACCAGCATGATCATCAGAATGCCGAACCACAGGGGGTCATAACCCAGCTGCACGACAATCGGTACCACGATGGGAATGGTGGCCACCATCAGTGACAGTGTCTCGATGAAGAAACCCAGCACGATGTACATGAGGATGATCACCAGCAGGGTTTCCAGTGGCCCCAGTCCGAGACCTTGCAGAAACCCTTGCAGGGCACTACTGATACCAGCGGCCGTGAGTACGAAGTTGAGTACATAGGCGCCGATGACCACCAGCATGATCATGGCAGTGGTGCGAACCGTGCCCTTGAGACTTTCAAGGATCATGCGAACCGACAGAGCCTTTTGCAGCATGGCGATGGCAAAGGCCATGGCAACGCCAACGGCTGCCGCTTCGGTAGGAGTCGCCCAGCCGGCATAGATGGAGCCGACAATGGCGCCGAACAGCCCCAGCAGGGGTATCAGATCCTTCAGACCCGACAAGCGACGTGACCAGTCTGCATGGATGCCCGGGCCGCCGAGAGAAGGTCGGACACTGCACAGCAAGGCGGTGACTGCCATGAACAGCAAGGCGAGCAGCAAACCCGGAATCAAGCCGGCCAGAAACAACTTGGGTATCGAGGTTTCTGTCAGGAATCCGTAGACGATCAGATTGATCGAGGGCGGAATCATGATACCCAGTGTGCCACCGGCAGCGATGGCCCCCGAGAACAGTCTCGGGTCATACCCCAGCCGGTCGGCCTGCGGCATGGCGACGGAAGCAACGGTGGCGGCCGTGGCAACCGAGGAACCGGACGTGGCCGAAAACAGAGTTGCAGTGGCAATATTGGCGTGTATCAATCCGCCCGGCATCCAGGATACCCAGGCATCCAGGGCAGCGTAGGTGCGCTTGGCAATCCCGCTTCTGACCAGTATTTCTCCGAGCAACACGAAAAACGGGATGGCAATGAGCGTGGCGCTGTTGGAAGATGACCAGACCACCTGGCCCAAGCCTCGCATCAGAGGGAATGGACTGAACAGTGTATCGATGCCGAATGCCAGCAGGAACAGTACGATACCGACGGGTATGGACAGGGCCAGCAGAACCAGCAGTCCGGTAGAGGTGAACAGAATCATGGTTCGTCTCGCAGTCCGGCGATCTCATTGATGTCGTCGAACTGCCCTCGCAAGATCAGCGTCACGACACAGAGACTGATGAACAGCGCAGAGACTGCGAACCAGACCCAACCCGCCATCCACAGGGATTGCGGAATCCACAAGGGTGTCTCCAGAGTGGTATTGGCCGTGGAATTGTTCTGTATCGATTTTGACAATACAGGCCAGACCCGGTAGGCAATGATCACTGCCGTACCGGTCAGAGAGAGGATGGCGATCAGATCGAACATGGCCCGCCCCAGGGACTGGCAACGGCTGCGCAGCAGGTCGATACGCACATGTGCCAGATGCGTCAATGCATAGCACATGCCCCAACTGGTGGAGATGGCCATGGCATAACCGGAAAGCTCATCCGTGCCTCCCAGCGACAGGGCAAAGTGTCGAGCGAACACATCGTAGACGGTGACCAGAACGCTGCACAGCAGCAGCGCTCCTGCGGCCACCGCCACGCCCTCATTGATGCGTTGCAGCGTTGCGAGTGCCTTGAACATGTCAACGATGACCGATCAGGGCTGGTCGATCGTGATGCCGACTACCTTGCCGACGCTGTCATTCCAGCGCTGCGCCCAGTCTCCGCCGGCTCGTTCGGCCCAGTCCGGCAATACCGTCGACACCAGGGCATCACTGGCCGTCTGCATATCCGCTTCACTGGCCTCAACCAGAATCATGCCGCGCTTGTCCCCGGGGCAGTCGCCTTCACCGCCTGTCAGACAGGCAATATCGGTGCTCAATGCCGATTGAGCCGATGCCCAGGCCGGGGCTTCCAGTTCAGCGGCAACCTGGTCCGCTATCAATGTCTGTTCCTCCGGGCTCAGTGAATTCCACTTGTCCAGGTTCATCGCCGTGACCACCGGATCCCAACCTCCCAGAGGGATGGGCAGCAGATGAGTGGAGACTTCCCACCAACCGGCACTGTAGCCGGATCCGGCACCCGTGACGGCACAGTCCACCACACCACGCTGCAGGGCGCCAGGAACTTCGCCAAAACCGACGTTGACGGCTTCTGCGCCGAGAGCCTCGAGCAGCTTGCCGGTCATGCGACCTGATGCCCGGATTTTCTTGCCCTTCAGGTCAGCCAGATTGGCGATCTCGGCATTGCAGAACACGACTTGCGGTGGATAGGGTGCAATACCAAGCACCTTGGCATTGAAGACATCCTTGTAGATATCATCCACCATGGGCCTGGCAGCTTCCACCATGGCCTTGGCCGCATCGGCATCGTTGGCAATCAGTGGTACATCCAGCCCTTCCAGCGCAGGAGAATCCGACACCGCGTAGTCAGCCACGGTCATGCCGACATCGAACACCCCCGTGCCCAGCATGCGATAGACATCACTGCCCTGAATGCCCATCTGGTCATGGGTGGTCAGATTGGCCGTGATCGTGCCGTCGCTGGCGGCAGGCAGGGTGTCGTTCCAGAATGGCGCTTCGTATTGCTTGTGCAGCGGCAGCCCGGACCAACTGCCAACAACCGACAGCTCCTGATCTGCAACAACGGTGCTGCTGAGAAAGGCAGAAACGATGATTACAAGTTGTCTCTTCATGATTCATTCTCCGTTCGCGAGTGTGGGACTGACATGTCGGTCCATGCCCGAACCGGCCGTCAGCCGGTGTGGTGCAATCGACGAAGCCCTAGCATGCTGCGAGCCGGGTATAAAATCAAATCGTAATTATTTCTACCAAGCGATAAGCAATACTTATCACTCAGGTTCGAGCAACCGGCGGCCACGTGGACAACAGGACCCTCCACGACCGTCGACCGGTGACCCGCGACTGACAACTCACATTGGTCACACCTGGCTGGCTCGCATCAACAGTGAATTCATGGCCGCGCTGCGCGGCAACTTCACCCTGACCTCCGCATTGACGGATCATCAGGAACTGGAGGTAACAACCAGCGAACCCATGACTGCCCATACCACCGGAGATTTCCTCACCGCCTATCCTGAGGCGTGGAGTTTCAGCAGCGGAACCCTCGAGATGACGGCAGAAGATGGTAGCGCCCTGCAATTGAAGGCTGACAGCGGTAACGTGGATACGGCCGAGATATCGCTGATGCAGGACGACGTGGTATTGGAAACCTTCCAGCAACCCTGGTCACTCTGGCACGATACGCTGACACGGGTGCAGGCAGACCCACGCGGTCGCTAGCATTGCTCGCCAGCGGATGCGCGTAATCTTCCAGTCGGTGTCGAACCCACGTATTACGGATATCATTGAATGAGCGAACTGAAGCCGCCGTGGCTACCTGCGTATCAACATGAACAGACGAACCCTGCTGAAGAGCGTCGCCACAGGTCTGGCTGCAACGGCTCTACCAGCGATGGCCTTGAACGACAAGCCACCGTTGCCCACTGGCTCGGCGGCTGATGTCTCGGCAGGCATCAACGCCCTCGCTGATGCCGCGAGACGCATTGATCGACTGCACTCACTGGTGGTCATGCGACAAGGGGAAATCGTGCTCGCAGAAGCCTTCAATGGCCCGCCGCCGGAGCAGGCAGTCAACATCAAATCCGTATCGAAGTCGGTGGTGGCAGCATTGGTCGGCTGTGCGCTCGAGAACGGCAGCCTGGCGGGCATCGACGCCACACTGGACGAGGTTGCCGCCAACCTGATACCCACAGGCGCAGACCCTCGTGTCGCCGCATTGCGCGTGCAGGATTTTCTGACCATGCGTATCGGCCTCGAGCGCCAGTCCGGCCGCAACTATGGCCGCTGGGCCGCGAGCGACGACTGGGTTCGCCATGCCCTGACAAGGCCCTTCACGGCAGCGCCCGGCGGCAGAATGCTGTATTCGACGGCAGGCTGGCATGTCCTTGGCGCGATGCTCTCGACCATGACTGGCAAGAGTCTGCTGACGCTGTCTCGTGAATGGCTGGGCAAACCACTGGACATCGAGTTTGCGCCGTGGACACGTGACCCTCAGGGACGCTACCTCGGTGGTAACGAAATGTCGATGTCACCACTGGAGATGGTGCGCTTTGGTGAACTGTACCGCCTCGGTGGTCGCTGGCAAGGCGAGACAGTGATGGCCGCCGACTGGGCCACGCAGAGTTTCGAACCGCGTACCGTATCGCCCTGGTCCAATGATTCCTACGGCTATGGCTGGTTTCTGCGCACGCTGGACACTCATGCCGTTGCCTATGCACGCGGGTATGGTGGCCAGGTCATTCACGTGGCACCGCAGGCAGGTGTTGTGGTGGCCATCACCTCGGATACCTCGCGCCCGGCAAGAAGCCATGGCTACATGACGACACTGCACTCGCTGGTAGGAAACTATCTGTCAGCACTACAAGCCAAGGACAAAGGGTAGACGCATGCCGATGCACCGCGTCGAGATACGATCACGGGGTGGGGTGGAGGCAGACAGTGAGTAGGTCGACTATTTCAGGCGACGATTCACGAAGAGGCCACTGGTCCATTGTTCGCGTTCCCCACGCAAGCTGACCACCGGGCTGTCGGCCAGATCGTCGGAGAGCCGTCCACGGCTCGTGGTAATCCCGACACTCCAGAGCTGTCCGATTTCGTGATTCACGACCAGACGTACTCGGGTGTCTTTCACACCGGCCTTCGGATTGAACACCGGCAACCCCGTCGCAGCTGACTCGGACTCGCTCACGCCAAAGTAGGCCCGGTTGTAATCGCGGTCGGTACGCGTCACGATGAACTGGACAGTAACGGACGTGGATGAGCCGAAATCACGCATCAGTCCGCCTGAAACTTCCAGCACCTGGCCCTTGTGCCCTGCGCCAACGGCGTCTCTCAGATTGACCGAACCGATCACCAGCGCAGGATCATCCCAGCCCAGCCAGCGGACTGGCAGACCGGACTCGACATACAGCCCCAGCTCCGCTGCAGCTGGCACGGTGGCCAGTTGACGCACCACGACGTCATCAATTCCCTCATCCCTGCCTTCGTCGTACCGGACCATGAAACCGGCATTGACAGCATCAGAGGAGACGAAATCCAGAAACAGTCGCTCGGCTCGCAGTGCAACAGCGACGTTGTCGTTCTGCCAGCTGAAGGACGGCAACAGCACCCACTCCTGCTCGTCCGCGCCGGGATACTGCGGCTTTTCATACACTCCGAATCCGACTTCGGTATCCTCGGCCGCCGTTGCCGGCACATTTGCCAGGCCCAGACAACTGCTCAGCAGCAGAGCGAACGAGGCGAGATGGCGCATGGTCGTGTACTCGCAATCCCTACTGTTTTCATAGCGCATTCAGGAAGCCGATGAGCGCCTCGTTGAATTCATCGGCATGCGTCGTATTGATGCCGTGTGGTCCACCCTCGATCAGTTGCGAGCGCGCGCTGCTGATGCGCTCGGCCGTCCGTTTGCCAGAGCCTTCGAACGGCACAATACCATCGCTGTCACCATGAAGTACAAGCACGGGGCGACACAGTGTATCCAGATCAGCACGAAAATCGGTCTCGGCCCAGGCGTCCATGGTCTCCTCCATGGCACTCTGCTTTGCCTGCTTGCACAGTTGCAGGGCTTTCTGTCGCTCCTCTTCACTGGTCTTCAACTCACCCTCCACCGAAAAGAAATCCCGAGTGAACTGTTCAAGGAAGCCATCGCGATCATTGCTGACAGCATCGCGCATCTGCTTGAAGTCCTCCGGCGACAAGGGTCCATCCGGATTATCCTCCGATTGCATCAGGCAGGGCGGTACCGCTGAAGCGAACACCACTGATTTCAATCTCGACTCGCCATAACGCCCCGGGTAGCGGGCAGCTTCGCCACCTCCCATCGAGAATCCGACCAGAGAAAATTCGGCCAGATCCATCTCATCCACCATAGCCGCCAGATCATCGGCAAGCACGTCGTAACCGTAGCCTGTTTCCGGCTTCTTGCTTTGCCCGAATCCGCGTCTGTCATAGGCAATGGCACGGTAACCGGCAGAATGAAGCGCCGGAAACTGCGCCTCCCATGCGGCGCCGGACAATGGCCAGCCATGCACCAGTACCACGGCATGACCATCGCCACCCGTATCCCTGACATGCAAGCCACACCCTTCCAGCTGTGTCTGTCGAATTTCCATACGTACCTCCATCCATTGAATCGAACACCTGCCGGTCCCATTCGTCTTGCAACAGACTGAACGCCGCATTTGATGAATGAATCCGGACGCGTGATATCGATACTAACAAGTACGCCCGGACTCACCGTGACAACAGGGCTGTATTGCAGGAATTTCACGGCTGGCTCTGCCCCGGTTCGGATCGGCACGTTTCGAGAATCCAGTCTCTGGTCTGTGCTGCAGCCCCCGTCAGCTCATGTTTTTTCGACCACACCAGATAGAATCCCAGCCCGGTTTTCCACGTCCAGTCCTTCCTGGCTGCCAGAACGCCCTGTCTGATGAGCCGATCGGTCACATGCCACCAGCCGAAAGCGATCCCCTCACCGGCAATGGCAGCCTGCAGCACCAGGGCATAATCGTTCAGGATCAATCCATTGTCGGGCGGTCTTGTGGTGTAGTCGAAATGTTCGAACCATTGCCGCCACCCAGGTCGATCGCGCACAGGTTCTTCCAGATGAATCAATGGCTGCTTTTCCAGATTCGGCCTGCCGTGCACGTCCTGCACCTTTGACATGACCTGAGGGCTTGCGACGGGGTAGATTGCCTCATCGGCAATCAGCGCTGCATGGCAGCCCAGCCAGTCACCATTGCCGCGTCGAACCGCCAGAGAGATGTTCTCGGCATCGATATCGGGTTCCCGATCACTGGACTGGATTCGCAAGTCGATATCCGGGTGACGCGCATGCAGTTCCACCAGACGCGGCATCAACCAGTAATGGCTGAATGCCGATGAACTGTTCAGAGTGACGTGATCGGCAACGGTCAGCTGTTGCACTGACCGGGCGGATAGAAGTATCTGCTCCAGCGAACGGGTGACATCGGAATGCAAGCGCGCACCAGCCGAGGTGAGTGCCACCTTCCTGTGTTCACGAATGAACAGCACAACCCCGAGACTTTGCTCCAGCTGTTTGATGGCCGTACTCACGGCAGGCTGATGAGTGTGCAATTCTTCCGCAGCCCGGGTGAAGGACTGATGCCTCGCCGCAGCTTCGAACACCATCAGATGACGCGGGGATGAGACCAGCTTCCACAGATCTTGCATAACCTCAGATTATCCAGAACATGCCTGAGTTAAATATATACAGTCAAAAAAGCATTTTGTAGAATTATCCATCAGAACGGAGCAAAGGGTGTCATCGAGCCACTGTGCAATGGCCTGCAGATTGAGCTGACAGGCCCGGAACCAGCAGACTCACGAGGCACTGTTCAACACGATCACAGCAACCAGAGCAAATCACTGATGCCTGAAGTTCATACGGAAAGCAGCGGCGGATCCAGATCCCTGCCCTCTCATGCCAAGGTGGTCGTCATCGGCGGCGGTGTCGTTGGCTGCTCGATTCTCTTTCACCTCGCCAAATTCGGATGGAAGGATGTCGTACTGCTCGAGCGTGACGAGTTGACATCGGGTTCGTCATGGCACGCCGCTGGCCAGATCCACACGATCAGCTCCGATCCGAACATCAGCCGTCTGCAGAGCTACACGATAGACTTGTACAAGGAAATCGAGGAGACCAGTGGTCATAGCGTCGGCCTGAATATCACGGGCGGCTTCTACGCAGCATCTACCCGGGAATGGTATGACTACCTCAAGCGAGAAAGGTCGAAGGCCCGCTACATGGGGCTGAACCAGGAATTCATCAGTCCCGCTGAACTGGCCGAGCGTCACCCGCTGATTGACCCGAAACACTACTATGCGGCACTGTGGGATGATCAGGATGGCGATCTTGATCCATCCGGCGCAACCTATGCCTTTGCCAAGTCGGCACGGGTACATGGTGCCAGGTATTTCACCCATACCCCGGTTACAGCCTGCACACAACGCCCCGATAACAGCTGGGATGTGAGCACGCCCAATGGCTCCATCAATGCAGAGTTCATCGTGAATTGCGGCGGCTTGTGGGGTCGAGAAGTGGGCCATATGGCCGGGCTGCATCTGCCTGTCCAGCCCATGGAGCACCACTATCTGATTACCGAACCCATTCCCGAGATCGTGGAACGAATGAATCAGCCGGATGCTGTACGGCTGCCTGCCGGTATCGATTACGAGGCCAACATCTACTTCCGCCAGGAACGGCAAGGCATGTTGCTGGGCACCTACGAGCCCACATCCACGCCCTGGAAAGTCGATGGTACGCCCTGGGATTTCGGCCATGAACTGCTTGCACCGGACATCGACCGGATAGCGGAGCGACTGGAAATGTCCTTTGAACGAATTCCTGCCATCGGCAATGCCGGTATCAAGGACATGATCAACGGCCCCTTCACCTTCGGGCCCGATGGCAACCCGATGATCGGCCCGGTACCGGGCATGAAGAACTACTGGGTAGCGGTCGGGGTCATGGCAGGTTTCTGTCAGGGCGGCGGGGTCGGGCTGACCATGGCCGAGTGGATGATCGACGGTGAGCCGTCAATCGATGTCTGGGCCATGGACATCGCTCGCTTTGGTGAGTTTGCAACGCCAGACTGGGGCACCATCAAATCTGCCGAGAACTATGAGCGTCGCTTTGTCATGACGTTCCCGAATGAAACCCTGCCCAAGGGACGCATGCAGAAGACCACGGCCTTGTATGACCGCTTGTGTGCCAGGGGTGCACGCATGGGCCAGAGCTTCGGACTGGAACACGCCCTGTGGTTTGCCGATGGCCCGGAGGATGCGCATGAAGAGCCGACCTTCGAACGGAATCGCAGTCACGTGTATGTGGCGCGCGAAGTGGCCGCTGTGCAGAGTGCTGTCGGCGGCGTCGAAACGGCCAACTTTGCCAAGCACGAATTCAAGGGGAAAAACGCCCGAGCCTTTCTCGATCATGTCCTGGCAGGATTCATTCCCGGACCAGGCAGGCTGACCTTGACACCGATGCTGACGCCAAAGGGCAGATTGTATGGCGACCTGACGGTGGCCTGCCTCGGCGAGGAGCATTTCCTGCTCTTCGGCTCCGGCGCCATGCAGGAGGCACACCGACGCTGGTTCGAGAAAAGTCTGACAGACGGTGTCGAGTACCGCAATGTCAGTGACCACTGGCACGGCGTTGCCTTGTCCGGACCGAAATCACGTGAGTTGCTGGCACGACTGACCCGTGAGGATGTCAGTGCCGATGCTCTGAAGTTTCGTGATGTACGGCAAACCTTCGTGGCCGGTGTACCGGTTATCCTGAACCGGATCGGCTTCTCGGGGGAGCTGGGTTTCGAGTTGCATTGTCGACCCGAGTACCTGCTACGCCTGTCTGACGCACTGGAACAGGCTGGCGCCGATCTGGACTATCGCTGGTATGGAGCCCGCGCACTCATGTCAATGCGGCTGGAAAAGGGCTGGGGGGTCTGGAGTCTGGAGTATCGTCCCGACTTCAACGCCATCGAGTCCAATCTGGACGCTTTCATCAACTGGGACAAGGAGTTCGTCGGCAAAGAGGCATCGCTGTCGTTTCGACAGAACGGACCAGAGCGCAAGCTCGTCACCATGATCATCAACGTCGAGGGAATCGACGTCTCCGGCGATGAAGCGATTCTGAAAGACGGCCAGGCCATCGGTTATGTCAGCTCGGGCGGGTATGCTCACCGAATCGGAAAATCCATGGCCATGGGCTATGTGGCGACTGAACATGCCACTGCGGGAAGCATGGTGCAAGTGGAGATTCTCGGCGTCTTCCATGATGCCGAGATTCTCGGGGCACCGGCCTATGACCCGACCGGTGAACGGATGAGGCTTGCCTGAACAGCAGGCCTCAATGGACGACCGCCTCCTCTTCTTCGTCGCTGGCGAACCAGGGTGGAAACGGATCATCCAGTTGCTTCCAGAGCTTGACACCCAGAGCCATCTCCTCGTCGCTGAGGAGGCAACTGTCCAGCACCTCGCGTGTGTGATCCGGCTCCAGGTTCTGTCCGATGAACACGATCTCCTGACGACGATCCCCGAACTCACCGTCGAAGGCAGCTTCGATGGACGCACGATATTCGGGATCGTCCGGCCAGTGCTCGCGAGGGGTATCCGCCCACCAGTAGCCGGCCGGTCCATGGCGGACAATGCCGCCGGCCTGCGACCACTCACCCACCACCTGGACGCGTGAAGCCAGCCAGAAGAAGCCCTTGGACCGCAGCACATTGCCACGCCACTCCTCCTTCAGGGCAGCGGCGAAGCGAGCCGGATGAAACGGACGGCGAGCACGGTAGACAAAGTTGCCAATACCGTATTCTTCGGTTTCGGGCGTGTGCTCCCCGCGCATTTCCGCCAGCCAGCCGGGCGAACGTGCCGCGCGCTCGAAGTCGAAACGGCCGGTATCCAGCACGGTCTTCAATGGCACATCACTGAAGCGGGCATGCACGATCTCGGCATGCCGGTTCAGTTGACGCAAGGCATGCTCGAGCCGCTCGCGTTCCGCCGCGGTGATCATGTCCATCTTGTTCAGGATGATGACATCGGCAAATTCCACCTGATCGATCAGCAGATCCGCCACCGTGCGCTCATCCCCCTCACCGAGATGCTCGCCTCTCTCCTGCAGGCTGTCCGCACCATCCAGATCGATGCTGAAGTTCACCGCATCGACCACGGTCACCATGGTATCCAGGCGCGCCACATCACTCAGGCTACCCCCCTCATCATCCCGAAAGGTGAACGTCTCGGCGACCGGCAGTGGCTCTGAAATGCCGGTGGACTCGATGACCAGATAGTCGAAGCGACCCTCTCGTGCCAACGTATTGATCTCCACCAGCAGATCCTCGCGCAAGGTGCAGCAGATACAGCCGTTACTCATCTGCACCAGCTTCTCCTCGGCTCGATTGAGTTGCACCTCCCGATTCACCATCGCTGCATCGATGTTGACTTCGGACATGTCATTGACGATGACCGCAACGCGCAGTCCCTCGCGATTGTTCAGGATGTGGTTCAGAAGAGTTGTCTTTCCGGCCCCGAGAAATCCGGATAACACGGTAACGGGAAGTTTGTCGTTCATTGTCTCTGTCATGTTCATGTTGAAAGACGTGATTCGTTTTCGTTGTGATCGCCAGCATCAGCCTCGATCTCATTGCACACCTGACCCTCGCGTCGAACCTGCGGCAAGAGCGATACCGCCCCGCAAGCCGCCAACCCGATGAATGCCAGACACCAGGCAATGGTGGCTCCTGATGGCCAATCCTTCCAGGCAGACACGAACAGACCCAGCAGATAGGCACTGAACCCGACGGTGTAGGCCCAGACAAGTGCCTGCCGCCCCGACAGGCGGCGCACCGCAAGGGCCGGAATGATCAGGCTGGCAAACACCAGGTACACTCCGACGAGCTGCGTGGACAGGGTAATCGTGATGGCAAACAGCGGATAGAACAGCCAGCCACCCTGCCCACTCAGGCGAAACCATGCGAACAGGATGCAGACGTAGACGATGGACACCCACAACAGCTGCGTGGTGTTGGTCCACAGAATCTGCCCCACCAGCAGATCCTTCAGACGTTCACCACCATGAGGGTCCGACGCCAGCAACAGAATGCTGCCGGTAGCCGCCAGCACGAAGGCAACACCAATCAGAGCTTCCTGCTCCCTGGGGTCGTGCTTGCGTAATTGATACAGCAACAGACTCGCCACCACCGCCGTCAGTATTGCAACTGCCTGCCCGAGCACTGGCATATGCTCCACCATGCCGAGGCTGCTCGCCGCAATCAGACCCAGGCCGGCAATCTGCGCAATGGCCAGATCCAGAAAGATGATTCCGCGACGCAGCACTTCCTGCCCCAATGGCACATGTGTGGCGACCACGAGAATACCCGCCAGCATGGCTGGCCAGAGGACATCGATCTGCAGCCACAAGCTGTCCATGTCAGTTCCCAGTCAGCAGCAGGGACAATATCGTGTCATACAGGCCTTGCAGATCGACGGCCTCGTCGCTGCCTCCGACCGTGAAGGGCAGTTCCCGCAATGGCACGCCACTGTTGTCTGCCAGCCAGCGAGCACCGCGATCGTTCTGATAGTTTGCAATCAGAATGAAGTCGGTATCCTGCCCTCGAGTGGTCTGCAACAGATCGGCCAGATGAGCACTGCCGGGCGGGATGCCGGGCTTGGGTTCCAGATCACCAACGGTATCGATCTGCAACCAGTTCAGCAGATAGCTCCAGTTCTTGTGATAGACCACAGCCCGCTTTCCCTGCAAGGGCTCGGCCTGCTCTCTCCAGCCCTCCATCGCCTCTGTCCATGACGAGGAGAATGCCGCGAGACGCTGCTGATAATACTCAGCGTGTTCGGCATCGATCAACTGCAGTCGTGCGCTGAACGCCTCGGCGATGCTCAGCAACCGGTGCGGATCCAGATGCACATGCGGGTTGCCGTCTGCGTGCACATCACCGTGGCTGCGGTCCACCTCTACCGGAACCTCGATGAGATCCACCTGCGAGGCGGCCAGGAAGTATCCCGGCTGACCGACTTGCACACGACGATTGCGAGACTTCTCCAGCAACAGAGGCAACCAGCCGATTTCCAGCTCGGCACCGGTGCAGAACACCATGTCGGCATCACGCGCCTTGACGATCAGTGATGGTCTGGCCTCGATGTGGTGCGGGTCCTGGAAGGCGTTGGTGGCAGACTCGGCCTCCACCCTGTCGCCACCGAGCACCTTTGCCAATGCCTGCCACTCCGGCTCGCAGGCCAGGATGTTCAACGAAGCCTGCGCCGATGCGCTTGCCGACCAGCACAATGCACACAGGGCCAGTATCCGGACACTAGAATTCATGGGCACCATGCGCTCCAAGGGTCATGACGTATTGCAGGCTGAGTGTATCGTTGGCATCATCGAAGCCTTCCGCATCCTGCAGACTGTATTGCATGCGCAGCTGTGAGAAATGGGAACGCGACCAGGTAAGCATGATGTCGGTTTCCCGGAGTGACTGATCATGAAAGTGATCGCCGTGAGCGGCCTTCAGGTCCACTTCGCCATAACGCACTCCTGCCGACCATTGCTGATCGAAGCGATAGACCGTCGAGGCATACCAGCCGTTCTGCCTATCGCTGTCCTGAGCGAATTCACCGAGTTCATCGACATGGAGATACTCGGCCGACACCGTCAGCTGGCTATCTCTGGCGTTACCCTGAGGCGACCATTTCCAGACAAGGTCCGCCAGGTAGAGGTTCTCGCCACTGTAGGCTGCGCTGTGCGAATGGCCGTGAGCGTCTTCATCCGCTTCCTCTTCGGCAGCCAGCTCCTCCTGAACTGCATCGAGACGATTTCGCAAGTATGACACCCCAGCCTGCCAGCTACTGCCATTGGACAGATCGCCACCCCAGCTGGACTTGAGCGTGAAAACACCGATGGCAGAATCACCTTCACCATCGGCCAGCTCCCGACCATTGAAAGCCTCGACGCCAAGTTGCCAGAAGAACGGTACCGGCAACAGACTCGATACACGGACACCGTCGTCGAAATAATGCGAACCGAGAAAGGCGCGATAAAGGGCCGGACGTTCGGCGAAGCTGTCGGCATGCGTGTGCCGGGAATTCAGGTAGCCCACCTGCGACAGAAAGCGACCCGCTCGAATCCCCAGACCGTAAGGCAATGCCACGCTGTCCACGAAGGCCTCCTCGATATCCAGTTCGGTTTCACCTTCATGACTTTCCAGCACCGTCGTCAGGCGGCCACTGAAGACATCATCCACCGCACTGCTCAACGACAGCTCGGTATGGCCCAGACCGAACCCCTTGCCGCGTTCGGACAGGGCGCTGCCTTCGGACTTGAAGAACCCGTCAAGGACAAAACTCAATTCAGGGTTCTCCGCATGAGCGGACCCTGCCGCCATGGCCAGCATCAGGACCACTGACGCGCCGAGATCCGGCGCGTTGATTCTTCCGCTTTTCATGATCTGTCAGTTCTGATGATCGTGTGATTCGCTCAGCCCCAGCCAGGTGACAGCGGATGCCGTGAAATCCAGATCAAGGGTACGGACAATGCTGCCGTCGAGACTGTCCACTTCGATCACTTTCTGTCCGTTGGTATTCAGCACGTACAGCCGCTCAGCCGCCGCAGAGGAGACCACTCTGGGAGAAGCATCGTCTTCGCCGACACTGTCGGCCACCGCAACCGGCTCGAGAGCTGCCCACTGTGCTTCCACGTCATACAGATAAAGCATGCCGTCATCGCCGAGGATGTAGTAGGTTTCCCCGTCCACATTGAAGCCTTGCGCCACCTTCGACACCTCGCTCGGAAACGACAGCTCCTGATAGGCAGGCTCATTGTTCGGGTCGATCACGAAGACCTGCTGACCGGCAACGCCGACGAGTTCGTCAGCCTCTTCATGGGCAATCACGGTACCGATTCGGCCTTCCTCGGCGATCGACTCGGGGTTCGGCAATTTTCGGGCAGGATAGTCTTCCTCTGTCAGATCGATGAGCAAGGTGCCATCACCGCAACCGAATGCGATGTATGACTCATTGGACGCATGGCCGTGCAACAGAGGGCATGCTTCTTCATAACGGTGTTCGAACGTGAAGCTACCGTCTTCGAACGAATAGCGCTCTACAGCCGCCGGCAGGGTTGTATCGGTGATGGAAGGATCCCGATAGGTGGCAAATAGCGTGTCATCGATGAGTCGTGCCGCACCGTGCATGTTGTTGGCAAGCGTCAATTCTCCCGTCACGCTTCCGGCTCCGATATCCGCATCGCTCAATACAGTGACGGTCGATGTCGCTCCTTCCTCGGCATCGAAGAAGACCGAACCGTATTCCTCGAAAGCGCTGTAGTGAGTGGGCCTGATACCGGACAGAGTGAAGTCCAGCATGACCGGATCCTCTGCATAGTCGTGCAAATGGTCAACGTGATCTTCGGTGTACAGGCCGCTATCCACAAAGGAGACCTGATTGTCATTGCGTTGAACAACCACCGCGTAGCGTTTGTCCGGGCTGGCATACAGACTGGGTTGATCGCCCGTCAGCGCGAAGCGTTGCAGCTCACTTTCGGTATCGAGATCGTAGACCACCACGGCTGATTCCTCACTGTCGAACAAGGCCAGGCGACCTGCCGAGTCGATGCTTGCACCAGTGTCCTCCTCTTCCGACGTGGAGCTATCGCTGCACGCACCAAGGAGCAAAGCGACGCTGACTGCACACAGCAATCTGCCGTAGCGTGGAGGAGTGCTTGAACTGGTCTTGCTGACAGACATGGGAATTCTCCGTTTAGTTACGTTATAACATATCTTTTTTTGAATCGCATGAATCCACCGCCACCAGCTTGCGCTCAGGCTGCGCGACACTGTCAGAGTGATGTTTCTGTCAGAGACGCTCGCCGTCACTACGCATTGCGCAATCTCGTCTTCCGGATACGATCGACCGACCCATGCAACCGCGACGCAGTCTACAGGATATGTAATAACATAACATCAACTACTTGAACTCGAACTGCCGCGGTATGGCGGTATGGCGGTATGGGTGTGTGGGTGTGCGGTTGAACGGTTGAACGGTTGAACGGTTGAACGGTTGAACGGCGGAATCGTAGTCAGGCTACGAGATACGCTTTCCGGTCAATCATCGATACCCTGCTTCGCCCTGTCCACGAACGCCCTGAGCCGACTGCTCATGTGACGCTTGCTGCGGTAGTTGAGTGAGTAGCGTGGCAGCGGCGGCAAGAATTCGGTCAGGACTTCGACCAGAGAGCCTGAGTCAATGAACGGAGAGGCAATCTCCTGATAGACATAAGCCAGCCCCAGATCATGCTGTGCATAGCGCATGAGTGAACTCATGTCGTTCGCCACCATTCTGGGGTTCGGTTCCACGGTATAGGCACCCTCCCTTCCCTGAAAGCCCCAAGGTGCAAGCCGCCCGCTCAGACCGAAGGCATAGCAGATGGCATCATGAGCAAGGATATCCTGAGGTTGCTGCGGTACGCCACGTCGGTCCAGATAGTCCGGAGAAGCAACGATCGACATGGCGAGCTCCGGCCCCACGGGAACTGCATGTGTTTCGGGTTCCAACAGTGTACTGGAACGCACGACTGCATCGACACCAGAGGACAGCAGATCCACTTTCCTGTCGTCATAGATGAGCCTGACATCCACTTCCGGATATTCCAGCGCAAATCGGGCGACCAGTTCATCGAGGAAGAAGGGACCGGCGCTGTAGGGTGCCGATAGACGCAAGGTGCCCGCCACCCGCCCTTTCTGGTCATGCAGATCGCTGATGGCCCCTTCCAGGTCATTGACTGCGGGCAGGCTGCGTTGGAAGAATCGCTCGCCAATGGGGGTCAGCGCCACTGCCCGGGTTGAGCGTTCGAACAATCTGACACCCAATCGGTCTTCGAAGCGTTGCACCGCTTCGCTGACCGAGGCGGGTGCAAGCTGAAGGTGCTCGGACGCAGCCCGAAACCCGCCCCTGCGTGCAACTTCAACGAAAATCCGGATGTCGGCAAAGTTACTGCGGCCCATTGTTCGTTTTTCCGATCACTGTGTTATCCATTAATAGGGTTTATTTAATAATAGCAGGCACTTATAGTCTCTTCAAGCCATGAGGCACGGCAGTAATCAGCCAGCGTTGCATTGGCCCATCGATCACCCACAGAAGAGAAACCCATGAACAAACAAAGCGACATCGAAGCCGTCATCAACACCTGGAACAAGGGGCTGGATGCCGGCGATATCGAGCTCATGCTGAGCACCTGCCATGCAGACGTCATGACGGTCAACGAGCGGCAGCCGGTGACAGTCGGCACTCAGGCCATCCGTGACAAGTACTTGCCTCGTATTGCAGCCGCCGAAATCACCTCCGGTTATGACATCGAAGATCTGCAATTCTTCGGCGACGTCGCGGTAGTTTCCGGTCGCTTCTACGGCACAATGAAAATGCGCGAGACAGGTGAAATCCGCAAACCCGAAGGTCGCCTCGTGCTGGTCTACCAGCGTGACGCCGACGGTGCGTGGAAGATGGTCCTTGATATCGACAACAACGGACCCGAGTAGATCACCGGCGGTTCGACAGGCTCGCTGGGGCGA
>NZ_JBQYLE010000004.1:55914-233621 GCF_052681095.1 Granulosicoccus sp. 3-233
GTTCCGAGCCGTTCGAGCCGTTCGAGCCGTTCGAGCCGTTCGAGCCGTTCGAGCCGTTCGAGCCGTTCGAGCCGTTCGAGCCGTTCGAGCCAATACGTGACCAACACGAGTATTACAACTCATGCACGGCTCGCCCACACAATTTCTTGCGAACTTCAGGACATTCATTCATGACCACCCATATAGCCCATCAGCCTCGTGACATCGCCCATTGTGTCAGCGCCTACCTGCAAGCCGGAGATATCGACGGCATCACGTCGATGTTCCACCCGGATTGTCAGATATTCTTTCCTCCGGATCAGCCACCAAGTATTGGAATAGCCGGAGCGCGCGCCGCGTTCGAAGGCTTCCTGGATCTGCGCCCGGAGATCAGGAGTGAGGTTTTCAGTGAAGTCATCATCGGTGATATTGCCCTGCTTCGTGCCAACTGGAGCGTAGTGGCCCCCGATGGCAGCATCCTGGCGGAGGGACAATCGACAGAGGTGGCCAAGAGGCTGGACAACGGCGGCTGGGGCTATCTGATCGACTGCCCCTATGGTCCACCGAATCTGGGTTGAGCTCACCTCGCCCTTGTCGACGAAAGCAAGCCGCTGGTTCCACCTTTGCAGTTAATGACGGATTGCTGAAACATCTCATGACCGGAGCAGCGAACGCCTCCCCCTGGAACCGCGAAGCAGATTCCGCTCACTCCGCCTTGGCAATATCGCACACCAACGCTCTAGCCGGCGCATCGCTGCGATTGTAGACCCAGTGCACGGTATCTTCATTTTCAGGAAAGGTGCCGTAGCCTTGAGACGTGAAGGTTCTCTCACCGGCAGGCTGACCCTCGATCCATTCTCCCTGCACGACTGTCACGATACCTGGTCGATCCTTGTGGCTGTGCTCGGCAATCTGTCCATTGGGCGCGATTTCCACAGAACGCATGCGCATCGTATAACCAGCGAGCCCGATGGTCGCCTGCAATGTGGAGGGCGACAGTTCGGCCAAAAGCTCCACGGACAAACCCCTGTGCTCCGTGGGGCCGCTCGGTGCAGCCTGAACCCTCGGAGTCAACACTGCTCCTGATCCACCTTGAAACCATGGACGGCTGGACCGAGTGGTATCAGAGTGCCGGTGCTGAACCACCGGTGTTTCCTCGTGGTCCGACCTTCCCACACTGCTAACTTGCAATCACTGCTGCTGAACAGGGTGTAGAGGTAGCGCTTTCCATCGATGCCATGGCCCGGAGTTCACTGCAGGACCGGCGACTTGTCAGATTGTTCGATACTGCCATACAGATGCCGTATTCCATCTACTCGGTCGCTTACCCGGAGACGCGTCGGCAGGATCCGATGATTCACCGATTTTCACGCTGGATTCACCAGGAGTCTGCGCAGCAGGGAGTCTCTCCGGAAACTCCTGCATCGACGCAGCTTTGAATGGCATGAAGCTATCTCCAATTCATTCGCTCACCCTGCATGGATCGGCTTTCTTTGAAATCAAGCCGGATCAGCCCGCTGTTTCGATCCGATTGGCAGTTGCCTACTCGTCTCCATCTGTTTCAGACTTGCATTTCATGACAAGACTCATTGCCGCTCGGGCACTCTGTCTCTGATGGGATCACCCCGTTCCAGTGCCCTCACTTCATGCCATCCATGGATCACTCTTGACAATGTACCGCCTGAATGGCGGACTTGCTTGTCAGCACAGCAAGAACGCATTCGAGCAAGTCTCCCGATCCGGCTCAGTACTCCGGGTGCCGACATAGCCAGACACCGACCATCAGCATCAGGGCAGGCACCATGAACTTGACCCAAAGCGCTGCCGAACTCAGCAGGATGATCAGGGCACTCACTGACATCATGCCCACGGCAAATACCTTGGCTCGACGTGGCACTGCTCGGCGATCCCGCCAACGCTGAATGGCCGGACCATGGCGAGGATGCGTCAACAGCCATTGTTCCAGTCGAGGCCAGCCCTTGCCCCCCGCCCAGGCAGCGGCAATCAGAAACGGTACGGTAGGCAATACGGGCAACGGGATACCCGCAATGCCCAGGGCAAGACACGTCAATGCCAATGCTCTCCAGAGAATGATCTTCAGGGAAAACTCCACTCGATGAACTCCGGAGAAGACAGGATGACTGATCAAGGCCATTGGCCAGCAGCAACATGAGCCCTTTGCAGAGCGCCTGCCGCCAGCACGGTCCACTGACGCTGGATATGCTAGTCCTGTCCACCCCTTCTCACAAGCAGGCACGCATTGCGCCATACCCGCTGCATTCGCAGATCATTGTCCCCGAGAGCTCCCCACAATGCCATGGCCACTGTCGATACGGTACTATAACGCCGGAATTTCATTGACTTGTCAGACCGAAGCGTTGACCGATGACCGATAGGCCGATAGCGGGACTAGGCACCGGTTCCTGATCGGCACACCATCCGATAGATGCAGGCAAAAAGCCCTCCGCATGCCTTGATCAGCATGGACAGACCACCACCGGGTTCGTTAAACTGCACGACAGGATCGCAGCCGACGAGCCAGGGCATAGCGATGCACCACAGATTCAACGGTTGGTAAAGTTGATATGGAACCGTAAGAAAAAGACCATCCCTACTGATGGCAGTCGGGGTCCCATGAATAAAGCACCACGCCCGCAAAACGAATCTGAAAGGGTTGCCGCACTCGAGCGCTATGGCATTCTGGATACACCCTCCGATGCGGTACTCGACAGTCTTGTACAGGCCACCGCAAACCTTTGCGAAGCACCCATCGCACTGATCGCTCTGATCGACGCAGAACGGTTCTGGGTCAAGTCCTGTGTCGGCATGCAGTTACCAACCTTGCCGCGAGACCATACATTATGCAATCAGGCCATCCTGCAGCCCCATGAAATTCTGGAGGTGGAAGATGCGCGCCTCAATGAACAGTTCAAAGACAGCGTGCTTGTCACCAGCTCCCTGGGTCTTCGCTTCTACGCTGGCTGCCCATTGGTGACACCCGACGGTCATGCTGTGGGCACCTTGTGTGTCGTTGACACGAATCCACGGCGACTCACGGAGCAGCAGAGAGATGGCCTGCACCAGCTGGCCAGAACCGTTGTTTTACTATTCGATGACCGCCTGACATCCAGGGTCAACGCGATCGACAGCATCATAGAACAAGCGACTCTGGACGGCGTGATGATCACCAATGCCACGCTGCCGCATAATCCCATCACCTACGTCAATCGGGCATTCGAATTGATCACGGGATACTCCAAGGAAGAGGTGCTGGGCAAGAGTCCCAGGTTTCTGCAAGGCCCGGACACCGATCCTGCTACCACCGCCACGATGGCCGCCGCCATTGCGCAGCGAGAATCCTGCAAGATCACCCTGAAGAACTATCGCAAGGATGGCTCTGAATTCTGGAACGACCTGACGATATCACCGGTCACGGATACAACCGGTAATATCGGCAACCTGGTGGGCGTCATGCGCAACGTCTCGGATCGATTCCTGGCGGAAGACCGTTCCATCCGCCTGTCCAGAACAAGGCAGGAACGTGAACAGGCGCGAGCCAGCCGGAATCGACTGGCACAGATTGTCGAGGATTCCTCCAACGAGATCTACGTCTGTGATGCAGTCAGCTTCCAGATCCTGAATGCCAATCGCGCCGCACGCAATAATCTGGGATACACCATCGAAGAATCCCAGCAGCTATTCCCCTGGGACTTTGTCGAAGGAATGACCCCGGAGAGCGTTCTGGATCTTGTCGAGTCACTGATATCCGGTGAGGTCGAATACCATGCATTCGAGAGCGTCCACAGACGAAAGGACGGCAGCACCTATCCGGCTTCCGTCCATCTGCAATTCATGGCAACTCAGAACCCTCCGGTTTTCACGGCCATCATTCAGGATATCAGTGAGCGGCATCGGCAGGAAGAAAGTGTACGACTACGCGAACGAGCCATCGAAGCGGTGGATGTCGGCGTCACCATCATTGACGCAACCCGGGAAGACAACCCACTGGTCTATGTCAATCAGACCCTGTGCAAGATGACGGGCTACACAGCCGACGAACTGCTTGGCAAGGGTGCAGGCATTCTGCAGAGAGACAATTACCAGCAATTGCAGCATCTGCAGATCAAGGCTGCCCAGGAAAAAGGCGAATCGGTACAGGTGCTGTTCAAGAGCACCCGCAAGGATGGCTCGGAGTTCATGAACGACCTGTCTCTTTCCCCGGTCTTCAGCACGGACGGACAATTGACTCACTATATCGGCATCAACCGCGATGTGACCTTGAAGCTCGAAACGGAAGAGTGGTCGCAGCGCTCACGAAAGATCGAAGCCGTCGGCCAGCTGGCAGGAGGCATTGCGCACGACTTCAACAATCTTCTCAGTGTCATCGCCGGGAACATCGAATTCCTGAGCATGGGAATCACGGACGAACGTCATCGCGACTATCTTTCCAGGGCAGAGAGTGCCGCACAGATGGGCGCTCGGCTGACTCGCAGACTATTGAGCTTCGCCCGGCAGGGCCAATTGGAGCCCACAGTGCTCAATGCCAACGAGCATGTTCTGGGGGCCATAGAACTGCTTCGTTCGACCATCGGAGAAGACATCTCCCTGACAGCCAATCTGTCCGACGACCTGTGGAGCATTCTTGCAGACGCCAGCGAGATCGAGAACACCGTGGTGAATCTGGTCATCAATGCCCGCGATGCCATGCCGCAGGGCGGGAGCATCACCATTGAAACCAGGAACCTGAGAATCACCGAAGCAGGTCATGACGAGGCGGTCGGCGTGCCGCCGGGGGACTACATACGATTGTCAGTGTCGGATACCGGCAGCGGTATGGATGATGCGGTGAAAGCTCGGGTCTTCGAGCCATTCTTCACCACCAAGGATGCCAACTCGGGCCTGGGACTGGCATCCATCCATGGCTTCGCACAACAGTCTGGAGGAGATGTGCATGTTCATTCCGACCTGGATCATGGTTCGGTCATCCACGTCTATCTGCCCAGCTATAGCGATATGATTGCCAGCGCCGGTGAGGAAAAAGCCCCCCCTGCCGAACATCAGAGCAGCGTTATCAGTCGCATACTGGTCGTTGAAGACAACGAAATGGTGCGAGACCTCACCGTCAAGCGATTGCACGTGCTGGGCTATGACACCGAACAGGCAGATGATGGACCCACAGCCATCAGGATACTCGAGTCCGACCCGGCCTTCGATCTGATCCTCACCGATATCGTGATGGGAGGCGGCATGTCAGGTGTGGATGTAGCGCGATGGGCTCAAGCCCATCTGCCTCAATGCGCGATTCTGCTGACATCCGGATACAATGAACAGACCGCTGAAGCCAGAGATGTCGACATGGACTTGCTTCGAGTACTGCAGAAGCCCTACTCGATGACCGAGTTGCAGCAGAGGGTCAATGAAGCTCTTGCCAGAGTACCCAGCGATGCCTGAGCATCTCTCGAGGATCGCCTGTTGACAGCCTCAACGAGTCTTTGCCCTCACCGGGTTTCATGATGGTCAGCACAGCGCATGAGCCTGAGCTTTGCTCGGACTGGACAAGCCTGACAGCACCTCATGCAAGGGCTGCGGGGTGCCCGATACCGGACCTGCGAAACGCCTGACACCCTTGCTGGTCAACAGCTCGGCTTCTTCCTGTGTATCCACACAGGAGGACACCAGCGAGGCACCCGCAGATTTCGTGATGGCCAACAATGCGTCCAGAGTTGCATTATCTGACGATCCGGGACGCAGCTTCTTCATCAGCTCACGCCCGAGATGCACTTCTGCATACGGAACATGTCGCAGTGGTGCCATCACTTCCAGGTTGTCTGCGCGAATCTCGAAGCCCAGACGAAAGTCACTGGCAGTGAGGCGCTGATGTACCTCCTTCAATACCGGCGAATCGTAAACGGTTTCCACACCATGGAGTATGAAGGTGATGTGGCGAATGGGGACTCGTGACAGGGCATTGCTGCGCAGCAGCTCATCCACCAGAGTCGGCACGATGACAAAGGCACGCGCGGGCACAGGCAATACGAAATGGATGCGCCCCACTTCCGCCGGACTCAGACGTGATGCTGCGCTCAGCGCCATCGCCATGACCCATCTGGCGAAATCGGCACCGCCATCGTTCTTGGCGATCGCATCTCCGATCAGTTCACGCATCAGGATGCCCGGCGTGAGTGCGTCTCCCACGGTCTTTGGTTCCATACTGACCCAATGACGGACATCGTGGCGTCGACGTGCGCCATGCACCCGACGACGGTCGTCGGAATGATCACAGACAAGATTGGTCATCAGCCGTGCACTGGCTTCCTGTTTCCGTCCGTCTTCCGGCTCATGGCTGCGTTTTCCGCGAAAAGCCACACTGATATCGGCGTTGATTCGCCGGAACGTGGTCTCCTGACCCGGTTCGGCAGACAGGTCTGCAGCATAGATGGCTCCTCGCCCGGATTCCTTCGCTGCGTACAGAGCTTCATCGGAAGCAGCAAGCAATGTCGCGGCATCCAGTCCCGGCTGATTGATATTGACCAGACCGATACTCGCTCCGACGCTGAGTCGTTCACTTTCCCAGGTCAGGCGATATTTCATGACAAAGCTCAAGACATCCAGGGCACTCTTCTCGGCCTTGTTGCTGGATATGCCCGGCAGCAGTATGGCGAACTCGTCACCACCCAGACGCGCAACCAGATCATCACGGCGTACCAGTCGTTTGAAACCCTGGGTGATTTCGCGCAACAATGCATCCCCGGCCGCATGACCGTACAGATCATTGATCGGCTTGAACCGGTCCAGATCGATCATCAACAAGGTATGCGAGGGTGTACCGTCTTCCAGAAGCTGGCTCAATCGGTTCTCGAACTGCCGCCGGTTGGCTGCGCCGGTCAGCGCATCGTGAAGCGCAGCATGGTTGTCCACACCACGAGCGGTTTCCAGTTCCTGCAGGCGCGACGTCAACCTGAACAACCTGATACCGAGAACGATGACTATCAGTATCGAACCATAGGACGCGAGCGCCTGAGCATGATCGAAGGACGGTAGCCAGCTGAGGCCCGCTGTGCCGGTCAGATGTGGCCAGGACGCCAACGTCAGCAACGCAAGCATCAAGGCACAGGGAAAGAAGATGGGGTACTCCGCCGAGTGGCTAAGCTTCTGAGCTGACAAATCCTTCATACGTCCTGGGCTTATCGCGGGAAAATCCTCGTTAAGACAGATAGCGACCACGCCACTTCCGAAATGCATGAGCACGACAACTGATTGCGTGAATTCGCGCAAATATCGGCAAATATATCTACATTGTCATTCATGCTGCCGAACAGCGTCGCTGGCACCGCTGATGGATTCCATTATCGCCGAGCACGAACCTTGCCACTGCCCTGTCCTCCTGCGAACGTCGCCGTCGAGATCGAGCACCGTCAGAACCGTGTCAACTGGAGCGCGCCACAACCATGATCAAGTGCAATACCACGGGTACAACACAACACACCTGCCAGGACCCGTAGCCGTCAGGACACCTGTGGTCTCAGTTCGATGACCGTCATCTCGCAGCGGGTGCCGAAGCGCAGGATAGGCCCCCAGGTACCGGTTCCCTGCGAAACGAACAGATGGCTGAGCGCCTTGCGAAAATGCCCTGCCACATGCGCATACCGAATACGCACCAGCCAACCGAAAGGCCAGATCTGCCCCTTGTGTGTATGACCGGACAACATCAGGTCTATACCGTGCTGAATGGCCGCCGACCAGAGGTCCGGTTGATGGTAGAGCAGTATCCTGAACGCAGTATCGGTTGACTCAGACGAGCCGCAGAGCGCATTCAACGCCTCCTGTGCCTGCTGAACATGTTGCCTGTCCTCCACGCCCAGAATGTGAATGTCATCGACAACGGCGACGGTATCGCTCAGTACGGTGACACCATGACCGGCAATGATATCCAGCGCCTTGGAATAATCGACATAACGCTCGTGATTGCCACTGCAGTAGAAGACCGGGAAATCCAGCCCGGCCAGTGGCAGAAGCGAGTCGGCTGAGACATTCTCGTCAATCAGATCGCCGGTGATCAGCAGCATGTCCGGCTGCTGTGCACTAACAAGATCAATCACCTTTCGCAGCCAGGCCGCTCGTCTCGATCCGATATGCACGTCGCTGATCTGCACCAGTCGCTGAGGCCTGCGGATCTTGGGGCTGATGATTTCCAGCGGCGTCAGGTGAATGCGATGCGCAGCGTACAGAGCGACAGCAAGAAACATCGCGAACAGACAGACTGCAAGCCAACCTGCCGTCGCGTGATCGATCAGCAGTGACAACAGTGCCCCGCACAGAGCCGCCGAGAAGCCGATTGCGCTGATACCCAGATACTGGAAAATCCACCAGCGAATGCCGGCGCTTGAACTACGGAACACCACGATCAGCAGTACAAGCGGCAAGGGAATGAACATCAGACTGCTCAACCAACCCGCATGGAATGCGGCCCCCTGGAGCAATGCCAGTACCGTTGCCGGTGGGGCAATGAAGACAAGCCACAGTACTGCGACCATGGTGAGAATTCGGAGTAGTGCGTTCACTGATGCTGTCGCGCCCTGAATGGTGGCGCTAAAATATCATGTCTGCGGTGACATTCGGCATCCCCCGAAGGATGGTTCAGACCGAGCAACCAAGGGCATCATGCAGCGCCTTGCGCAGATCATCCAGGCGATACGGTTTTTGCAGTACGTGCAGATCGCCGCCACCAGGCCGGTTCTCACTGTCGGCCGGACCGCTGAACCCGGACGTCATCAATACCCGACACTCGGGTCTGTTGGTCTGCACCCAGTCGGCCACGTCATAACCACTGACGCCACCGGGCATGACTACATCCGACAGGACGATATCCAAGTCATGTCGAGACTGAAGCAACTCGAGTGCCTTGATGCCATCTTCCACCGCCAGCGTTTGAAAGCCCAGGGTCTGCAGCTGTTGAACCGTCAGGTCGCGCACCGTCTCCTTGTCTTCGACGACCAGTATCCTGGAATCCGAAAAGCATCGACAGGTATCCTCGACAACACTGTCCGGCAAACTGGACGGAGAACTCTGCGGTATGTGTCTTGGCAGATAGACGCTGACGCGGGTGCCGCCACCTTCCGTCGACTTCACCTTGACACAACCTCCTGATTGCTTGGCAAAGCCGAATACGGATGCCAGCCCGAGACCACCACCCTCGCCTTCAGGTTTCGTGGTGAAAAACGGCTCGAATATCCGCCCTTGTATTGATTCACTGATGCCCGGACCATTGTCCATGACACAGAGTCGCACGTATTCTCCCGGCTCCAGATCCAGCTGCTCTCGCCCGATCACCTCACCATCGAGCACGACATTGGACGTGAAAATGGTGATGGAGCCACCTTGAGACATCGCATCCCGGGCATTGATCGTCAGATTGATGACAGCAGTCTCTATCTCTCCGGGGTCTGTCAGGGTTTGCCACAGATTGTCTTCCAGCTCCTCTTGCAGAGTTATGGTTTCTCCGATCGTCGGGGCAAGCAGAGCCATGGCATTGTGAACATGGTCGTTGACATTGGTCACAGACGGCACCAGTCGCTGCTGACTGGCAAAGGACAGCAGCCGACGAGTCAAGTGCGCCCCCATGTGCGCTGCGTTTTCGGCCCCCTTGATGCGCGCCATCTGCGCACTGTCCTTGACGCCGGTTCTGAGCAATTCCAGATTACCGACGATCACGCTCAGCAGATTGTTGAAATCATGAGCCAGGCCTCCGGACAGCTGTCCGATGGCCTTTATCTTCTGAGCCTGATGCAGCTTTTCTTCAGCCAGGAGTCGTTGCGTGATATCTCGATGGAGTCCGATGTAATGAGTCATTTCGCCCGCGGCATTCAACACCGGGGATATGGAAACTTCCGTCTTGTAGTTGCTGCCATCCTTTCTTGTCGCATCCAGTATGACATTGACAGGTTTTGCGTTCTCCAGCGCATGCCTGACCGACAGCAGATCGGGCTGGTTCATGGCATTCTTGCGCAGAAAGTCGGTGCTCTGACCCAGCAATTCCTCGGCACTGTAGCCGGACATGTCACACACTGCCTGATTGACGTAGACAATGGTCCGGCCCGGCTTACCGGCATTGGCAATGATGATGCCCTCGCTCACCGCTGCCAGTGCCCGCTCTCGCAACTGCGCGCTTTCTATCTGAGTTTGCAGTTCACTCAGATCCTGTGCAATGGTCACCAGCACCGGAGGCGACTGGTGCTCCATGAGTTGCATGCGCGCCCTGACCGGATAACCGGTTCCATCCTTGCGGGTGTGGCGGCATTCGCAATCGATGTGACTGCTGCTGCCCTGGAGCAGCGGCTGGATCATCTCGAGCATGCTCTGCTTCGTGTGGTGCGTGACAAACTGCCAGGGCATCATGGTGCTCAGTTCGTCGGCCGAGTATCCCAGGTTTTTCTGAGCGGCCCGATTGGTATTGATGATCTCGAGCGTGGACATGTCGCACACGATGACCTCATCAACCATGTCTTCAACCAGGCGGGACAGACGACGGTGCGTATCCTGTATCTCAGCCTGCTCCAGACAGGACAGCGCCAACGAGTCCAGCGTGGCGGCGATCTCTCCCAGTTCATTGCTGGAGGCAAGGTTGGTACGAGCCGTATAATCCCCTGCTGCGATGGCACGTGTCGTTCCAACGAGTTTTCGCAATGGTTTGACCACCACCTGATGCAGCAGGTACCAGAGCAGGCCCGCCACAACCGTCAGTAACAGAGCGACCAGCAAGGCCTGTGACCACAAGGTCACCAGCAATCGCTTGTAGGACTCCTCCAGATCGATGCTGATGGCCACATGACCTGCAACGGGCACCTCGCTCCCTGCCTGCCCGGCAGGCGCGGAAAAGGCGAATACGCCCAGCATCTGCCGTGCTCCGTCCGACTGACTCTGAACCCGGTTGGCAATACCGCCGGATTCTTCGATCAGCACTGCTGCGCGATGGAGTTCGCTGGACTCGAGCCGGCTACCTCGCAACTCGACATCGCTCGAGTACAGTATGGTGTTGGCCTCGTCGACCACGACAACCAGACTGACATCCGGCATATGGCGCATGGATTCCATTTCCGCGTCGAGCAGACCATCCTCTCCCAGGGCCAGCATTCGCTGGGTGATGTCGGTCAGACGAGGCCCCATGTAGGCCAGTCGCTGTTCCGACAACTGTCGAAACTGGGATTTCTGATAACTGTAGGAAATACTCAGATAGAAGCTGAGCAGAATGAAACCAGCTCCCAGAACCAGCAGCGGAATAACCGTATTCAGTGACCACTTGTCTTTCACAATCATCGCTCCCTGAAGCTGGACCACGGCAGTTCGGCAGGCACCATCTGTTCTCCAGAGCAATGGCGTCTCGGGATGTCATGGGGCCAGTATTCCACAACTGTCGGAACAACGGGTTCTCCCGGACCGGCCATCCGACCAGATCACACAGGCTGACAGTCCATGACGTCCTGCAAAGTCTTGCGCAAGTCCTCCATACGATAGGGCTTAGGAAGTACGTGCAGTTCGGTAACAGGCATTTCGTGCTGCTTGTCTGCCGAATCATTGAAACCGGAGGTCAGCAGTATGTGACAGTCCTGGCGGTGTTGGCGCACCCATTGCGCCACGTCGTAGCCGCTGATACCGCCTGGCATGACGACATCGGACAACACCACGTCCACCTCTGCCCCGGATTGGAGCAAACCGATGGCTTCCATTCCGTTTTCTGCCTCCAGAGTTTCGAACCCCAGAGCCTGTAGTTGCTGAACCGTCAATTGACGCACCATTTCCTTGTCTTCCACCACCAGAATCTTCAGACCAGTCAGACAACGCGCCGTCGCCTCGGCAGTCCGGGACAGGGGACGTGAACGACCAGCGCTCGCGACATGCCTGGGCAGATAGACGCTGACGGACGTCCCGACGCCTTCGGTGGATGACACCTTCACACAACCACCGGATTGTCTGGCGAAGCCGTATACCGAGGACAGGCCCAGACCACTGCCCTTGTCCTCCGACTTGGTCGTGAAGAACGGTTCGAACAATCTGTCCTGCGCCCATTCGCTGATGCCCGAGCCGTCATCCATGACACACAACCTGACGTACTGTCCGGTTTTCACGTCCAGCGGTTCAATGGCGTCATCAGCCTCCACGTCGACATTGGCTGTACGTATGATGATGGTGCCACCGTGAGGCATCGCATCGCGCGCATTGATCGTCAGGTTGATGACAGCTGTTTCTATTTCGCCCGGGTCCGTCAGGGTGTCCCACAACTCCGGAGCCAGTTCCTCGTTCAGTGAGATCGTCTCACCAATGGTTGGAGCCAACAGCGCCAGCGCATTGCCGATATGGTCATTCAGGTTCGTCACCACCGGCGCCAGCCGCTGACGGCTGGCAAATGACAGAAGCTTGCGAGTCAGATGAGCTCCCATATGAGCGGCATTCTCTGCGCCCTCTATCCTTGCCAGCCGGGCTTCATCACTGATACCCACCTTGAGCAGTTCCAGATTGCCGACGATCACGCTGAGCAGGTTGTTGAAATCGTGTGCCAGCCCGCCCGATAGATGTCCGATAGCCTTGATCTTCTGAGCCTGATGCAGTTTTTCTTCCGTCTCGAGTCGCTGCGTGACATCGCGATGAATGCCGATATAGTGAGTCAGCTCTCCAGAGGCGTTGAACACCGGTGATATGGATACATCGGCGACATAGGCACTACCATCCTTGCGGGTTGCATCCAGCTGAACCTGAGCGGAGCCGGCTCTCAACAGTGCTTCGTTCAATACGGTCAGACCAGGTTGATCCATGTTGTTTCTGCGAAGAATGTCGATATTGCTGCCCAGCAGTTCCTCCTCGCTGTATCCGGTCAACTCGGTGATTGCAGGATTGGCATAGACAATGAGCCGCTTGTCGATTCCGGCATCGGTAATGATGATACCTTCGCCTACCGCCGCCATGGCGCGCTCACGCAGACGCGCATTCTCCTCCTGCACCCTGAGTTCCGACAGGTCTCGCGAAATCGTGACCAGCACCGGGGGCGACTGATGCGCCATGTATTGTATTCTCGACCTGACTGGATAGAAGGAGCCATCCTTGCGGAAATGCATCGACTCGCAATCCCTGTGCGTCTGCAGGCCTGCAAGCAGAGGTTGGAGTGCTTCGCGAAAGCTCTCTTCCGAATGCCCGACGACAAAATCCCAGGGCCCCAGCCCCAATAGCTCCTCAGCGCTGTAGCCCAGATTGTTCTGGGCGGCCTTGTTGCAGTTGAGGACTTCAAGCGTTTCAGCGTCGTTGACATACACTTCATCAACCATGTCATCCACCAGATGGGACAGGCGCTTGTGCAGCTCCTGCAATTCGATCTGCTCCAGACAGGACACTGCCAGAGAGTCGAGACTGGCGGATATCTCGCCCAGCTCATTAGCTGACACCAGATTGCTGCGCGCGCTGAAATCACCGCCTGCAATGGCTCGGGTCGTCTGCACGATCCTTTGCAGTGGCAGCATCAGCATTCGATGCAGCACGTACCAGAGAAGACCCGCGACCGTTGCCAGCAGCACGGCAGTCACCAGCCCCTGCACCCACAACTCACGGGACAGAAGCAGATAGGAGCCCTCCAGATCGAGGCTGATGGCGACATGAGCAGCTGGCGAGAAATGGCTCGTGGAATCCGAATCGGCCGAAAGCAACGGGAAGATACCGATCAATTGCTGACTATCATCCATCCCGAACACGGATCGATCCGCGGCGGCATCATGCCCGACGGCTATCAGCGTCGCTGCCAACGCCAGGTCTGTAGACTGCAGGGGCAGGCCTTGCAGCCTTGCATCACTGGCATGCAGCACCTTGCCGATGTCATCGACGATGACAACGTGATCGATATCCTGCAGTCTGCGCAAGGACTGCAACTCCATGTCCAGAATGCCGAGTTCATTCAACTGCAACAGTCGCACTGCCATGTCCGCGGCATGAGGGCCGATGGATGCCAGCCGCTGCTCCGCCGATTGCCGATGCTGGCGCTTCTTGTGCTCATGAGAAATGAGCAGGTATACCGCCAGAAGCACCAACCCTGCACCCAGCACCAGAGTCGTTATCACGGTATTCAGTGACTTCTTGCTTCTCACGACCGATTCCCTCGACACGTAATCCGACCTGGACCTCAGGCAGATGCGGGCATCAGAAGATTCCCATACCTCACTCAACTGGCTGAAAAGTCATGATTTTCAGTACCCCACGAGCTGAAACAACAAGCATGACGAGTAGCTTGTCGGCAATGACGGCACGGGGGTCATGCATGATAGTGACAAAGTATAACCAATCCCGCCAATACGCCACGGACCAACAGGTGACACGCGATAGCCGAGGGAAGCCGGATACACTCTCCAGCGCGTGACGACTGCGCAAGGTAGCGAGCTTCGAGTCCCGGTTACGAGATGGAATGCCGTCGTTAGAACCTGACGCCGACCCTGCATGCACAATGACGCATTTGCTTGTACGATGCCTTTGAGGGTTACGGCATTTCGCCGTTCCCCATCACTGGAGACAGGCCATGAAAGTCATCACCCGCCTTCTAGCCACATCGGCTGTCGCCGTGGCCGGCACGGCACTCGCTCAGGTTCCACTCACCGACTCCAGCGTCATGTCGATACACGACGACATTCTGACTCTGGATACGCATATAGACATCGGAGCAGGCTACGGCACACCTGCACTGGACCCTGCGGTTCTGAATCGAGCTCAGGTCAATCTGCCTTCCATGCGCGCGGGAGGACTCGACGCCGGCTTTTTCATTGTCTACACACCACAAGGTGAACTGAACGACGAAGGTCATGCCGCAGCGGTGGAAGCTGCCGAGGAGAAGTATCGCGGCATTCTGCGAATGCTGCGCGCCAACACTGGCACCATCGGTCTTGCAAAGACTTCCGATGAGGTCGAAACCCTGAACGAAAAAGGCATGCTGGCCGCCCTGATCGGTATCGAGAACAGTTCGCCGCTCGGGAATACGCCTGAAGAGGTCAGGCAATCAGTTGCCATGTGGGCCGAGCGCGGCGCTCGCTACGCGTCCATCACACACTTCGGACACAACCAGTTCGGAGGCTCGTCCAACCCGTCATTGCAACGTGGTGATGGTGAGGACCCCGGACTCAGCGAACTCGGACGCGTGCTGATCGAAGCGCTCAACGATCACGGCATCATGGTGGATATCAGCCATGTCGGGCCGACAACAGCGGCCGATGCCATGGCCTTGTCCAGAGCCCCCATCATCGCCTCGCACTCGACCGTATACGCCGTTTACGCCAATGCGCGGGGACTGTCCGATGAACAGCTTGCTGCCATCCGCGACGACGGCGGTGTTGCCCATATCACCGCCTTTCGCTCCTATCTGGCAGCGGTGGACCCCAAGATCTCTGCGGCCATCGATGAACTGCGAGAAGAACTCGGGCTTGTCACTGGCGCTGATCGTCGCGCCGCGTCTCCGGAACAACTGACGCACTACACACGCGAAGTGGCCAGAATCCGCCAGGAGTTCGAAGACGTCACCCTGGAACAGTTCCTCGACCATGTCGATCATGCGGTCGAGGTTGCCGGCATCGATCACGTCGGCCTCTCCGGCGACTTTGACGGTGGCGGCGGCGTCGAGGGTTGGGACGGTGCAGCAGATTCGCCCAACGTCACGGCGGCCCTGTTGCAGCGCGGTTACTCCCGGGATGATCTGGCCAAGATGTGGGGAGGCAATCTGTTGCGTGTGCTGCGTGATGTACAGGCACAAGCAGAGAACTCATGAGCGAGTCCGGCTGACGACCGGCGGCAAGGCGCAGAGGCGGCAGTCAGGCCTCTGCGTCAGCGCTCACCGACGGCCGATCTGCCTTGCTTCATCGTGAAGCCCGACGAACAAACAGGAATTCTCCAGCTTCGTGACCGGCGTGGCGAATGGGTGCATAGCGAACATCGGCCCGCGACAGAATCTGCCTGAAGCGTTTCACTGATGCCTCTCGGATGGCGGCATACAGGCGGCTCACCGGGACGATATCCCCCGATGTATCCAGGGCATCGAGCAAGGCCGTGGTAAACGGTGACTCGCGTACTGCCTCCGTGTCCGTCGACCAGGATAGAGCTATACCGGACGACAACACGCTGCGCACTCTTGCCTGGACCATCTTCCGGTACCACAGGGTCTGTTCCTCATCCCCCTGCTCCTGCAACGGCACCGGCACAGCGGTGGAAGTCAGTGTCTCGGGGGCGCAGGCATCGGCGATCAGCAGGACGTTTCTGGCCGGCAGGGCGTCGATGATGCTGACCAGCGAAGGCAGGGACAACCAGGACTCGTTCCTGACAGGGTCCGCATCGCGCAGCAGCCAGTAGGAAGGCGCATAGGCCGATGCCGGTTTGCAATGCCCGGAATAATACAATACGAAGTTATCCTGTTCATCAAGCCTTGTCTGATACTCGCCCAATCGGGTCAGCAGTTCCGCCTTGCCAGGGTCGATCAACAACCGCGTACTGAACCCGAACTCCCTGGTCAGAAAGTGATCCACTCGCTGCGCATCCGCAGTGGCATGATGCAGAGGTCCGAATTGCTGATAGTCACCGACGCCGACTATCAAAGCGTGATAATCGCCAAAATCGATAGTCCGCGAAGTATCGAGCTGTGATCCAGGTGATCGCTCCTCGACGGTCGTCGAGGTGATGGATGCACTTGCCACAAACGGCTCGCGCAATTGGAACTTGCGTTGAAACTTTTCCTCTGCCGAGTCCTGCGCAACGATATCCAGAAAATCGCTGCCCTGGCGGTCATAGTTGAACACACCGTCACTGTCCCAGGGGTGGGTATTCTGGTTGATCTGCAGCCGCGATAGTGAATGGCTGGGCTGGATCTGACCGATCACCTGCTGATGCGAGGCATCAGGCAAATAGGCAATCAGCGCTCCATTGCGCAATATCTCGGTTCGCAGATTGACCAGCTCGATACGCAGGCCAGCGTAACTGACCTGGCTGACGGCATCGGCCATGGGAATGTCCTCGACCACCGTTGCCGTCAGCAGAGCCTGTCCGGTGATGCTCAGCTTCTGCTCGAGATGCTCGATTTCCTGCTCTCGCCGGGCCAGTTTTCCTTCCAGCTCGGCCAGCTTGCGTGCCGACTCGGCAGCACTGGCACCGAACTGCTGTTGCAGAGCATCCACTTCCTGTTGATGAAGCGCTGTTTGCTGTCGGTATCGCTGCTCCAGGAGTTGCACTTCTGCCTGCTGCGCATCCAGTCCGGCCTGAGCCTCCTCACGCCGTTGTTCCAGTTCCTGCAGCTGTCGAGCAAGATCCTGCTGCTCACGAATACTCTGCGCATCCTGCAAGGCGACGTCTTGCTGACGGCGCTGCAACTGATCGAGTTGTGCCAGAAGTGTCGCCTCACTGTCACGATACTGCGTCATTTGCCCTTGCAGCCTGTTCTCACTGTCTCGCGCCCTTGCCAGCTCTTCCGTGAGCTGTTCCACGCGTATCAGAGCATTCTTCAGAGGACGATCGTCAGTGATTGCCGCCTGACGCTGCCGAGCGAGCACTTTGCGTTGTTCATCAGCAGCCTGTTGCAGCTGGCGCAGACTCTGCTGCGAATGGCGTAATGCAGCTTGCTGCTCCTGATGGCTTTTCTCCATCTCGAGCAAGCGCTGACGCGCCTCATCAAGCTCGGCCTGCGTTCTGTCCAGGGTGGTCTTCTGCGATTTTCGAACAGCGAGATCGGCATGTGTCACGTACTCCAGCGTACCGCCGTCCAGACCTGCGGCTTCACGGTACAACTGCAGCGCCCGACTCACGTCCTTCTCCACACCCAGCCCTGTCTCGTACAGATACCCCAGATTGATGCGCGCCCTGTCGTGCCCCTGAGCGGCGGCCAGACCATACCAACGCGCGGCCTCGGCAAAGTCGGCCTCGACGCCCATGCCCTTTTCGAAGATCTCCCCCACATAGGTCTGCGCCTCGGGGTCATCGTCCTTGGCCGCCTGCAGCCAGACATTCAGGGAGGTACGGAAATCCGCACGGTCGTAGCGCACGAAGTCACCACCGCGTATGGCGCAGGTATTCGCTGTGGTTTTTACCGGGCGGTGAGGTTCCTGGTAGATTCGGCCCTTGCCCAATTGCCTGACACGACCCGGCAACAGACAGTCCACCGGGAGCAGTTCATTGACATCGGCCCCCGGAGGCAGCTCGATCACGGGCGGCGGTGTCGAACCGCAGGCTGACAACAGACACACCAGTACAAGACAGGTGAGTGGCGAAACGTTTCTGGCCATGATCACCGCATCCGCTATTCATGGGTCTGCCAGTATTGGACAAACTCGCCTTTTGTTCAATTGACCGGCCATGGCAATAAGCATAGGGTGGTGTTCTGTCAATGCACCTGAACGGCGTTTCTCCGTATTTCCACAGGGAAATGCATGCCAATCCGGCCAGGTCCATGATGTAGACAGCGAGGGAACTGCCATGCGAATCCCACTCATCGACGAGCCTTGTCATCACACTGGAGCGACACCGAGACCTGTCGGGAAGAATCAGATTCGGGCTCGCTGCGGCAACTTCTTGTCGATCTACCTGCCCCTTCTGTTGACAGTCTGGTGTCTGCCAGCAGCCATTGCGCAGGACGGATCCTCCTTCATCCTTCCCGCGGCACAGACTTTCCAGGTATCGAGTGAATCCCCCGACACCAGCCATTCATTCAGAATCATTGCCATCCAGTCGGACTCGGGAGGCTCGGAGGAACTGCTTTCTCTACATCTTTGCCAGGGTAGTTGTGTGACTTCCGATGGGCAATTGTCATCGGACAGCAATCTCGTGACGTCTTCATCGACGCTGGACACGGACAATGGCTCATGGTCCTTCATCGACACATGCGGTTCCATTGATGAATTCTGCTCGGCGGAAGTCACTTTCACGGCCCTGTCGCCCGGCACGGGCTCCGTGCAACTGGTTGCCGAGTACGAACGAGTCAACTTTACCACCGACAATGCAGAAATCTTCTATACCTCTGCTCTTTTGCAATCCACCACCGAAGAGACCGAGATCGTTCAGACCTTCGACGTCAGCACCGGTGTGTCCAGCAGTGCCGAAGGGTCCCGAGTCCCCATCTCCGTGACTCGCTCTGCCGATCCATGCTGCGAGGGCCTGGACTCTCTGACCCTGTCGCTGAGCATCGGCAGCTCCTCCAGCGCCACCGAGGGGGTGGACTTTGCATTCGTATCCGGCTCGCAACTGAGCTGGGACGTTGGCGAAACCGGGGTCAGGAATGCACTGATCGACATATTCGTCGACGACGAGAATGAAATCGCGGAAACGATTCTGGTCTTGCTCGATACCAGTTCCCTGCCCGCCAATGCCATCGTGCAGAACGGGCAGGTAGCCATCGAGATACTGGCAGATGACGCGCCACAGGAGCTGACATCGGCGGTGCTGGCGGGCGATGAACAGAACCTGGTGCCGGGGGATGAAGGTGATGATCTGGTACTGAGTGTGAGCGAGGGTGCGCTGGGACAACCTGCTGCCGGCGCTCGCGTGGAATGGAGCGTCATTCCGGAAGGCGCGGCCCTGCTCAACCAGACGGTCACGTTTACCGATGAGGACGGCATCAGCAGCAATTTCATCAGCGAGGTACTGGCGCGAGGCTTCATACAGGTATTTGCCACCGCCGACGTCGCCCCGATCATCGCCGCATCTCCTCCCACGGCAGAAAGCGCAATGGCAGCATCGTCGAACAATGCCGACAGGTCATCGACAGCCACGGCGAACAGCAAGATCGACCCACCGGCAGCACCTGATCTTGCCAGCAATGTCGTTCGTTTCATTGTTCGCTCGGGCTTTCTGACAGGCACGGGGCTCACAAAGAACCAATCCAGCACGGGTGGAGCACTGGACAACGCCTGCGCCGAGCTGGATCGCCTGCAGGCTGTGGACGAAGACCTGACGGAAGCCCAGATCGATCTGGATGCAACCTGTGACGATCTGAATGATGAAGTGGGTGAGGCCGGTCTGGCAGGAGCCATCAACCGACTGATGCCGGAAGAGGCCTTTGCCATGGCCGACTCCAGCGTGGAGATGTCCGATATCCAGGTAACCAATGTCTACAACCGGATCAACGCCCTGCGCGGCGGTGCCGGTGGCGGCGTGGATCTGTCCGGCTTCAGCCTGAACTATCAGGATCAGTATATACCCGGCGCTGTATTCAATGCGGTACAGAGAACACTGGCAGCCAGCGACGTCGAGAACAGTCTGCCCGGCGGCACGCCACGGCTTGGCGTATTCGTCAATGGCAGACTGTCGGTTGGCGAGACCGAGAGAACCAATCAACAGAAAGGGGCCGATTTCAGCACACAAGGCATCACCCTGGGAGCTGACTACCGGCTCTCCACACGTCTGGTACTGGGCGGCAGTATCGGTTACGCCTCTTCGCAGACCGACTTCACTTCGGACAGTGACAGCCTGGATGTCGAGGGCATTTTCCTGACCCTGTTCGGCACCTGGTACCATCGCGATCTGGCCTATGTGGACCTTGTACTGCAATCCGGGGACAACAGCTACGACAGCGTCAGACGGATCAACCTGCCAGGCCGACCGACCCTGTTTGCCAATGGCAGCACCGATGCCCGCCTGACCTCACTGACCATCGGGCTTGGCAAACAGTTTCAGCGAGAGCAATGGGAATTCGGTCCCTATCTACGGGCAACGGCCACATCCGCCGATGTGGATGGCTACACGGAAACCACCGCCAGCCAGAGCCGGGGCTTTGGCTCGGTTCTGAGCATCGGCTCGCATTCGATCAAGTCCACCACGGTATCGGCCGGCGTGCAGGTATCGACATCGGTCAGCACGTCCCGCGTGGTACTGGTACCTCAACTGTGGGTAGAGGGCGAGTTCGAGAATGAAAGCGACAAGGACGACATCAGCGCCCGCTTTGTGCACGACCCGACAGGTACTGTCTTCAGTATCGAAGGCAATGAACGAGACGCCTCCTACGTCAACTACGGGCTGGGTACCAGCATATTCTGGCCCGGCTTTCGCAGCCTGTTTGTCTTCTACGAATCCCAGCTGGCGCATGACTACACCACGCAATACTGGTTGAAGTTTGGCGCGCGTTTCAACTTCTGATGCGCTCGACCCACCCCGGCCCCTAGCCTCGAGTCTGCCCATGTCCACTCAGGAAATCGATGACACCGCAGATGCCGACAACCGAGGCGTGCTGCGCCGCGCCCTGGGCAGTGCCTCCTTTGTCGAGAAGGCCGGACTGCTGTTGCTGACCGCCTTGCTGTCCGGTGTGCTGATCCCCCTGTGCTTCATGTATCTGGAGGCTCGTTCTGCAACTCGGGAAAGAATACAGGCGCAACAGGCCAGTGAACGGGCCAGGCAACTGGAAGCCGACCGGGAGCGCGACAAGGCCATACTCGAAGCCCAGTCGGAGATGCTGATGCAGTTCTCCGATGTGCTCATGACCTACGAGACTCTGGCACTGGACGTGTCGTGGTATGGCACCCCCAATATCGACAATGAGCAGATGCTGAACCTTGCCTATCAGCGTTACAGCGAGCAGACACCCGAACTGCTGACCCGTTGGCGACTTCAGGCCAGTCGTGCCTCCATTCTCGTCGACCCCGAAATAGCACAGAAAATGTCGTTGTTTCTGCTGGATGTGATGGCGGAGCAGGATCTCAATCTCAACCGACTCTACAGTCAGGGCGCTGCCCCACCGGACTGGCAACAACAACACGAGATCAGCAATGCCATGTTGCATCGTGCCAACGATCTGTTCAAGGAACTGGCAAAGGATATCGGCATTACTCGGGAGAGCCTGTTGCAATAGCACCGTGCATGATGATTGCCCTACTGGCGAGCTTGCCCGGAAGATTTCGCCCGCTAGACATGTCTGCTACTCCGCTTTTTCTCGGCTGGCACGGGATACATTGAAGGTCCGGACATGAACAGGAGCCTCATTCAGGGCCCGAGGCACGCCTCCACCGCGAGAGCGACTGGACGGCTCTTCCACGCCTGCGCTCACGGTTCTGGCAATACGCCTGGTCAGATCGCGAGTCGCCGTCAGACTGGAGACAGCCTGCGCCCAGAACGGTGCCCCCAGGCCCACGAGCAGACCGCCGACAATCAGCCACAGACTGTTGGCGAATGAGGGAATCGTGATCACCCCGATCAATGGCAGGCTGTAGCGACAGAATCCGCTCACCCGATCGACTGCAGATGCCGAAGAACCCGTTGAGCCTTCGCCTGTCTGCTCGCTGAAACAAACGGCGATCCCTGCCTCGGCATCCGGCCATCCCAGCGGAATTCCCGACGCGGCCAGCTCGCGGGTCGTGACCCGAGTCGCCGCCATCTCCTGCCGCAGCGCATCGAACGCGTCGCTGAGCTGGCTGGTCTGTGCATCCGTCATATTGCCACCCTCAGTGATGCCTTGCAGCTGTTGCTTCAGCTCAGCATATTCGTTCTGCGAGTCTACCGCCTTGTCAGCGACACTCTGGGCGATTGCAGGATTGCTGAAATAGGTGACAGCAATCTCGTAAGGATGCACATAGAACAACCAGACAACGACGAAAGCCACGCCGACCGAGAACACTCTGGCACGCCTGCCGAAATAGGTGCCGACCTCATGCCCGAAAGCCTCGTACTTCTGGGCAATATCCTGTAGAACGTCATCGGTGAAGTGCTCGGCCGCACCGACGATACGACTGTCGGCCAGTTTCTGGGTAAAGACCTCCACGGGAATGTCCGTCATGGACCTTGAATCAACGAGCCAGCCCAGGAGTGTGCCCATACGACCTTGACGTGACGTGTCTGCCGGATAGGCAATGGCCCGATTCTCCATGATGATCTCTGCAAACCTGCCGGGATTCATCGTTTGGGCCTGCCGACTGTCGAGATGGGGTTCGATGGCGCGGGTATACAGGTTCTCCAGCATCAACTGCATGCCCTTGCCCCGCATTCTGAACACCCGATGTATCAGCTCGACGAAGGTCGACACGATGACGGCGAAAATGAGCATTGTCGTAGCGAATGCGATGATTGCGGTAAGCCATTGCATGGCAGTCTCCTGTGGTCCACCACTGAGCGCGACAAGCACCTGGTAGTCATGGGATCTCTTCAATTGCTGATGCCATTATCCCTGCCGCTACCCGTCACCCCAACGCCCCATGGCTATCTTTCGGATAGTCAGCAGTCGGATTGACTCACTCGACATCTCGGTGGAACTGCAAGCACGGACATGCCCCCGCAAGTTCTTGTGATGATTCGAACTCCAGGTTGCGCATCGGCTAGCGCCCGATGATCTCTTCGGCCAGTCCTTTCCAGAGCAAGCGCGTGGAGCACCGTACCAGGTAGCGTGGACGACAGCACCATCGAGATCAGGAACTCGAAGTTCGATCATCAAAGAGGCCATCGAGAAATCTGTCCTCTACCAGGCTCCACCGCAAATCCGCCGACCGGTCTTCCTGGCGAGTCATCTCGATACCGGTTCGATCGTAACGGGCATCCGGCCAGAAATGATGAACTCTCTCCAGAAACTCGTCCGGGAACAGACTGACCATCTCCCTGGACTTTTCCCCCAGATTGTCAGGCATGAAACTGTTGTTTACCAGTTCGAACCAGGTCCGCTGGTAGTAGGCAATGGATGAGTGCTTGAGATAGGATTCCGTTGGAAAATAGAGCTTGAGCCTGGACAGAAAATCGGCAGCTTCACGACACGAATCCGGTACCACGGATCGAATGGACCTGGCGAGTCTCAACGATTCCACCATCGGCATGACCAGATGTATGTGCCTGACATGGCGCAGCTCATCGATCGCTCTGGTCCCGAGTCGCGTCATCCAGGCGACGAAGACCAATGCTCCGGCAAGCTCGAAGGTCAAGTCGATCTTTCCCGAGCCTTTGGCCGGAGCGGGATGCCGACGATCCAATATGTCGTTCAATCTGGCGAACACCAGTTCGAGCGGCCCGTTCGCCTTGGCAACGCACTCGGCATCACGATCCATCTGCGCCCACAGGGGGACGCCTATGGCCCTGACTGCCAACTCGATCAGATCGTCCCTTTCATCGGATGGCTCAGGTATCTGCTTGATGGCTTCCTGCATGCACGCGCCTATGGAAATCGCGAAGGCATTGGCCAGTTCCGCACTCCAGATGAAAGTCAGTGGGTAGATATTGCGGTCTCGCAATCGGCGCTTGAGCGAGGACACACGGTGCATCGCATCCTTGGTACTGCCCGAGTCACCGATGATACGAAGGTAGATATGCTCAGGTGGTTTCTTGCCTACCGATGCAAGCGTGTTGCTGTATCGCCTGTCAAGATAGTTCAAGGTATTCTTCAGACTGGTACGCGAATCCGGATAACTGCCGTTCTGCACGAACTTGCCACGTTCCATGTGCACATAATGCCCCAGTACGGTTTTTCTCGATGGGGCAACTTCCAGTCCATCCTTGCCTTGTGGCGACTCGTCGCCCGAATTTCTTCGTTGCGAGACACTGCCACCGGCCAGATAGCCGAACCGTCTGCCCTGTGAACCGACGGAGTGCTCGAACGACAATGGCGTGGGTACGGCAAGCCGCAGGACCCAGGCATCGATGACATTGTCGGCCCAGTCTTCATAGCGCCATAATGCGATGCCGGGACACGTTCTCGTTTGCCCGTCGAGACTGAAAGGTCCGTACCAGTCAGGCCCCCAGCTATTGAGTACCAGAAAACCGTCCTGGTTATACCCGATGATCACGAACGCATGCGCGCCAGTCTCATCCGCTCGCTTGATGATCCCGCTGCTGACGCTCAGGGGTGGCTTCTGCCACCCGGAATGCAGCATGGCCGAGACAAGGATGGCACCGGACTCGGCCAGTGCCCCGTGATAATCACTCAGGAAATGGCGCAATCGATAGTAGGCACCCAGTGATATCTGTTTTGCACTCTTTGCTCGCTCGACTGTCAGGTAATTCACCCGGTCATTGTCGTCCCAGTCTTTCCTGAGACAGACACCGTTGTGATAGAACCCTTTCAAGGTCGAGCGTATCGAGTATCGATGACTGCCCGACCCGGTACAGCGCGCGCTGATCAATCGCCCCATCTCGAACAGCATGCGAGCACTGACTGGTTGAAACTCCCACGGTTCGGGGTGCACTGATCGAGCCGACGTACCAGCCTGCTGTGACCGGGCAGCTCTGTTCAACAGCATGGTCGCACGCTGGATGTCGATGATCGCCGCCAGCGCGAAGCCAGTGCAATACTCGGTATCGGCCTGGTTCCCGACTGCAATCCGGGGACTATCGGTGTCAAGCAGCAATTGCTCGGGGAACAGCTCTGGTTCCAGCGAAACCAGCGCAGGGCTGTACATCATGTCCCGAATGTCAGTGGTATCCGAGATCAGGTCCTTGTCGATACCCAGCATGGATCGGGTTGTCATTGGCGAGGCAACCGGCGCTAGGGCGGTGCAATGCTGACGCCCGACAGGAATGGCGTGAATTTCATGCGGGTGGGGCATTCAAGACCCGGATGCTGGCGACTGTCACCTTCGAAGTGTTTTTCGACCTCCAGCAGAAAGTCATGATTGCTGATCGGTGTTCTGATTGAACGAATGGCAGCCAGAGCGGCAGTCGTGAACTTGCCGTTGCCTCCATGCTCGTAGGCGTACTCCGCATCCCCCGCCGCTGCAAATTTCACGTGTCTCATCGACTCAATGGATTTGTTGGCGGACTTGACGCCATCCGTATGCATGCGCTCCCGGTGCATGCGCATCATGTCAGCACTCGGAATGACGATTCTCGGTACGGCTCCCGGAGGGTGTGGTGCGCGCGTATTCGATTTCGAATGACAGCAATCCATGAAGACGTGGATGGCCGACCGTCCGCCCTGCAGCAGTTCCCAAAGCTCATCATCGCTCAGGAAGTACTTGTCCCTGCAATCGAAAGGAACCAGAGCTTCATCCATGAAGTCCTCTTCATCCGAATTCAGGTCCTCGAACTGCACACCATGCCCCGCATACTGGATGACGACGATGTCCTCACTTTTTGCGTCGCGGACAAGCTGCCCGATGGCCTGTTTCATACCGGACAGACTCGCATCCTTCTCCAGCAGATACTCGACCTCGAAGTCGTATTCCTCGAGCAGCTCTCCCCAGTTCCTGGCGTCATTGACACAGCCTTTCAATGGCGTGATGTTACCCTGATAGCCATCGATTCCAATGCAGATTGCCTTGCGCTTTCCCATCGGCACCTGGTGTGGCATCGGATTGGGGTCAAGCGGCTTGTGGGTCTCCGGCGCAGCGGCAACGCCATATCCAACTTGGCCGCCTCTGACCAGATTGACCACCTCGTGGTCCAGGCGGTTGTCCAGCTTCCTGAACAGCCGACCGTCACCGCGCGTGGCGGCTGATCTTGAGGGAAACGGCGGGACGCTACTGGCATCAGTGATTCTTCTGAGAGACATGGCTACGGTGCGCATCGTGTCGTAGTCTCGCGCGAAGCCACCATGTGTACGGGCATTGGAACGCAATTGTTCCTCTTCGGCACCAGAGGGCGCAACGATCAATCGGGTATCCACGTTCCTTTCACCGCTCAGGCCCAGTAGTTGTCTCAAGTATTCATCGGCCAGAATGTACTTCTCCATGCCCAGAATCGGGGTTCCCGCATCCTTCTCGAAGCCATTGCTGACCAGATGCAGAAGCGACTTGCCATAGAACGGGACGGTCGGATCGGCAGCCTCTGTTTCACGGTCCAGACACATCAGATTGATTCTGCCGATCCTGCCCTCCGTCAGCGGCTTCTTGATCTTTGACAGGAACAGATCGATAGTACAAGCCGGAGCCATGAAGGTGACATCATCAAACCACAGGGACTTGTCCGACCCTTGCGTGCAGGCATTGACAAAGCAGGAATGAAAAATGGCACCCGCACTGTGACCTACGGCACTGAACAGGATAGGGCCCTCGCTCTGGTCGTCGGGTTTCGGAAAATCAGCTGTCAGCCGCTCCTGCAGGGACATCAGCTTGCCAGCCAGCTGTGCTGCTCCGCCACCCTCTTCGAGACTGGAGGCGCGCTGGGCGGACAGTTTCATGATGGTCCAGAAATCACGTCCGACCGTGTTGACGAATTTCTCCACCGCAGCATCGCGTACTCTTGAAAGCCCGCTTTGCAGATCCTCCACAAAGCCTCTCTCCGCGCCTCCCCTGCCGGCATACTCCTCCAACAGCTGCATCACGGTCTCAAGCACGCCGGTCTCCCAGACAAAGAAGATCGGGTAGACCCCCTGCTGCAGCCACCACTGATGATACTCATAAGCGAAGAGCAGCGAATCCTCTTCGCTGTTGATGCCTCCGTGTGCATAGAGCATCACCCGAGGTACTGTCGACTCGTCACCATCACTGAGCTGTTTGCGAACCCAGGCTTCCAGTGAGTCGATCAGGGCATCCAGATCCTCCGGCAAGGTGATCATCTTGCCATCATCGGACAATTGACCCTGTTCGAGATTGACCACGTAGGGTTTCAACTGCCGGATCATTGCCTGATTCAACGAAGCGCTCTTGCCACCTCTTTCACTACCCGCCCCGATGTCCCGCATCGAGACACCTGTCCCACGACTCATTCTGGCAATATCGTCGATACTCATGTCGGACTCGGGTAGCTCTGCCAGCAACTCGCTATCGCTGAGCGAGCGCGTACGCGTATCCTCGGCAGGATCAAGCAGACTGTGCAGCAACGCCAGGTCAGCGCCAATCGAGCTTGCCCCGCCCGCTTTCCGGCGTTTCGGCGCATCCTTGCCATTGAGCCTCTTGCCCAGTTCCTCTACCCATGCCCTCTTGTCCAGAGCCGTACCCGGGCAGGATTTCGCGCTCATGTCACTATGAAATCGCAAGGACGTGGAGGGTAACAACTCGAACGTCCGCATGACGGCTTCGACGACGTCCAGGGTGGCATTACGCTGTTTGTCCGACAGGACTTCCGCCACTACATCGAATTGTCCGATCATCTCGATCATCAGTGGACCTGATGCATACGATCCGTTGTGACCCCTGGCACTGGCGGGCGGTCGGTCGAAGGGCCTGCCCAGCCAGATCCGCCCAACCGGATCCACGGTGACGTGCTGCGCCATGGCACTCCAGCCCTTGACGGCCGTGTGGTAACGCCACATGCGTCTGCACAGCTCCTGACCGGCAGCCTCGTCACTACCCAGGGAATCTGCCAGACTGTCGAACAAGGCAATGTTCGGCATGTGGGTGTGATGCAGATGCACACTGTCGATTCGACGACTCCCATGCAGGCTGAACCATTCGAACAGTTCGCTCGATGATTCAGCGTGGACCCACTTGAATGTCGGAGTGCTCATGATTCCTCCTTCCTGAAGTGTTCAGCCTGTGACGCGACGTTGCCGCCATCGTCGTTCGCGAGTTGATCAATCCATCGGCGCCAGAATTCCGACGGCTGTCAACCGCGCCCGCATGGCGTCTCGACGGACGGCCATGTCTGTTTTCCTGTCGATTCCTGCTGGGTCTCCCAATGGGAAAAGCCTTCCTGACAAGAACCGATCATACATCTCCTGGTGAAATACCCGAACCATACTTTCGACTACCACAGACCGAACAGTGTGGCCAATTCAGGTCCAGAGTTGTATAAAATCAATAGAGCAGGGAAAGTCAATGATGTCAACGACGGTCGCCAGCAGTCGGAATGTGCATTCTGTTTCGCTGAACTGTCGGCCAGTAGTATCCGGTACCCGGCGGCCACGCTGCGCAGAGGGATTCAATTGGCGCAGGTATTCGGACCAGGCAATAGTTGACCTGTCAACGTCGACAATGGTGATCAGAGGATGAGCCACATGAGCATGTCACACACTACCCGGAAAACCGCACTCGTCACTGGCGCCTCTTCCGGCATGGGCAAGGTCATCGCACAGCAATTGCTCGACGATGGCTTGTCAGTCGTTGTCGCTGCACGTCGAACTGAAAGAATGCAGGATCTGGTGACTTCAGGTGCTGTTGCTGTCGAACTGGATGTATCGAATGAGGAGAGTCTGATCGCCGCGGTTGACTACATCGAGAAGACGCTTGGCAATGTGGACACATTGGTCAACAATGCCGGATTCGGTCTCTATGGCGCCGTGGAAGACATACCGCTTGACGAGGCACGCTACCAGTTCGAGGTCAATCTGTTCGGTCTGGCACGACTGACTCAGTTGCTGCTGCCCGCCATGCGCGAACAGCGCTCTGGCAGGATTGTCAACATATCCTCCATGGGTGGCAGGATGTACACGCCATTGGGCGCCTGGTATCACGCTTCGAAGCACGCGCTGGAAGGGTTCTCCGATTGCCTGAGATTGGAACTGGCCCCCTTTGGCATCGACGTGATCATCGTTGAACCAGGCATCATCCAGACCGCCTTTGGTGATGTGGTCAGCGGCCCGATGGAAAGATTCTCCGGTAGCGGTGCCTACTCAACGATGGCAGCCCGTGTTGCCGAGGGTACAGCCAAGGCTTACGGGAAACGTGGTGGTGCATCATCTCCACAGCTGATCGCCAACGTTGTCTCCAAGGCAGTCACGGCCCGCAGACCACGGACGCGATACGTTGCGGGAAAATATGCCAGCCTGATGATATTCATCAGAAAATGGTTCGGAGATCGGATTTTCGACAGAATCGTGCTGAGCATGGTCAAGTGATACTGGCGCCAGGCTTGCAGCGCAGATCTGAAATCATTCAATCCCGGGGGCTTGCATGCGCCAGATCTTCCAGAATCGAATCGGCAGCCTTTTCCGCAATCATGTAGACCGCACTGACCAGAAAATAGCCGGGTATTCTGGAGAAAATGGACGCGTCCACGATACGCAGCCCGTTTATCCCATGCACCTTGAATCGACTATCGACAACGCCACCTTGCGTCAGTGCTTGCATGGCACAGGTACCGCAAGCGTGATGCCCCCACACATTGTTCTCCACGAATGAGGCAAGGCCTTCTTCGGTGGACACCGTCCGCCCCGGACAGACTTCCCTGAATATGCGCGTCGGCATGCAGTCCGCCACCTTGCGTACGAATCGTATTCCCTTGACGACCGCATCGAGGTCATCTTCCCAGCCATCATCTCCCTCACGAAAATACCGAAACCGGATATCCAGAGGAGCGCCCGGATCAGGCGAGCGCAAGCGGACAGTCCCTGCCTTGTTACGCGTATAGGCTTTCAGAATGGTCCAGGACAGAAAGTTCTTCTCATGAATTCGCCTGGAATAGCCTTGGTAATAGCCCTGAAAATCCACCAGTGTGGAAAAACAGAACAGATCCGGCACCAGCAACTCAGGCCTGGACTTGAGCATGACGGCGAAGATCACGCCGTTACTCTTGTATGGACCGAGACGCCAGTGTTTCCACTTCTTGTAAGCGCGATCCGAGGTCGTGTATTCGACGCCTCGCAACGCTTTCCACGGTTCGGACATCTCGTTGCAGACACTGATTTCATACCTGTCCTGGAGGTTTTCGCCGACTCCGGGAAGGTCCAGCAGCGGCTCGATGCCTACCGCCTTCAGATGATGTTCGGGACCGATGCCAGAGACCATCAACAGCTGTGGCGTGCGAAACGCACCCGCACACAACACGATTTCGGTCGCCTGAGCGCGCTGGATCCTGCCTGACCTTTCGTAAATGACTGCCCGGGCTCGTCCGTCGACTATTTCGACCTTGCTCACTGTTGCACCCGTTTCCAGCGTGATATCGGTGGTGTGATCACCCATGGCGTCGAGCAGTCGTTCGCGCGCGCCCGTGCGCCTGTGCCTGTGCGTGGACATCGGAGTCAGGCGCACACCGGAGGCATTGGCATTCCAGTGACGCCGCTGGTTGGGATCCAGAGCCGTGGTTTCGAAATCCAGACCCTCACCCTGATAGCTGTCGGATGCGCCACCAATCGATTTGAGGATGTCGCGACGCAACAATCGATCTCGAATGACCTGCAAGGGCATGGCATACTCGGTTTGCAGCCAGCCCGACCAGCCATGGCCGGTCGGGTTCCAGCCGGTCAGTTTCGCCAACCATCGCCACAGAAAGAATCGGTATCGACAGCGTTCGATTCGTTCCCAGTATTTCTGCATGGCGGACGCAGACCAGGAGTCATCGCCCGTGGTTTGCGCGATATGATTCCAGTCCATGTCATTGGGTTTGATGAGCACCATTGCATGATGCGCCGAACAACCTCCAAGGCCCTTGGCTCGCGGATACAGTACGCCGTCCCTCTGCGGATCGTATTTCCAGTCTCTGCCTTGTTGCTCGGTGTCACAGTAGTGTTTCACCCACTCATCATCACGAAAATCGGCATTTTCGGACATGAAGGCATTGAAGGCGGGAACCTGGTATTCGTCTGCCAGAGGTCGATCACTGCTCGCAGAGTCGGCCTTGGGATCCATTGGGTCTTGCCCGGCCTCCAGAACCAGAACACGCCTGCCCCCTTCGCCCAGCCGCGCAGCAAGCACCCCACCAGCGGCTCCTGCCCCTACAACGATGACATCATAGTGATCTGACATTGTCATGTCGCTGTCTGCCTAGAAATGCTTGAGGTATGAGATCAGAGCCTCCTTGTCGGCATCGCTCAGCCTGGACCCGAATTCGTGCCCCTTGTTGACGACATAGTCCGGGCACTTTGACAAACCGACCAGTGTGTCCACCGTCCGGTGCTTCTTCAGTACCTCACTGGCATGCTGCTGTATGGCAGGGTCAGCCAGTTGTTCCACGGAACAGGTGCCACCCAGGTCCCGGAATGTCCCGAGCAAGGCAGGAGCAGCCTTGGCGATCTTCCAGGCATGGGCCAGTAACGAGGTGTCCGAGTCGTTGTCGGGCAACAGCTCGGTGTTGAGCAACGCATTGATGGGGAAGTCTGCCGGGAATGGTCCGATCTCCACGGCACCTCCCGGCTTGACGGCCCAGGGGGCAATTCTGCTGAGCACGCCGGAGAATCGCTGGACGATCTCGGGAGAGAAACCTTCGGGAATGATCAGACAGGACGGCGCGGATGTTCGATACAGATAACCCGGGACCTCGGATACCGTGTGCTCATCCTTCCTGCGCGCCTCTGGTGACAGCATCAGACGCATGCTTTTCTCGAAATTGGCTACCCGATTCTCGACGCAGGGCATATAGGGATTATCCGCATCAATGGACGGGCAGGATGATGTCCGGGTTCCATGACCGTAGTCCCCAACGGAAGCCGGCAAGCCTGCCGTGCTGCCATCGACGCTGGAGGGCTCTGCCGCCGCGGTCTCGGGCACGTCGTCGACAGCCTCATAATATGTCGATGGGTAATGATGTTTCTCCATGCCAACGGCATTGTTCAACAGGTAAGGTGCAGAGGTCCACAGACTGACCAGTGACGCAGGACGCAAGTATCCGCGACCATTGCCAGCGGCCTGAAAACTGGACGGCGCACCCGACACCGGATGTTCGACGGTCACGGGCCCTGCCGGTGGCAAAGTCTTGTAGCTATCCGAAGTGAAGTTGTCCCAGATGTCACCCCGCAAACCGTTGGATGCAATGGGACTGCAGGCGTTGACACCCAGGACATCCATGGGCACCCGACGTTCATTCGACAGATAGTTCCCGTCCAGAAAATCATCCGCCTTGACCAGTTCGCTCATCTGCGATCGGAAACTGTCGGATTGTGTCCAGGCCCAGTATCGATCCCAGCATTCGCGATAGCGCGCACCACTTCCACCCCCTTCACAGAAATCCATGTCAACGCCAAAGGCAGGTTCTGGCGTGGGTTGCCTGGCTGTGCTCGTATGACAGGCAGCGCAGTTTTCGGCGAAGAGCTCTTTGCCGCGATCCACGGTTGCATCGGTCTGCGCCAGCAGGCGCGCACCACCGGGGGCATCAGCGAGCTTGTCGGCTCGTCCTGTCACCAGAAAGTAGATGGCCGTGTCGGGCGACTGGTCCTCCGTTGCTCGCCAGTAGCTGGAACTCTTCTTCGCATCGGCAATCCTGATGGGAGAGATCTTCTGACCGCCCAGGAAGGGGCGAAAGTGCAGCAGCCATTCTTCGCTGAATGTGCCGATATTCAGGTAGACGCGGTTGAGTGCTCCCAGTGTTCCAACACTGTCAGCACCATCCTTCAACACGCGCATGGACGCGACATCGCCTGTCACCGGATCGTAAAGCGAAGACAAGGCCTCTGTCTGTGGGTAATCCTGAAACTGAACATTGTCCATCTCACCGTCCTTCACTTGCTCCTTGCCGGTTCCCATGGCTTGCAGCAAGCGCGCTCGGGTCTCGTACACCGCATTCATCGAGCGCGGATTGTTCATGTAGTCGGTTGACACCAACGACGTATCCAGCGTTCCCATCGGGTTGGAGTGAAACAGCTGATACAAGAAGTTGCGTTCGTTCTTCGCCGGCGTCGTGGCATCCGGTCGCGGTTCGGTATCCCAGAAGAATATGCGGTCTACCCAGTAGTATTGCGCTCCGGGGTTGGACGTCATGTTTGCAAAGTCCGGCTCTTCCACATCCTTCGGCGGTTTGATCGGGTTCGGTCCGACATGACAGAATCCGCACGACATGCCAACACGATACGGGCGAACCAGATCGGCATCATTGTAGTAGGACTCATCTTCGTAGAAGCGCACCGGATCCCACCTGGCCTGAGCGGCCTCGTCGAAGTCCGGGTTCGTGAACAGGCGCAGCCCCATGATCCCCGTTGACTCTCCATAATAGGAGCCGACAGGCACGTTCTTGCCACGCGCTCCGATTTCGACACCCGGGTAGCTCTCAGGGTCGGCAAAGGGGTCGGGGTCGCAGTCTGCCGAACGGGTATCGAGCCACAGACCGAACCGTTCAGGATCAGCTTCCGTTGCCTGCTCATGACAGGGCTCGTTGATCAGTCCCAACCAGCGAAACCGGTTGAAGCGTCCATAGGCCTGACTCGGGTGGCTTGACATCAATTTCAGGAGATCGAACGCACCAAGGGTATTGGCAGCTGCCCAGTTCCAGAAACGATCATTACCGCCAGTCCAGACGAGCCACATGTTCTGACCGCGGATGGCCGCAAGCCGCACCTCTTCCGGTTCAAGACCCGTATCGTCCGCAACCTGAAGCACCTCGACGGGATAATCCTCGCCGTCCCCGGGTTTTGCCAACAGCCCCTTGTCGACAGACACGAAATAGTCATCCTGCGCACCGCTCAGGGTCTCGGCAGTTCGCCCTGCCTGCCTGGCTTCATCCTCGACCGCACCGAATTGATCAGACGGTGGCAACACCAGGGCGCGAACGACCAGGACCCCTGCGATTGCCGCGATGACGAACAGAGCTGCAGCAACGATGACCAGTCTCTTGACAATCCGGCCGACTCGCTTTCCCAGGTAAACCGTATCCATAGTGCGCGCCTCACAGTGTTTTCAGGTATGCCAATAGCGCTTCCTTCTGCACTTCATCGAGATCAGTACCCCAGACGTGACCCGTATTGGCATTGCCGATGACGGTCGTGTCGACGCGTATGGTGTAGCGATAGGGGTCAGCTCCCTCTGCGCTGACAAAGCCGCCGTTCTCGGCATCGACCAGATCGGAACCGCGCCAGAACGTGGTGGGCCGCTCCGCTGGCCTGGTCAGCAGGTGACGAAGGTTCGGTACAGATCCGTTATGCAAGTAGGGTCCGCGCAACCAGAGTCCCTTCAGATCAACAGCCAGATAGCCGTCGGTTTTCTGAAAATACTGTAGTCCCCAGTCATGGTCATCTTCGTAATCGGAGTAGCGTTCCTTCGCCTCTCTGGTCCACATGTCCAGTCGGTGACGATCGGTTCCGAGTTCGGCGATCGGAATCGGCATCCGGTATCGCTCGCCCTTGACGTCATGGCAGCTGGCACAGTCCTGTTCGTATATCCGCGCACCTTGCGCCACAGCCTCGGCATCCACGTAGAACTTGCTGGACGGATCCAGACGTGAGGAAAACGGTGAGTCAGGCGGCTGCACCAGATTCACGAAATCTTCGATGGCCGCCAGATTCCTCGCTACCACGGGATAGGATCGGTACGTCAAGCCATCGCCGATGGCACCGGACATCACGGTCTCGTGAACATCCGTTGAAAGCCCATCCCAGTGCACGGCAAAGCGTCGCTGCTCGGTGGCCGCAGCCGATTGCAGGTCCCACAGCGGCATGATGTCGGAATTGCCGATGGTTCCATCATCCGACATTTTCAGGTTGGCGAATTTGACCGGATTGAACGGATCGATTCGACCGGGTCCCCAATCAGGGCGGTTGTCAGTCCATTTGAACTGCGCGGCCTGCTTCTTCAAGGCGGCGCGGGTGCCCGGTATCAACACGAAACGATAGAGCAGCCGTTCCCACAGCGGCATGTCATAGCGTGCCTTTATCGCCTCCATGATCAGTGAGGACTTGAATCGCTCATCCTGACCCGCTGCCACGAGAAAACGCAAGAAGCCCTGTACATTGACTCTTGTACCGGGACCCGCATTGACGATGGTTTCCGGATCCTCCAGGTCGAGACGATAGGTTCCCTGATGACAGAAAGCACAATTGGGGGCAACGCGCGGAATCACACCCACTGTGCGTTGAGAAAATCCGACGGGTAGCTGGGCACCGGGCTCCCAGGCGACACCAATGGCAGAAAAGCCCCGCTGATTTCCGGGAAGAAGATCTGGAACGACTGCAGGGAGCACTCGCCAGATCCAGTACGGCAATCCCTGTGCAGCCTCATTCCCGATGGAGCCATGATTGAAGGTCCAGGCCGGGTCATTGGACCGTTCCTGCGGCACATCTCGCAGCAGAACAAGCCAGGCACCAAGCAGCAGAACGATGGCCGAAATGAAGACGATCAGAAAGATGCGTGCCTTGCGTGCGCTCATGAGTCTGCCTGCCCGTTCATGATCTTCTGCTCCAGCGATGCGATCCTGATCAGGCAGAGCAACGCCAGTATGGCGATCGTGCCATCGATCAGGGTTGCAACCAGAAAGCCGGCGGGAGCCCCCTTTATCACCACCGCTCCCAGAAAGAAGAACGTACCGAAAGTGCGAGATGGAATGATCTGAAACCACGCCAATATGCGATAGCGATCGATGTCATAGACCATCGGGGTATAGAAAACAGACAGAATGATCAGCAATCCACCGGCAAACCGCGTCATGACGAGAGAGTCGGTCGGTGGAATATGAAGCACCGCCAACACGAAGTCTGGCCATATCAGCAGAGGAAGAGCAACGCTGACATTCAGAATGATGCCGATAATGGTGACCAGAGAATGATTGGCCTTCCACCGGCTCAGGTGAGTTGAGTGCATCACAAGGTTTTCATGTACTCCACGATGGCGTCCTTGTCAGGACCGGACAGCTCTGTGCCGTACTTCGCACCTTCGTGACCCGAGTTGCCGTTGCCCGGCACGGCGGTGTTGTAGGCAAACGTGCCGCCCGCGCCGGCATCACTGCGGTAGCCGACCTTCTTCAGATCCAGAATACGGCTACCCCGATACCATTCAGTCGGCCGCTCTGCAGAGGCATTCAACAGATCACGCAATGTCGGTACCGAACCGTTGTGCAGATAGGGCGATCGCGCCCAGATACCATCCAGTGGATGATTGGCATAGCCCGAGGTTTTCCTGAAATGGCTGAACTGCCAGGGATAGCCCGCATACAAGGTATTCTGCGCAGCGGCGAAGTCCTGGTCGTAGCTCTCCCAGCGACCACGATCTGTACCGATATCGGCCAGGTCGACGACCTGCCCAAGCTCGGGGTAAGCGGCTTGAGAGTATTCATAGCTCGACCCTTCGTCCAGGGACTTGTAGCCGTGACACGAAGAGCAATATTGCTTGTAGAGAGGCGCACCACGGGCGGCGATCTCCAGATCCACTTCACCCGGAAATACCGGTGCCTGCAACGTGTCAACCCAGGCACGCACCCGTGCCAGTGACTCCAGGTCCACTGACACGGGAGATACGCCAGCGCCGAGGGCGGCGCTCAGATTGCGTTCCGATACGGATTGGTTGTTGCCATCCCAGTGCAGATTCATCCCGCTGCGAGGCCTTTGCATCCAGATGGACGGGTAGTCCGAGGAACCGTTGAGCGCAACATCCGGGATGGCGTGGGGCCCCATGTCGAAATTGAACTGCAATACCTTGTAGGTATTGAACGTATCGACGCGTCCCGGACCATAGGGTTCCTGCCGTCGGACGAACTGCAGTTCATCCGACAATGCCATCAAACCCGCCTTGACTCGGGGGTGAACCACGTGACGGTAGAACGGTCGTTCAATGAAATTCAGGTGACCGGGCACTTCATCTGTATTGACAGCTGCAATGACCGCATCGGCGGTGAATCCGGGGTCCGTGCCGACATCGGCGAAGAAGATGATGAGGTCGTGGAGTTTCAGATCGTTGGATGCGCCACCCGGAACGAAGTGCACCTGGTCTGATTCGGGCAAGCGGTAGGTGCCGACATGACACACAGCGCAGTTGAACCAGGCCCGTTCGACACCGGTCACCACTCGACGAGAGAAGCCGATCGGCAACGACTGTCCGGCTTCGGTGTTCATCCCGAACGCGGCATACCCTGCATTACCGAGGCGATCCCGGTAGATATGGGGAATTGCATTCAGGACTACTACAGGCAAACCCGTTGCGGGCTCTGAACCGATGGAGCCGTATTTGAAATGTTCTACCGGATCGTCATAGGCGATGACGTAGGTCGACTTGAAGATGAAATAATAGACAAGCACGGCCACGATCAGCAACTTGACGACAAGCCACCAGAAACGTCGTCGCCGTATATAGGCCTCTATTGGCGTGAGTTTGTTGTAGTCGACTGACATTCAAGCTCTCCGAAGATCCCTGTGCTGAGTCCGAGATCCGTTGGTTGTCAAACGAACGTTGGTGGCGTATAGACAGACATCACTTCCTTGATCATCTCGTCGTATTTCTCCTCGAAGGTATCGCCGTCGTAGCGACTCAGCTCATAGCACCCCAGGGGGTTCTCCAGATCGTTGACCAGGCACTTGTTGCAGTAGGTGCACTCCTTGCGTCTGGCAGGACCATTCGATTTCTTCAGGATTTCCGGCAGATTGTTGTTGGCAATCAGTGGTCTTCCTATCGACACCGCATCGGCCCGCCCCTCTCGAATGGCGCTGGCGATACGGTCGCCGTGCTGCCAGCCACCGGTCACCATGACCTTGACCGTCGGGTCGATGGTTTGAACGAACTTGCGAATGGCGGCGGAGTAATCTTCATTGATTCCCTCGATCTTTCTGCCACGACGCCATATCCAGTAACGACGAAACAGGAACGCGCCGATTCGGTTGGAAAATATCCGGTAGTTCATCCCCGCTCGCACACCCTGGCTGATCATCCCGTCATACCAGCGTGTCAGTTCACGCATCGGCAGATCCCCCGGTGGATTCATGGGATGCGGGAATGTCGAGCCCGCCGAGATGTGAAAGGCATCGACGCCCTTGCCATCGTCCATCAACAGGCCCACGATCTTCAGCGTCTCATCGAGGGTGTTGCCGGGCTTCTGCCAGGGGTATAGCCAGCTATTGTGATCTTCGGCATTGATCTTCATCTGCAGGTGAAAATCCGTGCCGACCTGCCGGCGTATCTCTCTGATGATTTCCAGAACGAACCTGCTGCGGTTCTCCCAGTTGCCACCGTACTCGTCCTCGCGGTCATTGATGCCGGAGCTCAGAAACTGCGTGATCAGATATCCGTTCGCACCGTGCAATTCAACGCCGTCGAGTCCGGCTTCACGAGCCCGTCTTGCTCCCTGACCAAAGGCTTCGACAATTTCCCTGATCTCGGACTTGTCAGCCGCGTGGCAGAGAATGCCGTGAAAGTAGTCCTTCTTGTCCGTCGAGCTTGCCACGGTACGGTAAACGTTTTCCACCCCGCCCAGATCCTGTTGACGGCCCGAATGACTCAACTGCATGAAAAACCGACAATCATGCTCATGAACATTCCTGCCGACATGTCGCCAGAAGGGAATCTTGTCATCATCATCGATCATCGCGTAGCGAGTGAGAATACGACCTGAATTCATCACCGGCGTATAGGACGATATGATGCCTCCAGCGCCCCCCTTTGCAAACTTGTTCTCCCAGTTCACCCGGGCGTTTCCACCCTGACCGTTGTAGTCATCGAACATGCCGGAAAGGTTGGATCGGAATATTCTGTTCTTGGCCTCGACGTGACGAAACCGAATGGGATCATGGATGATCGCAGCGTTATCCTCTACGGAATAACTCTGATCGGGCGACAAGGTTGCGACTGTTTCCATGAGAAAAACTCTCCTATCGACAATCCATCAACGTGATCAACGGCCCTGAGCGGTCTCAGGTGAATCGGGATATCGATGACATCCCGATACCCATTGCGGGGCAGGAACAAGTACAGGACCAGATTACAACGACTTTCAGTAATTGACGACAAGACATAAGTCGTGTTCTTATTTTGACGCTCTTTCCACAGGCCCGACCATTGGTTCAACCTGAATGGAAAACCGATAATACAACTCGCAATAATTCCGCATTGCAATATTCATCTGTCGAAAACAGCATTGGCAACGGCGGCTGAATCATGAGGACAGGATTCGAACGAGACAAGACTTAAGCACAGGCATTCCCCCGTTGAGCTTTCATCGACGATACGTCAACCTGAACGCCGTGAACGTCATCGTGCAGATGAAAACCCGACATCAGAGGGATACGCATCATGCCCAGTCAATCTTCATTGACCCGCGCAGCAAACCCGTCACCTTCAGCAGCTAGCGTCATCACACGCTGTATCAGTCGTGCTGCCTGCGGCAGGTTGAGCATTTTCACTCTGCTTGGCTTGCTGAGCTGCACAACGCTGTATACCCCGGAGACCTCGGCACAGAGCCTGGTGAAAGCCTGCGCGTCCAGTGCCAAACGAGGCATCCTGAAGGTACCGGATGATCGTTCCGAACGATTTCTGGGAAAGGTACAGACCGACACGGCTCTGTGTCGCGGCGGTGAAAACGCCACCCGATGGCAAGATACGCCCTGGGTGGATTGGCCGAACTATTTCGCTGCCGGTGACAGTCGTTCACTGTCCGACAGTGACAAGAAGGCCAGAACCCGAATCGGAGAGCACCTCTATCCCAATGGTCGCGGTGTGGATGGTGCCCTGATCGATCTGGAGTACCAGCGCATCGAACTGATCAAGTTCAATCTTTTCGACCAGACGACCTATCAGGAATACATCACCGGGCGCGACGGGACCGATGGCCGGGTGCTCAAGCAGTGGGACGCCATGCGATTACCCCCCACCCACGAGCATTTCAGCGACGTCGGTGGCGAGTCGAAGCAACTTTGTCAGGGAAAACTGCTGCAATACCGAACATTGAGCGGTATCTGCAATGACGCTATCAACCCATTGATGGGCTCTGCCGGCACCCCGTTTGCTCGCAATGCCCAGTTCGAGGCAACCTTCCCGGACTTGCAGTTGAATGAACTCAACCGTAACCGACATGCCGGCCGTATCGATCTGCTGACCCCGGACCCACAATTGATCAGTCGACAACTCTTCACCCGTGAGCAGCGTGCGGACAATGGCTGCAACTCGGGTATGGGCTCCGGCGATCCAGCCGATCTGTCGGTTGACTGCGATTACCTGAAAGCGCCGTTCTTCAATGTGCTGGCAGCCTTCTGGATCCAGTTCATGACGCACGACTGGTTCTCGCATACCGTCGAGGGTCACAATGAAAGGGCTCTGGAACCGGTGGGTTGCAAGACGCCGGAGGCAGAAGCACTCGGGTGTCGACCCGGTGATCGCAGAGAGCCGTCCCTGTACGCCGAAACCGAACCTGCACCGGAATTCGAACACGCAGGCAAGGTCTGGCAAAGCCGCGCACCACGCACCACCCTGAATCAGGTGACCGCCTGGTGGGATGCCTCTCAGCTCTATGGACACGATGCACTATCCGCCTCGCGGGTCCTTCGCGACCCACAAGACCCTGCACGCTTGCAACTGATCGATGACTATCTGCCATTGCTACGCGAATGCCCGCCCGACGATCTCGATTGCGGTACCCGGCCTCATTGGCGCGGTCAGGAATCCACCGGGTTTCCCGACAACTGGAACATCGGCCTCAGCTTCTATCACAATGTGTTTGCGCGCGAACACAATGCATTCGTCGATCATGTGCGTCAGTTGCAGCAATCAGTTCCCGAGGCCGACTCCGGGTTGCGTCACCCTGATCAGCCCGATGCACGTATCTCCTGGCAACAAGTGGATGATGAGCGGCTCTTCCAACTGGCAAGGCTGGTTGTCTCGGCCGGTATTGCCAAGATTCACACGATAGAGTGGACCACACAGCTGCTCTACGATGAACCATTGCATGCCGCCATGAACTCCAACTGGTTCGGCCTGTTCAATCAGAACGAGGACCGCGTTTCCAAGACGCTGCGGCGAATCGTCAATCGAGACGAGAATTTCCTCAGTCGCTCGGCTGGTAACCTTTCCAGGACCTTGGGTCAATCCGGCAAGGCCGCGGCCAGCAACTCACTCTACTCTGTGTTCGCCTCGGGTGCCGGCATCTTCGGTCTCGGCAACAGCCGTCCGGATGGCATGCTGTGGTGGAAGCATGATGACTGGGATATCAGCCGAATCGAGGATGTCAACGGAGGTATCAATCACTTCGGATCCCCGTTCAATTTTCCCGAGGAATTCACCTCGGTCTATCGTCTTCACGCTCTGGTACCGGATCTCATCGAGCTGCGCTCACCGGAAGAACCCGATGTCATCACGCAGCGCTTCCCCATTCTGAATACGGTGCGCGCCGGTGCCACCGAGCACATGCATGATCAGGGCATCGACAGCTGGGCATTGAGTATGGGGCGACAGCGACTGGGGCTGTTGCACCTGCGCAACCTGCCGCAGTTCCTGCAGAATCTGCCAATGCCGCATGTCGGCTCGACAACCGGCAAGCTGGATATCCCGGCGCTGGACATCATTCGTGATCGGGAGCGCGGAATACCACGATTCAACGAATTCCGCCGACAGATCGGTCTGAAGACGCTGACCGGTTTCGACGATTTCGTCGATCAACGCCTGCCTGCAGACAGTCCCTGGCGTGCTCATCAGGAAGAGACTGTCAGACGTTTGCGTGAGATCTACGGAACCCATGTCTGCGATGCCGCAAAGACCATCTCGGTGGTGCAACGCAACGCACAGGGCGAGTTCATCAATGACTGCCTTGGTCATCCCGATGGCAGCGTCGTGGACAATATCGAGGACGTCGACAATATCGTCGGCTGGCTGGCCGAATACACGCGACCACATGGCTTTGCCATCTCCGAGACACAATTTCACGTCTTCATCATCAACGCGTCACGCCGACTGTTCAGTGATCGTTTCTTTACCTCCAGCTTCCGACCGGAGTTCTACAGCCATGCCGGCTACGACTGGGTGCAGAACAACGGCCCACTGCAAGGATGCCCTTTTCCGCTGACACGCGACAGCGATGGACGTCAGCGTTGCCTGGAACCGGTCAAGGTCAATGGGCATGTGCAAGAGGTCTCCCCCATGAAACGCGTCCTGCTGCGTACCGTACCGCAGTTGCGCGAGGAGCTGCTGCCGGTACGCAATGTCTTCGACCCCTGGGCTCGGGATCGCGGCGACTATTACTCACTGGCCTGGAAACCTCGCCTGGGTGCCGAAGCGGATCCTGCCTTTCACACCAGCGAAGGAGAGCTGCCATGATAGCCATGCGCCGAAGCCGGAAGGGAATCATCCCGCAGCTGTCGATCTGCCTGTTGCTCGGCGCCTGCAGTACTGTCGAGGTGCAGGAGGAGAACACCGACAAACTGGTCGCCGAGATGTCTCAACGGGTGGTGGCCACCACCGAAGCCGAGCGACGCGATGGCGTGTTGTCCCGCTACAACCAGCCCAAGACAGTTGCCTGTCTGAGTGGCAATTTCCGGGTCGCTGCAGACGTTCCCGAGCCACTTCAGCACGGCCTCTTCGCTTCCGTCGCGGAATATCCCGTCGTGGCTCGATTCGCCAATGCCAGCCAGTGGGATGATTCGAAGAAGGATATCCGCGGCGTGTCACTGCGGGTATCGCAGGTACCTGGCGCCACCCTCTGGGGAGAGGCCGGCATGCAGGATTTTCTGTTCAACAGCTATCCGGCACTCTTCGTTGCCACACCAGAGGAATTCCTCGCCTTCATGCGTGCGCGACAGGAAGGTGATCGATGGAGCATGTTGAAGTTCTTTCTCAGTCCCCGAGATCCTCATGTAAAATCTTTGTTCACCGTTATCAAGGCGCGAAAACGGCACGACAGCCCGCTTGACATACGTTACTGGAGTACAGTGCCATCGGCGCTGGATGAGCGTATCGGAGCGGACGGGCAATTGCCGCCGGACGTGCAAGCGGTGAAATACTCGCTGACTCCCTGCTCTGACTACCAGACCGACAAGACCATCGACCCTGGAGAAAATCAGCTACGCGCAGCACTGGATGCCCATCTGCAGCAGGCACCGGCCTGTCTGGCCTTTGGCGTACAACGGCAGGTTGATCCGCAGCGCATGCCGATCGAGGACGCCTCGGTGATCTGGGACGAGGACGATTCACCGTTCGTGACGGTGGCAACCTTGCACTTCGATCAACAGGAGTTCGCGTCGCAGGAGTCGCTGGCGCAGTGCGAGCAGCGGCAGTTCAATCCCTGGCAATCGCTGCCCGCACATGCGCCGCTGGGACGCATGAATGCTGTTCGCAAGAAGGTATATGCAACGGGTGCCTATCACCGGGAAATGCGAGGAGATTCGTCCAAGGCGCCATGAAAGGCAGACCAGCAGCAGCGTTGCACTCACCCTGCTCTCGTTGATACTGACTGCGGCCCATGATACCGCCAGTGCAGGGGGATGAGTCACCGATATCACTGTCATTGGGTATTCTGGCTCATTTCAGAGACTCGTCTGATAGTCTGTCCATGGCCCACCCGACCGTGAATCCGTGGATTATCGTTGACAGCAGGATGACCAGAGCCACCAGCGACCAGAGCTGAGCCTCATTGACGAACTCCATGTGGTGTCCTGCATAGCACAGATAGTAGATCGAGCCGATGCCACGAACACCGTACAGAGATACAACAGCCCTGTCACGATGAGCCAGCCCACTACCCAGCAGACCTAGCCAACCGGATATCGGGCGTATCACGAGCAGCAGTATCAGAGCCATGAAAACATGGGGCCATTCCAGTTCGATGAACAGCATCGGCATTACTGCGCCCAGTGCAACCAGCAGAATCGCCGACAAGGCATGCTCAAGGGATTCGGAAAAGTCATGCAGACTGCGATGGAAACGATGGTCTGCCTCGATGCGACGCAAGGTCAGCCCCATGACAGCGACGGCAATGAAACCATACCCTTCCATCAGTTCGGTAGAGCCGTAACAGAGCAACACCCCAGCCAGCGCGATAACGCCTGACCCTGTCTCTGCCAGAGTCGATCCCCGGGGTACCACGAAAAGCACATGCCCCAGAGCTCGTGCACCAGCCCAGCCCATGAACGCTCCCACCAGAATGCGATACAGGACATCACGCAACAACCACTCCATTCCCCAGTCACCGACGTTTATGCCCTGAGATGCGATGACTAGTCCGAGATACACAAATGGAAATGCAAGCCCGTCATTCAGAGCCGCCTCTGTCGTCAGGGTAAAGCGTACTGGATGCTCTGCCCCTTCATGTGGGGGTCCCACCTGAACATCGGCTGCCAGAACCGGATCCGTGGGGGCCAGTACTGCCCCGAGCAGAATCGCCCCTGCCAGTGTCAGACCAGCCAGATGCAGGCCCGACAACGCAACCGCCAGAATGCTCAACGGCATGGCGATACCCAGCATGCGCAGTGCAGGCATCCAGCGTTTCCATGGGCGCAATGAATCGATTCGCAATCCCGTACCGAACAGGGCAATGATGATGGCCATTTCGCTGACCAGTTCCCAGGGCAGGGGTGTTTGTCTTGGGTCAGGCACACTCGGCAAGGCTGGAATCAGCAGGGCGGCAGCCGCTCCGAGCAGGATCATCAGCGGCGCGGCCGCGGGTTCTCGTCTGGAGACTACGCGCGGCAGCCAGCGCGAGAGAATCACGATGATTCCGACTGTTGTCAGAGCCACATGGTAGGAACTGAAGGAGAAGAACGATTCCAGCGGCACGCAAGAATTACCTCATCGACGAATCAGCAGTCAACTATAACCTCCTCAGGGAATGACCATCCCCGATCGTCATTCCTGCCCACTGCCTGTAGAGCTATCGCGTGCAGCGACACTCCCCGTTCGACACGACAGTCTTATCCCGCAGCCGCCTGCTCCAATGCGGCGACATCGAGCTTTATCATGCTCACCATGGCTTCCATCACCCGTCTGGCCTTTTCCCGATCGGGGTCTGCCAACAACGCGGGCAGCAGTCGCGGCACCACCTGCCAGCACAGACCGTAACGATCCTTGAGCCAGCCGCATTGTATGGCTTCACCACCGTCGATCAGACTGTCCCAGTAGTGATCTACTTCCGCCTGATCGGCGCAGTCGACCGACAGGGAAATCGCCTCAGTGAATGGATGTCCCGGCCCGCCATTCATTGCCTGAAAGCCGCGGCCCGACAGCGTGAACGAAACGACAATGACATCCCCCACGCTGCCTCCGGGGTAGTCAATGGTCGAGCGCGTCACTTCATCGATACGGCTGTCAGGAAAGAGGCCGGTGTAGAAATCCGCTGCTGCTTCGGCCTGACCATCGAACCAGAGAAAGGTCGTTATCCTGTCCATCATCATCTCCACTGAACACTGAAACTTGAGCTGCTGATCGCTGCAAAATCGCGGGCAAGAGTCATTCGTCCACCAGCGTCTGGAAGCCACCGTAGATCATTCGCTTGCCGTCGAAGGGCATCGTCATGTTCTTCATGCGAGGGTCTTCCATCATCTTCTTCCAGGCCTCGTCACGAGCCTCCTTCGATGACCATTCGATCCATGAAAAAACGACAACTTCACCCTCCTCGGCCAGTACAGCCTTGCGAAGGTCCGTGACCTCACCATCAGGCACATCGTCTCCCCAGTTCTCCACCTGCCGAATGGCACCATATTCCTTGAACAGTGCTACCGCCTCCTTGCAATGATCGATATAGGCCTGCTTGTTGTCTGCAGGAACCGAAGCAATGAATCCATCGATATAGTTCATGGTCTATCTCCTGTTGAAGTGAAAACGCTCAGTCGGTGACGGCTATCCCATCTCCGGATTCAAGAATGACAGATTCTCACTGTCATCACGAACCTGTTTGACAGTCGAACGAGCGACGTCGGTTTCGACCAGACACACCGTTGTATTTCTTGCAGAGTGGAAAGGTCAGGCAAACAGCCGGCCCTGCGTCTCAGCTCGTTGGCAGAGCGGTACGCTTCAGCATCAGCTCGGCAAACAGCAGGTTGGGCACCCAGCAAGCCCAGGCAACAACGGGGTAGGCAATCTCGAATGGTATGCCCGCTACCAGCTGCAGTGGTAGCCAGATTCGCAATGTCACGCCTGCAAAGCTCAGAGCGGCCGATCGCATCATCCAGTCGCGATGCCGGTTGAACTGTCTGGCTCGCGCGCACATGACCCCCTTCGCTGTCGTCCACAGCCATAACAGGGACAGCAGCACGAATCCCGCCCTTGCGGCCGGGCCGCCTTCCGCATCCAGACCGATGAACAAGCCACTGAGCCCTGCAAACAGAACCATCAGGGCATAGGCACGGCCCGTCCAGCGATGGATGCCGGGCATTTTCAGGCGAATTCCACGCGAAAACTGCAGAGGCGCAAGCAGCAGCGCAGCTGGCCCGGCCAACACGTGAATGAGAAACAGCGAGGGGTTCAACACTATCTGATGCGGCAGGCCGGCGAAGGCGGCATCCATTCCAATCAGCAGAAACCGCCATGACACCAGCGCCACCAACAGTGAGCTTGCCGCATACAGACAATAGCGAGTCGTGATCCACATACCCTGGTGCCTCCCGGTCTCAATGAACTTGACAGTGTCAAACTGGCGATCAGATTGAACGCTTTACTTGACACTGTCAAGTCAATCCTCGAACATCGACCGGATGGGAACAACGACCAAACGAACAGCTCAACGAAAACCTCACCATCACGGTGACTTGCGTGAAGCGCTCATTCAGGCGGGAATCGAGTTGCTGGCAGAGCACGGGGCTGCCGGTTTGACGCTGAGACGTTGCGCCGCTCGCGCCGGGGTGTCCCACGCAGCACCGGCACATCATTTCGACGGACTGGAAGGGTTGCTGACGACCATCGCGGCTCGTGGTTTCAGCCTGTTTACCGAACTGATGATTAAGGAGCGTCAGAACTCAGGCGGCGGTCCACGCAAGCGCTTGCTGGCAATCTGTCGAGGCTACCTGGCCTTTGCCGAGAACAATCGATCACTGTACAACCTGATGTTTTCCTCCGAACGCCTGAGTTACTGCGATAGCGAACTGGAGGCAGCCTCCGCAGCAGCCTATCAGGTGCTTGCCGACGGCTGCGCCCCATTCAAACACGGCCCCGGCGGAGCAGCCGGCACCGAGATCATGATCTGGTCACTGCTGCATGGCTTCGCCGGTCTGTCGCAAAAGGCTCGTCAGTCCGACGATCAACACCCCATGGCTGATATCCGTCTGGAAGACATCATTCCGCAGCTAGAGCTGTCTGCCACCCGGGGTCAACCTCGATGAGACACGAATTCACGACAAGGAATCGCCATCGGCCGAGCGGCGCTCCGCTCGCGCTTTACCGGCGTCTACAGACGCATCAGCAACCCGTCTCGTCATCCATTGCCCCATCCCAATCATAGACAACCACGGTTTCCGTCAATCGCGCATCCAGCTTGCTGTAGAGCGCTCGAGCAGCGAGATTGTCGGTTTCCGTTGCCAACCAGATACCTTGGCAACCTGAGTCACGGGCTTCCTGCATCAGCATCTGCACAAGCCTTGCCCCGATGCCACGGCCTCGCATTGCATCGATCACCCCCACTTCATTGATGAAGAAGGCGGGTTGCTTGTCCGGGTGCAACAGCACGGTGCCCGAGGCCATGCCAACGACCTCCTCTCCCAAGGTAGCGAAAACCATTCGGTGTCCGCAATCGGCAACGAAGGCTGCCAGTTGCTGTCTGTCAACCGGGTTGTCGAACACTGCCGCCCCTTTCAGCAGCGAGGCATTGCCCGGCTGAAGGTGATGGAAGCTCAAGGTGCAGTCAGTAGTCATGTCAACCTCCCGACGCCATTGCTGACTCTCGTCAGTGATCTTGGCAAGCAACGCTACCAGACGCAATAATCCTGACGGCTCGATGCCACGCCTCTTGCCCCTGGTTCAGTCGATCCACCGTGCCCGCTACTCATACCACTGTGCAGAAATTACAGGCGGACCATGATTGCAGTAATGCAAGGTGTTCCGCATATTTTTCAATCGGATTCCACGCCCGACTTCCATGGATAGAGTAGACCCACGGATTGCGTGAACCACGCAGTTCACCTGTGACATTGAGTTGTCATAACAACTGGAAAAAAGGAGTGAAGAACATGATTCGCATACTTGCCCCCACACTGATCGCTCTCTCAGTCAGCACGGCATCCTGGGCCCAACAGGCCGCGGACGCGCCAGAGCCCACCTTGGGTGAAATGACGACTGACAGCGCAGAGAATGTTGTCGAAGAGACAGAAGCGGCAGCCGACAATCTGGCTCAGGATGTAGACTCCATGGATACGCAGGTGCCCGCTGACCGTACCATGCTTCGTCGGCCTGCCAACGTCGACAGAGCAGGTTATATGGTGGCAGAACCTGAAGAGCTGACCGCTGAGGCCTTGACCGGAGTTCGCGTCTATTCGTCCACGGATGAAGAGGATATCGGCGAGGTCGATGAGCTGCTGCTGAGTGAAGACGGTACCACCGTCGAGCGAGTGGTAGTCGATGTCGGTGGATTCCTCGGCATGGGCGAACACGAAGTGGCCGTAACCATGGAAGAGCTGCATATCATGCGTTCGGACGATGGCATGGATTTCCGCGTCTACATGGATGCGACCCAGGAAGAACTGGAAGCCCAGCCAGAATATGACGGGTAGTGAATCGCTGATCTGTCAGCAACAGGTAGAGCCTGGCTGACAGGCTTCGGACGAGACTTGGTGCCCGCAAAAGAGCGGGCACCTGTCCAAGAACACGGTGGCTGTCGCAGGACATGACAGCCACCATGGTTACCATGCCTACCGATGTAGTTGCAGCATGGATCAGGACGCCGCGTCGGCCCAGCGCCACGCATATCCATAGTCGATCGTGGCGTCTCGCAAACGATCACGACTCCTGTCACGATCCCCAAGTCTCAACGCGATATTGGCCCTTGCGATGCGCCATCGAGAACCGTTGGCAGCTGTAGCTTCGGCTATCCTGTTCGTGGCCAGTGACCGCATACCATCCAGAATGGCGCTGCTCACCACGTCCAGCTCGGCTCTGAGCCCCGCATCGACATGACGTGAATCGGCAACCCGCTCGATTTCATTGACAGCCAGACTGGCATAGGTAAATACACGAGCCCCGTACCGGCTTGAGAGCTCGTTTTCCGATGTCCAGTAGCGGCTGTTCAACGCCCAATCCAGCCGCCGGGAAGCACCGGACAGAATTCGCTGAACCTGACCACTGGTGGTCGCCAGGATGCTCGCCAGATCGGACGCAGCCTGTGTCACATCGCTGTTGATTCCGACACTGGCACTGTCGTCGGTATCGTCGCAGACATCTCCCAGTCCATCGTCATCCGCATCAGACTGATCGGCATTCGCGGTAGTCGGACAGTTGTCCAGACTGTCGCGTATGCCATCGCCGTCCTGATCCAGGAACGTACGGTCCGGATCCAGTGGATAGGCATCATCAACATCCAGGGTTCCGTCGTTATCATCATCAGTGTCGCAGGCATTGCCCAACTCATCGTCATCCGAATTGATCTGATCGGCATTGGTCACTGACGGGCAATTGTCCTCATCATCGCTGATACCATCGCCATCCTGGTCCAGAGTCGAGCGGTCCGGATCCAGCGGAAAGGCATCGTCGACATCCGGGATACCGTCATTGTCATCATCGCTGTCGCAGGCGTCGCCCAGTTCATCGTCGTCCGAATTGATCTGATCGGCATTGACCACTGAGAGGCAGTTGTCGTCACTGTCACGTATGCCGTCTTCGTCCTCGTCGGCAATCTGGCGGGCAGGATCCAGTGGATAATCATCGTCGACATCAGGTGTGCCGTCATCGTCGTCATCCGAATCGCAGACATTGCCATCGCCGTCACTGTCGGTATCGGTCAGATCGGTACTGTTGACTGTCGGGCAGTTATCGAAAGCATCTCCGATACCATCACCATCGGCATCTTCTCCGTCCGGCGTGTTGTCACAGACATCGCCGAAACCATCATCGTCGGTATCCTGCTGATTCTCGTTGGCAATATCGGGACAGTTGTCAGCCGTTTCTGTATCGGCATCGAATTGCGGAATGCCATCGCCATCGCGGTCTGCATCACAGACATCGCCGATGCCATCCTGATCGGCATCGTTCTGATCGGCGTTCATGATGGCTGGGCAGTTATCGCCCGCCTGCCCATCCATGCCCTCATCCGGAATACCATCGCCATCGCTGTCGATCACCGGAATATCGTTCAATGTCAGTTCGTAGGCACCGATATCGCAGGTATTACCGGCATTATCGTCAAGACGCGAGGCTTGCCTCTGGTCGACCCCCGGGCAACGATCGGCGGTACTCGCATCGATGGCCGGGCTGTTGAGCGTCAATGCCAGCGTCTGTGTCTGTCCGCCATTACTGGCCAGCTGTGCTTCGACAACGCTGTAGATGTCATCGACGATCGTGAATACCCCGAGACTGCTGTTGCAGGAGGCATCGTCGGAAATCGAGGACGTTACCGGCGCTATACTTACTGCGTTGTTGATGACCGCACAGTTGTCGGTGGTGCCATCCGACCCCTTGTTGTCGCCGACGATGGAGCTGATGAACTCCAGCCCATTGAAGAAATTCGCCTGAGACAGTATTCCGCCACCACCGGAGCCACTGGTAGCCGTATTGTTGACAATCGTGCTGAATTCGATGGTGAACTTGACGATCGAGTTGCCAGATTCAGGCCGCTGTGAATAGATCGCGCCACCACCACTGGCGCTGTTACCCACCATGGTCGAGTTTGTTACTGACAGCCGCCTGGATCGTGACCAGATTCCTCCTCCCAGATTGCTTGCCGAATTGCCGGTGAACAGACTTCGATTGACGCCAACGTCATCCGTATTGAAAACGTCATCATAGAATGCGCCGCCGGCATTGGCTCTGTTGCGATCGAACAATGAGCCTGTGATGTACCCCCGAGCATTGGTATACACCGCGCCACCACGACCGGCGGTACCGGGAAATGCGGAAACAGCGGAATTTCCGATGAATTCCGAGTTCCAGATATTCATGTAGGACGTGGCTCTTACTGCGCCACCGGAACCGTTACCAGCGACCTCATTGTTCTGCAGGCTGGAATACCGGATATTGATCTGCCAGTCGGCCTCTATCGCGCCACCACCACTGTCATTGGAAGAAACATTACCTGCGTTGAAGCGACCATTGCGCATCACCAGATTTTCAAAGTGGACAGAGCTTTCGGTAATGGACGGTGCCACACCGGGCGGTGCATTGACCTTGACCAGTCTGAAGTCCGGAGTGCCTGGCGCCGTACTGCGCTCTATGGTGCCATTCTGTATCCAGGTATGATTGGTATTGTCATCGTCGGTCTCCGGTTCTCCCTGAACGACAAGACCACTCTGGGTACCGGGCTGAGGCGCTGTCAGAGTGAAGACCTTGCCCTGAAGGTCGATGTAATCCGTTTCACCATTGTTGGCCGATGCGTCCAGGGCAGCCTGCAAGGCGGCCACATCTCCTTCCGGGATATAGAAGGTCTCTGCGTGCAGGGAGTGACTGTAAACGAGCGCCACTGCGCCAGTTGCAAGCAGCCGGAAGACGGCGCCTATGCGAGGGTCAGACATGCAATATTCCATTGATAGCGTGAGTGCCGCCGCAGAATAGCAATATCTTCCCCTCAGTGTTACTTCATCGGCTTGTGTTTGCGGGGCAAAGACAAAAGTTCACATCTGCTTTCGTTCATTATGAGATGCCAATCACATAAATGACAAAAAGGCGGTGTTCGGTCAGCTCATCGTCGACCCTTGAACATCAGCCCCGGCAGGTTCCGGAAAAACCAGCGCTGTCACCGGTACCGACTCGCAGAAGAGCTGACCCTACTCCGCCTTTTCCAACTGCATGCCGGTTACCGTACGTCGCTTCGCCACACGCATCTGCAACAGGATGACCAGAAACAGAAAGGCGCCGCGGATCACCTGTTGCCAGTAGGCGCTGAGTGAAATGGTGCCGCGTCCATTCTCGAAATTCAGGATATTGAAAACCAGACCCAGCAGCAGCGCACCGATCACGGTTGCAGTAATGGAACCCAGGCCGCCGGTCAGCAGAGTGCCACCCACCACCACCGAGGCTATTGCAGACAACTCCCAGCCTACCCCTTCCAGTGGCTGTCCGGCACCGAATCCGGAGGCCAGGAAAACACCGGCGAGCCCGGCACAAGCCCCACTGAACAGATAGGCAAAGGCCTTGGCGCGTCCCACTTCCAGGCCCATCAGGGACGAGGCTTCCTCGCCCCCGCCGACGGCCAGCAAGGTACGGCCGAGAGAGCTGCGCTCCAGCACCACCCAGGCAAACACTGCCACGAGCAGCACGATGAGTATGCTCCACGGCACCACATCGAATGCCTTCTCCATACCCAGTCTGGTGAAATTGCTACTCCAGTCCACCGCAATGGTCTCGGCACCACTGAGCACCAGAGAGCCGCCCTTGGCAGCCAGCAAGGTGGCCAGAGTGGCAATGAAGGGAGGCACTCTGAGTGCCAGAATGATGAAGGCATTCAGTGCCCCGAACCCCAGTCCGGCGAGAATTCCGCCAGGCAAGGCGACCTGCAGACCATAGGGACTGAGATAGGCGGCGCAAACGGAGCTGAACGCGGCTACCGATCCCACCGAGAGATCAATGCCACCGGTAATGATGACCAGGCACATGCCGATGGAAATCAGGATGAACATGGCGTTGTAATTGAGAAAGGAGGCAATGTTGTAGGCACCGCCGAAATTCTCGTAACGCATCAACCCGAACACGATCAGACAGATCAGTGCCAGGAACACACCGACGGTCTGTCCACTGCCTCGCAGCAGCGGTCGCAGGTCGAACAGATTGTCTGTTGCCGAGTTCATTCGCGTCGTCCCTGTTGCAGTGCAACGGCTGCGACGATGATGCCAGCCTTGGCAATCAGAGCCACTTCATCCTCGATACCATTGGCCAGCAAGGTGTACTTCACCAGTTGAATGATGACCGCCCCCAGCAGCGCACCGAATACCGGCGCTCGCCCACCCTGCAACAAGGCGCCACCTACGACCGCTGCGGCGATGGCGTCAAGCTCCATCAGATTGCCATTGCGCGCGGCATCGGATGCCGAGTTGATCGCGACCACCACCAGCCCGGCAATGCCGGACAGAAAGGCACAGATGATATAGACGCTGATCTTCACTCGTCTTACCGGCACACCGGACAATTCGGCTGCGCGCTCGTTGCCACCCACGGCCAGCAGGTGCCGCCCGTGCAGAGTGCGGGTCACCAGCCAGAACGCAATACCGGCTATCACGACCGCCAGCCATCCCTGAAACGGCAGACCGAGCACACGGCCGGTACCCAGGTAGCTGAAGGCCGGATTGCTGAAGGTCTGCAGATTGCCATTGGTCAGCACTTGGGCAATGCCCCGCCCAGAGATAAACAGGATCAGGGTGGCGATGATGGGCTGTACGCGCAATACGCTGATCATGATGCCGTTGAACAGGCCACAGGCCATGGCGACCAGCAGTGGCAATGCAATGGCGAGCATCAGTCCGATGACCGGATTGGCCAGACCGAAGGCAGAACCGAAGATCAGTGGCGCCATTGCTCCGGCAAGCGCCATGACAGCACCGACCGACAGATCGATTCCTCCGGTCGCTATGACCAGGGTCATGCCTACCGCCACGATGGCAATGGTCGCCACCTGACTGATATTGACGAACAGTGTCTGCCATTGCAGAAAGTTCGGTGTGATCAGGACATTGACCAGCAGCAGTACAGCCAGCGCCACCAGAGTGCCATAGCGCCCCAGCAGGCTTCGCCAGGAAACACCGCTTGTCGTACTCCCGGATACCCCCGGATTTGCAACACTTGTGTTCATGTGACTCCCTGCTGTACGTCCTGATCCGGGGCTCGGGCAATGGCACTGATCAGCCCTTCCTCGGTGATTCCCGGATTACTCATGCGACTGACCGATACCCCATCCTGCATCACCACGATATGATCCGCCCCCTCGACCAGCTCCTCGAACTCCGACGAGATCAACAACACCCCCACACCGGCTTCCACATGCTGGCGGATGATTGCCTGTATCTCGAACTTCGCACCGACGTCCACGCCGCGAGTCGGTTCATCCAGAATCAGCAACTTCGGATGGATGGCCAGCCACCGTGCCAGCAGCACTTTCTGCTGGTTGCCGCCGGACAACTCGCGAATCGGTTGATCCATGTCATTCAGCTTGATACCCAGTGACTGGATGAAGCCTTCAACCAGCTCGCGCTCCCGGGCACGATCGATACGGCCATGACGGGTCAGCGCCGGCAACAGTGCCAGCGTCAGATTCTCGCGGACCGACATGTCGGGGATGATGCCCTCGGCCTTGCGATCCTCTGTCAGAAAGCCGATGCCACTGTTGATTGCCGCAGACGGCGTCGACGGGGGTGCGCTGTTGCCGGCAAATTCCAGGGTGCCCGCCGTCAGACTGTCCGCACCGAAGATCGCACGAGCTGCCTCGGTTCGACCGGAACCCAGCAAGCCTCCCAGTCCGACGATTTCGCCCGAACGCACCGACAAGTCCAGTGAACGCAGACGACGATTCGTGGCCACGCCCCGGGCATCGAACACCAGCTCACCCGCTGTATTCGTGCCGCCACCCAGCTCGGTCATGCCCGCGGCCTGAATGTCGCTGACCTCGCGCCCCAGCATCTCGGCAATCAGCGAGGTCTTGTCGGTATCGGCAATGGGATGATCTGCAATGGTGGCACCATCACGCATGATGGTCACACGGTCGCAGATGGTGAACAGCTCATCCAGAAAGTGCGATACATACAGTACCGATGTACCCGCCTCGCGCAAGCGTTTCACCACGGAAAACAGCACGGCCACTTCTCGCTCATCCAGCGAGGACGTCGGTTCATCCATGATGACCAGTTGTGCCTCCAGCGATACGGCGCGAGCAATGGCCACCAGTTGCTGAATGGCCGTGGAGTATTCCCCCAGCGGCGCATGCACATCCACGTCGATTCCGAAATCGGTGAGTATCCGCCGCGTTCTCTCGTGCGCGCGCCGCCAGTCGATGAGCCCCAGACGCGTACGTGGTTCATAACCCAGAACGACATTCTCGGTCACGCTTCGCAGTGGTACCAGCGTCAGTTCCTGATAGATCGTTGAAATACCCGCCGCCTGGGCCTCGCGTGGGGAGGCCACCTGCAGCGGCTTGTCGGCAAAGCTCACTTCACCGGCGTCACGCATGTACACACCGGTGAGTATCTTGATCAGGGTGGATTTGCCCGCCCCGTTCTGACCAATCAGGCCGTGAACTTCTCCCGGCCCGACAGTGAGCGATGCACCGTCCAGTGCCACCGCCCCGGCGAATGACTTGGCGATGCCCCGCATCGCCAGCAGAGGTGCATCACTCACGACGATCAGTAGGCTTCGTCGATGTGATCGGCAGCGTTTTCTGCCGTGAAGATGCGATCCTGAACCTGAACCCAGGGCTCGATTTCCTCACCGGCGATATAGCGTTCCATGACATCACAGGCCACAGGGCCGAAGAACGGGGAAGACTCGACAGTTACGCCCATCTTGCCGTCGATGATGGCCTGCAAGGCATCCCGTGTACCGTCAATGGATACAACCAGCACATCCTCTCCGGGCTTGCGTCCGGCCAGCGTCAGCGCCTGAATGGCACCGATGGCCATTTCATCGTTGTGTGCATACACGATGTTCACATCCGGATGCGCCTGCAGCAGCGTCTCCATCACCTGTCGCCCGAGATCTCGCGCAAAGTCACCGGACTGGGATGCCACGATGGTCATGTTGTCGTGTTGAGCCATCACATCGTCAAAGCCCTTGCGCCGATCATTGGCCGGTGACGAACCCGTCGTGCCTTCCAGTTCGACGATCACGCCCTGCTCGCCCTTGAAATTCTCCAGCGTCCACTCGGCCACTCGTCGCCCCTGATCGATGAAGTCGGAGCCGAGAAAGGCGACATAGTCACGACCCGCCTGGGCGACTGCCGGATCGACTGAACGATCCACCAGGAATGTGGGAATGCCGGCAGCCTTGGCTTTCATGACCGCGGGAATCAGCGGCTTCTCTTCACGCGGAGGCAGGAAGAGTACATCGATACCCTGGGCAATCATGGAGTCCACATCCGCTACCTGCTTGGCAGCAGAACCAGCGGCATCGGTGGAAATCAGATCCCAGTTGCAGCTCTCGGCCGTATCCACGAAGGATTGGGTTTCGGCGATACGCCAGGGGTTGTTGCTCTCCATCTGGGAGAAACCCACCTTGTAGCGATCCTTCTTCTCGAGTTTGGGCAGATCCTGCGCGTGAGCGGTACCGGCGACCACTGCCAGCGCGAGACTGACGGCAGTGACTACCTGGGTGAGTCCATTGTTTTTCATGTGTTGCCTCTTCATTTCCGTGGGATTGGTGGAACCGCGGAAGGATCTGCGCCCGTCTCGCGACTTCATTGATGGTTCGAGATCACACCGCTCCAGCGACGAGCAATACCGACAATCTCGCCCGGCCTGGCAAAACGCCTTGCTCGTTTGGTATGACCATAGTTAGAATGCTAGTCTCATTGGACCGAATGTGTCAACACCCGGAAAAAATCCTTTTTCCTTCCTGTCGACACATCCCACCGAGGAGAGTCGTTCATGAGCGAGACAGTCGATCACATCGTCATCGGAGGAGGCTCCTCCGGCTGCGTGGCTGCCGCCGGACTGGTCAGGTCCGGTGCCCGGGTTCTGGTGCTCGAGGCCGGCCATTCGAACCGTCATCCCTTGCTGGACATGCCCCCGGGCATATTCAAGATGATCAACGGTTCGCGCTTCATGCGCTATCACCACACGGAGCCGCAGGCGCATCTGGACGGACGCGTGCACGATATCCCGCAGGGCAATGTGCTTGGCGGCGGCTCGTCGGTCAACGCACAGGTCTACATGCGCGGCCGCCCCTCGGACTACGACGAATGGGAAGAAATACTGCGCGGCAACAACGACACCGTCGGCTGGGGCTGGAAGGATGTGCTTCCGCATTTTCGGGGCATGGAGGGCAATGAACGGCTGCTTGACGAACGTCATGGCAGCGATGGGCCACTGCTGGTATCCGACCCCGGACACATCAATGAAGTATCTCGCTGGTTCGTACAGGCCGTGCAGTCCATGGGTGAGCCGTTCAACAGCGATTTCAACGGTGCATCGCAACGCGGCGTCGGCTTCTATCAGTTCATGAACCGGGCCGGTCGTCGCTGCTCGGCGGCCTACTCCCATCTGTCACCCTTGCAGGACGATCCGAACCTTGAGGTGCGACTGCACTGCGAAGTGCAACGAATCCTGCTGCAGGACAATCGCGCCTGTGCCGTGGAGTATCGTGACCGATCCGGGCAGTTGCACACAGTCCATGCCGACGGTGAAATCATACTGGCAGCAGGCTCTCTGGTGACGCCCAAGTTGCTGATGCTCTCGGGCATCGGCCCGGCCGACCATCTGGCCGAGCACGACATTGCCTGCACGGTCGATCTTCAAGGGGTGGGGCAGAACCTGATCGACCATCCTGAAGTCCCCATGACGGCTCTGACCAATGGCCCCTACGGATACTACAAGCAGGGTGAGGGTTGGCGCATGCTGAAGAACGGCTTGCAGTTCAAGCTGTTCGGTTCCGGGCCGATCACCACGGCCGGTGTCGAGGCCGGTGCCTTCATCAACCCGATGGAGCGCGATGCCACGCCCACCATTCAGGCCTTCTGCCCGCCCATCGTGTACCTCGACCGGGACACACTCGGTGAAGTTGAAAACGGATATGGTCTGACCATAACAACCGTTGTCGTCAAACCAAAGTCGCGCGGCGAGGTTCGACTGGCCTCCGCCGACCCGTCTGCCATGCCACGAGTCTCACCGAACCTGCTGAAGCACGAAGACGACATGCGCACGATGATCGCCGGCCAGCGCTTCTTTCTGGAAGCTCTGCGTCAATCGCCGCTGGCAAGCCGCATCAAGCGCATCGCCGTACCACCCGATGGCCGCGATGACGACGAGACGCTGCGCAATCATTGCAAGCGCTTCGTCAAGACCAACTACCACCCCAGCGGTACTGCCCGCATGGGTCGTGATGGTGATCGCGATGCGGTGCTTGACGCCCGCCTGCGGGTGCGCGGCGTCGATGGGCTGCGGGTATGTGATCTGTCGGCCATGCCGAACATCAACGCCGGCAACACCAATGCACCGGCAATGATGCTCGGTGATCGCTGTGCCGATCTGGTCAGTGGACGGCTTTGATGGCTGTAGCCGTCCCGGCGACGACTCGGCCGATACTGCCGCACCGGGCGGCGTATCTCACGGTGATGGCTCGCTCGGCAGGCGCGACAGGCGCGCCACCGGAGACTCGTTGATGGGCAAGTGCAACAGCGCTGCCAGCAAGCCCAGAACGATCCCTGCGACCCACATGCTGTCGTAGCTGCCACTGCTGTCGTAGAGCCGACCACCGAGCCAGACACCCAGAAAGCTGCCGATCTGATGGCTCAGGAAAACGATCCCGAACAGCGTGGCCATGTATCGCGTGCCGAATACCTGCGCCACGATACCGGTGGTCAGAGGCACCGTGGAGAGCCACAACAGCCCCATGATGGCTGCAAAGCCGAGCACCACCAGTGGCGTCTTGGGCAGGAGCAGCAAGGCGGCGATGACGAGCGCCCGAGCCGTGTAGATGACACTCAGACTGAGCTTCATGCTGTAGCGCTGCCCGGCCATGCCCGACAGCAGGGAACCGGCAATGTTGAACAGGCCGATCAGTGCCAGACTGTAGGCACCGATGTTCGGATCCAGACCGATGTCGCGCACATACGCCGGAAAATGCACCGTGATGAAGGCCACGTGGAAGCCGCAGACGAAGAATCCCAGCGTCAACAGTACGTAGCCTCGGTGCGACAATGCTTCCCCGAGCGCCGCCTGCAGCGTCTGCTCGTTCTGCGCCTGACTGCCTGACACGCCATGCGGCAGCATCCACGCCAGCGGAATCAGGATCAATGCAAAGCAGGACATCATGATCAGGGCCTGCTGCCAGCCGAAACCGTTGATGAAACCCTGGCCTATCGGCGAGAACAGGACCTGCCCCAGAGAACCCGCTGCCGTACCGACGCCCAGTACCAGCGAGCGTCTTTCCGGCCCGACCACTCTGACCATGGATGCCATGGCCAGAGTGAAGGCCGAGAAGGCGATGCCCAGTCCGCACAGCACGCCACCGGTCAGATACAACAAGGCATGGGAGTCGGACAGGGCCATGCCGTACACCCCGGCAAAATAGGCCACGGCACCGCCGATGATGACGCGGCTGGAGCCCCACTTGTCCGCCAGCATGCCGGCAATGGGCAGTCCCAGCCCCCAGAACAGGTTCTGTAGCGCCATGGCGAGACCGAATGTCTCGCGCGACCAGCCCTGGTCCGCTGTCATCGGCTCCAGAAACAGCCCGAAGGAGGAGCGAACGCCGAAGCCGATGACAGAAATGAGACAGCCCGCCACAACGACGACCCATGGTGTGCGCCATTGGCGCGTCAGCAAACTCATGAGGCTTGTGCTCCTGTTGAATCGACCGAATCAGGCCAGCAAGTCCAGCAGATCGGTCAGTGCCGTGATTCGAGTCACCCCGGCCATGCTGATATCCGAACCGTGCGGATCATAGAATACTGCTGGAATACCTGCTGCCTGTGCCGCTCGCAGACCCACCTCGCTGTCTTCCACCACCAGACACTGCTCGGGCTCTGCCCGACAGGCTGCCGCCGCATGCAGAAAGAGCGCTGGGTCGGGTTTCCAGGCCTGCACCTGATAGGCACTGAAGATGTCGCTGTCGAAATGATGCGACAGACCGCAAATCTGCAGGGATCGTCGGGTCTTCTCGATTGAAGCATTCGAGGCAATGCATTTGCGGTGACGGAGTTGCGACAGCAGACTCTCGACACCCACGCTGGGGGTGATCATCGAATGCGCCAGTATTGCCTCTCGTTCCCGGTAACGCTGCAGACAGTCTTCGGGAATACAGCCTGGCTGCCGGGACTCGATATCCACGAAAACCTCAGCCAGCCGCCAACCCCGGTAGCGCTGCGTCAACTCATCGAGACTGCCTTGCAGGTCGGGGATGGCCTCCAGCAATGCCTGGGATGCGCATTCTTCACTCTGTACCAGAGTGCCGTCCATATCAAAGATGATGAGTGGGTGCTTCATGGAATACCGGATTGTCGCGGAGCTGCCATTGTCGGGCAATTGGCGAGCGCGTCAAGCCGATATTGCGATCAGCCCTTTGAATCCACCAGAACTCCGGCCGACGTACAAGGTCACAAACTCATGCAATCACCTGCGCCAGACACCTCGGAATACACATGAAAAGCACACTTGCCAGCCTCTTTCTCACCGCGGCCACCCTGCTGCCCCTGTCTGCACAGGCCGACACTGCCGTACTGGCCGGCGGCTGTTTCTGGTGCATGGAAAAGGACTTCGAGAGTCTGCCGGGGGTCAGTGAGGTCATCTCGGGCTTCACCGGTGGCAGCGCCGAGAACCCGACCTATCGCGGAGACCACACCGGCCACTACGAAGCGGTGGAAATCACCTACGATCCCGAGGTTCTCGACTACAAGGACATTCTCGATCATTTCTGGGTCAACATCGATCCGTTCGATGACCGCGGTCAGTTCTGCGACAAGGGTCCGAGCTACCTCAGCGCCGTATTCGTTGCCAACGAGGAGGAACGGGCACTGGCCGAGCAGACCCGTCAGGCCGTAGTCGAACGATTTCCCGACCAGACGGTCGTGACTCCGATTCTGCCGCTGAGCACCTTCTACCCCATCAAGGGCGATGAGATTGCTCATCAGGACTTCTACAAGAAGAGCCCCATCCGCTACAAGGCCTATCGATTCAGCTGTGGCCGTGATCGTCGTCTGCAGGCCATCTGGGGAGATGATGCCACGGTATAGCATCACCAGGCGGTGCCGCTGATCCGTCAGCGACACCGCCACACCACCGAAGGCGCTACCGGCTTCAGTCCGGCAAGGGAATGAACTCCTGGCGATCATCCGGCGGCAGATCGAACAGTCCGGCACCCCATTGCTGCTGCTGCCACTGTGCCTTCGCCTCTTCGATGCGCTCCTTGCTGGATGAGACGAAATTCCACCAGATGTAACGCGGACCGTTCAGAGTCTCGCCACCCAGAATCACAAGTCTGGCACCTCGTGAACCTGCTTTCACCGTGATCCGGTCGCCGGGTCGAAAGACCATCATCTGCCCATCCGTGAATTCCTGACCGGCGATGGACACGGAGCCGTCCACCACATAGAGTCCTCGATCCTCGTGATCATCGGGCAGTGGCAACAAGGCACCGGGCTGCAGGCTGACATCCGCGTAGAAGATTTCCGAGAACACGCTGGCGGGCGCCCTCTCGCCATAGGCATTGCCCAGGATCAGGCGCATGTGTATACCTTCGTCTTCGATGATGGGCAAATCCGCCTTGCCATGGTGCTCGAAGCTCGGCGCCACCGCTTCGTGGCTCTCGGGCAGAGCCACCCAGGTCTGAATACCGAACAGGCTGTGCGGGTTCTGACGGGTCTGTTCGCTGGTTCTCTCCGAATGCGTCACCCCTTGACCCGCCACCATCCAGTTGACCGCTCCGGGAAGAATCACCTGATTCGTACCCAGACTGTCACGATGCTGAAACTCGCCACGGTACAGATAGGTAACCGTTGCCAGTCCGATATGCGGATGTGGCCGAACATCCACGCCCTTGCCGGTAATGAATTCGGCGGGCCCCATCTGATCGAAGAAGATGAAGGGTCCGACCATCTGTCGTCTGGGTGCCGGCAACGCGCGCCGCACCTCGAAGCCGCCCAGATCTCGGGCTCTTGGCACGATGATGGTCTCGATGCTGTCAACACCGATCTCATCGGGACAAGCGGGTTCAATGCCTGGTCTCCAGCTCATGATTCTCTCCTGACATGCTGATGTGGGGTGAAAATCGGACGGTCCCGGCCGCATACCGAAACCGCCCGTATCAGGCCTTTCCTGTCTACATCGATCCGAAAGCACCACTCTGGAACTGCACCATGGCCTGCCGGATTTCATCGGCCGTGTTCATGACGTACGGACCGTGTGCCACAACGGGCTCATCGATCGGCTCTCCACTGAGCACCAGTATTCTGGCATCACTGTTCGCCTCGAGGCTGACCCCACCGCCCTCGCGGGCCAGCAGTACGGTCTGCGATTCACGAACGGTTTCCCGCCCGTTGACAGTGACCGTGCCAGCCAGTACCACTATCGACAGTGTATGCCCCTCCGGAACATCCAGTGTGACCGACTTGTGACTGCGCAAGCGCAGATCCCAGATGTTGATGGGTGTGAAGGTTCTCGCCGGACCACCCCGACCATTGAATTCACCGGCAATGACACGAACACTACCTGACCCTTCGGGCAGGTCGAGCTGCGGAATCTCTGTCTTCACGATGGTCTGGTAACCCGGGCTTGCCGACTTGTCCTTCGCCGGCAGATTGACCCACAGTTGCACCATCTCGAAATTACCACCTTTCTCGGCGAATGCCGGTGAGTGGTATTCCTGATGCAGGATGCCCGAAGCGGCTGTCATCCACTGTACGTCACCCGGACCTATCACCCCGCCAGCGCCGGTGGAATCACGGTGTTCCACTTCGCCCTCGTACACGATGGTGACGGTTTCGAAGCCCTTGTGAGGATGGGTTCCGACACCGCGTCGCGCCGTGGTCGGTTCGAACTGATGCGGCCCGGCATGATCGAGCATGATGAACGGACTGACGTGCTGCCCCTGATCGTGATGCGACAACAGCGTGCGAACGGGAAAGCCATCACCCACCCAATGTGCCCGAGGGGCACTGTGAACACCCAGTATCTGTCTCATGGACTTGATCTCCTGTGATGGACCGGACATTCCGGTCTTCGTTGGAATCAAGTATATGTGCGAGACGACAAATTGATTAGAGGGGTATTATTGATTGCATCGTCCCATATTCAGGACAATCAGCAATGCAAGACCTCAACGATCTCTACTATTTCGTGCAGGTGGTGAACCACGGCAGCTTTGCCGCTGCCGGACGTGCCCTGGGTGTGCCCAAATCGACGCTCAGCCGCCGCATCCTGGCTCTGGAGGAACGCGTCGGCATTCGCCTGATTCAGCGCTCCACCCGAAAACTGGCCGTCACCGAAATCGGTCAGGAGTACCATCGCCACTGCGTCGCCATGCTGGTGGAAGCCGAAGCGGCTCAGGAAGTCATCGATCGGTCTCGCTCGGAGCCGCAGGGACTGATCCGTTTGAGCGCTCCCCCGGCACTGATCTGTTTCGAACTCGGACCGATGATCGCCCGCTACATGGCAGCCTACCCACTGGTCAGGGTCGAGCTGGACGCGACGTCCCGGCGTGTGGACCTGATCGGTGAAGGGGTCGATGTTGCCATTCGAGTGCGTTTTCCGCCATTCGAAGACTCCGATCTGGCGATGCGCGTGCTGGGTGACAGCTCGCAGCGCATCGTGGCCTGCCCGGCTGTCATCGACTCACTACCGACAACGATCTGCCCGGCCGACCTGGCCAATCTGCCCAGCATGGATCTGGACCGACCCGGGCGTGAACACGTCTGGGAACTGAATGGCCCACAGCAGGCACAAGTCCGCATCCAGCATCAACCGCGCCTGATCACCGATGACATGTCACAGCTGCTGCATGCCGCCATTGCAGGGGTGGGGGTCGTGCAGCTGCCAAGCATGGTGGCGCAGGCGGAAATCCAGGCAGGCAGGATCGTCGACCTCCTGCCGCAGTGGCGACCACTGGCCGGGTCGGTGCAGGCCATCTTTCCTTCTCGCCGCGGCCTGCTGCCTTCCATTCGCAGTCTCATCGACTTTCTGGTCAAGGAGTATGCTGCACGACCTGCCGAGCCTGTCTGACAGAATACGGTGATCTTCTGCCACCGGAACAATACAAGCCTGTCAGAGTGCGAATACCCGGCCCCAGCCGGCAATCTCTGCCGGGCTGACGCCCACTTCCTGCAGGCAGTGCCATGCGGTGACAGAGACCGAATCCAGCACCGGCACGTCCATGTAGGTTTCCACTTCGGCCGCGACCGATGCTCCCCGGAAGTTGGTGCACAGTATCAGGATGACATCGGGTCGACTCTCGGCCGCCTTCATCGTGTGACCCTTGATTTCGTCTACCGTGTAGTTGGCGAAGGAGAAATTGTCGAGATCCCCCAGATGTGTCTCGTGAACGATCTCGAAACCCTGTTCCTCATAACGGCGGATGATCGCGTTCTGGATATCCGATGTGTAGGGTGTCACCAGAGCGAGTCGTTTCGCCTGCAGTCTGTCTATTGCCCGGGCAAAGGCCTCCATGGTCGAGGTGACCGGTATGCCGGTTTCTTCCGTGATTCGGGCACACAGGACCTGATCCTGCTCCATGCCCAACCAGGCTGCCGCCGTTCCGTTCCAGACAATGCAATCGACCTTGGCCTCGGCCAGTCGCAGAGCGGCTTCAGCGATGGTGTCATGATCGAATTGCCTGATGGACGCCTCTGACAGCGAGATGTCCTTCAATCGGAAGCGAGAGAAATGCACGGTCACCGTGTCCACATAGGGCATGAACAGGCGAGCGGTATAGGGTTCGAGCACCGTATTGGAAGACGGCGTCAACATGCCTATGCGTTTGGGGTTAACGACGGTAGGTCTTGTCATGAATCAATCGAAGTCGATCAGTATCGGGGTGGAATGGCGCATAACCATGTCACGAATGAGGGAAACTCTGCAAGCGGCCGCAAGTAAGCATTTTTACAACGATGGAAAAGGACGCCAACGGACACGCACGGGTGCAATGACAGCTTGTGCCCTGCAATATGCCGTGTTTCCGGGGAATTCCAACACCTGCAAGCGCTTTCCGTATTTCCGCACCACTGTAAGCAGTCTGCCAGCGGTGTAAGATCCGCACAGGATCGCACCGACCACTCCGCCGAGATCGACCATGCCACCGACCGATGCAGCCCTGTTTCTGCCGCTTAGCGACAATACGCTGCATGGCTTGCTGGACGAGTCAATGAGCTGGGAGCAAGGCGTCCTGTCATGCTCCATGCCTGAACTGGCCTCCCTGTGGCTGCTGGCCGGCCTGACCAGTCTCAAACCCGATGGCAGACGATCGCCGGAGCGATTGCTGGCGGACATCATCGATGCCTTTCATCCACAGCTTGAAGGTTCCGAGCTGGAACTGCTGCGCAAGCAGACCAGTGACAGGCTCAATCGCGACACCATCGAGGCAGGCTACTACCTCATCCGCGAGTTCCGGATAGCGCTGCTGGATGACGACAGCTGCGAGCAGCAGGACTATCTGACCGAACAGGGTCGTTGGGATTACGGCTTTTCCCAGCGTCAACGCGATCAGCAGGCATCACGGCGCGTCATGACCAGCGTGGCCGACCGGCGCCTGTCTTTGAGTACCGAGCAGAGTCGCGTGTTCCGGGAGTTTCAGGCAGACAATGATGAACACATGCATGTGCAGGGCTATGCCGGCACCGGCAAGACATCCCTGATCAAGAGCCTGTTGTCACTGTTCGAAACCTCGACATCACGCATTCTCGTGCTGGCTGAATACAGCCGACAGCTGGACGCCCTGGGTATCGATCGGCGCCACTCGGAAAAGGTTCACGCCTGTACCTTCAGCGAACTGGCAGATCTGGTCATTCCGCCGGACCTGACCTCCTCGGCCAATCGCAACATGCTGCGTCAGGACCGTACCCGCGCGACTCAACCCGACGACGTTCTGATTCGCCGGCTTGGTATTCGTACTGTCGGCAATCGCAGCAGCGAGCAGATCATCACCGCCGTGCGTGCCACCGTGTTCCGCTTCTGCCAGAGCACCGATGAGCGTATCGAGCAGAAGCATATTCCCGCGCGTTACGCGGCACTGTTCGACTCCACCCTGCATGCCATCGTCTGCCAGCATGCCCGTGAACTCTGGCAGGCCATCCTCGCCCCGCCCACGGCCGACTTTCGGCCACAGGTACGCGGCTTTCACAAGATCAAGTGGGCAGCACTGAACCGTTGGCCGGTGCCGGCACAGTATTCCCATGTGCTGGTGGATGAGTGTCACGACCTGCCGCGACCGGTCTTCCAGATTCTTGCCTGCAGCCCGCAAGCCCGGGCGACTCTGGGCGATGACTACCAGAATCTGAACGGTCGTTCCACACCCCAATCGAGAAGTACGCGTCTGCGGGAGATGGTGCAGTCGGTTCGATCGGGACATGCCGTGGAGAGCATCATCAACCCCATCATCACGGTGCATCCCAGTCGCACCAAGGCACCGTTTCAGGGCAACGACATGACGCAGCTGGACATCCGGTATTACCGGAAGGCGGCCGTTCCTCAACAGGCCGCCGTGATCCTGGTCAACGATACCTGGGGTCTGTTCGAATGGTCGCAACGATTGGCCAGCGCCAACATCAATCCTTCCCTGCTGAACGATCACAAGGACCTGGACATGTTCGTGCAGGATTGCATCGAGCTCAAGGCCGGTGGCCGCGGCGCTCGTCATGGCGAGCTGTTCCGCTATTCCTCCTGGCTTCATGTTGCCAGCGAGCATGCCGCCAACACCGGTTTCCAACGTATCAATCAGTTATTGGACAAGGGTTACGGTCATGCGCACTGGAAGCAGACCTATCAGCGATTTCAGCGAATCGGCAAACCTGCCTATTCCGTGGGTCTGATCGAGAACGTGCGCAACCTCGAGTTCGATACCGTCATGCTGACACCCGATGTCGTCAGCGCCTCGGCAAACCTGTCTCGTGCCGCCTTCAGCTCGGCCATCTATGTGGCAGTCACCCGTGCCCGCAAACAGCTGATCCTGCCTGAGTCGCTACGCCAGTGGATCGAGGAGATTTCAGCGCGTAGCGCCTGATGGCAAGTGACGCCGCATCGCCCCAGCCGGGGCGGTGGTGCTCTGCCCAACCAAACAATGAAACCTGTTTCTGCGTCAAAGACTGGTATTCGGCTTGCATATCACCCACCCTGTCAGTAATGACCCGAGTCGAGGTGGATGCCAATCGGCAAACCGGACAAGGAGATTTCTCTCCAGGGGACGAGAAAATGACGCGTTTCGAGACCGAACGACTGCTGGTTGCCGAATGGCACACGCTGCACAAGGAGCAATGGCCGTCTCTTGATCTGGCAGGCGCAGTGCAGGAAATACTCACTCCCAACGTGACCGCCTGCCTGCCCGCGTCCTGGCAGGGCAAGTATTCACGGGAACGCGCCGATCAATGGATCGACGATCGTGACGGCGAAGACGCGACCTGGCTGGTCGTCGAAAATACAACTCAAGAGGCAATCGGCTTGCTCATTCTCTCCGGGACCGATGAGTACGGACACCTTCGCCTTGGCTACATGCTGAAGGAATCGGCCTGGGGCAATGGCTATGCCAGTGAGCTGATCAGCGGTCTGGTCGGCTGGTGCAGAGAGAATCGGATCCGTTCTCTCACCGGTGGCGTCGTGAAAACCAATACGGCATCGGTGAGAGTACTTGAAAAATGCGGCTTCGAGCCAAGGCCGGATGACGCGACGAACAACGAACAGATGTATTCGATCGGGTTCGTTTGATCGACATCCGGCCCTTGGCGCTATTCCAGGTTTCTGAGCGCAGCTCGCGCTGCGGCATTCACCGCAACCACCAACGGCACGTCGAATTGTGGTTGGAGCCTGATGGCAGAAGCCGACAACGGACCGCCACCCATGATGACCGCGCTGGAGCCATCTTCATCAATGGATTCCTGCACGGCAGCCGCCAAGGCTTCGTCCAGCTTCTCCGGAGATGTGACCAGTACCTTCGGATCTCCCGGTGTCACTCTGACTCCCTTGTATTGATCCTCATAGCCCAGCGAAGCCGCCTTCTGCCGAAAGGACTCGATCAGGCCTTCATCCGGCGTGACAGTGACAATGCCGAACTCCCGACCGCCCGATGCAGCCTCGTGAAACACCTCTTCGCCGATACCGTATACCGGAATATCAACGACGGCGCGTAGCTCTTCCAGACCCGGATCGCTGAAGGCCGACACGATGATGGCTACCACATCATCGCGTGCAGCGACCTCTGTACCTATCTGCACCACACCCGGTATGGCATTTTCCATATCTTCAGGTGTTGTCAGAAGCGCCGGGGCTCCTTCGTTACTTCTCTCCTCGACGCTAGCCTGACCATCGACCTCCATGCGCGCCAACTCTGCCATCGAGTGAGTCGCTCCAGTACTGGAGTTCGGATTGATCAGGACAATGGTTCGCGGGGCAGCTTCCACGGGTGTGCTCGTATTGTCGTCTGCAACGGCAGCTGTGCTTGCCATGGCCAGGCCCGTCAGAGCCGCACCGACGAGTATCGGACGCAGATCTGACAGGTTCCTGAATGCGGATGTGACTCTGAACAGCATATCGATGATTCTCCTGTTGATGGACAAAACGGGATCAATGAGGGTGAACCGGTTGGCGGGAAGTGACCCGGCCAACCGCGGGGCAAGGCGATCCTTCAGCTCTTGAATCGAGCCGCTGAAGGCAGTGTATTCATCAGCACGTAGTAGCTCAGACCGGCCGGAATCAGGCTGGCGTACCAGGAAATACCGGAGAAAATCAATGCCACCACGACTCCGACAAGTGCCGCGATGAAACCTGCCCAGTTGATACCGCTGTACGGCCCGTTGGCGTCATAGAGCTTGTCGAGGTTCAGCTGACGCTTGCGCACGATGTAGTAATCCACCACCAGTATGGCGAAGATGGGACCGAGAAAGGCCGAGTATGTCTGGATGAACAGGCTCAGTCCGGCAGCCGATTCATCCTTGACCAGTTCCCAGGGAAAGGTGCAGAAAGCCAGCAGACCGACAGCCACGGCAGATTTCCTGAAACTCAGACCGAATACGTCCATCAGTGCATAGGCCGGGGGAATGACGTTGTTCAGAACATTCGTGGTCACCTGGGCAAAGGCGATGAACAGCAGCGTGATGACCAGCAGCGGCTTGTTGTCCACGGCGCTGGAGAAGACCTTGATGGGGTCCACTTCACCGGTGGCGCCGGACACCATCAGTCCGATCAGTCCCATGAAGAGAGTGGCTGGCAGAATCGAATTGGCATAGATGGCCACCTGCCGAAACTTCGACACCCGGGTTTCCAGCTCGCGCGAATAATCGGAGACATTCAGCATCATCGTGCTGTAGACGCCCAGAAACAGCATGGTGGCACCCCAGAACGGCGCTCCCCAGGTGCCCTCGACATTGACCAGGTTCGTCGAGATCTGCTCACCATACTTGTCAATGACGCTGAAGAACATGTAGACCAGCGAGCCGATGATGAAGATCGATCCGATGTTCTCCAGCCACTTGATGCCATGAAATCCCAGTACCGACAACAGAATCTGCAACAGCTGGAAGCCGATGAAGAACACCACGATATTGTCGTAGCCGAACAGGGTGGCCGAAACCAGATTGAGGGCACCTGCGCCTATCCAGCTCTGGAATCCGAACCACACGATGGCCGGCACACTGCGCACCAGAGCCGGCATGCGACTTCCAGAAAAGCCGAAGGCACTGCGGGCCTGTACCATGAAGGGAATGCCGTATTTATGACCGGCCGCGCCATTGATGGTCAGGGCAATGCCGATGACCGCGCAACCGATGGCGATGGCAATCACGGTCTGCAACAGGTTCAGGGTACCCACCAGCCCCGAGCCGACCGTGAACGTGCCGATCGAGACACAGCCACCCAGCCAGGCGAACAGATAGGACCACTGCCCCATGATTCGCGTTTTCTGAGGGGCCAGTGATTCCTCACCCATGCCCTTCTGCTCTACCACTCCTGCCGAGTGTTCGTTGACGACCTGTTCTGCTGTTGTACTCATGGCTGTCTCTCCGTTCTACTTCGAGTTGGGCTGCGCATACGCGCAGATCTTGCTGGTGCCGAGTCCGACGCTGATCAGTCCCTCGACGAATTTCACGGCCACGGCAACCCCGTCAATGACGGGGATGCCGGTCTCGTCACTGAGCCAGCGGGTCAGATCGGCCATGCCGGCACAACCGAGCACCACCGATTCACAGTGATCCTCGTCGATGGCTCGCAGAATCTCCGCCTTCACTCGCTCTCTGGCATCACTCCCCTCTTCCTCCAGGGCCAGTACCGGAATCTGCGCCGAACGCACACGTCGACAGTGGTGATCGACGCCATAGCGACGGGCGAGCTCCTCGATGACAGGCACCGAGCGTGGCAAGGTGGTCACCACCGAGAAACTGGTACCCAGAATGGTGGCGGCCTTCATGCCGGCCTCGCAGATCCCCATGACAGGACCACTGGCAACCTCTCGACAGGCACCGATTCCCGGGTCGTCGAAGCAGGCCACCACCACGCCATCCACACCCGCCTTCTCGGCAGCAATGACCTCGTGCAGCAAGGGCCCGACCGACATGGCCTCGTCATAGTGGCCTTCGATGCTGGCGGGAGAGCCCACCGCCGTGCGGGCAATGATCTCGACCCCGGGGCCGGCAAAGTCGCGAGCACTCTGCGCGATCTTCTCGGTCATCGAGGCGGTGGAATTCGGATTGACTACCAGAATTTTCATAACGCTTTCTCATGCGGCCTGACAGATTGATTGACAAACAAGCTACACAATATTGTTAACAATCACAAGTATTATTGTAAATGATCATAAATGGTGCATAGAGATTCCTGCTGCACTGCTTTCGACACAATTTCCGGCAGCTAGCAGCAATGCCGTTAAATGAGGTAGAATTTTCACTTTAAATCAGTCACTTGAAGCATCCCCGATGGCACAGGCTCCCGAACAATCGATAGTCGGAGGCGTTCTCGAAGCAATTGCCGAGCACCGCCTTAAGGCAGGAGTAAAGCTCGGGGAACAGGATCTCTGCGAGATCTATCACTGCAATCGTGCACATGTCCGTCGCGCTCTGGCGACACTGGAAGCACAGAAAGTTGTCAAACTCGAGCCCAATCGTGGCGCATTCATTGCCACCCCGACCCCCGAGGAAGCGCGCAACGTCTTCCAGGCCCGTCGTGCCATCGAGCTGGTCATTGCCAGGAATGTCTTGCGTCTGGCCGGACCCGAGGACATCGCCCGGCTGCGTGACCATGTCGAGCAGGAACATGCAGCCAGACAGTCAAGCGAACGCAGGGATGCCATTCGCCTGTCCGGCAGATTTCACCTCATTCTCGGGGAGATGTGCGGTAACGAGGTTCTCGACGAGTTTCTGAACGAGCTGGTCATGCGCAGTTCGCTGATCATCAGCATGTACTCCGCCTCACAGGCCCCTCTGTGTGGTGATGAGGAACACGCGCGGATAGTCGATGCCATCGAGGCAGGCGAGGAGAGCGTCCTGATGGAACGTATCGAACACCATCTGCGTCACCTGGAACACAGCATTGCCATCGAACCTGCCAATACAAGTCCGGATCTGAAGGATATCCTGCAGCCCCCCGGGCCTTGAACCACGGCTGCCGCAGGCCGGTAGCCGCCTTGCGAAGGCCCCTGCTACCTGTCGATGGCAAAGACCTCATCGTACTGCTGCATGATGAAATCGAAGTCAGGGTTGAAGGTCGTGCGCGCCATCGGCACCTTGTCCGGAGACGCGGTCCCTTCTGCGCCACGCCAGCGATCATCCTTCTGGTAGTAGAGGCAGGCGCTGAAAACCGGCCATTCATTGCCGTTGCACACCAGCTGCTTCCCTCTGGCGCCGTAAAACGGATTATCAGGGGCCACCAGCACGCTCATGTGAGCCTGATTGAGAATACGATACTCCGGGTAGGCACTCTTTCTCACGACTTCCCCGTCAGCCGCTTGCACATCACCATTGCCATAGAGCAGCAGTCGCTTGCGTGGTGAGGAAAATCGCTGCCTGAAAATACGTCTCACACGCTGCACACTGACAACCGAATCGTCCATGGAGGCAACCATCAAGACCGGCATGTCCAGCTTCTTCGATCCCCAGATATCATGCAGGTATCGCGTGCTCTTGTAATACTGCGCCGCCGCATTGATGGGTATGGAGTTGTATTTTGACGGATTGTCTTCGATGATCATGCCGCCGAACACCCACGGCTTCACATGCGATACCAGTGAAGCCCATCGCAGCAGAGAGTTGCGGGTACTGTAATAGGCCGGCGAGAACAGCAGCAGACCATCGATTCCCTCGTATTCGATGGCCAGTATGGTCGCGATGACACCGCCGAGTGAAAAACCTCCAATGAAGAACGGTTCGTCCCCCTGACGCCACAGTTCCAGCTGCAAACGTGCGGCGTCGAGCCACATCCGGTAGGTCACCTCAAGCTGAGCTTCCGGTGTATTGCCATGCCCGGGCAACAGAATGGCCCTGACATCGTAGCCGCGTTGCGCCAGCTCTCTGGCCATGTCACGCCAGACCGTCGGTGAATCGTTCAATCCATGAATCAGCAGATATCTGCCGCGATGAGGGACATCGCTGCTGGCCGGCATCTCGAAGGGGATGTTGTATTCGACATCCGACGCTCGGCGCTCCGGCAGCTGCGTCTCCAACAGGTAGCGGCGTACCTCCTCGATATGCGCCTGGAAATCCTGCTGTGGAGCCGGAAACCCGGCCAGCAAATCATCATCGGCGCGCGCCGCTGCGACCAGACAGAAAAGAAATACCAGCAGTGTGATACGCCGTGACACGAAACGATCCTTGCAAGCTCGGGGACGGAAAACGAAGATGATAACCGGACCCGTTCACTCCTGCTTCATACGGAAGGTTCCGGGGACACCTGCCACTTCCCCGGTGGCATCAAGCGAGCGAGTATGGCGATCACCACAATGCCGAAGACCAATCGAGCCCAGAGAATGCCGGACAGATCGGCACCCAGAGCCAGGATCAGCAGGGTGTCTTCGATCATGCTGTGCAGCAGTCCCAGAAAACACAGGGCAATATAGGCATCGCGGCGGCTCAGCATGCCATCGTCCAGATCCCGGATCAGCAGACCGGCACCGTAAGTCAGACCCAGCGCCACACCGATGACCGTGACATTGGCAGCCGAGCGCCCCAGACCGAAGAGTCGCAGCAAAGGTGACAGGCCGATGTGTATCAGTGTCTCCAGCCCGATGAGTCGGAGCAGCTTCAACAGCAGCATAAGGGTGAGAATGACCAGAAAGACCATGCCCAGTGCCTGCAGCTGAGCGAGCACCCAGGACCACAGACTGCCATCCGAGCCCACCGGCTGCCACACCCTCACCAGTGGCTCCTGCAACAGCTCGAAATGCGAATACACCAGGTGCAACAGAATGCCCAACAGCAGGGCACCGCCCACTCGTAATGCAATGGTGACCCACCAGGGTACTCCCGCCCGACGCGCGACCGCACCCTCGATGGGTATGGAATGGGCAAGCAGCATCATTGTCCCCAGCACGGTGACCTGCTCCACCGTCAAGGCCAGACCGGCAGCCATGTCATAAAACACGATGATGCCGGCGAACATATTGCTCAGCAAGGTGGTTGCCCAGACAATGCCCAGCACGGCCGGTAGCCCCGCCAGGGCCATGGCCGGGCCCAGCGCCAATCCGATGAGATCCAGAATACCCAGTTCCTGCAGCAGCTTCACGACGATCAGCGCCGGCACCATGATGCGAAGCAGCACCAGATACACCTGAATCGTTTCGCGCAGCAGCGCCATTGCCTGCCGCCAGTAATGTGAAAATGCCACGCGGGAAGATCCATTGTCTGTCGAGGGAGCACCACGATACCTGCAGCGACGCAGAATATTGTGTCCGATTGGGCCCGGTGAGAAACTTTCTTGGCGTTTTCATGAGCACGGAGTGCATAATCTGCACATGGATGCCATTGATCAACGGATTCTCGAGCAACTGCAGCAGAATGCCGATGTCACCAATCAGGCACTGGCCGAACAGGTCGGGCTTTCCCCCTCCGCCTGCCTGAAACGGGTCAGGCGGCTACACCAGAGCGGCGTCATAGACAGGATCGTGGCTCTGCTGAACCCGCAAGCCATCGCCGAAAGTCTCTATGTCATCATCGAAGTGACCATGGAGCGAGACAACAAGCGCCTGTACAAGCGCTTCGAGGATCGTGCGATTGCCAGACCCGAGGTGAAGCAGTGCTATCAGGTCACCGGCGAGATCGATTTCATACTGGTGATCTCGGTACCCGACATGCAGGCCTATGATCGCTTCTGCGATGCGGTGCTGTACGCCGACGACAACCTGCGCAAATTCCGCACCCTGCTCTCGCGTAGGCGCAGCAAGTTCGACACCTCGACCACGATCGACCCGAGCGCCCTGACGCCCTGACGCCCCACAATCATTCTTGCAAAACGCAGCACGCCTGCGGCCTGGCGCGGGTTCGCCCGGATGAACCGGCGCGGGCTACTTCATCCCCATGCCACCCATACCGCCCATTCCACCCATGCCCGGCGGCATCTTGCCCTGCATGGCTCGCATCATCTTGGCCATGCCGCCCTTGCTCATCTTCTTCATGGTACGGGCCATCTGCTGATGCTGCTTGAGCAAGCGATTCAAATCCTGAACCTGCAAGCCGGCCCCGGCGGCAATTCGCTTCTTGCGTGACCCTTTCAGTATCGCCGGGTACTTGCGTTCCTGCTCGGTCATCGAGTTGACCAGCGCAATCATGTGAATGAACTGCTTGTCGTCGATCTTCTTCTTCATGGCATCGGGCACTTCACCCATGCCAGGCATCTTGTCCATCAGCGCCGCCATGCCGCCCATGTTGGCCATCTGCTCCAGCTGGTCCTTCAGGTCGTTGAGATCGAAGTTCTTGCCCTTGCGCATCTTGTTGGCAAACTTCTCGGCCTTGTCATGATCGACCTTGGCCGTGACCTCTTCCACCAGACTGACGACATCGCCCATGCCCAGGATGCGCGAGGCGATTCGGTCAGGGTGAAAGGTTTCCAGTGCATCGGTCTTTTCACCGGCACCGATGAACTTGATGGGCTTGCCGGTGATGACACGCACCGACAGCGCCGCACCACCACGTGCATCACCGTCTGTCTTGGTCAATACCACACCCGTCAGCGGCAGCGCTTCACCAAAGGCCGCAGCCGTATTGGCGGCGTCCTGACCGGTCATGCTGTCGACCACGAACAGGGTTTCCACCGGCTTGATGGCGCTGTGCAGATCCTGGATTTCGGCCATCATCTCCTGATCGATGGCCAGACGACCAGCTGTATCGACCAGCAGCACATCCACCAGCTGCTTGCGCGCGGCATCCAGAGCGGCACGCGCGATGTCCACCGGCGACTGTTCTATCGAACTGGCGAAGAAGATCGCACCCACTGAATCTGCCAACGTCTCCAGTTGCTTGATGGCCGCCGGTCGGTAGACGTCACAGCTGACCACCATCACCTTCTTCTTGTCGCGCTCCTTGAGCAGACGTGCCAGCTTGCCGACCGTGGTGGTCTTGCCCGCACCCTGCAGGCCTGCCATCAGGACGACGGCGGGTGGCTGCGTGGCCAGATTCAGTGGCTCTGCATTGTCGCCCATGATCGCCACCAGCTCGTCATTGACGACCTTGATGAAGGCTTGCCCCGGCGACAGACTGCCGATGACTTCCTGGCCCATGGCCTTGTCGCGAACCGAGTCGATCAGTTGCTTGACCACCGGCAGCGCCACGTCGGCCTCCAGCAAGGCCAGGCGAACTTCGCGCAGCGTGTCCTTGATATTGTCTTCGGACAGGCGCCCCTGGCCCCGAAGGTTCTTGATCGTACGGCCTAGACGCTCACTGAGATTGTCGAACATGTTCGGTCCTGTCTCGTGTTGGGTGGGTGTCGGTGATCACACGGCAAACGCCGGCCGCCGACAGATTTTCCACAGTATACGGGAGCGCGCGGTGGGCTTTCACGCGTTGGTAATGGTCTTCTGCCTGCGGCCGCCCACCTGTTTGTCCAGTGACACGCGGGATCCGTCATCCGAACCAGCGGAATGTGCCCGGCCATTGCGGTATCGCACACGTTTCGGGCGACCCATCGTCAGACCTTCCATGCAGTTTTCCCGGACAATCTCGCGCTTGAGTACCGTCAGGCTGGCCCCGCGAGGGATATCACCGCTTACGCTCTTGGCATCCTGTCGCGCCGCCTCTTCGGCTTCACGTCGCTCGCGGTCGATCTTGCGGGCGCGCTCCAGCACGGCCAGCGAGAAGCCGACGCGGTAGTCAAAGCTGGCTGACCGACCCGGTGGTACCTCGCCATCGCGCTTGCGCGCCTTCAGCGAGCGCTCCATGACATCGGTCAGGTAGCCATAGGTCAGGGAGGCGACCTCCGCATCGATACTGAACCCGCGGAACTCGATGGTACGTCCCTTGACGCAGATGCAGTCGTGCAGCAAGGCCACCGCGGAGCCCAGCACCCCCACATAACTGGGCACGGCACGAAAGTCCTTGCCGATGGAACTGGCACCGAACTCCGAGGTTTCCAGATCCGCTTCGGTGATGCCGAATTTCGCCATCAGGGACTGACAGCGTCGCATCGCGATCTCGGCCTCATGCGGACTGGATTCGCTCTCGAGGCCCATGGCGTAGAGCTTGCGTATCCGCTCCAGCAGTTTTTCGCGATCAGCTTTTTCCATGCCCGCAGCATACCGGCCCGAGCAGCCTTCTGTGTGACCGGCGGGCCGGAAAGTTACCTGACGAGCGCGTTTTCCAAGGCATACTGGCCCTCGGTGCTGCATGCTATTCTGTACAGGATCTTTCATGCAGGTACACACCTGCCGCATCAAGCCGAGGCTACAGGCAAATTTTCGTGAGCTACATCATTCCATTGATTGCAGTCGCGCTCTACAGCCTTGCCAGCGCACTGCTGACCCGATCACTGGCCCATCAGGCACCCCGATTCGACCAGATGATCATGTCCGGCGGTCCGAACAGCCCTGACAGCACGCATGGGGCTGCGGCTCGCGGGGGTCGACGCCGCAAGACCTTACTGCTGGCAGCCGTTGCCGCGCTGCTGCACGGCTGGCTCGTTTATCGGCAAGCAGGCCTGCCCGGGGCACTGTCCCTGCCGTTACTCACGGCCATTGCCGCCACCACCCTGACCATCGTGTTGCTGCACATCCTGCTATGTCTCCGGCAGCCGGCCGACTACCTGGGTATTGCCGTCTACCCGCTGGCAGCGATTTCCCTGATCAGCAGTCATGCGTCAGCCGGCGGCACCCCCATCGAGGGCAGTGCCGTGCAGATCCATGTCTTCCTGTCGCTGGTATCCTACGCCATGCTTGCCCTGGCGGCCGCGCAGGCCGTTCTGGTGGCCATCCAGATCCGTTTCCTGTCTCGCCACAAACCGGGGGGCTTCATGCGCGCGCTGCCGCCGCTGGATTCCACCGAGGAACTGCTTTTCATCCTGTTCAGTACCGGATTCGTGCTGCTGACACTGAGTCTGGCCAGCGGATTCTTCTTCCTGGAGGACATGTTTGCCCAGCACCTGGTGCACAAAACCGTATTATCTTGCATAGCTTGGGGCATTTTCGGCATATTACTGTTTGGCCGCTGGCAGTTCGGCTGGCGTGGCAAGAAAGCCGTGCACTGGACTCTGGCAGGCTTTGCGACGCTGGTGCTGGCCTACTTCGGCAGTAAAGTGGTGCTGGAGGTCGTGCTGCAATAACCTGCCGGAGTGCCTGCCTTACCGTGTAACAGAGCACTTAGTTGGAATACGAGTATTCAAAACGGCTTACTCGTTGCTATAGTGCAATCATCCACAAGCAAAAGCAGGCCGGTTGTTCTTGAACAGCATACCCATCAGCGCACTGGTATCCATACTGGTCTTGCTGGTAATCATCTCAGGTTTCTTCTCGGGGTCTGAGACGGCACTGATGTCACTCAATCGTTATCGATTGCGTCATCAAGCCAATAACGGGCACAAGGCAGCCCAGCGAACCGCCAAATTGCTGGAAAAACCCGACAGGCTCATCAGCCTCATTCTGCTCGGCAACAACTTCGTCAACATTCTGGCGTCTGCCATTGCCACCGTCATTGCCCTCCGGCTCATGGGCGAAGCCGGCATTGCGGTTGCTACCGGCCTGCTCACCATCATCATTCTGGTGTTTGCCGAAGTCACGCCGAAGACCTTTGCCACCCGGCGCGCGGAAAAATTCGCCTTCATTGCATCGGCCGTCTACGGTCCGCTGATGATCGCCACCTACCCACTGGTTGCCGCGACCAACTGGGTCAGCACCCTGATCCTCAAGCTCCTGAAAACCGATGCTGTCAGCGATGACGAGCACCTGTCCAGCGAGGAACTGCGCACCGTACTCAACGAAACCGCCGGCATGATTCCGCAAAGACACCGGGAAATGCTGGTCAACATCCTCGATCTGGGCACGGTATCGGTCAACGACATCATGGTGCCGCGTAATGAGGTGGTCGGTGTGGATCTGGCGGCCCCCTGGGACGAAGTGCTGCAGCAGCTGAGTGCCAGCACCCACAGCCGTCTGCTCATGTACCGCGAGAGCATCGACAACGTGGTCGGTTTCCTGTACCTGCGCAACCTGCTGGAAGCGGTGCGTACCGGCAAGATCACACGCCAGTATGTCGAAAGTGTCATTCGCGAGCCCTACTTCATTCCCGAAGGCACCACGCTGACGGTACAACTGCTGAATTTTCAGCGCGAAAAGCGCCGCATGGGTCTGGTCGTGGATGAATACGGCGACATCCAGGGCATGCTGACCCTGGAAGACATCCTCGAAGAGATCGTCGGAGAATTCGACAACGACCCGCAAATCTCGCCCCCCGAGATTCGCCCTCAGCCCGACGGCAGCTACATCGTCGATGGCACCGCCCAGGTACGGAATCTGAACCGCTCGCTGAACTGGGCACTGCCATCGGAAGGACCGAAGACGCTCAACGGAATTGTGGTCGAACACTTCGAGAACTTCCCACCGCAAGGTGCGGTGTTCACTCTCAATGGTCACTCGATGACCATTCTCGCCGTAGAGGACAACAAGGTGCAGCAGGTACGCATCGATCCTGCCCTGCAGGATGAGAGCGAAGAGGAAAACCGCAGTTCACGCGCTGCCGCCGGCGACTGATACTCCACGACCCGTCTTGCCCGATGACGGGCTCTCGGGTGGGATCTGCCCCTGCCGACTCATGGCAGACCTGCCTGGTCTTCAATGCTCGAAACCACTGATGCTCAGCGATACCTTTTCCATGGATGCCATCGCCACCATCCGCTCTTGCTACAGCCAGCGCTTCGGCATCCCGAGACAGCCTGGCCTCGTGGACAGCGCCGTGGCAGCCATCGAGTTCGAACCCACCAGGGACAACGAACTGGCACTGCGGGACCTCGGCTCCTTCTCCCATCTGTGGGTGGTGTTCGTCTTTCATGGCCAGAGCTATTCACGATTCAAGCCCCTGGTACAGCCACCGCGACTCGGCGGCAAGAAGACCATGGGGGTCTATGCCACGCGCAGTCCCAATCGACCCAACCCGATCGGGCTGAGCGCCGTGGCCCTGCGCGACGTCAGGTTCGACAAGGATCGGTTTCGTGTCCTGGTGGATGGTGGTGACTTTCTCGATGGCACGCCGGTACTGGATATCAAGCCCTATGTGCCGTTTGTCGATGCCATACCGGACGCCAGGTCCGACTGGGCAACCCAGCTTCAGGATGGCCTCGAGGTTGGCTGGACAGTGCAAGCGCTGCAACGACTGGCCGAGATCGAGCCCGGCTGCGACCTCGTGGCAACCGGCTCACTCGGTCTGCAAAGGCTGATCGAGCAGACATTGGCTCAGGATCCACGTCCGGCCTACGAGCGTGGCAAGGACGGTAAACCCGGGCAACACTGGGGTGTTCTGGTCGGCCCTGTCGACGTGATGTTCGAAGTCAGCCAGGGCCGCGTGATGGTCGTGTCGATCAAACGCTCATGAGTGGAGTATCGGCGATGCTATTTTTCATCGACCACGATGGTATTGCCGCTGTCTCCTGCCAGCAGGCGCACCAGGTGGAAAATTGCCAAGGGGTCTTCACCGTGTTTGGCCACGATCGCTGCAAACGCCTGCTTTGCTGACGGATCATCGGATTCGAGTTTCTCGTAGGCCGCGTTGTACGCCGCCACCACCGAACTGCACATCTGCTCCGGCGCCAGCGGCTCGAACACCTTCAGGCCGGAGGTCTTGCCTTTCAGAATGAGTGTGCCTACCGGACGACCGATGAAGCCGGTGATGCCGTCAACCACCGTGGCGCTGGCGCAGATTCTCGTCCCCAGATGCTTGTTGACCGATTCCAGCCTGGCGGCGGTATTGACCGTATCGCCATACGCGGTGTAATTGAAGAACACTTCGCCCCCGAAATTGCCCACCGTCGCCGCGCCCTTGTGCAGGCCGATTCGCGTGACCCCCAGATGAATGCCCTCTTCCGCCTTCTGCCTGCGGAACGACTCGGAGAAGGCATCGATCTCCAGCGCACAAGCCAGACCACTGGCAGCCTGTTCCGGCTGTTCCACCGGTGCCCCGAAGATGACATGCAAGGCATCGCCGACGATCTTGTCGGTCGTCCCGCCATGACGAAAGACGATCTGCGTCATGTTGTCCAGATACTCGTTCAACAGGGGAACGGTCACGACAGGATCATGTGTCTCCACCAGCGCGGTGAAATCGGCAATATCGGTGAACAGGAAGGTCAGCTCGCGCCGCTCCCCACCCAGACCCAGAAAATCCGGATCGACGACCAGTTGTTCAGCCAGATTGGGGGAAAAGTAACGCGACAGGGTTGCCTTGGCCGTTTCTGCCGCATTTCTCAGGCGGCGCAATTCCTCATCATTGCGATCACTGACACGCAACAGTCGCCGAGTCACCTTGAACAACTTGCAGTATTCATGCAGCAACGATTCGACCATCTGCCGATTGTCCGGATCCTGGTCCGCACCTTTCCTCGCCAGCCACGCATTGGTCGCCGCTATCGTCTGTTCCTCCTGCGTGAAAAGGTCAGCGGTGGACATCACACCACCATTCGTTCGAGTCTGAAATTGACCTCACGCAAATCCTCCCCGAAATCCACACCGAGTTCCTCCATGGTGTCGTCTTCAGGGTCATGGAACCAGTACACGTCCACCCGGCAACCGCGGGATGCCGCCTGATCCAGCTTGTCCATGAGCAACATGATTGCCTTGGCACTGCTGCTGTTGAAATAGATGAGTTCGAAATCGAAGCGACAGTGCGTCGGGGACGCCTGCAGATAGGCATCCAGCGCATCGAACAGGGGGTAGTAGAAACGGGTGACATCCTCCGGATACGACTCGCCGATCAGACGAAATCGGTGCTCCGGAAAATTGAAGGAGACTTGCGGAGTTCTGGTCGTTGCGGGTATCTCGAGTGCATCCATGATGATGGCATCTCTCTCAGATGGTTGCCTTGATGGCAAAGAACGTGTGCTCATCATCCACTTCCTCGAATTCGAATTCAATAGGCCTGGATGTTCGTCGGGCGATCTCCATGAACCCGACTCCGGCCCCTTCCTCCAGCTCCTGCAGATTGCGCAGCTGCGATTTATAGGCAATCTTCAGCTCTTCCGGCGATTTGTTCTGCAAATCCGTCAACCTGGCTCGAATACCGGGTACATCGGCTGCCACAATCAGGTTACCCGAATGAATGATGAAGTCATCACCCACCTGACCGATGGTCAGGATGCCGTAGCGGGAGTGGTCGTCTGCATTTTTCAACGGTTTATCCTGTTCGGCAGAAGCCTGTCGCGCCGAATAGCGGATAATGTTCTGCATCTGCTCGACAAACACGGCAAATATGCTGCGAGTGGTCCTGGTATCGACATCTTCGCTCTCCAGCTTGTTCTTCAGCGCCGAACCGATACCCGTGAGTATGTTTTCGGTGATACAGCCGCAATAGGCGAAGGTAATGCCTTGTGAGTGCAATTGTGACTGCAGCTCATTGAGTTTACTGGCTCTCACTACTGTCTCCCTGGCCGGCACCCTCAGCGGGCAGAGGCACAATGTGCTTCATGCTGCGGCGGATGCATTGAATCCGAGACTATTTAACAGTGTCGTCCACACGTCTACATATGTATCATAGAAATACAGCAATAAAAAACGAATATTACTGCAACCCGAATACCGGGAAATTTCTGGTCGGTACCGGCAACTTGCCAAGCCACCGGCCGGACCGCTTGTTGCATCGGGAGACGTACGTGAACAGGAAAACCGCATGGGCCAGCCTGATCATTCTGCTGTCGGGGCTGATGCTCTCGACAGCTCACGCAGCCAGACTCTCCACCGCACTGCAAGTCGAGCTGCAGACCGCCATGCTGACCTACAACGACTCCATCCTGAGCGACGGCAGCTACCTCTACCTTGACACGCGAACGGATACCATGCGCGTGATATATCCGGCCAATGCCCATCCCTTCATCGTATCGCTGGGGGAGCACTATTTTGTCTGTTCCGAGTTCATCGATGACAACGGGGACTCCATCACGGCCGACTATCTCGTCAGGAAAATCCAGGGTAAATACAAGGTTGTGCAGATGATCATCGACGACAGGGAGTCATTGAGCAAGGCCATGAAAAAGGCGGGCCGTTAATCTGGCACTACCGATGAACCCGTTTGATGCCGCCCTGTCACTGTTCAGGCGACACATATTCTTCAAGTACATCGCGGCCACCCTGATACTCGGCATTCTGGGAAATGCCGTGGTGCTGGTCCTGTACCTGCAATATCGCAAGACCGACCAGAGTGGACAGATTGCCGCAGAGATCGCAACGGTTGCCAATCGCCTGGCCAGGCCCGCATCCGATCTTCTTCGAGCTGGGGACATCCCGAAATCCCGGGAGCTTCTGTCGATCTTTGCCGCCTATCCCTACGTGATCTGCACGGATCTGCGGATCGAGGCCAGCGAAGCACCTGCCGTGTCATGGCCGGTGATCGGCTGTTCACGCATCAGAAAACCGGGCAGAAGCATCGATGTCAGCCTGCCCGGTGTCGGCACGGCGGCCAGCATGCATGTGCGCATCGACCCCGTTGTTCTGACGAACAGGCTGACAAGAGAGTTTGCCGTACTTGCATTGTTGGGAACGATAGGAGGACTGGCACTGACGCTGGCAGGCATTGCCGCCTTTCTGTGGTTCATCAATCGCCCGCTGAAGCTGTTGCTGACTGCCATCGAGCAGTTCGAGCAGGAGGGTGTACCACGACACGCCGACTACCACTCCAACGACGAGATCGGCAAGCTCATCAGCAGTTACAACTCCATGCTGGACCGCGAAACAGAGCGCGTCACCGAAATCCGTGAAGCTCACGAGTCGATCCTCGACAGCGTGAACTACGCGACTCGCATTCAGCGCGGCCTGCTGCCCACCCACAGTCAGCTCTCGGAGGCCTTCGCCGAGCATTCGGTGCTCTGGCAGCCCAGAGACCTTGTCGGAGGTGACATCTACTGGATCAACACCCGCAAACAGGGAACGACCATCGCCATCGTCGACTGTACCGGACATGGTGTGCCCGGTGGGTTCATGAGCATGCTGGCCATTGCCTCTCTGGAAAGAATACTCTCCGAGGATGACAGTCTGTCGCCGGCGGCCATTCTGACGAGACTGAGCGACCTGACCAAGGGTCTGCTGAATCAGTACTCGACCGATGCCCGATCGAACGATGGCATGGATGCGGCCATTTGCATGATCGACAGAGACTCCGGCAGTGGCGTATTCGCAGGTGCACACTTGTCATTGACGATCTGTTCCGAGCAGGGCACCTCCCGCATCAGGGGCGACCGCCTGAGCCTCGGATATGCGGATACGCCCGGCAACCCGCAGTTCCAGGAGACGCGCTTTGCGTTGAGCGCAGACACCAGACTGTTGCTGCATACCGACGGCATCATCGACCAGGTGGGTGGGGCACGCGGGATCGCCTTCGGCTACAAGCGCTTCGCCTCGATTGTCCGGCAACACCGTGCTGACAGCCTGACAACCCTGACCGAGGCACTGGAACGCGAATTTGCCGAATACGCTGCCGGTGAACCAAGACGGGATGATCTTACCGTCCTTGCCTTTCGGCCTGCGCTGTCTGCCGCCAGCGCAGGTGTAGCGGCGCAAGCCACCCTGCCAGCGGAAAATGCCGTCTGACGAGTTCAGGCCGGGCTGGAGTCCTGCCGGCATTCGTGTAGAGTTGTCAGCACTGGGTCTGAAAGATCGCTATCGGAGACGAGACATTTCATGGAAAACCTGCTTACCCTGATCATCTCCTTTGGCATTCTCATGGCCTTCGTGCTCGTGGTGTTCTGCGTGATCAAATGGTGGAACATGCCGGTCATCGGTGTCACTCCCGTGTCGCTGTTCACGTTCATCGCCATTCTGTTCACCTCGGGTCTGGATGTCGGGCTGATCATGTTTCCGCTGGGCGAGTTCCCGATGTATGCCGATACCGCCAGTGCGCCGGAATACGGCTTCACCAATCCGCTGGCCATCGAGTTCGGCTTCTGGGGCTTTCTCATCTGGGCGTTCTACTTTCTCACCAGCTTCTATTTCTGCGTGATCGAACCCAAGGTCAGATTCTTCGAGATTCCGCTGGTGAAGATACTCAACAACATGGTGATCATCGGCACCTGCGCCTTCACCGCCAGCCTTTTTCTGGTCTATCTGCCGTCCTACATCCCGGAAATCGGGGACGGTGAAAGTGTGGTGGCAACCTTCTACGTCATCGTGTTCTGTGTCATTCTGGCGGCCGCCTACTCCAGTACCGATATCCGTTACGTCAGGATTCTCAGTGTCGGCTCCACCGTTCTGTTTGCCGCGCTCATCATTCTGATGTGGGCATCAGGCTCCATCGGACCGGGAGAGCTGGGTGCCAACATCAGCCTGCTGAGTGGCTACTTCACCAATCTGCACAAGTTCATCATTCCGATCAACGCCTATCACGAGTTCTACCTGTTCTGGTGGTTCGCCTGGTCCATCATGATCGGTCAGTTCACTTCCCGATTCGTGGGTGGCATGCGGACACAGTATCTGTTGCTGGCATTGCTGGTCATTCCGTCCATTCCACTGGGTATCTGGTTCTCCATTCTGTACCACTTCAGTGCCAACGAGATCGATACCACCGGTCTTCTGAACGCGGCGATGATCATCGTGGGCATCACCTTCGTGATCAACTCGCTTGACAGTCTGATCCGGCTCTACTCCGACAATCTGTCCATCACCACGCAACGCTTCGGCAAACTGCCGTATATTGCCGGCAATGTGGTGGTGCTGTTCGGCCTGACGCTGCTCTTCCAGAGCCAGTGGCTGCAGATCCAGTGGATCGGCGCCGTGGTTGTCGGCATCTATCTGGCCTGCGTGATTTTCATCGTTGTCACGAAGCGCCGGGAGGTCCTGTCATTGACATCCTCGCCACCCGAAAATACCCTCGACTTCACCAGAATCGATACCGTTCACTAACACGCCACAAGGACGTGTCGGGGAGCACCGGATAGATACCGAGCCCGGACCCGGTCCGGCTCCTCGTCACTGATTACCGACAGGATTGATGTCCCATGACCGACAAGCAAGCAAGCAACACGGAACAGCCGAGTCCCGAGGCAGTTCTCCAACAGATGAACGACGTCGCGCAGCAGAGTCAGCGCGCCCTGCAGGCGTTCTGGGAGCGCCAGGCCAAGGAGTCTGCCTCCGGTGGCTTCTCGCTGATGGATGCCAGCTCCATCAGCAACGCCTTCGCCGACTGGTCATTCAAGCTGATGCAGGACCCGGCAAAACTGGTCGAGGCGCAGTTCAGCTACTGGCAGGAACAGATGAAGGTGTGGCAGAGCTTTGCCACACGCGCCACCGGTGGTGAAGCAGCACCCGGTGCACAACCGGAGCCCGGTGATCGGCGATTCAAGGACCCGGCCTGGAACGAGGACATGGTCTGCGATTACATGAAGCAGTCCTATCTGGTTTCCGCCAAGTGGCTGCAGGGGCTGGCACACAATACCGGCGATCTCGACCCGAAAGAACAGGAGCGGGTGGACTTCTACACCCGGCAGTTCATCTCGGCCCTGTCACCTTCGAACTTTGCCCTGACCAACCCGGCAGTGCTGAAGAAGGCTCGGGAGACCGGTGGCCAGAGCCTGGTCGAAGGGCTCAAGCACATGCTGAGCGACCTCGAGAAGGGCCGGGGACAGCTCAAGATCAGCATGACCAATGAAGACGCCTTCGAAGTGGGCACCAATGTGGCCACCACACCGGGCGAGGTGATCTTCCAGAACGAGCTGATGCAGCTGATTCAGTACACCCCGACCACGGACAAGGTGTACAAGCGCCCACTGCTGCTGGTGCCACCCTGGATCAACAAGTTCTACATCCTGGACCTGCAGCCCAAGAACAGTTTCATCAAGCATGCCGTTGATCAAGGGCACACCGTGTTCGTCGTGTCGTGGATCAATCCTGACGAGACACTGGCGCACAAGAGTTTCGATGACTACATGAAGGACGGTCCACTGGCCGCGCTGGATGCCATCGAGGCAGCCACCGACGAGAAGAGTGTCAACATACTGGGGTTCTGCATCGGCGGCATCCTGGTCAGCTCCACCCTGGCCTATCTGGCGGCGCAGGGACAGGCAAGTCGCGTCGCCTCGGCAACCTTTCTCACCTCCCTGTTCGACTTCAAGGAAACCGGCGAAGTCTCGGTATTCATCGACGATGACCAGGTTGCCCAGATCGAGAAGCATGTGACGGAGAAGGGCTATCTGGAAGGCACACACATGGCCAACATGTTCTCGATGATGCGTGAGAACGATCTCATCTGGTCGTTTGTCGTCAACAACTACCTGCTGGGACGTGAGCCCATGGCCTTCGACCTGTTGTACTGGAATGGCGACTCCACTCGCCTGCCGGCCACCATGCTGCTGTTCTATCTGCGGCAGATCTACCAGCAGAACCTGCTGCGCGAACCCGGTGGCATCAGCATGGCCGGCACGCCCATCGATCTGCGCTCGGTGGAGACGCCCACGTATTTCATGGCGGCCAAGGAAGACCACATTGCCCCCTGGCAGAGTTGCTACCCCGGCACACAATTGCTCTCCGGCAAGAACCGCTTCGTGCTGGCGGCTTCAGGGCACATCGCCGGGGTGGTCAATCCCCCGGCTGCCAGGAAGTACGGCCACTGGACCAATACCAGCCTGCCCGATGACCCGAACCAATGGCTGGAGAACGCCGATTGGCATGAAGGTTCCTGGTGGACAGACTGGTACCGCTGGCTGTCTCGCAAGAGCGGCGCCAAGGTGGCCGCCCGGACACCGGGTGACGGCAAGCTCAAGCCGATTGAAAGTGCACCCGGTAGTTATGTGCGAATCCGCGCCAGCGAGTAGACGCTGACAGACAGCCGCGCTTTCGCCAGCCGCTGGTATCAGCGGCTGTACGGCATCACTTCTTCCACTTCCAGCTTGTAGCCGGCTTCAGCCAGATCGCTGTTGACGGTCACGGCACGCAGAACCCCTACGGCCCAGATCGGGTCGTAGGGACTGTTCAGCTCGATCGGTGTCCCCGAATCGGCATAGACGACCTGATTGGCCGGTGGTGGAGGCGTATGAATGCAGGCTCCCATGTAGGGCACCAGCAGGAACTCGCTCATTTTCAACTGCCCATCGAAGTCCAGCGGCGTGACATAGGCTGGCAACTTGACGCGCTTGCCGTCGAGCGATTCGACCACCGGCGCGTATTCGAACTCGGCCTGCAGCTGTGCCAGGCGAGCGTTCGATTCATCACTGCCATCGAGCAGTTTGTCGATTTCTTCCTGAGTCATCGTGTTGAACGGGTTCTCCGGCTGCTGGAAATCAGCCGGTATCAGGTCATCCCAGTTCAGCTCGACGAGTTCGACGTCCTCCTGCTCGCTGGAAGATGACCACCAGCCCGATTGCACGGCAGCGGCGTAGATCGAGACGCTGACGGTAGCGGAGAGCAAGGCAATTTTCAGTAGTTTCATGGGATTCGTTTCCTTGTCAGAGTCGAGGAAGTTCTGTCATGCGCATCGGTCAGAGCCGTTGCGCCATACCGTCGGCCAGAGATTTGCGATAGGCACTGAGTGCCGGCAACAAGCCGGCCAGCAATCCGGCGGCGACGATCGACACCAGGATCAGCCAATCGCTCTTTCCCGGTAGCGCCAGCGCCACACTGATGCCGTAATGGTGCTGCAACCACTGTCCGCCGATCAGCGTCAGCAGATAATGCAGTGCCAGGCCCAGCACCACGCCGACAATCGTCAGCAGGGTGGACTCGATGCACAACAGCAGAAACACATGCAGGGGTCTGGCGCCTGCCGAGCGCAGGATGGCCATCTCCCGGCGACGCTCGTTGAGACCGGCCAGCAGCACACTGACCAGATTGATCAGGCCGCAGACCACGACGCTGACCGAGACGATGAAAAGGGCGCTTTCTGCCACACCGACCAGTCCCCACAATTCCTGCAGGGCAACACCGGGAAGAATGGCCAGCAAGGGTTCTTCGGCATAGGTATTGATGGCTCGCTGTTCACGGAATACGGTACCACGCGACTTCAACCCGATCAGCAACGCGGTTACGGCGGTGGGTTCGAGGTCCATGCCGCGAATGGTCTCGGCACTGGTCCCTTCCCCGCGCACCTTGGCACCGCTTTGCCAGTCCACATGCATGGCCTCGATACCTTCCAGGCTGACATGCACGGCTCGATCTACCGGTGTTCCGGTACGTGCCAGTATACCGCTGACCGTGAAGGGCTGTTGATCATGTTCCACCAGGCCCACGTTGCCGGTGCCGTGCGCCACGACGATCGATTGTCCCAGGGTATAACCGAGTTGCTCGGCGACTTCGCTGCCGATGACGGTATCGAAGACATCCTCGAACTGCCGGCCTTCTGCCAGAACCAGCGAGCGATCATTGCCATAACGAAAATGCTCGAAGAAGCCGTTGTCGGTGCCGACCACCCGAAAGCCCATGTGCGAATCGCCCAGTGACAGGGGCACCATCCAGTCAACGGCAGGACGCTGTGCAATATCCTGAACACTCTCCCAGCTGATGTTGTTGGTGGCATTGCCGATGCGGAAAACCGAGTACAGCAGCAGCTGCACGGCACCGCTGCGAGCTCCCACGATCAGATCGGTACCGGATACCGTCTGGGTGAAACTCGAACGTGCGTCCCGGCGTATCTTCTCGACCGTGAGGATCAGCGCCACGCTCATGACGATGGCCAGTATTGCCAGCAAGGCTGTCGGCCAGCGATTTCGCAGACTCTTCCAGGCGATGGCAAACATGTCAGCCGGCCTCCTGCAGATACTCTGACTCGATTGCCGACCCGGCCGAATTGATCTGCGCCAGATCGATCTGCCGATCAAAGCCACTGGCCAGGGTCTCGTCATGACTGACGAACAGCAGACTGGAGCCTGCCGCCGCCACTTCATCGAACAGCAGACGGATGAAGGCCTGCTGGGCATCACGATCCAGCGCCGAAGTCGGCTCATCGGCAATGATCAGTGATGGACGTCCGATCAGTGCCCGTGCAACCGCTACCCGTTGCTGTTGCCCGACACTGAGTTGCATGACCGGACGCTCGAGAATGTCGCCCGGCAAATGCATGCGCTGCAGCAGTCGCTCGGTCTCCAGCCGCAAGGATGCGCCGGCCTGCAAGGCCTGCGTTCGCCGGCGCCGGGAAAACCGGCACGGCAGCTGAACGTTTTCCGCCACACTCAGAAACGGCAACAGGTTGAACTGCTGGAAGACCAGGCCCAGATGATCGGCCCGAAAGCGGTCCCGGTGACGCCCCTGCAGCGAGCGCAGATCGACACCATCCACACGAATATGCCCTTGCTGGGGCAGGATGACCGCCGACACCAGGCTCAGCAGCGTCGTTTTTCCCGAGCCCGAAGGTCCGCGCAGGAACACACGCTCACCCGCCGCGATGGCAAAGTGATCAATGGCAATGACCGGCTGCTTCTGGCGAGGCCAGGTGAAACTCACCTGGCCCATTTCCAGAATCGCCGAGCGGCTGGCTCGAGATTCATTCATGTCGAATACTCAGTACGGGCACTGATACCGGACCAGGCCTACAAAAGCGAACCTACATCCAGGCTTGCACTACCAGCAGTCAACTCGACAGCGCCCTGACCGGCTGGCCCGATCAGCTGCACATCGATTTCCTCCATACCCGACCAGATGTCGAACAGCTTGACGGTCACCGTTTCCAGTTCGGCCATCTGCGCGCAGTCGAACACGTAATTGACGAGCACCGCGGAATGCGACTCGGCTTCATCGTGATCGTGCTCTTCGTGCTCTTCGTGCTCTTCGTGCTCGTCGTGCTCGTCGTGCTCGTCGTGCTCTTCGTGCTCTTCGTGCTCTTCGTGCTCTTCGTGCTCTTCATGGTGCTCGCCATCAGCTGCCATCGATGACTCTATATCGGCCGCGGCAAGAACACATTCGGCACCGCTGAAGACAAATAGTTCATCCGCCCGCTCCAGTTGATGCAGGGCCTCATCGACAGCCGAATGCTGCGCGTCGGTTGAGGGCTGGTGTTCGAAGCCCACCAGATTGTTCCAGGGTGACTCCAGTTCGATGAACAGCTGTTGACCGTCCAGCGCGATGTTGAGCTTCGCGCCGCCATGGACATGGCTGTCGAGGTCACGCTCCGTGGCCGCGTAAACCGCAGATAGTGATGAACTCAGATACAGTGCCGCTGCCGGCAAGGCGATGATTTTCATTGAGAATTTTCCTGTAGACAAGATTGACACGACACCGGCCGGTATCGTGTGGTAACGACTGTCGGGGTCAGGAAAAAGCGGGTGGTCCACGAATGGCATTGTGCTCGGGAAGCTGCAGCAGTCGTGCCGGAGGCGGCAACTCCTGCTGCCGGAATGCGATGGGTGTCACGCCACTGGATACGGCAGAACCGATGGCGGCGCAATGTGAACCTGCATAGACATGATAGATGACACAGGAGCGATCCAGCGACGCCTGACTCTGGCTGGCATCAGGCGAGGATGAACTCCGTTTGCCATGCTCATGCAGAGCCCGGTGTTCAGCCTCCGTCATACCAGCCGGATGGGCTGGCCACGCAGACGCGTGTGCCGATGTCATGGCCACCCCGGGGTGCACAACGTGCACATGCCCGGCCATGTGGACAGACGACACGATCTGACTGAACAGAATCGCAGCCGCTATCAGCAGATGAATGGAACGGGAAGTGTGCATCCGCGCAGTATAGGCCAATGCACTTGAGGCAGGTGTTACCAGGCGATGTAACTGTATAGGGATCGGCCCCCGCGAAGACATTCGACAGCTGGCAGCCGGCGCGTCAAACATGCCACACTTGTCGCATGTCCAAAGTCAAACAACGCTACCAGTGCACCGCCTGCGGCGCGATCTCCTCCAAATGGAGTGGTCAGTGCGCCGACTGTGGTGAATGGAATACCCTGGAAGAGTCGCTTGCGCCTGCCAGCACGACAAACTCCGCCACGGCTGCGGCCACCAATGCACGCTATGGCGGCTACGCCGGCGGCAGCGGAATCACCAATGCCGCCGATGTCACGATGGTCGAACAGGCGCGGATCGGCACCGGCCTGACCGAACTGGATCGCGTCCTCGGTGGCGGCCTGGTCTCCGGATCTGTCACCTTGCTGGGTGGCGACCCCGGCATCGGCAAGTCCACCCTGCTGATCCAGAGTCTGGCTCACCTGAGCCAGCAGCACCGGGTGCTGTACATCACCGGTGAGGAATCCCTGCAGCAGGTGACTCTCCGGGCACGCCGGCTCGGTCTGCCGGAGCAGAATCTGCGTCTGCTGGCCGAGACCCAGGTGGAAGCCATCCTGTCACACGCCAGCCAGGAGAAGCCGGATGTCATGGTCATCGATTCCATTCAGACCATGTACACCGAGCTGCTCAGCTCGGCACCCGGTGCCGTGGCTCAGGTACGCGAGAGCGCCGCACGACTGGTGCGTCATGCCAAGCAGACCGGCACGTCCATCTTCCTGGTCGGTCACGTCACCAAGGAAGGCGCCCTGGCGGGGCCACGCGTGCTGGAACACATGGTCGATACGGTATTGTACTTCGAGGGCGACCCCGGCAGTCGCTACCGGGTCATCCGTGCCGTCAAGAACCGCTTTGGTGCGGTCAACGAGCTTGGCGTCTTCGCCATGGATGAATCCGGCCTGAAGGCCGTCAAGAACCCGTCTGCCATCTTCCTGTCCCGACATCCCGAGCCCGTCAGTGGCAGCGTCATCATGGTCACCCGGGAGGGCACACGCCCCATGCTGGTCGAGGCTCAGGCACTGGTGGACACCAGCCACTCCGGCAGCCCGCGCCGCGTATCTCTTGGCCTGGAACAGAATCGGCTGTCCATGCTGCTCGCGGTCATGCACCGACATGCCGGCATTGCCATGTTCGATCAGGATGTCTACGTCAATGTGGTCGGCGGTGTACGCATCTCGGAGACCGCCGCCGACCTGCCCGTGCTGCTGGCGGCCCTGTCATCGTTCCGTACGCGTCCCCTGCCCAGCGATCTGGTGGTCTTCGGCGAGATCGGCCTGGCCGGTGAGGTCCGCCCCGTGGCCAATGGCGAGGAACGGTTGCAGGAATCGGTCAAGCACGGTTTCAAACGCGCCATCGTGCCCGCTGGCAACACGCCCAAGAAAGCCATCAAGGGACTGCACGTGGATGGTATACATCGTTTACACGAAGCACTTGACCTGCTCGACTGACGATCCCGTAAACTATGGCCGTTTGGATCAATGAGCAGGCCAGTGGCGCAGAAATCGAAGAAAATCCCGAAATCCACAAAATTCGAAGACGCCCTGGGCGAACTGGAAGCCATCGTGGAGTCGCTGGAGACCGGTGAACAGTCACTGGATGCCTCTCTGGAGCAGTTCGAACGTGGTGTATCGCTGTCTCGCTTCTGCCAGCAGAGCCTGAGTGAGGCGGAGCAGAAAGTCAGGATCCTGATGAATGATTCGGCCGATGCCGATGCCGACGAAGACAGTCTCGACGACTTCGACACCGACACCCAGCACTGATGACCAAGACTGCTTCCCGGAATTCGATCATGGTTGACGAATCGTTTCACGAGACCCTGACATACTACCGTCAGCGCGTAGACAATGCCCTGTTGACGCACTTGCCGCCGCGAGCAAGCAGTGGCACGCAACTGCCCACGGTGATGCACTATGCGGTGACCAATGGTGGCAAGCGGGTACGGCCTGTGCTCTGCTACGCCACCGGCAAGGCGCTGGATCTGTCACTTGACAGGGTCGATGTTGCCGCCTGCGCACTGGAAATGATGCACGCCTACTCGTTGGTGCATGACGATCTGCCCGCCATGGACGATGACGATCTGCGTCGCGGCAAACCGACCTGTCACAAGGCCTTTGACGAAGCGCTGGCCATTCTGGCGGGTGATGCCCTGCAGGCGCTGGCCTTCACCATTCTGGCACTCAACCGTGATCCGCTCGTTTCCGACACCGCAAAACTTCGCATGGTGGAAGTGCTGGGCGAGGCCAGCGGTGCCAAGGGCATGGCAGCCGGTCAGGCGATCGACCTGGAGTCCGTGGGGCGCACGCTGACCCTCGACGAACTGGAAAACATGCACAACCACAAGACCGGGGCGCTGATCAAGGCCAGCGTTCTGCTGCCGGCCGTTCTGTCCGAAACTGCCGATCCGGAGCTGCTGCCTCGGCTGGAAGGCTATGCCGGCGCTGTCGGCCTGTGTTTCCAGATCGTCGATGACATTCTGGACGTGGTCAGTGACACCGAGACTCTGGGCAAGAAGCAGGGGGCCGATATCGCTCTCAACAAGCCCACCTACCCCGCCCTGCTGGGGCTCGATGGTGCTCGCGAACATGCCGAGCGCATGCATCAGACCGCCCTGTCCCACCTGGACGGTCTTGGCCCGGAATTTGACGAACTGCGAACACTTTCGGCCTACATCATGCAACGCACTTACTAGCTGAGCTCGGGAATTTCACCCGATTCCGTTGCCCGACTTGTAAATACCCCCGTACAACAGGGATAATCCGCGTTAACCCATTTTTGTTGCATCATGACTACAACGACGGAATATCCCCTGCTGGACCGCATTCACGCACCGTCAGACCTGCGTAAACTCGAACTCCATCAGCTACCGGCCCTCTCCAGGGAGTTGCGTGATTTCGTGGTGGAATCCGTCTCGCGTACCGGTGGACACCTGGGCGCCAGTCTTGGCACCATCGAACTGACCGTAGCCATCCACTACGCCTACAACACCCCGCGTGACAAGCTGGTATGGGATGTCGGCCACCAGACCTATGGTCACAAGATCCTGACCGGTCGGCGCGAGCAGATGTCCACCATCCGCAAGCAGGGTGGCCTGGCGGGCTTCCCCAACCGTGAGGAAAGCGAGTACGACACCTTCGGCGTGGGCCATTCCAGCACGTCCATCAGTGCGGCCCTGGGCATGTCTCTGGCTGCCCGCCAACGGGCCACCCACTCGCGCGTCGGCAGCGCAGCCGAGGGCCCGCACAGCAGCAACACGGCCCTGTCCACACAGAAGCAGGAGCCCGAGAAGGTCGTTGCGGTCATCGGCGATGGCGCCCTGACCGCCGGACTTGCCTATGAGGCACTGAACCATGCAGGCGGCGTGAAAGCCGACATGCTGGTGATTCTGAATGACAACGACATGTCCATTTCCCCCAATGTCGGTGCCATGAACAAATACCTGGCTCGCATGCTGTCCGGAAAATTCGTCTCCGGCGCGCGCGAAGGCAGCAAACGGGTACTCAGCAAGGTGCCTTCCATGCTGGAGCTGGCACGCCGCACCGAAGAACACGTCAAGGGCATGGTGGTACCCAGTTCCTTGTTCGAGGAACTCGGTTTCAACTATTTCGGTCCGGTTGACGGACACGATGTCGAAAGCCTGGTGGCCGTGTTGCGCAACGTGCGCGACCTGAAAGGACCGGTCTTTCTGCATGTGGTCACTCGCAAGGGCCAGGGTTACAAGTTTGCCGAGCAGGATCCGCTGGCTCTGCACGCCATCGGCCCGTTCGATCCGGCAACCGGCAAGGCCCACAAATCGAGCAAGTCCAATCAGCCCACCTACACCCAGGTGTTCGGCCAGTGGCTGTGCGACATGGCCGCGCTGGACGAGCGCATGGTCGGCATCACGCCAGCCATGCGCGAAGGCTCGGGCATGGTGGAGTTCGAGAAACAGTTCCCCGATCGCTATTTCGATGTCGGCATAGCCGAGCAGCACGCGGTGACACTGGCCGCCGGACTCGCCTGTGGTGGCATGAAACCCGTCGTCGCCATCTACTCCACCTTCTTCCAGCGCTCCTATGACCAGCTGGTACACGATGTGGTGCTGCAGAACCTGCCCGTGGTCTTCGCCATCGACCGCGCTGGCGTGGTCGGACCTGATGGCCCCACCCATGCCGGCAGCTTCGACTTCTCCTTCATGCGTTGCCTGCCCAATATCGTCATCATGGCGCCGGCCGACGAGAACGAGTGCCGCCAGATGCTCTATACCGCCATGCAGATCGACGGGCCCAGCTCGGTACGTTATCCGCGTGGCAACGGCCCTGGTGTCGATGTCGACGAGAACATGGAAGCCCTGCCTGTTGGCAAGGCCGAGTTGCGCCGTCAGGGCAAGCAAGTTGCACTGCTGGCCTTCGGCACGATGGTGGAACCTGCCGAGCAACTGGCCGAGGAACTCGGTTTCACCGTGGTCAACATGCGCTTCGTCAAGCCACTGGATACCGCCATGATCGAATCCCTGGCCGAATCGCATGAGCTGATCATCACACTGGAAGAAAATGCCATACCCGGTGGTGCCGGTGCTGGCATTCTCGAACACCTGTCGTCTGTGGGCGTTACCACGCCGGTCAAACTGATCGGTCTGCCCGATGAATTCGTGGAACACGGCTCGCGCGAAGAATTGCTGGAATACTGCAGGCTGGACGTGCATGGCCTGCGTGAGCAGATCTCGATACTGGTCGCTGCGGACAACCGGCGCCAGGCGGCGGGCGGCTAGAAGCCAGCCACCGCCAGCATGGACACGGCGACCACGGTATCAGACCGCGCTGGCCATGTCCTCTGACAGGGCCGCGTCCACGGTCTCTGCCACCACGCGGAACCACTGACTGCAACAGTGCTGCGCCAGCACCGAAATGCGATGGTGTCGATCCTCGACATGTTGCTGCATGGTGGCCAGAGCCAGTGCATCCGAATTGTTCTGCTCGGACAAATGGCCCAGCAGAATGTATTGCAGCTCCGGGTGATCCAGCTCCCTGAGCAACAGGCCGGCCTGCTCGTTGCCGAGATGACCATAGTCGGAGCGAATGCGAGCCTGCAGACTCGGTGGATAGGGGCCGTTACGCAACATGTCGTTGTCGTAGTTGCACTCGACCACCAGCCCATGAACCCCTTCGAGTTTCTCGCGCACATGCGGTGTGCAGGCGCCAAGATCCGTGACATTGGCAAATCGCACGTCACCGGCGGAGAAGACGAATTGACAGGGTTCTGCAGCGTCGTGCGGCGTCGGAAATGGATCGACTTCCATATCGCCGATGACAAAGGGCTCATGTGCGTGAAACAGGCGTACCGAGGAAAACCGGTTGTCACGTGCCCGGTGATAGGTGCCATAAGTGCACCAGACCGGCAGACCGAACTTGCGCGACAGCGGCCCCACCCCCTTCATGTGATCGCCGTGCTCGTGCGAAATGAGGATGGCGTCCAGCTCGGACGGTGACAGTCCCAGGTGATGCAGGCGAGCAATGGTTTCCTTCATCGTGAAACCACAATCGATGAGCAGGGTAGTACGTTCCGACTTCACCAGCAGCGAATTACCGGAGCTGCCACTGCCCAGTGCCGCAACCTGGATCATTGTCAGGCTATCTGCGCCAGCAAGGCATCCAGTACCGCCTTCTCGTCTGCATCCGGCAGACGTCGGCCACCGGTGTCTGTCAGCGCAACCCGTACCTCACTCACATGCTGCGGGGCCAGCTCGATGACCAGCGGTGTCTCGCCATTGAGAAACTCGATACGTCCCACGCCGTCATCACTGCTGGTGACCGCGTAGTCAAGCGTTTCCAGCGCCCCCAGTACCGCGTTGAATGATGGCCTGAAACCGCGCTGCATCACCAGCTGACGGCCGGAACCCGTGGTCACTATCAGCACATCGTCCGTTACCAGTCGTGCCTGTTCGGCATCGATGATGCCACGTGCCTTCTGCTCGTTGACCCCCAGAAAGACCAGCAGTCGACCGAGAGTGGCGCTGGTCGCTTCCGGATCATGCGACTCTGCCGGCCAGGCCAGTGCATCGCTGTCGGCAGCCGTGGCCACGGCCTCGGAAGCCGCCTGAGAACGTGCAAACAGGCGACTGCCAGTACCATTGCGTTCCAGTCGAAACGCTACCCGCGAGAATTCCTCATCGCCGCCGATCAGGCTCTGCAGCAGACTACCCCTGGTAACGGCACTGGCCGGACGCCACTGCGAGAAGATCAGCCCGGCGGCAGGTTCTGTCTTCGCGATCAGATACTTTTCCTTCTTTGCAAAGGCCAGCAACTGTGGCCAGATTTCCTCGGCGGAAGCATCGAAGGCCAGCCAGCTCTGCTGCCCTGCCCGCTCGAAGCGTGCCGAGGAAAACTGCGGTAGCAGGGTATTGCGAGTGACCGGCCCTCCACTGGTGCCGGGCAACACGAATTGCTCCGTATTGCTGACGTCCGTCAGATCCGGCGGAACCTGCAGGGTACGCGCCGCCTCGGCATCCTTGTCATACAGCACATCCGGACTGTTGGCAGACTGCAGACTGCTGCAGCCGGCCAGCACGAAGGCGACAACGGAGGCCGCAAGCAATGAACCAGGCGTTCTCATGACAGGGCTCCAGCCTTCTTCAGCGCAAGGGTAAGCACTTCATGATACTCACTGGCCAACGGTGTCAGCGGCAAGCGAATACCACTGCCAATGCGACCCATGGCGTGCAGAGCCCACTTGACCGGGATGGGGTTGGATTCGTGAAACAGATCGCGGTGCAGATCGCCGATGCGAGCTTCGATGGATTCGGCCGTCGCGCGATCGCCTGCAATGGCCGCCTTGCACATCAGATGCATCTCCCGAGGCACGACATTGGCCGTTACGGAAATATCGCCATGGGCACCGGCCAGCATGCTTTCCATGGCCGTTGCATCATCACCGGTGACCACCATGAAATCGTCGACACAGGCATCGATCAGCTGTCGGATTCGCTCGACCGTACCGTGCGCTTCCTTGATACCGATGATGTTGCTCAGCGCTGACAGGCGTGCGGTAGTGGCCGGCTGCATGTCCACCGCCGTGCGGCCGGGTACGTTGTACAGAATCTGCGGAATGTCCACGGCCTCGGCAATCGCCTTGAAATGCTGGAACAGACCTTCCTGCGTCGGCTTGTTGTAATACGGGGTTACCAGCAGGCAGGCATCGGCACCGGCTTCACGCGCGCGGCTGGTCAGTTCGATGGCCTCGAAGGTCGAGTTTGCGCCGGTACCGGCAATCACCGGAATGCGCTTGTTGACCAGTTCGATGGTCTGCTTGATCACCCGGGCATGCTCCGGTACCGTCAAGGTAGCGGACTCTCCCGTGGTGCCTACCGCCACGATAGCATCGGTACCAGCCTCGACATGGAATTCGATCAGTTCGGCCAGCGCCGCATCATCGACCGTACCATCGTCAAGCATCGGGGTGACCAACGCCACCATACTGCCCTGAAACATGCTTCACTCCTGAGTTATCCCGCAATGGTACTGTTGACCAGCCGCTTTCTCAACCGCTATCCGAACGTTTACACCGGCCCTGAAATCCCATGAGCACTCCAGAACTGAACAAACCCGCCCCGGCCTTCGATCTGCCCGCCACTGGCGAGCGAAACATTTCCCTGTCCAGCCTCAAAGGTAGCAAGGTGGTGCTGTATTTCTACCCCCGTGATGCTACGCCGGGGTGTACTACCGAAAGCCAGAACTTCCGCGACGCCATCGACGCCTTCACGGCAGCCGGGGCCGTGATCCTGGGTGTGTCTCAGGACAACATCAAGAGCCATGAAAAGTTCAAGGCCAAGCACGAGATGCCGTTCGACCTGCTATCCGACTCGGAGGACAGAATGTGTCGTGACTATGCTGTCATCAAGCTGAAGAAGATGTACGGCAAGGAGTTCGAGGGCATCGAACGCAGCACCTTTTTGATCGATGAAAAGGGTGTGCTGCGCCAGGAATGGCGCAAGGTCAAGGTTCCCGGGCATGTGGACGAGGTTCTGGCAGCCGTGCAGGCACTCGACTGAGCCAACGCCGGTACCCTCGGCCCGAACAGACCGGCTGCGCGGCGGACGACCGCGCAGCCCTGCCGAGACAGGCTCTGCGACGACACCCCCGGAATCAGCCTTGTCGGGGACCGTCAATCAGCATGCTCTGATGGTCTCGCGCCTTGGGCCAGGCGTTCATGACCGCCTGAACCAGCGTTGCCAGCGGAATGGCGAAGAACACGCCCCACAGACCGAACAGGCCACCGAAGAACAATACCGCCGCGATGATGGCCAGAGGGTGCAGATTGACAACCTCCGAGAACAGCAAGGGCACCAGCACATTGCCATCCAGAATCTGGATGATCTGATAGGCAATCAGCAGATAACCCAGCTTGGCAGTCAGCCCCCACTGGAAAAATCCGATAAGCGCGATCGGCACGGTTACCGCAATGGCCCCGACATAGGGGATGATGACCGATAGTCCCACCAGGAAGCTGAGCAGCAGGGAATAGTTCAGGCCCATCACGGCGAACAGGATATAGGTCACCACCCAGATGATGATGACTTCGACGAACTTGCCACGGATGTAGTTGGCGATCTTCTCGTCCACCTCGCGCCATACCTGAAAGCTCAACTCGCTGCGATGAGGGACGAACTTGGCGGCAAAGGTCAGCAGCTTGTCCTTGTCCTTGAGTGCGAAGAACACCATGATCGGCACCAGTACGACGTACACCGCGATCATCACCAGGCTCCCCAGTTGCGCCAGGGAAAATGACAGCACGCTCTGCGTGAATGACGTCAGTTCACGTCGCAGATTGTCGATCAGATCGTTCACCTGATCCACGGTAAAGATATCGGGGTATTTTTCCGGTAGCCGCAGCATCTGCTCCTGGATATTGCCCACCATGCCCGGCAATTCCCTGACGATGCCGGTGAGCTGCTGCGACAGTACCGGTACCAGACCGAAGATGACGATCAGCGACAGGGCCAGAATGATCAGCAGGATGAACACCGAGGCCAGGGTGCGCGGTACATGCCAGCGCTGCATGGTGACCACCACGCTCTCCAGCAGATAGGCCAGTACCAGCGCCACCAGGACCGGCGCCATGATATCGCCCACCAACCACAGCAGGCCGAACAGCATCAGCAGCAGGAATGCGAGAATGACCGCCTGCGGATCCGAAAAGTTCCGGGCGTACCAGTCTCGGAAAATGTCGTACATCGTCTGGACGACTCCTTGAATGACAAGTTGAGCAAAGGTCGAAGCCTAAGGCTCCGGATACCACAACAGTATGACACCCGACAAGACCGCATGGCGCATCGGATGGACAGCGAGCCAGATTGCAAGTTCGATGCTGGATCGTCAAGCCGTATTTCTGACGCATCCGGGCACGGCGAATTCGCCCTGAATCAGCTCTTTTTCAGTGCGTCCCTGTCTGATGGCAAGGTTTCCTCGAAATACCGACGCGCAAACTGGAACAGCTCGTACATCAGCTGTGTTCTGAACTTCTGCTTCTGTCTCACCAGATAGAATGAGCGCAACAGTGGCGGATTCAACGGCAGTGCCACCAGTTTTCCCAGATCCAGCTCCTTTTTCAGCGTCGAGCCGGACACGATGGAGATTCCGACACCTGCCTGCACGGCGCCCTTGATGGCTTCGGTGCTACCCAGCTCGAAGGGGCAGTTCAGATCGCCCTCGGTGATACCCTGCGCAATGAAATATCGTTCTATCACGCTGCGGGTCCCCGAACCATCTTCGCGGTGGATGAAAGGATTGCCCAGCAGGTCGCGTGCTGCCAGCACCGATGAGCCACTCAATGCATGTCCCGGCGGCACGATCACGAACAGCTCATCCTGCTGACACTGTTCGACACGCAGCAACTGATTGTCGACCTCGCTTTCCACCACGCCCAGTTCGATGGAATTGTCGGCCACCATGCCGACAATCGTGTCGGTATTGGCCACCCGCAAGCGAATCTGGACTTCGGGAAAGCCTTGTCGAAACCCGCCCAGCAGGCCCGGCAGCATGTACTCGGCAATGGTGGTGCTGGCGCCGAGAGTCACCAGCCCCGTACGATCTCCGGTGAGCGTCTTGACCGATTCCTGCATCTCGTCGTACAGCCCCAGAATCCGGTCGGCATATTCCATGACCTGCTCGCCGGCGGCGGTGAGACTTATCCGATTGTTGCTGCGATCGAACAGACGCGCGTTGAACTCCTCCTCCAGCTGCCGGATCTGGTGTGTCACGGCTGGCTGTGTCATGTGCAGCAATTCGGCAGCGCGCGTGAAATTGAGCACGCCGGCAACCGTGTGAAACACCTGCAGTCGACGATCAGACATGGGGCAGCATTGAGTGGTAACAGGATTCGTCCATCCTGACATGATACTTGTCTGTCGTCTCCAGAGGACGACATGCAGTGCCCATGGCTCGTTATACTCCCCCTCTAACCAACGAGATCAAGGGTATGCGCGCCAGTCAGTTCCATATCAGTACCGCCAAGGAAACCCCCAATGATGCGGAAATCGCCAGCCACCAGCTGATGCTGCGCGCCGGCTTCATACGTCGACTGGGCTCAGGACTCTATTCCTGGATGCCGATGGGGCTGCGTGTGGTGCGAAAGATCGAAGCCATCGTACGCGAGGAAATGAACCGGGCCGGCGCACTGGAAGTGCTGATGCCGTCCGTGCAGCCCGCCGAGCTGTGGCAGGAGTCTGGCCGTTGGGAAAAATTCGGTCCCGAGCTGCTGCGACTGCATGATCGTCACGACCGCGAATACTGTGTCGGCCCCACCCACGAGGAAGTGATCACCGACATCGCACGCCGCGAGATCAAGAGCTATCGCCAGCTGCCGGTCAACTTCTACCAGATACAGACCAAGTTCCGCGACGAGGTCCGGCCTCGTTTCGGTGTGATGCGGGCGCGCGAGTTCATCATGAAGGATGGTTATTCATTCAATCTGGGCGAGGCCTCCCTGCAACAGAGTTTCGACCAGATGCATGTGGCGTATTGCAACATGTTCGATCGAATGGGTCTGGAATATCGGGCAGTCGAGGCCGACAGCGGCAGCATCGGTGGTGCCATGTCGCGTGAATTCCATGTGCTGGCAGACAGCGGCGAAGATGCCGTGGTCTACTCCACCGAAGGTGACTACGCCGCCAACATGGAAAAGGCAGCCGTGGTCAGCCAGGGGACGCGAGCCGCGCCCAGCGAGAGCATGGCCAGCATCGACACCCCCGGTGTGCATACCATTGCCGAGCTCGCAGCGCAGCTGCAGGTGGAGGAATCGCGGTGTCTCAAGACCTTGCTGGTTCAGGGCACCGAAGACCCGGTGGTGGCGCTGGTTCTGCGTGGCGATCATCAGCTCAACGAGATCAAGGCAGAACATCTGCCCGAAGTGGCCACACCGCTGGTCATGGCCGATGCCGAGGCCATCAAGGCAGCGGCCAACTGCGATGCAGGCTCCATTGGTCCGGTTGGCCTGAATCTGCCGATCATCGCCGATGCCGACGCGGCGAGTCTCAGTGATTTCGTCTGTGGTGCCAATGAAAACGGCAAGCATCTGACCGGAGTCAATTGGGGACGTGACCTGCCGGAGCCCGAAGTACGCGATCTGCGCAATGTGGTCGAAGGTGACCCGAACCCGGTCGGTGGTGGAACACTGAAGATCGTACGCGGCATCGAAGTCGGACACATCTTCCAGCTCGGCGATACCTACAGTCAATCCATGGGTGCCACTGTCCTGGATGAAAACGGCAAACCACAGACCATGATGATGGGATGTTACGGCGTGGGCATCACCCGCATCGCCGCCGCTGCCATCGAACAGAACCATGATGAGCGGGGCATCATCTGGCCCATGGCCATTGCCCCTTTCGAGGCCGTGATCTGCCCGATCAACATGGTCAAGTCAGAGGCCGTCAAGGCAGCTGCCGAAGCCCTCTATGCCGAGCTGCAGGCTGCAGGCGTCGATGTGCTGTTCGATGATCGCCCCTTGCGTCCCGGCGCCATGTTCACCGATATGGAGCTGATCGGCATCCCGCATCGCTTTGTGGTCAGCGACAAGCTGCTGGCGAACGACGAAATCGAGTATCGTGATCGACGCCAGCCGGAATCCGAGGTCATTGCTCGCACCGATGTGCTGGCACGCATCGTCTGACACGGATTACCGATCGATGCTGGTTGCCAGGACCCTGTAACAGGCTCTGGCAGAGAAAAGGCCCGGCGACCTGCGGCAGTGTATCGACTGCCCCGGGTCGACCGGGCCTTGTTCGTGATTGCGTCTGTGCCAGCCGGCACAGACGCCCCTTCAACACTCATGATGCACTGCCCCGAACTATTGTTCGGAAGCACCGGCCTTGCTGCCACTGGCCATGAAACGATCGAATTCTTCCTGATCGGCACGACGCCTGGCATCCATTCGAAAGTCGCTGAAACGCTGCGCACGTGATTTGATTTCTTCCTTGATTTCACGGATGCGATCGTACTGCGTCTGCTGGTAGTCATTGAACACGACGTTGTCAGACTCGCCCTGCACCGATTTACTGCCATTGAACAGCCGGCCCCACTGTTCCCGCACGGCTCCCGGCAGATCCTGCACATCTCGACCCGAATAGATCCAGAACAGGATGACCAGGCCCACGGGCCAGAACAGCACGAATCCGGCGACCATGGCGACGATATTGACGCCCGTCCAGCGACCACTGCGGCCTGCCTCGTCCGCGCTGCGTGACCATGAACGATGACTGCGCGATTCGACTGTACTTCTTCTTGATGAACACATGATTGATACCTCTTGGCTTGTCGATGTCGAGAAGCGTGGGTAATGCAACAGCACTCTTCGAAATCAATGCATTTTATCTCATCAACTTCGACAACGACCCGCTTCCTCAGCCGCTGCATGTAAACACTGTTCACATATAGTAGCGGAAGATGAATCCGAATTTCAAGCGTTTTCGAAAAAAAAGTTAACACTGATCACATTGGCGAGTAGAATCGATTCCATGAAACTTCCGATGAAAAAAGACAAGGGGAGCTACCATCACGGCAACCTGGCCGAATCGCTGCTGGATGCCGTGGATGAGCTCGCCACGCAATTCGGGCTGGAGGCGGTCAGCCTGCGAGCCTGCGCCAAGCGCCTGGGGGTATCGCCTTCCTCAGCCTTCCGTCATTACAGCGACAAGCGGGATCTGCTGACCGCCTTTGCCACCCGTGCCTTGTTGCAGCTCTCCGATACGCTCTCTGCAGCGAATGCAGACGCGCACCGGGAAGAAAAGGACGCTCTGCTCGCCGTCGGGCTTGCCTATATCGCCTTTGCCATCGACAAGCCGGCCTTTTTCCGTGCCATGTGGAACGAGGAAACCATCTACTCGAGTGATGATGCCTATGTGGCAGCCGCCGAGCAGCTCAGCGCCAACCTGAAAGGCGGCTTTGCCGATTCGATTCACGACACTGACCCCGAGCAGCTCAGCGACGAAGAGCTGCTGGCCTGGTCATCCGTTCATGGGCTGGCGAACCTGTTCGTCGATGGGCCGGTTGGTCGTGGTCAGTCCAGACAGCACAAGCTGGCATTGGCAACGCGCATGATCGATGCCATGCGACCGGCGTTTCGGCTGCCTTCGACCTGATGCCGGACATCTGGCTCGGACACCGACTTGTCTCCGGCCCGCTCCAACCGTTGCAATACCCTGCAAGGCGTTGCAATGTGTGGCAAATGCAACACCTGCACCGACACCGTCACTTTTGCCTGCCTCGCATGGGCTGACCCCATCGTTCATTCTCCCTCGTCAACATGCTCAACTGCAGCTTCGGTCAGCTTGACACCAGAGCGCTGTTGCAGAGCTCGACAGTTGACTGACAAACCACGGAACGAGAGGAACACAGACGTCATGGGAATAGAAGGGAAAGTTGCACTGGTCACCGGTGGGGCGCAAGGCATCGGTCTGGGAATCGCAAAGAGACTGGCGGCCGATGGAGCTGCAATTGCACTGGTCGACCTTGATCAGGGGAAGCTGGACAAGGCCGCTGCCGAGGTTGCCGAAGCCGGCACCAGGGTCACGACGTTCGTGGCTGATGTGGCCAATCGAGAGGCCCAATCGGCTGCCATCGATCACACCGAGTCGGAGCTTGGTGGCTTCGATATCATGATCAACAATGCCGGCATCGCGCAAGTCAAGCCCATTGCGGAAATTACCGAAGCCGACATGGACAGGATTCATGCGATCAACGTCAAGGGCGTGTTGTGGGGCATCCAGCTGGCGGCCGCCCGCTTCAAGGCCAACGGTACCCGGGGCAAGATCATCTCCGCCGCCTCGATTGCAGCACATGAAGGCTATGCCATGCTGGGCGCTTACTGTTCGAGCAAGTTCGCCCTCCGCGCTCTGACACAGGTTGCGGCCAAGGAATTTGCCAACGACGGCATTACCGTCAATGCCTATTGCCCCGGCGTGGTGGGCACCGACATGTGGGTGGAAATCGATGAACGCTTTGCCGAAATCACCGGCGCAAGGAAGGGCGAAACCTTCGATCAGTTTGTCGGTTCGATTGCTTTGGGGAGAGCCCAGACTCCCGTGGATGTTGCACAGCTCGTGTCCTATCTGGCGGGACCGGACAGCGATTACATGACTGGTCAGTGTGTGATCATCGATGGCGGCCTGGTGTACCGCTAGAAAGTCTCGGCACGTCTCGAGACATCTCGGCACGTCTCGTCGGTGCTGTGCGCGCTTGCTGACAAGTGGCCGTCATGCCCTGCCCGGTACGCAGCCCGGGCGGGACATGGCGGCTTCTTCCCGGGAGCTGGTGCAACCCCGCCCTGGCGTTCAGGGTTGAACCGCGTACCCCTCATTCCACAACAGTGGCCCCAGTGTGCCACCATCATCGGACTCGATCATGAAGGTATCGCGTTCGCCTTCCACAGGGGTGACATACAGCCGACTGCCATCATCGGCCCGAATCTCGATAGTGCCCTGTTGCCAGAAAAAACTCTCCTCGGGGTCTGCCCTTGAATAGGGCACGGATTCTCCGGTTTCAGGATCGCTGGCGATCAGGACATCGTCCTCGAAGCCGAGATCGACAACGACTTGCAAGGTCTTGCCCCCCGTCCAGGGAGCGCTGACCGCAAAGGAACCCTGCACCGTGTTCTCGACACGGTACTCCAGTACCCGAATCGGCTGACCATCGTCACCGGGCAAGGTCACACTGCCAATGCCCGAATTGTTGTCGATCTGCCTGCGAGTCATGGAGTAATCACGGACCTGCAACTGCCCTCCCTCCACCGGGCCTGCATACTCTGCCGAGTCCCAGCCGGATTCGATATTGGTTGCCACGAAGGAGGTATTGCCATAGGCATAGCCACCACTGAGCGTCTGTGTATTGCCGTTGCTGTCGGTCACCGAGAAATCATAGGCCGGGTAACGGACAATGCTGCCGCGCACCAGATTGCGAATGCCGCTGGTACCGCTGTAGGTGTTGTTGCCTGCCACGCAGCGGTCGAACACTGCATCGGAAGAATTGATGGAATAGGCCTGGTACACCGTGACGCTGCCACCGGCAGCACAGGTATAGGTCGCATAGCGAATTCCGTCATGGTAGTCCTCTTCGCCATACACGTTTTCCACCGGCCAGGGAGGGTTCTGTTCGCCACCTTCCAGCAGGACGATGTCGTCGATGGTATTGCTGATGAAGAAGGCCTTGTTCTGAAAGTTCAGATCCTCCGCCGCGCTGTCGTACATGCCGTCGATGGCCTCTTCATTGATGACATCAACCAGGCTGGCCAGCAGTTCCTGAGCATTGTCCAGCCTGAGCTGGCGTTCCGAAGCGGAAGCATCCGTGGATGCCGGCACGGTGATCGAGACTCCCTCGGACAGGTCAAATGGTCTGATGTCGAATTCGTAGGCCTGATCAGCGGCCAACCCCTCGATGAAGAAACTGGTGCCTCGGGTGCTGCCTATCACCACACCATCCTGAAACACCGTGTATTCGATGGGCGACTGCGCACCGGCCTGGCGTGCCCAGAAGAGTTCGATGGCGGAGGATGAGTAGCGCGCATGGCGCAGATCGATGGCCTGCAGGCTGGATCCGTCATCGCCGGGAACAACGATGTTTTCCCAGCGCCGACCACTCGTGTGGTTGATGACAATGTATTCGCCGGGAGCCAGCGAACAGCTGCGCCCACCCTGGCAAAGCGATTCATAGGTGCCGGCCCGTTGCACCTGGTACCAGCCATCGTCCGGCCAGCTGACGCCATTGGCAGTGATGACGATCTGTTCTTCCTCGACCGGACCCAGCTCGACTCGGATATCCTCGAATCGCTCACCCGTGGTGTGGTTGATGACGATATATCGCCCCATCGGCACCTCGCAGGAACTGACTCCCGCACAGATCTCTCGGTAGTCCGAGCGGCTCTGTACCTGATACCAGCCATCGCCGGGCATCATGATGGTCTGGCCTTCCATCGTCGGTGCGACCTGGGCAATACCGCTGGTGCATGACAGTGACAGGCCCACCAATACGCCGGTGAGGCTGCAAGGGTATTTGTGCCACTCACAAGCTGCAGAGCGCATGAAGGGAATACTCATCTGAAATCCTGTCAGCGTGATGATATTCGTTCGAATCTACACCGGGACTGCCTGCTGTGACAACGCCACAATTACCTGAAGAGCACCGCCGGATCGCCGTTCATCGGCGCTCGCGCCAGGCGTCCATGAGCTGGTATTGCCAGTAGGTCGCCTGTACTGCCGCCCGCCCCACCACACCACCGGTGTATTCGAGTCCGAACGGCGCAAAATGTCGGTAACGGTCACTCTCTTGCAAAATGGCTTCAGCCACGACCTTGCCACCGATTGCCGTCGTGGCCATGCCATGCCCTCCAAAGGCGGTGCAATACCACAAGCCTGACAACAGCTGACCGATCTGCGGCATGCGATGCCGCGCATAGCTCATGAGACCCGACCAGGCCATATCCACCTGGAGTTCCCTCAGTTGCGGGTAGGTGGCAACCATGCTCTGGTGCAGCAGTCGCGACAGGGCACGCGGTTCGCTGGTGCGCGTCGTGATCCTGCCTCCCCATAGCAAGCGCCTGCCATCGTCCACAAGGCGATAATAGTCCGAGGCACGCCGGTCATCCAGAATGGCAGAGCGAGTCTGCAGGGCACTGGCCAGCAGCTCCGGATTGGCCTCGGTGAGCATGACGTACGTGGCAATGGGCAGAAAACTGCGATGCAGCACCGGCAGCAACCTGCCGGTATAGCCGCCCGTGGCAACCACCACATCGTGTGCATTGACTGTTCCACGAGGCGTGACGATCTGCCAGTTGCCGCGCACGCCCTTGATGGACTCCACGATGGTTTCTTCGTAGACATGGCCGCCCAGCTGACGCGCGGCATCGACCAGGCCACGCGCATAGGCCAGCGGATTGAAATGAAAGGCATTGCGATCATGCAGCGCATCGTGATAGCGCCCTGATTGCAGGCATTCGCTCAATGCGTCGCGATCCAGATAATCGACCGCATAGTCGAATTGCTCGGCATACCAGTCACGCCTTGCGCGGAGCTGTGCAGCGGCTGGATAACGACAGGCGCTGATGATGCCATTGACCGGCGCTGCCGACTCGATGCCCAGCTGTCGAATGTTGGCGGCAACCAGCCGCATGCCCTCGATCGACAAACCGTGCAGAATCCGCGCTTCGGCGGCACCGACTCGAGCTTCAATGGCCTGGTAACCCTGTGCATATCCAGGGGATACAAAACCGCCGTTGCGCCCGGATGCTCCCCAGGCGATACGTTCGGCTTCCAGCACGACGACCTGCCTTCCGGCACGCAACAGTTCCAGTGCCGTGCTCAGTCCGGCCAGCCCTGCGCCAATGATGCAGACATCCGTACCCGTGTCTTCAGCCATGACATGAACGGACTGTTCCGGCAGGCTACGGCTGTACCAGGTATCGATCATGCGGGGAGTTCAACAGTGAGCAGGCATTGACAGACGAAAAGCGACAGGCAGAGGCTGACCGTTTTCCTGCCACGCACCCGCAGTCGTCAGGCACCCGTGCAGAATCGTGTCCAGCCTGGCCGGATACTACCACTGTGCTCTGTCTACCGCTGCCACCGTTGCAAAGGCCGCATACAGGGCCACACAGCGCCAGAAAAATCGACCTGCCTCAGCCCTGACCCGTACCGGCAAGCTCGATTCTCGTCTCCGGCCCGGATGCCCCGTCGCCCTCGCCGTCAGTCGCTGCCTCGGGACTCGACCCCGTGTCAGCATCGTCCACGGCGTCGACTGCCGGATCATCCTGCTTGATGCCGGTGGTCTCGGCAGTACTGCTGCCTGTGGTTGCCTCGACTCTGCTGCCCTTGTCGATTTCCATCAAGGCTGTCAGCAGACCATTGATGCGACTGTAATGACGAGGTCCCATGTCCTTCAGCCATGCCATCACCTCGGCATTGAGACGTATCTTGGCATCCACCTTGGGAATGTATCCGGAGCCTCGTCGTGGGCGGCCGATGACCGATGTGGCAACCACGTCGTCAGCGCGCTTGAACAACGCCTCGAGGTCAATGTATGTCTTGTCCGTGCTTGAATCTGGCATCCGGAAACTTCCACCGTGTACATGTCTTTAATCGGTGGCCAGTTTATCCATCCGGTTTTTTTTCAAATGCTGCGCAGATCACACATATGTGCCAGAGTTGCAACCGGCACACGGTTCTTTGAACCGATAGCCACTATCGCCCTCTCGACACGTCTGCCGGCTCCAATATTACTTGCTGCCCGGGTACCACTCGCTCGACACGTCCGACGTGTGCACTCTTGCTTACTGCTCGGGTGCTGCCAGCTCGATGACCGGATGAGCGGCCGGGTTGCTCAACTCACAGCCCTGAGCGCTGATCGCCTGGTCACCCACACCAATGGTGAAGTTTCCGGCCTTGGCAATGCCGGTTGCACAATAGTCCGGCAGGCGCAAGGCATACAGACAGCCGCCGGGGACCGGTTTTCGCAGCACCACACTGGTCGGTGCATCGGGGGCAAAGCCCGCCAGATAGGCTGTCACCGAACCGGTGCCCAGTTCAGCGGTCAGACCGACCACATCCTGTTGGCGATGCTGCAGCTGGATGGCACCATCGCCACGTGAGAGCAGTTCCAGTGAATTGCCGAGGCTCTGCGTCAACGTGACATAGGCGGATACGTCCTGAGGGCTGTCGAGGTCGCCGGCTGCCTGTTCCTCAACCGTCAGGGATCGGGTCACCGCCATGTCGAAACTCTGGCCGACCAGCGAACATCGTGCGGACGAGTCGATGGTCAGGCCGATACGTTCCTGATCAACCAGATCAGCCGGCACATCCCGGGTCGGGCCACTCAACTCACCGACTTCGCCAATCTCACCGGCATCCGGTATCTCATCCTGCCCGAGCCCCTGCTCTTCTTCATTGTCGGTGTCTTCCTGTTCCTGCTCATCGCCGTCCTCGACCGGACTGCTCGAGCTGCTACTGTCTCCGCAGGCGCTCAGCACGAAACAGGGCAACAGGACCATCATGGCCAGCCAGGGATGGTTACCGGATCGGTCGCGGGTCTGAAATCGCTCGAGCATGGGTTTGTTCCCTGAAAGTGGCGGACCGAATGCGAAGACTCTCGCCGGATGATTCGTATGGTTACCAGAATTCTCGACGAGGTCAATCGCTGGCAGGCGATCAGGCGCCAACAGCTGTCAGTCCCTGGCGACGGCGCAGTTGATCCCTGGCTCCCCCCATCAGCGCGCGCACACCGGGCCGCAGATAGGCGACATCCACCGTGCGTGTCTCGTCGCGGGCGTAGACCGACTTGTAGGCATAGTGCCCCTTGAGCATGTCGAGTCCTGTCATGCCCTGCTCGATACCCCGCTGAATCACATAGGTGAACAACACATGACCGGGGCTCAGGTTTTCATGCTCGGGCGAATAGCCACTCTGCATGAACAGCAATTCACCGCGCCAGACGAAGATGTACTGCACGCCGATGATCTTTCCATCAAGCTTCAGGGTGGCCAGCCACAGGGCGTCGTCCGCGAAGAACTGACGAATGATCGCTCGGTGAAACTGCTCGTAGGCAGCGCTGCGAAAACCGCCGGCCTCCTGCTTGCTCTCCCAGCGCAGACGATGCAGTGCAACCAGCGCATCGCAGGCTTCGGCCAGATCCTCCTTCGACGCGCACAGCGACAGTTCCCATCGCCCTGCTGCATCCAGACGATTCTGCCGATGGTTGATCTGCTTGCGGCGCTTGCGACTCAGTTGTGCTCGATAGTCGTCGAAGCTTCCCGGCAGTGCCGATTTCTGGATCACATGGTATCGCGGCGTCAGTGCCACTCCGGGCAGCTGTGCCGCCAGAGCGCCGGCCCGCCTGGCCAGCGAGGAGCTCTCGGCCATATCGCTCAGCAGCAGCTTCTGCCAGCCCGGGATCCGGGGCAGGTATTGCAATATCATCCGCTCTGCAGCATCGCGTCTGGCCGGAATGGCAATGATATCAAGGTAGTCCGGAGAGGTATCACCGCCACTGCCCAGGAAACGCAGAACCCTGACTGGAATCACTCGGCACATGCGCGCTGTTTGCAGATACAGAGGTGCAATGGCAACCACCCGGCGTCCTTCGCGCACTACCAGCAATGCCAGGGTGTCACGGGGGCTGGCGTAGTGCTGCCACCACAGACTGTTCCAGGTCCAGGTATTGAAGGGGGTACAGCGCGTGTCCAGTCGCTCCAGGCCTTGCCAGATGAGCCGCAGTTGCTCGAAGGCTTCCGCCGACTGCAGACACTGAATACTCAGCGAGTCGGTGTCCGGCTCGATCACACTGCCTGCCCGCCATCAGCTGCGCTCTTGCGGGCAAAGGAGGCCAGACGCGGCTCGGACAACTTGCGCAGACTCAACGGGGCATCCGGGTCCAGTTGCAGATCGGTGATGTAGCTGGCCGAGCGTTCACGTCGCCTGAACGGACGGATCCTGTTCAGAATGCGGTAGCTCATGCGTTTGACAGCCGGTACCACGCCCTCTTCGGCCATGCTGCGATTGCGTATTCCCAGATTTCGCAGGATGAAACGATTGGCCAGTTGCACATACTGTCGCCGATAGACCACCGGTGTGTAATAGCTGGTGGCCAATGAGACATTCATGTCCACATTGACGATACGGTGCGGGCCGTTGTGCGGCCAGGAGGCGGCATCGCCTGGCTGCAGGCGACAGTGCATGGCCTGTTGATCGAACGCCGCCTTGTAGGGCAGGTTCTCGCCGATTTCACCGGCGTAGATATCCTCGAGATAGTCCTGTGGAACCAGTTCCAGATCCATGGCCGGATACAGCCAGACATCCTTCTGCCCGCGCAGATGCCACAACATGTTGGGCTCGGCATCCAGGTGGTAGTAGACCTGCGCGCCGGGGGAGCTGATCAACAAGGCACTGTGGGTACCCTTCGGGTTCTGCAGATGCGGGCAGTGCTCGCCAAGATGTGCATACATGGCATCGATCAGTTCCCGATACTCGGCGCGATTCTCTTCGATATGCACCAGGTTCAACCAGATACGACCCGTCTCCACGGCCCGCCACAGATCGGCGCCCGATGTACCTTCGGCAATATCGACCTGTCGCCAGTCGCTGTTGTTCTCCGGGTCGGTCCCCATCGAATAGGCCTGCAGATGCCGACGGGGGTACTCGTCGAGCAGCGCAATCAGGGTTTCGGTGCGGAACAGCGACAGCTCATGGTAGCCGTGCGGGGTGATCTGCGGTACCAGGCCGAATTGCCGATACTGCTCATCGCTCCAGTCGATGGGGCTCGAAGTCTGCTGATCTGACATGCTGATCTCTTGATTCAAAGGTGAGGCGATCGGACCATTCCGATCCCGATGTTACTTGCGAAACAGTATGTCTGTCATCAAGCGGATAGTCATGCACCGCACAGATGTCAGTTCAGACAGATCCGGGGCGATGCAGTTCACGCTGCATGTAGACGATGTCCAGCCACTTGCCATGCTTGAACCCCAGTCCCCTGGCGGTACCGATGTATACGAAGCCGCAGCGTTCGTGCAGGCTGATGGAGGCGTGGTTGGCGCTGTCACCGATCACCGAGATCATCTGACGGTACCCCGCACGGATGCAGATCGAGATCAGTTCCTCGAGCAGCTGACGACCTACTCCCTGACCGATGCATTCAGGCGCAATGTAGACGGAGTCCTCCACGGTGAAGCGATAGGCCGATCGCGGCTTGTAGTTGCCGGCATAGGCAAAACCGGCCACCTGACCGCCGCGTTCGGCAATCAGGGTCGGATAGGATGCCGCTTCCCGCTGACTGAAGCGTTGCAGCATTTCCCGGTGATCGGGCGGCACCTCCTCGAAACTGCCCGTCCCGTGCAACACGTGTCGGGCGTAGATGTCCGTCATGGCCTGAACGTCGTCAGGGGTGGCTGCTCGCAGCAGCAGAGGAGGCGCAGTCGTCACCGGCAAGGATAGTCCGTCAATCAGATGTCCGGATTATCCTGCAGCCTCGCCGCAATCTCAATCGAGCAATGGCGCCGGCGTCACCTTGAGCACTTCTTCGAAACTGGTCTTGCCCTGCGCGACCTTGCCGAGCCCACTGATGCGCATGGGACGCATGCCGTCCTTGTAGGCCTGCTTGCGCAGGTCTTCCAGATGCACATCCGGGGTCACCAGATTCTTCACCCCCGGCGACATCTGCAACAGCTCGTAGATACCGGCACGCCCCAGAAAGCCGGTGTTGCGACATTCCAGACACCCATTCGGCACGTGCATATGCGCAGGTGTCTGCGCTTTCCAGGGCGCCATCAGCGATTGCCACTGCTGCTCGTCCATGGGCTGCTGGCTGACACAATGCGGACAGAAGGTACGGATCAGGCGCTGCGCAACCACCCCGATCAGGGTCGAGCGGATCAGATAGTAGGGAATGCCGAGTTCCAGCAGTCGCGTCACCGCCGATGCCGCATCATTGGTATGCAGTGTCGAGAGCACCAGATGACCGGTCAAGGCGGCCTGCACCGCCATCTGCGCCGTTTCCAGATCGCGGATTTCACCCACCATGATGATGTCCGGATCCTGTCTGAGCAGGGTTCGCACACCGGCGGCAAAGTCCAGCTCGATATTGTGCTGCACCTGCATCTGATTGAAGGCCGGCACGACCAGTTCGATGGGGTCTTCGATGGTGCAGACGTTGACATCGGGTGTGGCCAGCAGTTGCAGCGAGCTGTACAGAGTGGTCGTCTTGCCCGAACCGGTCGGCCCGGTCACCAGCAGAATGCCGTTGGGTTGGCGAATCATGCCATTCCAGATATCCGCCTCGCGCGAATCGAATCCCAGCTGGCTCTGATCCTTGACCAGCACTTCCGGGTCGAAGATTCGCATGACCATCTTTTCCCCGAACGCGGTCGGCATGGTGGATATCCTCAGCTCCACCTCCTTGCCTTCGCCATTGCGGGTCTTCAGACGACCATCCTGGGGTCGCCGCTTCTCCGCCACATCGAGTCTGCCCAGAATTTTCAGGCGACTGGTCACCGCCGCCATGACCGCTCCGGGCATGTCGTACACCTGCTGCATCACGCCATCGATACGAAAACGCACCGCACCGGTCTCCCGCCGCGGCTCCAGATGGATGTCACTGGCGCGCTGTTCGTAGGCGTATTGCAGCAACCAGTCGACGATGCTCACCACATGACTGTCATTGGCTTCCAGCTTGCCGCCGCGCCCCAGTTCCATGAGCTGTTCCAGGTTCTGCACGGCACTGGACTGATAGCCCTGGTCCTTCTTGGCGCCGAGCACCGAACGGGACACCGAATACAGCTCCTGCAGGTAGCGCCGGATATCCGCCGGGTTGCAGATGACCAGCCGGATTTCCTTCTGCAGGACGCGTTGCAGCTCGTGCTGCCACTCGTTGTAGAACGGTTCTGCCGTGCCGAACACCACATGATCGGGCGCAACCTCGACGCAGATCACATTGAAGCGACTGGCATAGGCATGGGACATGACGGCGGTCACGGCGGGTACATCGATCTGCAGGGGGTCGATTCGCTTCCACGGCAGATTCGTCTTGCGTGCCAGCCAGCGCGTCAGGAATTCCAGGTCGATCTTCTGCGCCGGATCATGGGCATTGCTCCAGCCACCGGCAGCAATGCGTTCCAGGGGGCCGACTTGCGGCTTGCCTGCGGCGGGCCGGGCGATGGAGCGCAGTAGCGAGCTGTTGGACTCCTCGATCAGGCCATCGATCAGCAGGCCGTCGAGCACCGCTTCCAGCTCCAGCTTGCCGGTGACGGGGTCAGCAAATCGTTTTGCATCTTCAGTTAGCACAGGGCGGTTCTGCGGGTGAGAGTTACTGCTCTTTATCGACTGAAGGGCTCGGACCGTGAAGGATCGAGGTGCAAGGTATCGTCCAGGTCACGAAGTCCGGCGCGGATGTGACACACTCGTTGAACCAGAGGCAGCAAGAATGAGTACCAGTACGCATGACGCGCGACAACAAGATCCGCATTCTGATCGTGTATGACAGCAATGGCGGCAACACTTACCGGATGGCACAGCAGATTGGCCGTGGTGTGGAATCGCAAGCGGGCTGTACTGCGGTACTTCGCGCCGCGCCCAAGGTGGGCGATCGCAGTGCGGAGCGCCTGCCGCCCGTGCCCGACAGCGGTGCTCCACATGTCGAGCTCGCCGACCTGCCCGGCTGCGATGGTCTGATCATCGGCAGTCCCACACATTTCGGCAACATGTCTGCCTCGCTCAAGCACTTTCTGGATCAGACCACCGAACACTGGTTTGCCGGCACTCTGAGCGGCAAGCCTGCCGCCGCCTTCACCTCCACCGGCAGCATGCACGGTGGTCAGGAGGCCACTCTGCTGAGCATGATGGTGCCCCTGCTGCACCATGGCATGCTGATCTGCGGTCTGCCCTATTCCAACCCCGAACTGATGCAGACCACGCGCGGCGGTACACCCTATGGTGCCAGTCATGTATCGGGAGAAGACGGCAAGGCCGCGCTGAACGAGGCGGAAACCCGACTGTGCCGGGCACTGGGCTCCCGGGTCGCCACCCTGGCCGGGCAACTGGCTGTCGAACGGCGCAGGGAGGCCTCATGAGCCACCCGAAGAAAGCTCGCAAGCCACGTTACGAATCACCACGACACGCAGCTGTCGGCAGGGTGCTGACCCTGACCGGCTACTTCGGCCTGCTCCTGCTGATCATCAACTGGTTCACCTGGCTGGCTCCGACCGAGCAGGTGCCGCGTTCGCTGGTACTCGTGGCCCTGGCCGTTCCATTGCTGTTCCCCCTGCGCGGCATCCTCCACGCGCGGCGCTACACCCATCAGTGGGTAGGTTTTCTGAGCCTGCTCTACTTTGTCATCGGTGTCGATGTCTGGTACAACCAGCAGGCTCTGGAGCGGTGGCTGGGCATGAGCATGGTGGTGTTCAGCCTGCTGCTGCTGCTCGGCAGCAGCCTGTATGCCCGTTACACGCCAACGCCGCCGGAACAGCGCAAGCCCGTCGACTAGCGGCCGCGTCGCTCGACAGGCATGGCGAGCGCCTCACTGCCGGGTATTGTGCCCACCGGGCCGCTCGGCAAGGGACGCGCTAGCGCAATCGCCCCTGCAAGGCCGCGCGTTCGGCTTCACCGAAGATGCTCTTCACGAAGGGCACGGTGATGCGCCGCTGTTCGCTCAGCGACACCTCATCAAGCGTCTTGACGATGCTCTTCAGCGCAGCCATGCGTCGCGGAAACCGGCGCATGACATAACCGAGCACTTCGTCACTGGCTTCCAGCGATCGCGCCTGGATCTCCTTGCGAAACGCTTCACGCAAACCGTCTTCGTCCATGAACTGGGTGTGGCAGACCAGTCCCCAACCGAGCCGGGTCTGCAGATCCGCCAATTTCAGGCCCAATTGGTCCGGTGCCCGATCAGCTGCCAGAATCAGGCGTGTCTCCGCCTCGCGGCAGCGGTTGATGCAATGAAAGAGGTCCACTTCGGAGGCATGATCGAGACGCTGCAGATCGTCGAAGCACAGCAGTTCGACCTGCTCCATGCCATCCAGGGCACCGGGTTCGTTGACCATCTCTCCGGGAATGTAGGCCACACGATAGCCACGTTGTGCCAGCGCCTGACAGGCAGCACTGAGCAGGTGCGTCTTGCCGGTACCCGACTCGCCCCACAGGAAAATCTGCTGCTCTTTCAGTTGACCATTGACGAAGGCGCGCAGGCTGTCCCGGACCAGTGCCGTGGAGCTGTCCACATGAAAGCTGTCGAAGGAGACAGCCGGTGCCGTATCCAGTGCCAGCGTCAATTGAGGATGAGAATGCATGGTTGGTTCTGCTACGTCCGCGACAGGTACTAGCGCCCGAATTCCAGGGCCAGGTCGGCATTCTGACTCAGCGAGTCAGGGCGATCGCTCACTGGAGGCGCTGTACGTCGCAGCCAGTTCTGTGTCACCAGAGCGGACTCGACATCGGTCAGCGCACTGCGTGGCAGCACGGCGAAGACCATCGACGTATCACTGATCTCTTTCGGATACACGGTGCTGACCGAAGGGAGTTCTTCCAGGAATCTCATCATGGTGGCGTAGTCGCTGGTGGAATTCAAGGACCCGACCCAAACCAGTGCCTCGGTATCGGAAACGGCTTGCCCGCCATAGCGGTAGCTCTCATCGATTCGCCCGGTGTCGGACAACAGGGACAGACCCCGCTTGAGCGCCTCATCCAGACTGGCCGTGTCGAAGTTCTGTTCCTGCTGATTTTCACCAAGCATCCTGACCCAGGTACTGCGCCATCCCTGCGCACCGTTGCGCGCCAGGGTACCGAACAGCACCGTGTCCTGCGCATAGCGCTCGGAGGCGGCTGCGATTCGTGTGACATCCTTGACCAGCAGGTCCTCCAGACCCAATGCCAGCTGATCCTCTTCGTCGCCCGCCGGAAAGACCAGGGAGACCCCGGCTGCGCCGGCAATCTCGCGTGCCCTTGCCTGCACATTGGCGGCTGCCGGATCGCTGATCATGATGTCCCTGCCATCATCCTGCACCAGCAGCCAGACCAGGGCACTATCGGTACGCAGCGGTGCGGCAACCGGCTCCTCGTCACGACCGGCCGCCGGCTGTCCTTCGATCAGCTGCAATACCGACTGACGGTCGAAGGTGACCAGCATCAGTTGCGTCGCCTGGCCCGATTCCCGTACAGCCTCGGTGATCGGGGTGTCCGAGCTGATGACCGTACCCGGTGGCGGCGTTCGGTACGAGAAACCTGACACATATTGCTCTGCCTGCTTGAGCCCTTCGCGCACATCGTCCCGATTCAGCAGCGTCTTGTCACCACTGTTGTTCAGCAGCACTCGACGAAAGGCGGAGACGTAGGCGTCCTGCTGCTCGGCAACCCCTCGATCAGCCACAGCCACCTCTACCGAAAAAGCGTCTGCCTGCGCGCTGGCGATGCCGCTCTGTGTCAGCAGGCAAACAGCGAGCAGCATCAGCAGCATCGCCGTGCCCGGCAGGCCGAGGCGCGAGCGCAAGGAACAGAGACCGGTGCCGGATCCGGCGATACGCATCGCCACGACAGGCGGCGTCCCCTTGATCATGTGTGTCAACCTGCCTGGATTCATGCTGCTGCCTGGGATCGCCATGTCTGCCTGACTGCCATCTGTGTATACATCGTGAAAAGGTAGTGCGCGTATACCACGAACACCGCCAGGGCATTAAGCGTATCATTGAACCTACCCCGCATTGCCCTAGATGGCCGTTTCGCTGTACCCGAACATGACTCAAAAAACTCAAGCCAAATCCGGAATGACCTACGCTGACGCTGGCGTGGACATCGCAGCAGGTAACGACCTGGTTCAGCAGATCAAGCCGCTGGTCGCACGCACGCAGCGCGCCGGCGTCCTCGGAGGTATCGGCGGATTCGGTGGTCTGTTCGAGCTGCCGGTCGACCGCTACCGACAACCCGTCATGGTTTCCGGTGCTGACGGTGTCGGTACCAAGCTGCGTCTGGCCATCGAACTGGGCATTCATGACACCATCGGTATCGACCTGGTCGCCATGTGCGTCAATGACATCATCGTCTGTGGTGCCGAACCGCTGTGGTTTCTCGATTACTACGCCACCGGCAAGCTCGATGTCTCTCAGGCCAGGGATGTCATCAGCGGCATTGCCGAGGGTTGTGTGCAATCGGGGGCTGCCCTGCTGGGGGGTGAAACCGCCGAAATGCCCGGCATCTATGCCGGCGGTGACTACGACCTGGCAGGTTTTGCCGTGGGTGTGGTCGAGAAGAGCGAGATCATCGACGGTTCCGCCGTTGCCGCGGGCGATCTGATCGTCGGCGTGGCTTCGTCGGGCCCGCACTCCAATGGTTACTCGCTGATACGCAAGCTCATCGAAGGTCATGACCTCGGCAGTCCCATGGGAGAATCCACCCTGGGCAAGACACTGCTGGCTCCCACCCGCATCTACGCCAGGTCTCTGGCACAGGTGCTTTCCAGGCACGAAGTCCATGCGGTCGCACACATCACTGGCGGTGGCCTGACGGAAAACATCCCGCGAGTTCTGCCGGAGAACACGACCGCTCTGATCGATCGTCGCAGCTGGAGCCTGCCTCCGGTTTTCGGCTGGCTGCAAACCGCCGGCAGCATCAGCGACGCAGAGATGCTGAAGACCTTCAATTGCGGCATCGGCATGGCCGTTGTGGTGGCAGCCGATGACGCCGATGCGGTGGTGAACAGCCTGCGCGATGCCGGTGAGCAGGCCTGGGTCATCGGCCGAATCGAGGATGAAGCCGGCGAACCCTGCGTCAGCTACGTTCAAGACTGATAGCGGCGCTCAGCGCGTTCCGTTTGCACAACTGTCCGACATCGCAATGACGAATTCCGACTCGCGCCCGACTCTGGCCATTCTGATTTCCGGTCGTGGATCCAATATGGTGGCCATTGCCCGGACCTGCCTGAGCGGCGCACTGAATGCCAGGGTGACCCTGGTCATCAGCAACCGGCCCGATGCGCCGGGTATCGAGGCTGCCCGCGAGATGGGCATCGACACCGCCGTCATCGATCACAAGGCGTTTGCCAGTCGTCAGGCGTTTGACGATGCCTTGCATGAGCGGCTGATGAGCGTGAAACCGGACTGGATCGTGCTGGCGGGGTTCATGCGCATCCTGACGGAAGACTTCGTCAATCGCTGGCAGGGGCGCATGCTCAACATCCACCCATCACTGCTGCCGAAGTACCCGGGTCTGGATACCCACGCACGCGCCATCGCCGCCGGTGATCGGCATGCCGGGGCCAGTGTGCATATCGTATCTCCCGAACTCGATGCAGGTCCGGTAGTGGCGCAAGTCCGGGTTCCGATCGAATCCGACGACACGGCGGACACTCTGGCACAAAGAGTGTTGCAGGAAGAGCACGGGCTGTACATCAAAGCCTTGCAACTTTGCGTTGGCAAGATGGACCAATGAATTTCAAGTAGGGTGTCACCAGCCTCGAACTCGAACGACTTACCTTGAATCGTCTGCAAGTCATGTCGATTGATCTATTCTGCTAACAACGCCCACAGGACTACTGTCATGACACGCTTGCCATTACACGGCGCCCTGAACCGGACCGTGCAACCTGCCATCGCCGCCATACTGCTTTGCTGCTTTTCCCTGCTCGGCACGGCTTCCGCCCAATCGATCAAGGCAGGCGATATCGCGCCATTCGAGGTCGTCTATGAAGTCGGCAACAATCTGATCAGTGCGGGAACGGCCCGTCTGACGCTGTCCAGAGAGGGGGATCTGTGGCACTACAGCCTCAGCACCAAGCCCAGAGGCGTCTTCAAACTGGCCGGCAAGGGACGTATCGATGAACAGAGCACCTTTGTCCTGGCTGGCAGTGGTGATGACATCCAGTTGCAACCGCAAAGCTACCGGTATCGTCAGGACAACGAGCGCCGTCGTCAGGTGGATGCGGAGTTCGACTGGGACGATCAGATGATCACCCACGTCTACCGTGGCAACGAACTGACCGAAACCTTCAACGAACCGGTTCTGGATCGCCTGACCGCCACCGTGTTCATCATGAATGCGCTGCGCAACGATTTCCAGGAAGCGGAAATGTCGATTTTCGACAGCGGCAAGATAAAACAGGTTGCATTCGCGAACATGGGCGAGGAAATGCTATCCACCCCGCTGGGTAATATCGAAACCATCCGGGTCGTGAACCAGAATGCCAGTGGCGGCAGTCGCGAGACCAGCACCTGGTTTGCCCCCTCACTCGATTATCTGCCGATCAAGATAGAACATCTCAAGCGCGGAGAACTGGTGGCACGCCTGAGCCTGCTGAGCCTCGATAACAGAGTGACCTCGCTGGAACTCGGCGGCGCCATGCCGGTGGATGAAGACAGCGAACTCGTCAGGGAAGAGGCCGAACGGCTGTTGCAGGAAGAACTGGACCTGCCCGAGGAATAGCGGCACACGATTCTACAGCGGCTGCCAGCCGGTCCGCCTCAGCAAACGGTTGATCCGGCTACCAGGCAGACAGCACGGCTCCGGCCGGTTGGCGTCCGCATGACCGGCAGTCAGCGCGAGAAGAGTTGCTCGAGAACAGCTACTTGAACTGCTTTTCGAAGACGGCGCGCAGTCTGTAATCGGGCTCACCCGAATCATCCAGCGTCTCGAATTCCACCGGCAACTGCATTTGCGCCGAAAAGGTGAAACCCGGTTGCTGCCAGAACAGGCTCGGGTTCAGGTACCAATCGGCTCTTGCATCCATCGTGTCACCGCCAGCCTCGTCGATGATGTCGAAATTGCCCTGCACCGAAAGCAACCAGAGCGGCGAATTGGTGGACAGACCGGTGAATCCGAGCCGGCGGCCGGTGGTCACGTCCAGCGACAGGATATCCGGCTGCTCGACACCGAAATAATCATCGGCGAACTGCTCGAGATTCACATCGATACCGCCGTACCACAATCGACCGAGCCGACCATAGGACAATCCCAGCATGCTCGAACTCACATAGGCAGTACCGTCGATGTCCTCGTCCTCATGCTCGATCCGGACGCCGGCGGAATACACCAGGCCGTCATTGAGCTCGGATATGGTGTCATTGTGACGATAGGGACCCAACAGACGGCTGTGGATATCCAGTCGAGGCTCCTCGAAGAGGTCGAATCCGTAAGCACCTTCTCGCGAGAAATTCGGCAATTTGGGCTTCAACTTGAACGAGAATTCGGTTTGCCGTGGCAGAAAGCTGTGCCGGCGTTCCAGGTAGTCACGCTCTTCAGCCGCTGTCGCCCTAATGCCGACAGGTTCTGATTTGGAGCGTGTGAAGCGGATGGAATCGAGCTCGGCTGGATTGAATCCGAAGGGATCGTAACCACCATCGGCATGCCGGCTCAGCTCTGATGCCTGGACGCACGAGCCCGCCACCAACAAAGGCGCTATGATCACCATTTGAACAAGTGAACATGCCATCCTGTGCCTCTGGTCCGAGAACGGACACCTCCTCGCTAGTATCGAAGGGTCATTAGACTCCGTATGTCGTAAAAAAACAACGGAATTTCTGGCACATATGTATTCAAACGTGAAATCTTCATGAAAAACATCTTGCAAAGCACAATTCGTAAGCAATGATTGACGACAAATCCGACAGCAATGATGTCGATCCTGGCCCGTCGGACGACGCCGTGGACGAAATCAGCAAGAGCCAGCGCAAGCGCGATGCAGACGCCATCCGCGAACTGGGGGCGCATCTGGCGGATCTGGGAGCCACGGAACTGGCCACGATTCCGTTACCGGATGATGTGCTGTCGGCCATCCACGAGTTGCAGCGCATCAAGGCTCACGGAGCGCGCAAGCGCCAACTGGGGTTTCTCGCCAAACGACTGCGGCAGATCGATATCGAGCCAGTCGATGCCGCCCTGGAAAAATTGCGACAGGCCGCTCGAGCCAACACCATCAATCTGCACCGCGTGGAGCAGTGGCGCGACCGCCTGCTGGGCGAGGTCGAGAACGAAAGCGAAAAGGATGCGCTGACGGCCTTTCTGGGCGAATACGTCCACGCCGACAGGCAACAATTCCGGCACTTGCAGCGCCAGGCGCTCGCCGAACGCAAGTCACAACGTCCACCGGCGGCCTCACGCCAGTTATTCAAGGCCATTCGCGATGTCGTCATCCCGACACCGGGCAATGACTAGACGCCGCTTGCTGCTCTGCTGGCTGGTTTACGGCGTACTCAGCAGTTGCGCCAGCTTTGATTCGCCGTCGACGACCGATCACGCTGTCGCTGCGGACCTCTCCTCCACGCCCCGGCAGGCACTAGCACAGGCACCGATTGTTGCTGCAACCATCTCACCGGCAGAAGCTGCTGCCGACGAACCAGGCAGCGTCACCACACCGACTGCTGCCACCACCACCCGGCCCGTTACTTCCGCTGCCGTGAAGGCACCACCGCCACTGCTCATCGAAAAGGCCGGACAGACCGGCCAGATCGAGAATCCCGCCCTCGATGAAATCAGCGGACTGGCCGTGTCCCGACAGGTGCCCGGCGTACTGTTTGCGGTGAATGACAGTGGCAATGCCGCAGAGCTGTACGCCATGAGCGAGACCGGAGCCGATCTGGCGCATTGGAAGGTCAATGCCCGCAATCGCGACTGGGAGGATATGGCCACTCTGCATCTCGATGGCAGGGACTACCTGGTCCTGGCTGATACTGGAGACAACCGACAGACGCGTCAGCAGAGTGCTCTCTACCTGATCGAGGAGCCGTCACTGGACACACCGGCTACCACGGTGCTCGAACCCGTCCGAACCTTGCGTTTTCACTACGAAGACGGACCCCGTAATGTCGAGGCCATGGCGATCAGCGACAATATCGTGTATCTGATCAGCAAGGAACCCATTGGACCCAGCGGCGCCCGGGCCAGCCGTCTGTACACACTGACCTTGCCTGGCGCGGCAACGGATGAGCTGCTGGTTGCGCAATTTGCCGGAGAATTGCCCCTGCAGCCGGCCAACCTGGAAGCGCGCCTGGCGGCGGCCGTGGCAGGTGTCGACCTGAACCACCCGACTTCACTGGACTTCGATGAGGCCGGCAACACCGCCTATCTGCTGACCTATCGACACGTGATTCGCATCAGACGGCGTACCGGTGAATCCTGGGTCGACGCGCTGACATCGAGAGCCGAACGCTTTCATTCACACACATTGTGGCAGGCCGAGGCGCTGGCTGCGTCCCCCGATCAGACCATCTGGCTGACCTCCGAAAACGCGGCAGCGCCCCTCTGGGCGCTGCCGGCAAGACCACCTTCCTGAGACCGGGACGGTCAAGTCCCTCAGGAAATCTCGGTATCGCGTCTGGCTTCAGGATACAGCTTGCCGGGAGGTGCTTCGACCACCCTGGCCATCTCTTCCTGCACACCTTCGTCGATGTGAAAGGAATCGCCGCTGTCGACCAGACCGGCCTCCGGATCGTCGAAGATCGTCTGATCCAGCTTGCCCTCGCCCTTGGCCACGATGCATGACACCGTTGCATCACCTGACACATTCACCGCCGTACGAATCATGTCCATCAGGCGATCAACACCCAGTACCAGGCCGATGCCTTCGACCGGCAGTCCGACTTGCGTGAAGACCATGGACAGCATGATCAGTCCGACGCCCGGCACACCGGCCGTACCGATGGAGGCCAGTACGGACATCAGAATGACGGTGAGATAGCCGGTCAGCCCCAGCTCGACACCGTAGACATTGGCAATGAACACCGTGGCAACCCCTTGCATGATGGCCGTACCATCCATGTTGATGGTGGCACCGAAGGGCACAGTGAACGAGGCAACCGAGTTGTTGACACCGAAGCGTTCGGTAACCGTACGCATGGTGACAGGGATCGTTGCATTGGAACTGGCCGTACTGAAGGCAAACACCTGAACGTTACGGATCTTCTTCAGGAACATTGCCGGACTCAGACCGGAGAAGACTTTCAGAACGACCATCAGGGTCACGAACAGATGGATCATCAGGGCCGCCACCAGCACACCGACGTAACCTGCCAGAGAGGCCAGCAGGTCGATGCCCAGCTCGGCTACCGCCTTGGCAATCAGGACGAATACCGCGTAGGGAGCCACGGCCATGACCAGATTGACCATCTTCATCATGATCTCGTTGGCCACTTCGGCACCTTCAACAAAGCTGCGTGCGCGCTTGCCGACCAGCAGCATGCTGATACCGAAGAGAATGGAGAAGAAGATCACCGGCAGCATGTCGCCGTTGGCCATCGAACGAATCGGATTGCTCGGAATGATATCGATCAGTACCTGCACCAGCGGTGGCGCCTCCCTGGCCGAGAACTCGGCATCCGAGACCTGATTCATGCCCTTGCCGATTCCGAAGGCACCGGCGATGACGATGGCCGTGGCAATCGCAATGGCTGTGGTCATCATGTAGAGCGCAAAGGACTTGCCCCCGACACGTCCCAGTGCGCGAATGTCACCGATTCCGCACACCCCGCAGACCAGTGAAAAGATGACCAGTGGCACTACCAGCATCTTCAGGGCATTGATGAACATCGAGCCGACAGCGAGAAAGATGCCGTTGACAATGTAGTCGTTGACGAAGGTACCCGGTGCATTCAGGCCCATCAGATTGATCGCCAGTCCAACCGCGATACCCAGCCCCATCCCGACCAGTACCTTGGTCGTCAGGCTTTTCTTTCCTGCGCTGCTCATGATATCTCTGCCTCCGATCCGTGACGTGTAGATGACATGAACATACTGCATCGCTTGCCGAATGTATACGGCAGACATGGCCATCGCAGGTGTCAGCCTATTTGCCGCACCAGCACGGAGCACCGCACCCTGTCGATGCCTGCGCAGCGTGCAACTTTCCTCCACGTGTGCCATCGGCAGCCCTCGAAACCTTTGCAGCAACGACGTTCCGCGCACCAGCAGGCGACCGGATTGATCCTGTTGAGCCGGCTGGCAAAAGCCACCACTCGCTCAATCCGCAACAGGTGGCTTATACTTCACAGCCAATACCGGACATCACCACCTCTTGTCCGCCCCCCCCACTGCCACCTGGAGAATTGTCATCGGAAACGCCAACCTGTTTTCTCGCGTCGTTGCCATGATTGGTGCCGGCGCCATTCTGGTCCGACGCTGGGGCAAGAGCGACGAGCCACCGGCCATGGGACTCACGCCGAACATTCCCGAAGCCCGACCGCAGAGCATCCCGACCTTGAAGATGCCCACCGCCAAGGGCTGGGAGCCGGGTCACCTGCCAACGACGGCACCGGGCCTGAGTGTCAACGCCTTTGCCAGCGATCTGCTGCACCCGCGCTGGATTCACGTACTGCCGAACAACGATGTCCTGGTGGCCGAAGCCCTGCAGGAAGCCGGCCCCGTGAAGACGGCCTTCGACTACGCCATGATCAGCACCATGAAACGTGCCGCTGCCGTGGGAGTCTCTGCCAATCGCATCAGCCTGTTTCGCGATAACGACAACGATGGCGTCGGCGAACAGCGTACGGTCTTTCTGGACAAGCAACGTCAACCATTCGGCATGGCACTGATCGGCAATGACTTCTACGTAGGCAATACCGACGGGATCGTCAGGTTTCCCTATGAGGAAGGGGCAACCGAGATCAGCGCCGCAGGCGAGAAGCTGGTGGACTTCAAACCCGGCGGGCACTGGACCCGCAGTCTGTTGGCCAGCCCCGATGGCAAACAGCTGTACGCTGGCGTCGGTTCACTGAGCAACATTGCCGACAACGGCATGCAGGTGGAAGAGGGCCGAGCGGCCATTCATGTACTGGATATCGAGTCCGGTGAATCTCGCGTATTCGCCTCGGGCCTGCGCAATCCGGTGGGCATGGCCTGGGAACCGACGACTCAGACACTGTGGACGGTCGTCAACGAACGGGACGGGCTGGGTGATGAAGTGCCACCTGATTACCTGACCTCCGTCAGGGACGGTGGTTTCTATGGATGGCCCTACTGTTATTGGGGAAAGACCGTGGATGATCGTGTCCCTCAGGACCCTTCCATGGTTGCACAGGCCCTGCAGCCCGACTATGCCCTCGGTGGTCATACCGCCTCGCTGGGTCTGTGCTGGATGCCGGCTGGCACGCTGCCCGGATTTGACGAGGATGGCATGGTCATCGGTCAGCACGGCTCCTGGAACCGCAGTAACCTCAGCGGCTATCGAGTCATCTTCGTGCCCTTCGAGAAGGGCCGCCCCTCGGATCGTCCGCGAGACATTCTCAGCGGCTTTCTCGCACCCGACGAGAAGTATTCCTATGGCCGACCGGTCGGTGTCACCATCGGACCGGGTGGCAACTGCCTGCTGGTGGCCGATGATGTCGGCAATGTCGTCTGGCGGGTGACCGGCGCTGATTGATCAATCGCTGGTGCAGGCCTTCCGGCCGGCCTGCACCAGCGAGCGGCGAAGGCCTGCAGTCCACACCCGCCGGTATTTACCATGCTTGCAGTAACAGGAAGACCATCGCACCGCAGGCGCCAGCTTCAGCGCTTGAGATAAGGTGCCAGCACGGTCAGCCACGCACGCCGGATGCGCTGATACTCGTACTCGCAGTTCTCTGCCCGTTCCGGCGACAGACCATAATCGTCGTTGACCAGTCGAGCCTGGCCTTCCGGGTCACTGCCGTAGACATGGCACAGCGTGGTGTAGTAGCGCTGGATGTCCAGACTGTGCTCGCTCCAGAAATCGGCCTCCGCCACCTGGCCGGAGGTCTCGCTTTCCAGCCCGAACATGCGTGCGGCGTTCAGCACGACGCGGGCTCCATCCTGCGCATATTCAAGCAACAGCACGCTGGCCAGGGCATCGGCGGCATCTTCCTCACGTGCCAGCAAGGGCAGATCATACTGGTCGTACAACACATGACCGACTTCGTGTACCAGCGTATGCAGATAGACATCTGCCACGGGCGCTTCGGCTTCGCCGAAATGCGACTCGATGACGTCGGCAAAACTCCCCGGCATCCAGATCTCCTGGGTGCCGGGATCGAACAAGGGCCCATCTTCCACCTCGCTGAGCACGGTGACGGTTTGCGCAAAGCGAAGCAGTCCATTGATGAACTCCACCTGCGACGGCAGATAGCGATCCTGGCTGTTGAAGGTCTTCAGAACCATGCCCGGCGATGATGCTTCATCCATCCGGCGAGCCTCCGGCAATGACGAGACCGGCCTGTCGGAGGCAGCAGTCAACGGCTCGGCAGGCTGTTCCGTGATCTCATCTGTCGCCTCGCCGGCAGCGACAACCGGCCGTGGCGGCACCGTTTCCGCTGGCTGGGGCCGCTTGCTGTAACCGCTGCAGGCCGCCAGAAACTGGACAAGCAGCAACAGCAGACCCACCTGTCTGCGCCGGGTAAAGCTTCGGCGGTGCTCGACGTCAACCATGGCTGTCATTGTCTGTGCCGGTAATCGGCGTCTACGGCCTCGAACAAGGGATCGTCCCATTTGCCTGTGAGGCTGTAGTCTCTCAGGCCCAGGCGGTCCAGATCAATACCGACGGCCTTCAGAAAACCGGTGGCGACCAGTGCGCCCACCCCGGCAGTCGCACCGCCGGAGATCACCCCGATCAAGGGCAAGGCAGCACTGACTCGCGGCAGGATGGTGACCCGCTGATTGAACTCCCGGTTGACGATGTCGGACTGTCCGGTGATATCGACAACCCCGATCGGACCTGTCAGCTGTACCAGTGACGCGTCCGCGATGCCATCGTGTATGTCGACATCGCCCGTGATGCTCTCGAAGGCCAGGCCATCGGCGGTGACATCCTTGAAATCGAACTCCAGTCTGCGCGGCAAGGCCTGCAGGGCAAACAGCCCTACCATGCGTCCGGCGCCCGGCTCCAGTGGAATGATGTTGCCACGCTCGATCAGCATCCTGATGCTGCCATCGATCTCGGCCAGCTCCGGACCGTACAGTGGACCCGGCCAGCTCAATTCGGCCTCGATACTGCCCTGTCCCTCGGACAGTACCTCCGTCAGGCCCACCGATTGCAGCGCCTCACCGAAATCGCTGCTCTGCATGACCAGATTCAGGTGGCTCATCTGCTGTCCTGTCAGCGCCGGATTGGTGTTCTGCGGATCGCGCAGTCGCCAGTAGCCCTGCCCCACCAGCGTTGCCGTCTGGTAGGCGAATCCCAATGTCGTGATCGTCAGACCACTGACGTCCGGCTGTGCCCGCAGCGCCAGATCCCGCAAGGTGTAGTCGCCGTGGGTCAATCGACTGATCTTCGCATCCACCGGTGGCCAGAGGCGCGGATCCAGATCGTCTTCGGCGGCATCGAGCGTGTCATTCTCACTGCGAGAGGCCAGGGCCGTGAACAGGGTACTGTCCAGTCGTTTCAGGCGCACCTCCATGGCTGTCTCCTTCGACCAGTGTTCTCGAGGGTAGCGTGCCGTACCGCTGACCGAGCGACTATCCAGTCTGGCATTGAGATAGGTTTCGTCGGAATCCAGGTGCAGGCTCGCAGGCCCGAGCAGGCGCTGACCGATCTGCATGGAGTCGATTTCCAGATCGGCCACTATCGGCAGTATGGGTGTCGGTGCTTCCCCCTCATCCGGCAAGGAATCGATGAACTGCGAGATGCTCTCTATCCAGCCGTCCACCGCCACCGTGGCGGCGCGCCCCTCGAGCTGAATGCCCGGACCGGCGCTCTCCAGCAAGGACGAGGGGATCTGGCCACTGCCGACATGAATCAGCAACGATTCCAGCGCTTCATCCCGAACACTGGCATTGACCGCGAGACGATCGGCATAATTGATCTGCCACGTCTGCACCGCCTGACCTTCCCGAAAGGCCGTCTGCAATTCGATAGCGGCCGCCTTGCCGGTACTCTTGTAGAACGGCTTGGGCAGCAGCAACTCCGTACCCACCAGATCGCTGCTCAGACGCAGGCTCACCCCTTCCGTGGCCACGCGACGGGCCGAATGCGGCGCACTGAGTTCGATGTCCCAACTGGAGGTGCCACGCAGGAACTGATCCAGCTGACTGCCGTAGTGAGCGAGCCCTTCACTGCCCTGCAAGGCCCCACTGATGCTGATCCGGGTTGTAGCCTGTTCTCCCTGACCCTCGGTATTGCCGCTGACGATCACCGGGTGATCCAGTGCCGTGGCGCGCAGATTGTTGATCCGAATGCCATTCTCATCGAAACCGATGGCACCATTGACCTGCTTCAAGGTCATGTCGGCCCGACCGAAAGCGATCGTGTTGTCCTTCAGGAAGATGGAACCATCCACGCGCAGTGGGGGGGGCATATCGGCAGTGCTCGCAGCAGACTGGGGCAGACGATGGAGTCGCGCAGACAACTGCAGATCCAGTTCGGCGTTGCCGGTACCGCTGACATCATTGAGTACCGGCTCCAGAATGCCTTTCAAGGGGCCGGTGTTGCCGAAGTCCACCACGCTCGTCAGCGTGCCTCGCCCGGTACCCTCCAGCTCCAGCACTGCGGCCGTCAGGTCATCGATGCTCACACGCAACTGCGTGATGTCGAAATCGTCCAGCCGCGAGTCCGTGGCGCGCCCTTGCAACGTCAGGCCGTTGAGCTCGATCGTGCCATTGATGTCCCGAGCCGCCGGCCAGTCGGGCAGAAAGGCAAGCTGCCCATCGGCAAGCTCCACACTGGAACGGAATACGCCTTCGCCTTCACGAAACGGGAAGTCCGCAACTTGACCGAAAAACAGCAGATTACCGTTCCTGGCCGTCCCGCCTTCGATCGCCCGATCAAACCATTTCTGCAATCCTGACCCCATTTTCCGACGCGGCAACCAGCTCTTCAAGGCGGTCAGGTCAGCCACCTCGTACTGGCTCTGCACGTCCAGATGCGGCGATTGCCCGGGCATCAGCGTGGCCTTGAGCCGGGTGGATGTATCGATGCCGGCATCCACCATGGCAATATCGGCACCGATCTTCACGCGACCGGTGTCACGAGCATCCAGAGTCACTACCGACTTCAGGGAATCCAGATGCAGGGGAGTGTCGGAATACGCGGGCCAGGGCAGGCTCATGTCATCGGCTGAGAGCGTGATTTCTCCCTGCAGATCATCGATATCGACCCGTCCGTTGATCGGTCCCACACCCGGCAGAGAACCCACCGGCTGCCATTGCAACTGATCCAGATCGGCATGGGCGATCAGCCTTGCCCCCGATGAACGTTGTCCGATGCGCAGATCCCAGTTGCGCAACCAGCCCTGCACGTCTGCCTGACGAAGCTGCCGAGCCAACTCGGGACGCAGGGATGACAGAATGGCTGATGGCAATCCGGCGAACGCGGACAGCGACAACTGTTCGCCACGTGCATCCACTTTCCAGCTACCGCGGCCCTCAACCGTTTCTCTTTCCAGCAGTACCGCCAGGTCCTCGATACGAGCCTCTTCCGATTCACCGCGCAGCAGCAACTCATCCGTTTCCAGAGCGAAGGATTCGCTCGAGACAAACAGATCGAGGATGCCACTGACCCCCTGCAACAGCGCTTCGCCACTGGAAGTATCCACGATGGCCGCACTGCTCACCGGCCCGTGCGCCGAGATCAGTTGCCCATCCTCCCAGCGACCCCACATTTCCATGGAAATATCCGAATCCAGCTGCGACAGCAACTTGCGAGAGCTTTCAGGGGCTCGCAGCATGGTCAGCAGCTCGGCAATCGTCGCCAGTTGCAGATCGTCGGTGCGCAGGTACAGATCACCATCGGACTGTGCCAGTGAGCCGGCCTCGCCAACCAGGTCGATACCGGCCTCCAGAGACCGCTCGCCCTCGCCGGGCAGATCCATTTCCACCCGCAACTTGTGTGATCTGCCCGCGTTCTCGGCACGAATGTTCAGGTGCTCGACAAGCAGTGTACGATCGCTGCGCTGATCGGTGATGCTGACGCGCGTATCCAGCAAACCTACCTTGCTGGCAGTGAGCAACCAGGCAATGACATCCACCCCCTTGCCTCTGGCCGGGGCCGGACTGATGGCCTTGCCGCCAACCGACTCCACGCCGTGCAGATGCCACTGACCCTGTTCATCGGATTCGATGGCAAGGTCCGCCCCCATCAATGTCAGCTCATTGATGACCGGCACACCGCGCAGCAGAGACTTGGGCAGGTTCAGGTCGATCAGCAATTCATCCAGAGTGACCTTGCGTTGATCCGATTCCAGTACGGTTACCTGACGAGCGCGCAGCAGTGGGCCCACCCCTTCCCACTTGACCGACAGATCGCCGATGTCCACCGGGCTCTTCAGGTATTCACTGACGCGGGACTCGACCGTGCCCTTGTAGTTGGCCAGAAACGGCAGACCCAGCCGAGCCGTGGCCGTGAACAGGGCCAACAGGATCAGCAGGATTCCTGCCGTCGTCATGCAGACGCGCAGGGTATGCCTGGCCACATGAATCATCATGGCTGAGTGAGCCCCCTCAACATCACAGCGAGTGGCCCGGCTTACTGTAGAACGACGTCGTAGTGTTCACGGGTGTAGAACTGTTCTGCCTGAAGGCGAATGGGCACCTCGACAAAATCCTGAAGTTCCGCCAGATCGTCGGATCGCTCCTCACTGAACCACTCCACGATTTCGCTGGACGCCAGCACGGTGACCGAGTCGATATCGAACTGCCTGACCTGTCGAATGATCTCTCGGCTGATCTCGAATCCCACGGTCTCGAGCGTTTTCTGCATGCCTCGTCCATCACACACGGTGCATTCCGAACACAACACCTGCTCCAGCGACTCGCGAGTACGCTTGCGGGTCATTTCCACCAGACCCAGCGGTGACACTTCATTGACCTGTGTACGTGCATGGTCTCTCTCCAGAGCCTTTTCCAGCGCTCGCAATACCTGACGACGATGCTCCAGAATCGACATGTCGATGAAGTCGATGATGATGATGCCGCCCAGATTTCGCAGACGCAGCTGTCGTGCAATGGCCTGCGCTGCTTCCAGATTAGTCTTGAAGATGGTTTCTTCAAGGTTGTGCTTACCTACGAAACCTCCCGTATTGACATCAATCGTCGTCATTGATTCCGTCTGATCGATGACCAGATGACCACCGGATTTGAGATCGACGCGCTTGTTCAGTGCCTTGTCGATCTCGTCTTCCACGCCATGCAGGTCGAATATCGGTCGTTCTCCCGGATAATGTTCCAGGCAGCGGGACAGCTCCGGCACGTATTCGTTGCAAAAAGTCACACACTGGGCATAGGTTTCGCGTGAATCGATGCGGATGCGCTCGATGTTGCCGCGGCTCAGGTCGCGCATCATGCGCTGTACCAGCGGTAGATCGCGGAAAATCACCTCTCCCGGTTTTTTCGATTTGCGGCGTTCGATCACGCCCTTCCAGGCCTTGTCCAGATACTCCATATCGGCCTGTAACGCTGGTGCTTCCACGCCTTCTGCAGCGGTGCGAACGATATAGCCACGGGAGGTTTCATCGCCGCGCAAGGTCTCGATCAGACCACGCAGCCGGTCGCGCTCGTCCTCGTTGTCGATGCGCACCGACACACCGATGTTGTCCTCGTAGGGCATCATCACCAGATAGCGACTGGGCACGGTCAACTTGCTGGTCACTCTGGCCCCCTTGGTGCCCAGCGGGTCCTTGGTGACCTGCACGGCCAGCGTCTGCCCCTCGTTGAGCAGGCGTGATATGGACGTCTCGGCCATCTCGCCTTCTCGGGGGGCTGGCGCCTGCACATCGGACACATGCAGAAAGGCCGCCTTTTCCAGGCCGATATCCACGAAGGCCGCCTCCATGCCGGGCAACACGCGCTTGACCTTGCCCTGAAAGATGGTGCCGACACGGCCGATCTTCTGCGCGCGCTCTATCCAGATTTCAGTGAGCATGCCGTTCTCGACCGTTGCGACACGTGTCTCCTGCGGGGTCACATTGATCAGTAATTCTTCAGTCATTTCGGAAGGTATCTGTATGGTTCGACCAGCATGGTCAAAGCCGTTACTGCATTGAACCTGCGCCCAGACCGGCCCGTTGCAACAGAGCCTGCGTCTCGTACAGCGGAAGCCCTACTACATTACTGTAGCTGCCGGATAGCCATGCTACAAATTGCGCACCGACACCCTGGATGGCATAGGCCCCTGCCTTGCCTGCAGGTTCCCCCGTTTCCCAGTAGGCTGCGGCCTGCTCCTGCGTCAATCGCCCGAAGCGCAGTACGGTACGAACGCCGAGCTCGTCGCGTACCTGCAGCCCGTCCAGCCCCGGTCCGGTAGCCTGCAACAGGCACACACCGCTGTGCACCGCATGCTCACGATCCGACAGGCTTGTCAGCATCTGCAGCGCCTCATCACGATCTCGCGGTTTGCCCAGCACGGCGCCATCCAGATCGATGACGGTGTCGGCCCCCAGCACCAGCAGTCTGTCGGTATCGGCAAAATCGTCGGATCGCGCATGATGTTGCAGATAACGTTCTGCCTTGCTGACGGCCAGCCGTCGCACCAGGGATTGCGGATCTTCTCCCGGCCGAGGCGTTTCATCCACGTCCACAGGCACACACACGGGGTCATGGCCGATCTGTTGAAGCAATTGCTGGCGACGTGGCGAGGCCGACGCCAGAATCAGTCTGATGCGCGATGCAGGGCTCATGAAAGGGTTTCTCGGAACAGCCATCCCGGATTGCCGGGTCGATCAACCCGCGCGGTGGTAGGGGTGATTATCCAGCAGTGATTGTGCCCGATAGAGCTGTTCGGCCAGCACTACCCGGACCAGAGGATGTGGAAAGGTCAGATCCGACAGGCTCCACATCTGATCGGCCCGCTGGCGCACACTCGGATGCAGGCCATCGGCGCCACCGATCAGCAGAATCAGGGACTTTCCCAGTTCCTGCCATCGTTCCAGCTGCTCGGCCACCTGCTCGGTAGACCAGCTGCGGCCCCGATTATCCAGGGCGATGACGTGTGCCTTGTCCGGAATGGCCGCCAGCAGCACTTCGGCCTCACGCGCCATGATGACATCCTTGCTGTCACCTTGAGCCTGGGCAAATTCGCGCACCTGAAACTGCCAGCGTCGCGGCATGCGCTTGATGTAGTCCTCGGACGCCTGACTCACCCATGCCGGCATCTTGCGACCGACTGCATAGACACTGATCTGCACGGGCTTGACGAATTCCGACGACGAGAAAACCGGAACTAGCGCGTTCTGGCAGCGGTCGCGGAACCGCCGTCATCGGCCGCCTCGCCGGATTCTGCCGGTCCGACCGACCAGAGTTTTTCCAGCGAATAGAATTCGCGTTTCTCTTCGGTCATGACATGCACGATGACATCGCCCAGATCCACCAGCACCCAGTCGCTGGAATCGCCACCTTCGACGCCCAGTGGCGGATGTCCGGCTTCCTTGGCAGCCAGTCTCACGGTTTCGGCCATGGAACGTACATGTCGTTGAGAGGTGCCGGTTACCACGATCATGGCATCGGCAATACTGGACTTTCCGACGATGTCGATCACGGTCAGATCGACACCTTTCATGTCTTCGAGGGCCTTGACGGCCATCTCGATGACGGCTTCACTATTCATGCTCAGAACGTTTACTGCTCCCGTCGATGCTGGTTCTTGCCCGTCAGGGCGCAGGCAGCGACTATTGACTTTCACGATACAGACTATTCTGCCCAATATACTCCAGTACCGGCTCCGGGAGCAAAAAACGCACAGACAGATTGCGTGCAATGCGACGTCGTATGTCGGTGGCCGAGATCGCCAGCTGCGTCACATCGCAGATTTCGATGACCCCACTGTTGCCGGTGACGATATCAGGGCCGCAATTCGCCTGCTGACGCGCCAGCAGGCCTGCTGAAAAGTCGGAGTGCTCTGCCTCCGGGCGATTGACGATCACCAGATTGGCCAGGGCCAGTACACCCTCCCAGTCATGCCAGGTATCAAACGCGGCAAAGGCGTCCATCCCCATGAAGAACAGCAGGGTAGCCTCGGGCTGCTCGGCATGGACTTCACGCAGCGTATCGACGGTATAGCTGGGCCGATCTCGCAAGGCTTCGCGCCCGTCGACCGCCAGATGCGGCGCATCGCCGAGGGCCATCTCCAGCATGTCGATACGACTGTCGGTACTGGCAGCGGCCGGACCTCGATGCGCCGGCCGGTGATTGGGCAGCATGTACAGCGTGGACAAGGCGTAACGTTCGGCCATTTCCACCGCGGGTCGCAAATGCCCGTAATGAACGGGATCGAAGGTGCCGCCAAACAGACCGATGCGCATCTCAGCCACGCGTTGTGTAATCCCCGTTGACCACATACTTCTCGGTGGTCAAGCCCAGCACGCCTACCGGACCGCGCACATGCATGCGATTGGTACTGATGCCGATTTCCGCTCCCAGACCGTATTCGGCACCGTCGGCAAAACAGGTTGCTGCATTGACCATGACGGAACTGGAATCCACCTGTCGCACAAACTGTCGCGAGCGGGCGATATCGTTGGTGACGATGGCATCGGTATGCCCGGATCCGTGACGCGCGATATGGGCCATGGCCTGCTCGATGCCATCGACCACCCGGATGGAGAGGATCGGGCCGAGATATTCGGTATCCCAGTCGGCCTCGGTGGCGGCATTCATCGATGGAATGATGGCTCGCGTACGCTCGCAGCCTCTGAGTTCCACGCCTTTTTCGTCGAAGACATCCACCAGCATGGGCAGCAGCTGCGCGGCTTCGTCGGCATGCAGTAACAGGGTTTCCATGGAACCGCAGATGCCATAGCGATAGGTCTTGGCGTTCAGAGCCACTTCCACCGCCCTTGCAGCGTCGGCTCCGGTATCGATGAAGACATGGCAGATACCGTCCAGATGCTTGATCACGGGCACTCTGGCCTCTTCGCTGATGCGCTTGACCAGCCCTTTGCCGCCGCGTGGAATGATGACATCGACATGATCGTCCATGGCCAGCAGTGCCCCGACTGCGGCCCGGTCGGTGGTATTGATCAACTGTACGGCAGCCTCCGGCAGACCGGCCTGCTGCAGGCCCTGCCGGACACAGGCAGCAATGGCCTGATTGGAATGGAAGGCCTCCGAGCCACCTCGCAGGATGACGACATTACCGGACTTGATGCACAGACCGGCGGCATCGGCTGTCACATTGGGACGCGATTCGTAAATGACACCGATCACGCCCAGGGGCACTCGCATGCGGGAAATTTCCAGCCCGGATGGGCGACGGTCGGTTGCGGACAGGGCACCGACCGGATCGGCCTGGGCTGCCACGTTACGCAGGCCGTCTGCCATGGACTCGATACGTGCCGGTGTCAATTCCAGTCGGTCCAGCAGAGCGGCGTCAATGCCCTTGGCTGTTGCCGCCTCGAGATCCTGTGCATTGGCCGCCAGCAGCGTCGGTGCAGCGGCATCGATGGCATCCGCCATCGCCAGCAGAGCCTGATTCTTCTGAGCCGTATCGGCAACCGACAGCGCAGCGGCGGCAGCTCGCGCAGCCTTGCCCATCAACTGCACCTGCTCGATCACCTGCGCGCCCTTGTCGTTATCGTCCAACGCCACCACTTGTCACTCCTACTCAATCGTGGCCATGCCACGTACAATTCCCGCAATTATCCGACAACACCACGACACGACTCTGCATGCAACTCGTCGATTCGCACTGCCATATCAATTTTCCGGATTTTCAGGACCGGATGCCCGACATTCTACAGAACGCTGCGGATAACCAGATCAATCATATGCTGTGTATCGCCACCAGCTGGGAAAACTTCCCCGATGTCCTGACGCTGGCCCGCGATCATGCCCCCATCAGTGCCTCGGTAGGTGTGCACCCGACCACCGAAGGCGGCCACGAGCCCACGGTTGACGAACTGCTGAGTGCCGCGGCGGAAAAGGAAGTTGTCGCCATTGGCGAGACCGGCCTTGACTACTTTCGCAGCACAGGTGATCTGACCTGGCAGCATGAGCGCTTTCACCGGCATATCGAGGTGGCAAAACGTTGCAACAAGCCGCTGATCATTCACACCCGGGCCGCTGCGGAGGACACCATGAACACCCTGCGCGACCATCAGGCTCGCGACGCCGGCGGCGTCATGCACTGCTTTGCCGAGGACTGGGAAGTGGCGAAGCAGGCGCTGGACATCGGTTTCTACATCTCGTTCTCCGGCATCGTGACCTTCAAGAGCGCCAAGGCCATTCAGGAAGTGGCTCGCAAGGCCCCCCTGGATCGCATCCTGGTAGAGACCGATGCCCCCTATCTGGCGCCGGTACCGCACCGCGGCAAGACCAACGAACCGGCATTCGTGCGCCACACGGCCGAATACGTTGCCGAGCTGCGCGACATCCCGCTCGAAGAGCTGGCCGAGGCGACGACCAGCAATTTCTTCACGCTGTTCTCTGATGCCGCGGAGTTGGCAAAGCGTCAGAGTGCCTGAAGGCAGACAAGCGGCACCTGACCGGCAGCGGGGTTATTCGTGAACGACAGAACCGTGGTCTCGATCGACAATGCAGAGCATTACACCTGGGGTGATCACTGTGATGGTTACCACCTGGCCAGGACGGCCAGGCTGAGCGTCATCCAGGAGCGCGTGCCGCCCGGTTGTCGCGAAGTTCGACATTCACACCGTCACGCCGAACAGTTTTTTCATGTGCTGTCAGGAACGGCCACGCTGGAAGTCGATGGCATCGAATACCACCTGGGCCCCGGACAGGGCCTGCACGTGGCAGCCGGTGTGCCTCATCAACTGGGCAATGAGGGGACGGAAGATCTGGAATTCCTCGTGACCTCCACGCCGCCCAGTCACGGCGACCGTATCGAGGTGCCGCTGCCGGCCGATACCTGATCGGTGGATGAAGCTGGACTTGACATGAATTGCCCTGAACGTCCTGAGTTGGCTTGACTGGCAGGCGTGCAAGGCTGCGCCTCGCTCTTCAACAGCGGAACTGTCGTGGGTATCAGCTGCGGTCTGACGCGGCCTGTTAGGCGAGGCAGGATCGTGCCTCGGCAATGACGGTTCGCACTCTGGCCGGTAGCGGCTGGCGAGTGTGATAGGCCAGATACAGGGTTTCGCTGACTTTTCCGGGCAGTCGGTGCAGCGCCACGCAATCGGCCTTGTCAGAGGCCTCGACCGCGTGACGTGGCAGCACGGTAAAGCCCAGGCCCAGACTCACCGGCTCGAGTATCAGCGTGATCTGATTGGAGAAACCGGCTTGTCTGAACTGCTTGCTGTGCCGAAACTCCGGATAGTTGGCTGCCAGCAGCAGACCGGCATGGTGCGCCCCATCGGGATGGTCGATGAAACCCAGTGCCAGCAACTGCTCCCAGGCCGGCTCACTGACTCCTTCTGGCGTCACCAGTAACAACTCCTCTTCCGCCATCGGCTGACAGCTGACATCATCCAGCGTCGCCGGACTGGTCATGAAACCGATATCCACCCGGCGTTCGGCGATCATGTCCTGCACTTCCCGGTTCGGTGCAAAGCGATAGTCGATCAGCAACGCCGAATGCTGCACCTGCAACTGCAGCAGATGGCGATAGAGCTTGAGCCCGACACTGCCCGGAGAGGCCAGGCGCACACTGCCTTCGTACTCGGGATCTGCCTGCAGACGATTTCCCAGCTCCGACAGTGAGCTGATGATGTCGCGCCCCTCCTGATAGACACGCTCACCGGAATCGGTCAGCGCGAAACGTTTGCCCTGTCTGAGCAACAGTGCCTGGCCGAGTTGTTCTTCCAGCTTGCGCACATGCTGACTGACACCGGACTGCGTCATGTTCAGCTGCTCGGCCGTTCGCGTGAAATGCGACACCTCGACAAGGGTACAGAAGGTCCGTAGCCAGACCGGATTTATCATCACGAAATGTACTCATCTGCATTTCAAATGATAATTTTACATCATGCATGGTGCTCCATACACTACAGAACGAATCAACACAGGAGGCACTCATGCCCACCAACTATCCCCGCAGTTTCTCTCACATCGGTATTTCGGTACCGGACCTGGACAAGGCCGTCGAATTCTATACACAGACCCTGGGCTGGTATCTGATCATGAAACCGACCGAGATCGTCGAAGACGACAGTGCGATCGGCGAGATGTGCAGCGATGTCTTCGGTAGCAACTGGGAACATTTCCGCATCGCTCACCTGTCTACCGGTGATCGCGTCGGCATCGAGCTGTTCGAGTTCAAGGGTCAGACCAACCCCGAAGACAACTTCGAATACTGGAAAACGGGTATTTTCCACTTCAGCGTGCAGGATCCCGACGTGGAAGGCCTGGCCGAGAAGATCGTCGTCGCCGGTGGCAAACGACGCATGAAGGAACCGCGATACTACTACCCTGGTGAAAAGCCCTATCGCATGATCTACATGGAAGACCCCTTCGGAAACATCCTGGAGATCTACAGTCACAGCTATGAACTGATCTATAGCGAAGGGGCTTATTGACACCGACAGACGCTCTGTCGCGGCTCCAGAGGCACCACTTATCGGCGGTGCCTCTGGCCGCCAGTCAGGCCAGTCCGGTCAGTCCGGCTTGAAGGCTTGAAGGCTTGAAGGTGTGAAGGTGTGAAGGCTTGAGGGCTTGAAGACTTCTCGACTTCTCGACTTCTCGACTTCTCGACTTCTCGACTTCTCGACTTCTCGACTTCTCGACTTCTCGACTTACCGACTTACCGACTTACCGACTTACCGACTTACCGACTTAGCCACTTACCACTGGCTGGCGCTTCTACATTGCTTTCCTGCTGTTCGCTGGCTCCTTCAGCGCTGCTGCCTGTCCACTCGTGGGCTGCTCTGCTTCTCCGAGACTCAGCCGGCGTCCTCACTCTTGACTACCTTGTGTTCTTCTTCCTGCAGCCCTTTTTTCCAGTAACTGGAAATGTACAGATGGGATTTCTCGACGCCTCTGTCCTCGCGAAAGTAGGCTCGGCTCTTTTTCATGGTCTTGAATTCGCAGGCGCACCAGACAGCGGCCTGACCTTCCAGCCAGCGCAATTCACGAATGGCATGAAACAGCGGTGACTCATCGGAACCCGGGTGTGGATTGACGACCCAGACCAGTTCCATGCCCTCGGGTACCGGCAAGGTCTGACGATCCTCGTCCGCCAGGATTTCAATGACCACATAGCCTCTGGAATTGGCGGGCAGACGTCCGAGATTGGCTGTCAGAGCCGGCAAGGCGGTCATGTCGGCCGCCAGCAGATACCAGTCTGCCTCGGTATTGATGAAGGTGGCCGGGCCGGGGCCGAAAATGGACATGCTGTCGCCAGGCTGCGCCTGCAGGGACCAGGGCGCTGCCACGCCACCGGCACTACCATCCGGGTTGGCATGCAGCATGAAGTCCACGTCGATTTCATGCTCCTCTGGCCGGTAACGGGCAACCGTATAGGTTCTCAGGACCGGTCGATCGGCATCATCACCCGGGAACGTCAGCTTGAAATACGCGCCTTCTGCGTCCTCGGGAAAGCTGGCCAGATCCTCGCCTCGCAGCGTCAGACGTCGCATGTTAGGGGTCAACTGAGTCGCAGCCGTTACTGTCAACTCTCGCGCTTTGCGTTTCTGTGCCATGGAATTCCCTCATTGAATCGGATGCGACGACAAGCCGGGCCTGTCGGAATGTGTTCGCATACTGGAGGCACAGTACCGGGATTTCAAATGCAAATGAGTATCATTTTCTTCAAATCAGTCGTAGGGATAGCCTTCGGGCCATTGCTCGCGGGTCGGTCGGTGATTCGGGGAGGCCTGACCCGGAATGTCGTCGGCATACGGAATCGCAGACTCTCCGCCGGACAAACCGGATGACATGCCATCATCGAGCATCGCATCGCTGAACAGTGAGGCTTTCTGATAGACCCGGATGTAATCGATCATGTACTTGCCGGGAAAGGTCGTGGTATCGTCCGGCGAACCGGCCCACCACCCGCCCACCGCCGTATTGGCCAGCAGATACATTTGCTGCGTCGGTACCTCCGGGTCGGTGATCCGGTGAACTTCTATGCCATCCACGAAAAAAATGATCGAGCCCGGCTTCCACTCGGCCGCAAAGGTATGGAAATCCGCGGTGTAATCGATACCCGGAGTCGGCTGCGATTGAGTGGAACGCAACTTTCCGTTCTCATCGTGATAATGAAAGGTGTGATAGACCACATCCTGGTTGTCGCCGATGAACTCCATGATATCGATTTCCGGGTCTGCGCCACCGTAGTAGGCATTGAGCAACCAGAATGCCGGCCAATAGCCGCGACCATGCGTCATCTTCACCCGCGCCTCGGCATAGCCATAGGTGAACTTGAACGCGTCATAGCTGGTGATGATGCCGGACAGATAAGGTTGCCCGAGGCTCTTGCCCGCTAGTGCAGGTGGCGTCTTGATGGTGTTGATGATCAGATTGTTGCCGTCGAAGCTAAAGGGGTTGAACCCGAAGTCCGGCTCATTGGCTATGTCGACGTAGTACTGCTCTTCATTGTTGATGATCAGATCCGTGCCCCACAGAAATGACGTATTCCATTTGCTGGTATCCAGGCTGCTGCCATTGAATTCATCGGCAAAGACGAGCTCATAGTCCTTGAGCAACTCATCATTGGCTTTTGGCCGGTTCGGATCCGTCCTGCCCAATGTACGGGCAGACACCGTCAGACCGGTGGCAATGTAGTAGTAACGGACATCCGCGCCATTCATGCCATGATCGAAGGCCTGAATCTCGTAGTAGTAGTCCTGGTCATAGACATCGGTATCGTGGAACTCTGTCGAGAACACCGTGGTGTAATACTCGGCCTGCCGGTACACGTTGTAGCCCCTGGCATCCGGATCCTTCTTCCAACTGATTCGAATGGAGTCATCGAGTACTTCACCGACAAAACCTGGTGTGGTCAGAGACTTGAAATGCTGCCCATTGTCGTTTTCCGCCACGACGCTCTTGTTGCTCGTGCCTCCACTGTCAGCCTCGACAGCCGCACCGGCTGACACCGTCAACCCCTCGGCAATCTTGTAGAATCGCGTTTCCCTGCCGCTCTTGTCGAAGGCGGTGATCTCGTAGGCATAGTCCCTGGCAGCAACATTGCTGTCCTTGAACTCGGTTTCGAACACCGTGGCGTGGTACTCGCCGTCCCGGTAGACGTTGTACCCGGTCGCACCTGAATCCTTCTTCCAGGATATGACAATATTGTCCCCCTGCCGCGTTCCCACGAACTGCTCGGTAGCCGTCGATCCGGCATTCAGGCTCTGCCCTCCCTGCGCCGAGACGGAAACGTGCAGTTCTTCCGCGATCGGGTAATAGCGCGTCGGTCGACGACTCTTGTCGAAGGCGATGATCTCATACGTGTAATTGCCATCACTGACACCGGCATCATGAAACTCGGTCTCGAACACCGTTGCATGGTATTTGCCCTGGCGGTAGACGTTATAGCCGGTAGCGCCGACATCCGCTGTCCAGCTTACAAGAACACCGGTATCGAGTACCTCGCCCACGAATCCCGATGTCACCGCTGATCGAAAGTAGCCAGAGCTGGCGGAAGACGGCTTGACCGAGACAACCAGGCCTCTGGCGATCGTGTAATAGCGTGTGTCCTGGCCATTCTTTTCAAACGCGGTGATGTGATAGGAATAATCACGAGCATGAATATCCTTGTCCAGGAAGCTGTTCGTGAATACGGTAGCGTGGTATTCACCCTGTCGGTAGACGTTGTATCCGGTCGCATCGGAGTCCTTTTTCCAGCGGATTCGGATGTTCTCGCCAATGACTTCACCCTCGAAGCCGGCGGTCGCCTGCGTACTGGATGACGATGCATCCGACAACAGATCTTGCGACGTTTCCCCGCCGGATGCAGCCTCCGAGAGTTCGGGGTTTGCCGCACTGAGCGAAGGTCTGGAATCAGTGTTTTCCGAGCAGCCTGCCAGAGTGATGACAAGCACGGCACAGCCCAGTAGCGATGATACTCCGCGATTCAACCGGTCAATGTAATTCTGCATCGAGATGTTCATGTATTTCATTCGAATGTCTTCGAATTCGCTGGTTGATGAGCATTCATCGGTCGTCTTACGGACGACCACAGCGTGCACCAACGGTGATTGCCGCCTATGAAAGCAGTAGCGGAAACAGCAGCTTGCAATTTATTGCTGAAAGGACCTTTTCAAACACAACGCGCAGATTGAATGGTGGTAATGAGCGGTACATCCGGCTTCACCCACACGACCGGACTTCCCTGTTACATCCCGACGACCTGTCCCGGCGGCCTCATGAACCGCCGTGAGTGATTACCCGGTGATGGGCACGGCCTCATCGGCAAGGCCCTGACATGGGAACGGGGCACCGAGTGCATCACCGCCAGTTCAAGCCTCACGCAGGTTCGCCATGCCGGCATGTCGATGAACGGTATCTTCCCGTACAACACCGCAGACGTCTGGTGAGAAATCTTTCGCATGCAGCACTGCAGGCGTCTGGTGAGGAATCTTCCCGTGCAACGCCGCAGTCGTCTGGCACGGAGTCTTTCGCATGCAACACTGCAGACGTCTGGTGAGGAAAACTCAGCGTGTATCCGGCTGACGCTCCAGGCGCTTGAACAGCATCGACAGGGCAAAGCAGATCATGAAATAGAACAGCGCTGTGGTCAGCCAGGCCTCGAAAATGGCGCGGGTAGAGGCGACCAGTTCCACGGTCTTGAACGTCAGCTCCTGCACCGAAATCAGGGAAATGATGGAGCTGTCCTTGATCAGGGAAATGAACTGATTGGCCATGGGAGGGACAACCCGCTTGAACGCCTGTGGCAGGATGATGAATCGCATCTGCTGCAGCCGGGACATGCCGATGGACTGTGCCGCTTCATGCTGGCCCTGACTCACCGACTGGATACCGGCTCTCACGATCTCGCCCACGAAGGCACTTTCGAACAGAGCCAGCACGATCACCCCGGAGATCAGTGACGGAAAACGACGCATGTCGCCAAACAGGAATTCCCAGACGGCCTTGTCTTCCGAGCGGGCAATGCCACGCGCCCAGGACTCGATATTGAACGCGACAACCAGTTGTTCGGACAGAAAGAAATAGAAGATGAAGATGACGACAACCGGTGGAATGTTGCGCAGGAACTCCAGATAGGTGCGCGCCAGCATGCGTACCGCCAGGTTCGAGGCACAACGGGCCATACCGAGAATGGTTCCGAGTATCAGCGCCAGCACACTCGCGTACAGACTGACGCGCACCGTGGTGATGACCCCCTGCAACAGAACATTGGCGACCCAGCTTTGCGAGTCCTCGTTCCAGCGCAGGATATAGTTGGGGATGATCTCCCAGCGCCAACGGTAGTTCAGAGCGCCTTCGATCCGGTACCAGACCACGGCAACGAGGATCACCAACACGAAGAGGATCAGTATATCCAGCCAGTGAAGGCGCTTGAACATGCGAGATATCATGATTCGTCCATCAGGCAGCGACGAAGCTGGAAGGCTTCGCCGCCTGTGCCCGGGATGGCCTAGTTGTCGCTGACCTGATCGGCCCAGTCATCGGACTTGAACCAGTAGTCGTGACGTGATTTCAGCCAGCCATTGCGAGTCTTGAAGTTGATCCAGTTGTTGAAATAGTTCAGTGCATCCGGGTCCCCCTTGCGCAGACCGAAGGCTTCACCGGTGGCGGAAAAGGTACGATCGAAAGGTACGGACAGGACATCAGGGTAACGACGCGCCTCGGTCGAGGGCGACGGTTCGGATGCCATGGTGGCGTGCGCCTTGCCGTTGAGTACCTCCTGAGTGGCTGCACCGTCTTCATCGAACAGCAGCAGCTCAGCCTCGGGAAACAGTTCGGCTATCAGGGCCGCCGGCGTCGCACCGCGACGAGCGGCAAACGTGATGTCCTCGCTGTTGTAGTCTTCCAGGGCCATGCCGTCGGTCATCTCGTTGTTGACCAGCATGGTCAGACCGGAATAGGCATAGGGATCGGTGAAGTTGATGGTCAGGTTGCGCTCCGGGGTTGTCGTCATGCCGCTGATGATGACGTCGAACTTGCCGGACACCAGCGCCGGGATGATGCCATCCCAGGAGGTGGGAACGAATTCCGCCTCCACACCCATATCCTCGGCCAGCTGTCGACCGACATCCAGCTCGAAGCCGATCAACTCACCGTTCTTGTCACGCATCGACCAGGGCGTGAAGATGGACAGACCTATCTTGATGGCACCGCGTTCCTTGATGGTCTCGATGACGCTGTCACTGGACAGGGCCTGTCGTGCCTGCTGTGCCATGGCTGCAGTACTGAACAGCGCAGCGGCCAGCAGCACGGTCATGGTTCTGGTGATTCTCGACATTGCTCTTTTCATGTTCCGGATCATTCTCCCGAGTGAAATGGTAATCCCTGCCAGCGACTCTGACAGGGGCGCAAACTACTTGAGCGCATAGTGCCGCTCGACCAACGATACGCCAAAGGACAGCGTCAGGGTCACAACCAGATACACCGCAGCGATCGTGAACCAGACTTCAAAGCTCATGTAGGTATCCGAGATGATATTGCGTCCCATGGTGGTCAGTTCCGCCACGGCGATCACGCTGACAATGGCCGAGCTTTTCACCATGTTGACCATCTCGCCGGTCATCGGCGGCAGCATGAAGCGCACCGACTGTGGCAGCACGATATAGCGATAGGCTTGCGCCCTGGACATGCCAATGGATGAGGCGCCCTCCCACTGCCCGATTGGCACCGCATTGATGGCAGCGCGAAATATCTCGGAAACCAGTGCAGCGTGATAGACCCCCAGACACAGAATGCTGGCGGTGTAACGGTCCAGATCGAAGATGGGCCCCATCACGTAGTAGAACAGGTACAACAGAACCAGCAGGGGTGTGTTGCGCACGATCTCCAGGAAGACCCGGGCAACCGCCGAGCCTACCAGCAGTCCGGACAGCCTCAGCAGCGCCACGATCAGGCCCAGCCCCAGAGCCAATGCAAACGCCAGTAGAGACAGCTGCAGGGTCTTCACCAGGCCAAGGGCGATTTCACCCCACTGGAAACCCTCGTCGGTGATGGTCCACAGATATTGTGGCATGCGGTACCACTGCCAGTTGTATCCCATGGCCCGTGAGCCATCATAGGCAGTGTAGGCAATGAAACCGATGACCAGCAGATAGATGGTGATCGACACCGGTGTCGAGGCCAGGATGCGGCCGGGCAGCGGCGGCTTCGGAATCTCATACGCTGTCGAAGGAGACTGTGGCAAGTCAGTGCTCCAGAATCTGTTCCAGAAATGCCCGGCAGCGTTCGCTTTCCGGCTGCGTGAAGAATTTCTCCGGAGGGGCGGTTTCGATGATCTGCCCGCCATCCATGAAGATCATGGTGTCGGCCACCTTTCGTGCAAAACCCATCTCGTGGGTGACGCAGACCATCGTCATGCCGGTGTCCGCAAGACCCACCATGACATCCAGTACTTCGTTGATCATTTCCGGATCCAGCGCCGAGGTGGGTTCATCGAACAGCATGATGCGTGACTCCATGCACAAGGATCGTGCAATGGCGACCCGTTGCTGCTGACCACCGGACAACTGGCTCGGGTACTTGTCGGCCTGCTCGGGAATATGCACCCGCTCCAGGTAGCGATGGGCGTTGGCTTCGGCTTCGGCTCGCGGTACCTTGCGAACTCTCATGGGACCGATGGTGAGATTCTCCAGCACCGTCAGATGCGGAAACAGATTGAACTGCTGAAACACCATGCCCACTTCCTGGCGCAGCTTGCGAATCTGTCTGGAGCCTTCGAATACTTCGATGCCATCGACCACCAGTTTGCCGGCACTGTGATGTTCCAGCGCATTGAAGCAACGAATCAGCGTGGATTTTCCAGAGCCTGAAGGGCCGCAGATCACCACTCGTTCACCGCGATGAACCGACATGTTGATGCTGTCCAGCGCCTGGAAGGATCCGTAGTACTTGTCCAGAGACTCTGCCTGGATGATGGGATTGCCGACTGTCATGAACTCGTTTCAGCACACTGGTTGATAGGCCATGTACTCCAGCAATAGCCATCTGGATTAATCCGCCGGGCCAGTCCCATACGGGTGAATGTCGGCCCACGGTCGGTACAGATATCGATCGGTCGATGGTAGCAGTTTATCCGCAAGCTGCGATCAATGGGGTCACAGGCGCTTTATCGCAGATTGTGTTGATCTTCAGTCAATAAATTGCTTATAGTGCAATGATCGGTTCCTGATTCGGAGATTGACGATGAGCGTCCAGGCAAGACAGACCCTCGCAGAGCACATACCGGTCATCGATCTGTCTCCACTGACGAGCGCCGCCATCCACGCTGCCGATACCGGTAATGACAGCGCAGCCGGCGTTGCCGCCCGAGAAGTTGCCGCGGCGCTGCATGCCGCCAGTCAGGGACTCGGCTTCATCTACATAAAGGGTCACGGCATACCACAACACTGCATCGATGATGCGAGGCGTTGTGCCTATGACTTCTTTCGCGCCGACGATGAGCACAAGGCAGCCGTATCGGTCTCTGCGCAACATCGCGGCTGGTTACGTCCGGGTGGGGCGAGGATGCAGGACGATGCACCGGTGGACTTGAAGGAAAGCTTCATCTGGGGGCATGAAGACAGGAACGGACGCACTGAATCCGATCACCCCTTGCGCGGTCCCAACCAGTGGCCAGGTAATCAACCACAGTTGCAAACCAGTGCCATGCACTATTTTCGTGAAGCTCATGAAGTGGCCTATCGTCTGATGCAAGGGTTTGCCCTTGGGCTCGACTTGCCAGCGAACTTCTTCCTGCAACGATGCGAACGCCCCATCAGTCGTGGCTCCTTCGTCTACTACCCCCCTCAGGAAACCCGTGCCGGCGAACAGTTCGGGGTCGGACCACATACGGATTTCGGCGTCCTGACCGTGCTGTGCCAGGACGATGTCGGTGGCTTGCAGGTGCAGGATGTCAAGGGTGACTGGATCGAAGCGCCTCCCATGGAAGGCACACTGGTTGTCAACGTGGGAGATCTGCTGTCGCGCTGGACCGAGGGCGCTTACAAGTCCACGCCTCATCGCGTCATCAACAGTTCCGGGCGTGAGCGCCTGTCGTTGGTACTTGCCTTCGACCCGGACCCCGAAACACTCATCGATGCCCGCGACGTCTTCGGTCCCGAGCATATTGCCTCGCAGCCAGCCATCAGCTGTGGCGACTACCTGCTGCAGCGCTTCGCTCGGGCTTTTGCCTATCGCGACAATCCGACGACAACGGCCTGAAGGAGCACACTGTTCATGGACAAGATGGCAGCGCCCGATGACGGCACCGAGAATCGGGACGTCGATACCGCAATCGGCGCAACCCTGCGCAATCTGCGAGAGAATCAGGCGCTCAATGCCAGGCAGCTTGCCGAGATCTCCGGCATTTCCGCTGCCATGATCAGCCGGATCGAAAATGCACAGGTGTCCCCCTCCATCGCCACCATGACAGCGCTGACCCGGGCACTGAATGTGCCGCTGGTGACACTGTTTCGCAATACCTCGGTGGAACTGGCCGACTACACCCTGACTCGACGAGGCGAAGGCGTGATATCGACCCGACTGCACGGCGATCACATTCATCACTTCATCAACCTGGCCTCTCACCGGCGCCGCGACCTGATGTTCGAGTCACATCTGATCACACTGCAGAAGCAGGATGCTCCGCCACCGCACTATGTCGCTCATGGCGTGATCTTCCTGCATGTGTTGAGCGGCTCGGCGCACTACCAGTACGGCCGGCAGGTCATGACACTGAACGAGGGTGACAGCCTCAGTATCGACGCTGAACTCTCTCATGGCGTCAACGAACTGCTCAGTGATGAATTCATCTTTCTTTCAGTCCAGGCGGAGTGCCGACAATGAGTGCATGGATAGACATGATCAGCGACGAGGACGCTGACGACGAGTTGCTGGAAACACTCCAATTGGCGCGCACACCGCATGGCACGGTGGACAACGTCATGCGTGTTCACTCCCTGCGACCGAGCACCATGCGCGGACATGTCACGCTCTATCGGGCGGCCTTGCACGATGAGTCCAACACCCTTCCCACCTGGTTGCAGGAAACCCTCTCTTCCTATGTCTCGATACTCAATGACTGTCCCTATTCACTGGCAAATCACTGGGCCAATGCCCGTCATCTGATTGCCGATGACGAACGCGCGAATGCGATCGAAAAGGCGCTGCAGGCCGATCAGCCCGAAGCGGCCTTCGAAGGCGCACAACTGTGTCTGATGCAGTATGCCCGCAAGCTGACCCTCAGCCCCGGGGAAATGGTGCAGGAAGATGTGCAACAGCTGCAGAACTATGGGCTTACCGACGGCGAGATTCTGGAAGCCAACCAGATCATCGGCTATTTCAACTACGTCAACCGTCTGCTCAACGGACTCGGTGTCAGCACCGATGGCGATATCGTCGGCTACTACTCATGATGTCGGGCGGCGAAGGAGCGCGATTTTCGGGTGCCATGACACTGCTGCGCGATTGTGTCAGAGGCGAGCCCGGTCAGAGACTGCTCATCGTCAGCGAGCCGGAAGGTAGCGGCTTCTATGATGATGCAGCGCCGAAGGTGACTGCCGCCGCTGGTCGATTCATCGGCATGCGGGTCTACCAGACGCAGTCGGAATGCTTTCTGGCGACCGCCGAGGACAGAGAATTGCTGCTGGATCTGCTGCGCGGCTTCGACCACATCGTGTTCTTTTCACGCGTGGGCGATCAGATACGTTTCAGTGCCGACAAGGACATGCCTTCGTCCACGATGTGCTATACCCTCGATCTGGAATCGCTCAATTCCGCATTCGGCACTGCCTGTTATCGCGGCATGTGCGCCATCAAGGAAGTCATCGAGAACGCCCTGCTCGCCGCCCAGCACATCCGCGTCAGCTGCCCTCTCGGTACTGACTACGAGGGCTATCCGCAATGGCCCTCCTGCAGCGCCGGCGACGTGCGGATCAAGCGCTTTCCCATGCTCGTGCCTCGACCGATACCGGCCGAAGGCTTTCACGGAAAGATTGTGCTGGATCGATTCCTGGTCGGTACTGGCTCGCAGTTCTACCAGCCCTACCACCTGCCATTGCACGATACGGTCTTTGCGCATATCGAAAACAACCGCATTCTCGATTTCACCGGCCCCGATAGCGAAGTGAAACGCGTGAGAGGACATTACGCCCACGTCAGTCAGCTGTATGACATCGATCCCGACTATGTGCATTCCTGGCATGCCGGTATCCACCCGGGCTGCCATTTCCCGTCGAAGGCAGAATCCGACATCCTGCGCTGGTCCGGCACCGCCTTCGGCAACCCGAGAATCCTGCATTTCCACACCTGCGGCAACTATGCGCCGGGGGAAATCTCCTGGAACATCCTCGACCCGACCATCCGGATCGACGACGTGCCCATCTGGGACAAGGGCTGGCTGCAACCCGAAAGACTGCCGGGTATCGAACCGGTACTCGAGGACCACCCGCAACTGCTGGAGCTGTACCGCAATCCACACAGGAATGTCGGCATGGAAAGGCTGGAAGAGGCCTGAACGGTTGCGGATCTGGAACGGGCTCATGGGAGCAGGAAAGGCTCATGCGCGCGTGTCCAGCGCAGGTATCCAGTGCGCATCGCACTCGAAGCGCACTCGAAGCGCACTCGAAGCGCACTCGAAGCGCACTCGAATCACTCGCGAATCACTCGCGAATCACTCACACATCACTCGCGCATCACTCACACATCACTCACACATCACTCGCGCATCACATCCGCATCACATCCGCATCACATCCGCATCACATCCGCATCACATCCGCATCACAACTACATCACACACCCTGTCATGCGGATGATCGTCGGTCGAGATGATAATACAAGGTCATGCGCACGCACTGGGCAATCGCCTCTGTCGGCAACGGCCTGACGATAGCGAAGAGCACGGCCCGGTTCTTCGAATACTGAAGATCATCCGCGAACACGGTACGAAAGGTCTCAACCAGCGTCGTATTGCAATTGACATACAAGCCCAGCTGCTGTTCGTCATGCACAGCCACTCTGACCGTCGTGCCCACGCCGGCCTTCAATGGCAGGTAGCTCGGCTGGCCCCACTTCAGTGTTTCTCCCACACCCCCTGTTGCGTGCAGCTGCCGGGCAGTCAGCAGAATCAGTTCACGCAGCGCGAGTGCCGGCTCCTGAAACGGCGCAGGCATTGCCAGATAGGCACGTTCAACCGCGGCATCGTCGAATTTCATCTGCATTGCAGCCCGTCACCTTCTGGTCAATGGCACTCAGGAACAATCTGCACCAGATTCCACGAGTGCGCAAGGCGAATACAGTGGCTCGCAAGACACGCCACCCAGCGACACAGGTTCATCGCGACAGCCTGACAAGTGGCCGTGATATCGAGCGCACATTCCCCGGCGGTTTGATTACCCCATCTCGTCATTGAGGTAATCTGGCAGCATCAGCTGCTTGCAATACTGCAGAACAACCAGTCATGTGTCCGCAGAGCTGCGGAACAGGAAACCACGCCTTACACCCGGCCATCCGAATACCATGCAATTTCCCTATCCCACAGCCTACTCTTCCCACCGTTCAGCGGTTCTGGCCGACAACATGGTGGTCGCCTCCCAACCGCTGGCCGGGCAGGCCGGCGTCGCCATGCTTCATAAGGGGGGCAACGCGGTGGACGCCGTGCTGGCGGCTGCCATCACACTGACGCAGGTAGAGCCCACCGGCTGCGGTCTGGGCTCGGATGGTTTTGCCATTCTCTGGGATGGCAAGGCTCTGCATGGCCTGAATGCCTCGGGGCGTTCGCCGGCTGCCTGGACACCGGAACGCTTTGCCCGATCCGGCGGCATTCCCGAGCGTGGCTGGGATACGGTCACGGTACCGGGAGCGGTTGGCGCCTGGGTAGAGTTGCATCGACGGTTCGGCAAACTGCCTTTCGAGACTCTCTTCGAACCGGCGATTCACTATGCCGAGCAGGGCTTCGTGGTGTCCCCCATCATCGGCAAGGCCTGGGGCGTGGGCAGCGACATTCTCAGGAACCAGCCGGGTTTTGCCGATCTGTTCATGCCTGGTGGTCATGCACCACTGGCCGGGGAGCGCTTTATCAACCCGTATGCGGCGCAAACACTCAGGGACATCGCTGAAACCCGCGGTGAGTCCTTCTACCGGGGCCGCCTGGCCGAACAGATTGCCGCTGCGGCCCGGGCCAATGGTTCGACCCTGTACGAGACGGATCTGGCAGAGAATCAACCGGACTGGTGCGGTACTGTTTCTCAGGCATTCGATGACGTCGAGTTGCACGAGATTCCTCCCAACGGCCAGGGTATCGCAGCCTGCATGGCACTGGGCATGCTGGCCCATACCGACATTCGCGACCATGGTCCCAATGATGTGCAATCGCTGCACCTGATGTGGGAAGCCATGAAACTGGCCTTTCGCGATTCAGCTGCCTATGTGGCCGATCCGGCATACATGCAGGATGTCTCGGCGAAGCACCTGCTTGACCCGGCTTATCTGGCCGAGCGTGCCCGGCTGATCGATCCGCTAAGGGCGCAGGACTTTCAGAGCGGCTCCCCTCGCCAGGGCGGCACGGTCTGCCTGTCCGCTGCCGACAGCAATGGCATGATGGTGTCCTTCATCCAGTCCAACTTCGACGGTTTCGGATCCGGTGTCGCCGTCCCCGATACCGGCATCCACCTGCAGAACCGCGGCTGCGGCTTCACCCTCGACAAAGGACACCCCAATGAGGTCGGACCACGAAAACGACCATTTCATACGATAATTCCAGGCTTTCTGACTGCCCAAGGTCAACCACTGATGTCATTTGGCGTGATGGGAGGCATGATGCAGGCACAAGGGCATGTACAGATGGTCTTGAGGACGCAATTATGGGGGCAAGATGTGCAAACAGCGGCCGATGCGCCGCGATGGCGAGTCACGGAAGGGCTCGGCGTTGCTTGTGAACCTGGTTTTGCACCCGCCTTGCTCGAAGCATTGCGCGGCATGGGACACGAGGTTGATGCGATGGAAGGCGACCTGGCTTTCGGCTTTGGCGGGGCTCAGCTGATTCATCGCCTGCCCGGTGGTGGCTATGCCGGCGGATCGGATCCTCGCAAGGATGGCGGGGCTTACGGATTCTGACGCTACCCACCCGATGTATAACGGTCGAGGAACATGTACCGGGTCAGGGCAGCCAGCCCGCCCGCAGCATCCAGTAGATCGTCTCGGCAGCCGTGCCCCACAGCAGCAGGTCATCAAATGGAGCCTCGGCGCGGACCGAGTGCTCCTCCACAACGAACACCTGATCGGCATCCAGATTCTCGGCCTGTTCGCCAGCGGAAGAATCATCGGCCCCCAGCGAGAAGACGACAAAGCTCAAGGCATCGGCTCTGACACTCTTGCTCGGACAGTGACCGGAGACGGACTGCTTGCAGACCACGATATCCGCGGTCAGTTGGCGTATACCGACGCGTGATGCCTCACCTTCGACGGTCCAGTCAAACGGCTCTCCGGAGTCCTGCCGATCAACGCCCGGTCTGCTGATTGCAAGCCGATAGGGCCTGTTCCATGGATCCAGCAATGCGCCTTCTCCATCAACAGGCCCCGGCAGACCCAATGCAGCCGCCGGGACACCCCCCGCGTAGTGATTGCAGGCTGTACGACTGCCTGTTGTCATCATCCCATCCATGATGATCGGGCAAGGCAACACGCCACGGCTGACGACATGCGCCCACATCGCATTGCGAATGGTCTCCAGCTGCGACACGGCATCACGGTGTTGCCGATGAGCCTGCACGGCAGACAAGGGAGCCACTACCGCTCTAGCCAATACCCCCAGAATCAGCAGCACGATGGCCATCTCCACCAGCGTGACACCGCGCATCCTGGCGGGCATGCCCATCATCTGAAGATCACCTGCGGATCGGACAGCGAGAAGTCCTGACCAGAGAACGCCACTCGTTCATGCCAGCGATTGCGAATGAACCAGTGTGACAGCGCCGGCACACCTTCTATCTGCAGATTCTGCAACAGGGACTCGGTAGCGATGGCACCGGTACAGTCAGCCTGTTCATCAAGGGGATGCAACGGCTCATCGGCAATCATGACAAGCCAGTGCGACGTGGCCTGCGATGACGACGGTGCAAGCGCCGACGGTTCGAGGCACTCGGCGTCATGCTTGCGTTTCAGGCGCGCCACAAGCCATGCCCTCACCACAGCCCTCAGTCCCGGGATCATGGCTCGACTGGATAACGGAACCCGCACCGACCGCTCATGCGCAGCTCCCGAATCCACCCAGACCGGATAAGGGTTGGACAGGGTGAGTTCTTCCAGTATTTCATCGTTGACTGTTCTGTTCACCGGATTGTTGATCAGCTCCGATGCAACGCGATAGCGATAGTCGGCCGAGACATCCGCAGTGAAGGGGTAGCGCTGACCTGGCAAGCTGACATGCCGAGGCAGCGCTCCCGATGCGACCGTCGAATTCCCACACGGCGGATCCGGCCCCTCCGTTCCACCGTTATCAGGGCAAGGCAGATGCGCGGGACCTGCGCCTCGTGGTCCATACAGATAGGGGTACAGTGTGGAATAGACCAACAGAGACTGACGCGCTGACTGCAAGGACTGACTGCCCATCACGGATTCCGCAGTCTGCCCACCCCTTTGCACTGGCAGGACAGAGCCGAGCAGAGCAAGACCGCCTGAAGCCAATACAAGGAACATCAACAGCATAGCGAAGCCGGACTGTCTGCCCCGCCAGGTCACAGAACCGGGGTTCCCGGCTGCCCGGTCCCGGCGAGGCAACTTCACCGCATCACCGGTCGGCCTGCTCCGACCACTCACAAACCCTGACCCGGATCGATCACCCCCAGTAGAGATCGGTTCTCCAAGACCCTCAAGCGATCCGCCAGCAGCACCAGGCTCAGCGATGGTCGGGACCCGCTCAGGAATGGACAATCCAATCGAATCCCGGTCTCTTCCGCGCTGCCTGACGAAGATGACAGAGGCTCACAGGGAAGACCATTGACCAGGAGTCGAGTACCTCTGGGGCCGGACACCAGTGCATCGAAGACCAGGCCGACAGTGTCATCCGGCGCTGACGAATGATCTGCGAAGCGCCTGGACTCGGCGGCCTGCATCGGCAGAGCGGTGTCCCCTTGCCTCATGCCCTGCGTAGCCGACTCGGTAGTGCTGGCAGTGCTGGCATCGTTCGCATCGTTCGCATCGTTCGCATCGTTCGCATCGTTCGCATCGTTCGCAGCGTTCGCAGAAGTCTGCGGGTTCAGCTCAGGTGCCCCTCTTGCAGCAAGTCGTTGCTCGGCGGTGAAGAACAAGCGGCGACCATCCAGGGCAGAGCGCACCGACGCTTCACCGGGCCCCGCTTCCGTCAGGCGAGGCAGCGCCTCACTGGCATCAGCCATGGTGCACAGAGGTGTGAACAAAGAGCACAGTAATGTCGCAAGCACGGCTTCCCGCCCCGGGTACGCCCACCGGATCGTCATGGCGCTCTCTCCACCATGGCCTCAAGCTCGCTACTGATCGGCATCGATGCCTGCCGCTCACTGGCCTGCCAATGATAGAAATCGAGCACGCAGGCAAGCTGCAGCCCTTCCGGTGTCTTCCGATGAATCATGCAGGCCTGTACTTCGTGTGGCCAGACAGGCACTGCTTCATCGACTCGTGCCAACATCTCCAGAAAGGCGACGGCGTGCTGCACCACCATCTCCAGCTCCAGCCGCAATACCCTGACCGTCTCCGCACCCGCGTCCTGCAGCGCGCGTGGCAGGATGCTCTGTTCAAACTCGACGGCAAGCACGCCCTCAGGCCTGGGGTGCTGTGTCAGTAATTCCACCAGCCGAATTCTGAGCGCATCCAGATCCTCTTCAAGATGGGCCAGCGTCAGCCCCATGTCTGGCGTCTGCAACAGATTCATCTGCAGCTGCAGCGTCTGTAGTTCGGAGCGCGCCAGACGAAGTGTCTCTGTCCGATGAGCCGTCATTCGATCGAACCAGGCAATGGCAAGCAGGGAGATCAGGCCAAGGCACAGAGCGAGTAGCAGTTTTCCCGATCGCATTGTCATCAGGAAACTCCCATCAGCAGCGACAGTCGATAAGCGGATTCGCCGCCGGACAGATGCTTGCTGGAACGGGCCACACTCAGGGGCGATTCGATCAGTGTCACCGCGGACACGCCCGGCATGGCTTGCAGGTAATCGGCGAAGCCCTGCAGGGTTCGCTGCTGTTCTCTCAACCCTTGCTCACTGACGACCAGACCACCCAGTTCGACCTGCACCCCTGCCTGCGATGTCCCCTCCTGCCACAGCCGGTCGCGGGAAGGTGCCTGACTCATCGTGGCAAGCACGGTGTCTCCCGCCTCATCGTGAACGACCGACCAGGCGATGTCATCGAGCAGCAGCGCCGGGAACTGCTCAAGCGCCTCTGCGACTGTTGCCAGCACCTCTGCGGCGTTCACCGTCCCCATGCTCTGGTAAGCGGCGATTCTCTCCATGGCACTGACCACGAAAGCCGGATGGCGATGCAATGCACTTGCTTGCGACGACAGATGTTCGATCTGACCCGTCACCTGTTGCTGCTGCCGACCAAGACGCGCTCTGTCCCGCGCACTGGCAACCCCATGCACCGAGGCAACAACGACCGTCGCCGCTGCCACCCAGACACAGATCAAGGTCGCTTTCTGCAGTTGTCGGATACGTGCCTGCATTGCATTTCGGGTCACGGATACCTGCAACAGATCGTCGGCAAATCGATGCGCGGCCGTCAATCGCCATCGCTGCCCGTGCCTTCGGCGACCTCGTCCGGCAAGACGTCTGAGCCACGCCACAATGCTGCCTTTACGGTCGCTGACGTTGGTCGAGTCGCCGGGACGAGTGTCTGTCGATGTATCGGCCAGCGCGTCTGCCTCAGGGGAGACTCGTCGCCAGTGCGCCTCTCCGGTCAGGCACAGAGTTGCCAGAGCCATGCAGGCCGCCGCCACAGGCTTGTCATCGGCGGTCTCCATGAATGCGATCACAGGAATTTCAGCGGATCTGATGATCTGCCTGCGAACGTGTTCCAGAGTTTCGTCGATGGCGGCATTCCCCGCGAGAGTCTGCGCAGTCCCCTCGGTGGGCACCAGACGCATGAAGACCGGCACGCCATCATCAAGCAGCAGATGTCGTGTGTACTCACCGACACGACTTGCGAACAACACCGGCCCGCCCTTGAGGTCACTGTGCCCGCCGGACAACCGGCAAAGCAGTTCGAGGCTGGTAACGACATGCGACACGGTAACGTGCTCTTTCTGCAACAGGGCAAGCCAACTCTGCCAGTGCTCGGGAATCAGGTTGTGCACGATACTCAAGGCATCCGGGGCGGCATTGGCAGCCAGCGTGTGCATACCGGCTGTCGGGTAGTCGGCACGTAGCTGTCGCCGCATGCGCCAGCATTGCAGGTGACGGAGCCAGCCACCGGACAGACCCGGCACTCTGACTCGGTCCACTTCGTCCAGGTGACTATCCAGCACCAGATGAACACAAGGCATGGCACTACCGGACGCAGGCCTGATCCAGGGGCAGCAGGAATGCAGTTCAGGCCCGCCATTCTCGATGGTTTCGGTAAAGCTCTCGATTCCGTTCGGACCTCCTTCGCGGAACCAGAACGCCTGGTCTCCGTGCAGTACCAGCACGATCCGTCGATCGGTCCCGGTGCCACCCATCAGCTTCCAGCGGCTCATGACAGTAGCACCGCTTCAATGGCTGATTCGTAGACAGGGCCCATGACCGAGATGATGACCCACAACAGATTGCCTCCCACCACTGTCAGGGTCAGAGGACCCACCAGACGCTCGAGGCGATCAAGCTGCAGCCTTGCAAGCCGATAGTGCTGATCTCCTGCCTGTGACAAGGCCTGATCCAACGCCCCGGCGGACTCACCGGCTGCCAGGATCCGACGGAATGAGGCGGGCAGATGCGGGCTGCCATCCATCGATTCCGACAAGGTCGAACCTGCGATCAGCGCGGTACGAATGCGGGAAAACGACTGCTTCAGTGCGCTATTGCGCAAGACCCCTTCACTGAGTTGCAGCGCGTGACTCAGCTCTACCCCACTACGGTAGAGGCGGCCACAGATGCTGGCATAGCGGCTCAGGGACAACTGGACGAGCAGAGTCCCGATGACAGGCAACCGCAGCACACAGCGATCACTGAGCAATCTGAATGCCGACAGTGATTGCCGCAGAGCAACGATGAGCAAGACCAGCAGGACCAGGCCCGCCGACGTGGGTAGCCAGGCCTTTGTCAACCAGTCGGACACGTGCAGAAGCGCACGCGAATGCCAGGCCAGCGTACCTTGAGAGGCGCTCAAAAACGCCTCCAGTGACGGCACTACCGACACGAACAGAAAGATCAGAACCGCCGTCAGCACCAGCAGGGCGAAGGCTGGATAAAGCAAGGCGGTGAACAGTCTGCTGCGCGTAGACACCCTCCACTCCAGCACTTCGCAACAGGACGCACAGGCCTGTTCCAGTTCCCCGTTCGCCTCGCCGGCCTTGATCAGCGCAATGATCGATTCATCGAAGGCACCCGGCCAGACAGCCATGACCTGTGACAGCGAGTCGCCGCAACGCACCCCCTCCGCAATGCCGCCCCACAGCGATCGCATGCGCCGGCCTTGCTCCAGCAGCTGGACCTCGTGCAGTGCCTCGTTCAGGCCAACCCCGGCGCGCAGCAGATGAGACAGGTGAAACAGCGACAGCGCCACTGCCTCCGGCGAAACGGGCAGTCTCAGCCTGGCGGACCATTCTCCAACTAAACCGACATGCTCATGAATGTTCGATTGCATTACTCAACTCTCCTTGTCCTGTGCTCCGAGAACCCGGCCGATCCTCTCGGCCCAGTACGCGTTCGATCTCCTTGCGACTGGTCAATCCCTGTCTGACCAATCCTTCACCCTGCTCTCTGAGGGTTCTGAACCCCTGTGTTCTGGCGCATTCGAGCAATACCTGTGCAGGCTCATCCTTCGCGATCAGGGCTGCCAGAGGTGGAGTGATCAGCAGTAACTCCATGATCAACTGCCGTCCCTGATACCCGCTCCCCTGACAGGCCTGGCATCGGTCCCGGCGACCTTCACATTCCTGACAGAACCTGCGTACCAAGCGTTGAGATGCGATCGCCATCAGGTTCTCGGCCAATTGCCCGGCCAGCGCCCCCAGCTCCTTCAACCGGGCAAGACCTGCCATTGCCGAGCTGGCATGCACCGTCGTCAACAGCTGATGACCGGACATCACCGCTCGCAAGGCCATGGCACAACTGGGGATATCGCGCACTTCCCCGATAAGCAGCACATCCGGATCCTGTCTGAGCAGGCCACGTACCCCTTGCGCGAAGTCCATGGCGTGTTCGGCATCGATGCTCGACTGCCGGATACCTGCCATGGCGATCTCCACCGGATCTTCCAGAGTCATGATGTTCAGGGATTCGGCGTCACGTTCGTTGATCAGGGCATGTAGCGTATTGCTCTTGCCGGAACCGGTTGGACCGCAGATCACCAGCAGGCCTTCCGGTCGGTGCGCAAGCCCTGCCAGTGCCTGATACAGGTCCTGAGGCAGATTCAGGCGCTGCAGAGAGTCATACCTGCAGTGTGAATCCAGCAGTCGAATGACGGTATTCTGTCCATTGACCGTCGGAAAACACGACACCCGAAAGTCGATGACGCTACCATCCATGAACTGACTGAACTGCCCATCCTGTGGTCGACGCGTTTCGGCAATATCCACGGATGACAGGATCTTGATTCTGACCAGCAGGCCGTTGTGCACCGATTTGCTCAGTGTCGAGAAATGTCGCAGCACGCCATCGACGCGAAACCTGACGTGCAAGTGTCGCCCTTCCGGAGACAGGTGCATGTCGGACGCACGTTGTCGCCGTGCGGCCAGGAGCAGATATTCCAGCAGCCTGACAATGGCATCGGGCTGATTCTGCAACAGTTGCATTGCTGTTGCCGGCTGTCTGCAGAGCTCCAACAGCTCGTCCAGAGTTGCAGTGCTGGAATAGCATTTGTCGATGGCACCGGGAATCTCCGCAGCGTCCGCCGCTATCAGGACAGGATTGATGCCCACAGGTACCTGGCGTTCGAGCCTTTCCAGTACGGCCTGATCCGACGGATCGGCACAGGCAACCAGCAGAGAATCCCGTTGCTCGACCCGGTTTCTGGCCAAGGGCACCAGTTGCAATCTCCTCGCAGCGGCCTCGGTCAGACAGGCCGTGGCCTCCGGGCTGGGTATCAGCTGTTGCAGCGACTGCACGAATATCTGGCTATCCGGCTTCATCGCCTTGCCAGCACTCGAGAGTCGGTTGCTATGACGGTGGGGCGCAGGACAATGAGCAACTCTGTCTGACGTCGGTTGCGCGAGCGCTGCGAAAACAACTGCCTGACCAGCGGCACGCGCCCCAGGGCAGGCAGGCCAGAGTTGCTGTTCTCACTGGTCTCCTGCATCAGACCGCCGATGATCGCCATATTGCCGCTTTGCACCTTCAGCATGGATTCCATCTCTCGGACCTGTATTTCCGGCACGCCATTGCGGACATTGGCCTCTGCCAGCTCCGGATTGGGGTCATTGACGAATCCTAGAATGCGCGACAGGGTGGGGCGTACATTGAGCATCACCGCCCCGTTGCTGCTGATCTGCGGCGTGACATTCATCACCAGCCCTACCGGCACCGTGTGAATCTCCGTTTCAGTGACGATTTCGTCGCGTGTCTCGCTTTGCCGTCTTTCGATGTTGACCGTGAAGTACACCCGGTTATCCACCACCTTCAATACCGAGGACTGGTTGTTCAGGGCAATGATGCGCGGTCTGGACAGAATCCTGACATCGCCGAACTGCTCCAGCAGTGACAGGGTTGCACCGACATCAGCGTGCCTGCCCTGCTGGACCAGACTGATCATGCCGGCCGGTGGTACCACTCTGCCCAGAGACTCGGCATTCACCAGCGGTGCACCAGTCAGGGCCTGGACGGCGCTGACGCCATTGACGCTGTTTGCCAGCAGCTGCCAGTCCACCCCCGCGTCGAAACTGTCCGACAGAGTGACCTCTACCACCGTGGCCTCGATCAGTACCTGTCGTCCGGCACTGTCGTGCAATTGTTCGAGATAGCGCTGAATGATGCGATGCACGGGCGGGACGGCGTGCAGATTGAGCAAGCCGGCTTCTCGATTGATCGTGTATCGAGCCGGAGCCGCATCGCCCGTCTGCTGCGAGACCAGTCGTTCGATATCACTGTGCAGTGAATCCCAGAATCGATGTTCACTGCTGTTCTCCAGGCGGGTCTGCGAGCTGTTGGCGATGGAATGGGCGCTGGAGTCCGAGGCATTGATGGTTCCCACCTGCGTCGCCAGCCCGACGCTGCTCTCGGTACGCCGGTCCATGTTCAGGTAATCCACCGGATAGGTAAAGGCATAGGCCCTGCCGTTATGCACCTGCAGACGCTTGTCCTGCAGGGTCCAGGCAAATTCAGTCTGCTGCGCGAGAGCATCGATCAATACCGGCAGACTGCGTTGCTCCAGCCTCAGGGTGACGCGTTCATCCAGCTTGCCCTGCAACTGCAGCTCGATCCCTGCTTCGGTGGCCAGCGCATGCAGCAGAGCCCCCAGTGGGGCATTGACCGCATTGACATCGAACAGATCGCGTGCCGCCGTACTCGCCGCAACCGGGCTTGTATCGGCAGCGTCTGCCGGCTCATCCGTCGTCGACAGGGGCGGCTGCACAAACTGGCCCAGTGACAGTGGGTCGTCCGGCAACAGAAAAGGGGTGTGTGATTCAAAGCGCTCGCCGGGAAGGCGCGCCAGTGATGCTTCGCAGCCGGACAACACCAGTGCGGCTGCAATCACGATGAGATGTGCACGATACACAGACAACTCCATTTGTCTTGCCGGATACCTGATGGCATCTGGCAGCGTCGCCTTCCTGGCAACTCGGGTCCGGGCTGACTACCTGTGCCCGGTTTGAACCTTCATGACTACGGTGTTTGGCTCGATTGCTACTTGAGCAGAATGACCGCCAACGTGGCCCATCCTACAACGCAGGTCCCCAGCAGTGCAACCAGCTGACCACGATGTCGTGACAGAAAACCGGCTCTGGTCGAGGGTTCCGGACGCGGCGGCAACCCGGCCATCAGCAAATGTGACATGGATAGCTTGTCGGCGTCTTCCAGATTGGCGATGGTAAAGGCGTTTCTGGCCAGGGTATTGATGGAGCGAAACACGCCCTCCGAACGATCGGCAATGAAATAGGCCATCTCCCGAGTAAACAGATCGCGTCGATTGAAATCGAACAGCATCATGTGATGCTTCAGGTATTCATTGATCTCGGCCAGCGTCAGTCGACGCAACCAGTGATGATTGTCCTGCTGAGCGGAAGCCGCATGTGCATTGACCGATCGTGCTGCCTGTTCACTGACGCGATGAAACATCACGCAATGCAGCACCGCTCGATCATTGACCCGCACACGGCACAGAGCCTCCAGAATGCGGACGGTTTCCGGATCGGCCTCTGCCTGCGAATCGATGATCAGGACAAACGGCTTGAAGGTGGCTGGCTGTGGTTGTTCCAGTTGCTGCAGGATGCCATCCAGTGCGGTATCGATGGCGCCCTGCTCGGCACCCTCCTGAGCCTGTTGAGCCGATATGAGGTCTGCCTTCTGCGGTAGCAGTTCGATCAGCAGATGGCGCAGCAACAGTGAGGCCGAGATTTCCGGGATGTCGTAACGGATGGTGTTGAAGCGGTGCTTGAGGCGATCGCTGATGACCAGAGACAGCATGGTCTTGCCGCTGCCACGTTCACCGTGCACGTGCTGGATGCCCTCGCCCCGACGCAGGGCGCGGATGACGTTTTCCACCGTCTGACCACGCTCACCACCGCCATAGAACATGAAGATGTTGTTCGCGTTGTAGAACGGTCCCTGGGAAGACGAGTAGTAATGCCGTCTCCCGGTTTCGACACTCAGATCATAATGGTTCATTGCAGACACTTGTCATTCAGCGATAGCCACCCACCCGTTGGTAAAATACCCAGCAATGAAGGTGCCAGTTACCGGCTTTGCCAGACTCAACCATAGTGCGGAAGCCGATAGCGGGCAAGCAATTGTTTACCTGTGTCATCAGTTATCGCCCATCAGCGATCCGTAAGTAACATGAAGACACATTATCGCCACCGATAATGCCTTTTTCCAACGCGAAGCCCTGCATGACAGTCCATTCACAACCACTGCATATCGTGCTCTACGAGCCCGAGATTCCGCCCAATACCGGCAATCTGATCCGCCTGTGTGCCAATACCGGCGCCGGATTGCATCTGGTGGAACCTCTGGGATTCTCACTCGAGGAGAAGGCCTTGCGACGGGCAGGACTGGATTACCACGAGACTGCCCGCGTGCAGGTTCACGCCACGCTGAGCGATTGTCTGGCTGTCCTGGGCAAAGGCAGGGAGTCGTTGCGGGTGTTTGCGGTCAGCACCAGAGGCTCGGTTGCCTATCATCAGCCGGATTATCAGCCGGGTGATGTGCTGTTGTTCGGCCCGGAGAGTCGCGGGCTACCGGAGGCGGTGCTGGAGGGGCCGGAGGTCACGGCCAGGGTGAGAATTCCGATGCAGGCCGACAGTCGCAGCCTGAATCTGTCCAACGCGGTTGCCATCATCACCTATGAGGTTCTACGGCAGCTGGACTTCCCGGCTCTGCTCTGAACCGGGCGGCGTCTTGCCACCCGGTGCAGCGCAGGCCGGCAATGGGTCTACTGCTCCGTTTCAGGTGCAGGGGCGTTCTGCTTGGCAGCCGCTGCCTGAACATGCTGTGCGTAGAGCGCATCGAAATTGACGGGGTCGAGCAGCAGTTGCGGAAAACCACCCTTCTGCACCAGCGATGCAATCTCTTCACGAGCGAAGGGAAACAGCAGGTTGGGGCAGAAACTGCCCAGCATGGGCCCCAGTCGCTGCTGGTCGAACCCACGGACCAGAAACAGTCCGGCCTGCTTGATTTCGCACAGATAGGCGACGTCTTCACCCAGCTTGACGGTCGCGGTGACCGTCAGCACGCACTCGTACATGTCGTTTTCGAGCTTGGTGCTCTCGGTATTCAGGTGCAATGACACATTCGGTTGCCAGGAAGTGTTGCCGACGAATACCGCAGGTGTCTGCGGAGATTCGTAGGAGACATCCTTCAGATATACCCGCTGAATCTTGAAAAGCTGCTGAGGAGCCTCGCTGGCTGCTGCCGCTTCGCTGTCTTTCTGGTTCTCGTCTGCCATTACTGTGCCTGTCTACCTGAAATTTATCGAATGGACGCGTAAGCGTCGTCAAGTTCGCCGTCACTTTCCAGTGCGGCCATGTCGTCGAATCCGCCAATGTGCCGATCGCCGAAGAAGATCTGCGGCACCGAGGTTCTGCCACTGAGCTTCTGCATCTCGGCACGCAACTCTGCATTGCCATCGACATTGCGGCTCTCGTAGCTCCAGCCCTTGGCATCGAGCAGCCTGCGGGCGGCCCGACAGAATCCGCACCAGTCCGACTCGTACATGACGATGGATGGGCCTGATTTGCTGTCTACAGTTTCCGAATCACTCATGATCAACGCGTTACAGTGGGCAGGTTGGCTTTTTCCCAGGCGGCCAGGCCACCATTCAGGGAAAACAGACTGGTGAAGCCGTTTTTCTTGAGCTTGGCCAGGGCCCGGGTGGCCCGCATGCCGCTATCGCAGTACACCAGCACTTCCTTGTCCTTGAATTTCTCGAGCTCGTGCATTCGCTCATCGAATTTGCCGACGGGGAAGTTGCGGGCATTGAGCAGATGGCCTGATTTGTACTCCGCATCGTCCCGGACATCGATGATGATGGCCTCACCGGCATTCATCTTCTGGGTGGCCTCGAACGGCGAGAGCGCCGTGTTGGCGGAGGAGATCCGCATGTATTCGGTATATACCAGCATGCCCAGTGTCGCAACGAATGCAACAAACAGCAGTGTGTGGTTACCAATGAATTCGATTATCTGTGACATGACTGGAGTGTGGCGAGCAGGCAGAGGCAATTCAACCCACAAGAATAACCCGCAGCGATACAAATATAAACGTCATGGCAGCAAATAAATTGCACCACCTGCCGATTCAGCGCTACATCGGGATGCCACTGCAGTGTTAACGTGAGCTCATCCTCACATTATCAGGAACACGGACCTTGCACGACACCTCCATCATCTTCTCCCTGTTCCTGGTCTTCAGTGGTGCTGCGGTCATTGCGACACTGGCCCTGTTCGCGCGTCAGGCCCTGCTGATTGCCTACATCATGCTGGGGGCCCTGCTCGGCCCCTGGGCGCTGGATGTCGTGTCCAACCCGGCATTGATAGCCGACATCGCCAATGTCGGCATACTCTTCCTGCTGTTCCTGCTGGGACTGAACCTGGAACCGGGTGATCTGAGAAAACTGTTTCGCGAGGCCATCGTGGTCACCGCCGTCAGTTCCTTCGCCTTTGCCCTCATGGGCTTTCTGATCGGCATGGCGTTCGGCTTCAATCTGCTGGACAGCCTGCTGATCGCCGCCGGCATGATGTTCTCGAGCACCATCATCGCCTTGAAACTGTTACCGACCAGTGCGCTGCACCATCAGCGCATGGGTGAGCTGATAGTCAGTATCCTGCTGCTGCAGGACATGCTGGCCATCGTCGTTCTGCTGGCGCTGGAGGGCCTGGGCAACCAGGAAAGCCTGCTGTCGGAAACCCTGATTCTGGTGCTGGGTCTGCCCGCGCTGGCACTGATGTCCTGGTGGATTGCCTCGCGGGTACTCACCCGCCTGTTCATGCGCTTTGACCAGATTCACGAATATCTGTTTCTGCTGGCCATTGGCTGGTGCATGGGGATTGCCGAACTGGCAACACTCATCGGCCTGTCGCATGAGGTTGGCGCCTTTGTGGCGGGCGTCACGCTGGCCACCAGTCCGGTGGCACGATTCATCGCCGAAAGCCTGAAGCCATTGCGGGATTTCTTTCTGGTGCTGTTCTTCTTTGCGCTGGGAGCCGGCTTCAATATCGGTGCCCTGCCCGACGTGCTGTTGCCGGCACTGGTGCTGGCTGCCATTTCGGTTGCACTGAAACCGGTGGTGTTCCGTGCATTGCTGCAACGCGAGCAGGAAAAATCCCGCATGGCCGCGGAAACCGGCGCGCGACTGGGGCAGATCAGTGAATTCTCGCTGCTGATCGTCGTGGTGGCCAGCAACCTGGCCGTCATGTCGGAAAAGGCCTCACTGCTGATGCAGAGCGCCACGATTCTGAGCTTCGTCGCCAGTTCGTTCTGGATCGTACGGCGTTATCCGACGCCCATTTCGATGGACCAGTCCCTGCGACGGGATTGAAGCAAGGCGGCCAGCCCCGAAATCGGGCCGGCGGCCTGGTGACGGCTGGCCGGATGTCGATAGAGCGAGCTGACCAGCGTCGATGGGCAATGCAACCGGAGGACGCTGGACACCCGGTGTCCGGACATCCTCCGTCGGGGTTGGTAACTACTTGCTCATCAGGTACTGGATGGCAGCAGGGATTTCCTCGTCGGTCAAGGTAGTGGCACCGCGTGGAGGCATGACGCCCATGCCATTGATGACCGAGGCCGTCAGAACATCCATGCCCTTGTCCGCCCGTTCCTGCCAGGCAGCATGGTCACCCGTCTTCGGAGCGCCGCCTACACCGGCCAGATGGCAGGTTGAACACAGAGTATCGACAGTGGTCTTGACGTTGTCTGTCAGGCCTTCAGGCGCCTGACCGACAACCGCTTCCCCGGTGGCAACACTCGACTCTTCCTCGACCGCAGCTTCTTCGGCGCTGGCTTCGTCCTGAGACGCAGCGTCTTCGCTCTCCTCGGGCGCCTCTTCCGCAGGTGCTTCCTCTTCTGCCTCTTCACCGGCTTCGGCAGCCGGAGCATCGCCAGCGGCTTCTTCGGCGGGCGCTTCGACCGCTTCATCGGCAGCCGGTGCGTCACCGGCGGATTCGATCTCGTCCACCTCGAGACCCGCCATGAACTGGACGGCGCGCCTCATCTCCTCATCGCTGTAACTGCTGCCGCCACGAGCAGGCATGGTACCGATGCCATTGATCGCGTGCGAGACCATGGTGTCGAGACCGGCCTCGACACGAGGGGCCCAGGCAGCTGCGTCACCGACCATCGGTGCGCCGGCCAGCCCGGTGGCATGACAGGCGGCACAGACACCGTTCACCAGTTCTTCGGTCGAACGAGGGGCGGACGCCACCACCACCGCCGCAGCGCCGGCAGCCGGCAGGTCATCAGCCGAGGTGCGAACGGTCGCCACAGGCCCGATTCGATTGATCAGGGCTTCGCGCAGGACAGGATCATCAGCATCTTCGGAGCCGGCGCTCAGCATACGGGCTGCGAAAGTGATGATGATCCCCAGCACGACCAGCGCACCGGCAACCACCCCCATTGTTTTGACCATGCCGCTATCTGTGGCACCACTCATGACACTCTTCTCCGTTGATGCATCTGCACCTGTTCTGACAAGTATTCGCCGGCCGGCCGATTATCTCATACGACCGAAATTCAGCATTGTATCAGCGCAAGCCGTCGCGCCCCATCATGCGATGTAAAACCTTGAGCCCCTGACGTCCATGCGACAGAGCACCTGCCACATGAATCGCGATCAATCCCGCCAACAGCCATTTTCCCCATTCATGCCATCGACCAGCTGGCTGAAAACCGAAGTAATAATGCACCACGCCCGTCACTACCATCAGTAGCAGAACGGCATACAGGGCGACATGATGCCACCGTACGAACCTTTCCTGTCGTCCTGACAGTGTTCCACCGGCCAGCGGCACCACACGCCTGCGCAACTGCCAGCGCCAGATCATGATGGCGCCAATGGCGATCCCGCCCCAGGTATGCAGTGTCGTGACCAGAAAAGACAGAAAACCCAGCGCTTCCTCGCGTTCGATGGCCTGCATGGCTCTTTCCATCGGAATCTGCAGGGAATACTGGACAATCAGCAGCAGCAACACCAGCCAGTGCAGACGTCTCTGCAACGGAGTGTAGAAGATCACGTTGTCGGAGTTGCCACTCATGCGTAGAAAAAACGTCGGTTCCTGCCCGTGCGGAGGCGATGTCAGCGGCGCGATGATAGTTCCGCGTCCGGAGTTCGTATACTACTCACAACTGCGACAGGCCGTGAAACATGAACACTTCGATACCCGACCCGATACGTCAGGCCGCCATACTGGTCAGCCCCGAGACACCGGAGGCGCTGGAAAAGCGCATCAAACACGACATATTCGCCAGCATTTCCCGGATCAAGCCGGAGATTGCCGCCAATGCCGACTTCGATGTCGATGTCATGTCCGGCGCGTTCTTCGAACAATTGTCTCCGCCACTTCAGGGTATCGCGATTGCCCGCACCGAAGGTGTGCTGGCCTTCTACAACCGTGTCGGCTGGTCGACGGCCTTTCTGGAGGCTCCCCTGGAGACCTGCGTACCAGACACCGGTCTTGCCCCGCTGCGGGAACGATTCCACGCACAAACCCTGCATGATCTCGCCTATGTTCATCCCAAGCATTTCGAGAAAATGCTCGGCAAGGCGGAAGCCGCCTCTCTGTGGGAAAGTCTGAAGCGATTCGCCAGCCAGGCTTCATGACGGCAGTGGGCCATCCTGCCATTGCCGTCAGAGGTCTGTCACACAGTGTTCGTACCGGAACCCGGGAAACCCGCATCCTGCATGAGCTGGAGCTCGAAGTCGGGCACGGCCAGAGCGTTGCGTTGATCGGTCGCAGTGGGTCGGGCAAATCGACGCTGCTGAACCTGATCAGCGGGCTGGAGCCGATTCGCAGCGGAGAGGTCTGGCTCGATGGCGAAGCGATCAGCCATCTTGGCGACAGTCAGCGAACCCGCAGACGGGGTCGCGACATCGGTTTCATCCATCAGGCCTTCAATCTCATCCCCACCCTGTCAGTTGGCGACAACATCTGCCTGCCCCTGGCTCTGGCAGGAACAGACACCCATGAACGACAGGATCGCCTGCACCAGCTGCTGGACGTCATCGGACTCGGTGGCCGGGACAATGACTACCCTGATCAACTCTCCGGTGGTGAACAGCAACGTGTCGCCATTGCCCGGGCATTGATTCATCGGCCGGCCCTGATTCTGGCCGACGAGCCAACCGGCAATCTGGATGCTCAGAGCGGACGGAAGGTGTTGGCATTGCTGACCGATCTGGTTGAACAGGAAGGCTCGGCGCTGCTGTTGGTCACCCACAGCCTGGAAGTGGCAGCCGTTGCCGATCGTGTGGTCGTACTCGAACAGGCCGGGATTCGTCCCATCCGTCGGGACGAACTGAATCACAGCAGCGCCTGGTGATGCCTGCCCGGTTGCTGGCACGATCCAGCTGGCATTTTTATCGACGCCACCCGGCACAGCTGTTGCTGTCCCTGCTCGGCATCATGCTGGGCGTTGCCATCGTGACGGCGGTACTGATCACCAACGACAGCTCGCAGCGGGCCTTCGCCCTGTCCAGCGAAGCCCTGTACGGTCGCACTACACACCAGTTGACCGGTGCCCTGGGCATGGATCAGGCGGTGTATGTGCAGCTGCGCAAGGACTGGCCGAACCTGTCCATGGCCCCGGTGATCCAGGCGCATGTCGCCATGGGCGACGAGGTTTTTTCCATTCTGGGTCTGGATCCATTCAGCGAGGCCGGATTCCAGCGGATGTCTCCGTCCGTGGACACCACGGCCGACACGACAAGCCCGGCAGAGACATCAGAATCCACCGTGCGTGCGCTGCTGCAGCCCGAGGCCTTGCTGATCAGCGATGTCGGCGCGGCAGAACGCGGCTGGGTACCCGGTCAGCGCCTGCCACTGGACGTCGGCGGTCGCCAGATCGATGCAACGCTGGCCGGTACCTTCAACACTTCCAACCCGGCTGCTGCAACCGGCCTGCTGGTCGGCGACATCGGCTTCGTACAGAACCTGCTGCAACGTGGCGATCGCATCGATCGCGTTGACCTGATCCTCGACGAGACACAGCGCGCCGCCCTGCTCGACGCCCTGCCAGCCACACTGGAGCTCACTCCTGCCATCAGCCGGCAACAGACCATGCAGGCCATGACCCGTGGATTTCACATCAACCTGACTGCCATGAGTCTGCTGGCGCTGGTTGTGGGTGTCTTCCTGATCCACAACACGATGACCTTTGCCGTGGTACAGCGTCGCGAGATCTTCGCCATCAAGCGCATAACCGGGATCACGGCCACGACCCTGCTGCTGAGCATTCTTGCCGAAGCACTGGTCATCAGCCTGATCGGATCGGTCCTTGGCATCCTGCTGGGTTATGCCCTGGCTCATGTACTGATCGGCCTGACCACGCAAACCATCAACGACCTGTATTTCGTGCTGCATGTGCAGCAGATCAGTTTCAGCCCCTGGCTGATCGCAGGCGGTCTGCTGCTGGGCGTTGGCAGTAGTGTGCTGGCGGCCAGCCTGAGCGCTCTCGATGCCGCCGGCACCAGTCCGATTCAGGCTCGCCAGCGTTCACTGATCGAACAGCGTACGGGGCGGATCCTGCCACGGTTCGCCGTGATCGGCAGCCTCATGATGAGCGCAGGTCTGGTCCTGGCGGTGCTACCGCTGCAATCGCTGATACTGGGTTTTCTCGCACTGATGCTGCTGATACTGGGTTATGGACTGGCGCTGCCCTGGATGGTCAGACTGCTGGCAGGCATCTGTCGACGACTCTGGTCGAGGCTGGGTGTCAGCGTGTCGCTGGCCATCGGCGGTATCGAGCGCAATATCAGCCGAACGGGACTGGCCATCGCCGCCCTCAGCATCGCCGTTTCGGCAACGTTCGGGGTTGAGATCATGATAGGCAGCTTTCGCTCGACGGTCGATCAGTGGCTCGGCAGTACCTTGCAGAGCGACATCTACATCAGCGCACCGACGGCGGTCTCCGGCGACAGCGCGCCGATGCTGCCTGACGACATGGTCGCCCGAGCACGTGCCATCGATGGCATTGCCACGATCAGCACCGGTCGAACGCTGTCGGTATCAACCGATGTCGGCACCATCAACATGCTGGTGGTCGAGCCGCACGATGCCAGCGGTGCCGGTTTCGAGCTGATCGACAACAGCGAGCGACGGACTGACTCTGCGTGGCGACAATGGGCGCAGCAAGACACTGTCATGATCAGCGAACCGCTGGCGACCCGGCACCGGTTGTCGGCCGGCGATCAGCTGCAGCTGTTCACCCAGCGACAGGGCATGCAGCCCTTTGCCATCGCGGCCGTGTTCAGGGATTTCGGTTCCAGCCACGGCAAGCTGCTCATGGCACGCTCGGTCTACTCGCGCCATTGGCAGGACAGCCGGATCGGCACTCTGGGCATCATTCTCACCGACCCCTCTGCCGATCAGCCGATGCTGGATACCTTGCGCACGACACTGTCGAGCAGCGAACACCCTCTGCTCATCCGCTCCAACACCGCCATCCATGCCCAGTCACTGGCGGTCTTCGACCGGACCTTCGAAGTCACCCGAGTGCTGCGCTGGCTGACCGTGGGGGTGGCCTTCATCGGTATCTTCAGCGCGTTACTGGCCTTGCATCTGGAGCGAGCACGGGAGTTTGCCATCATCCGCGCCAGTGGCGCCACACGACTGCAGATCATGCGTGTGGTCCTGCTGCAGACCGTCATCATGGGACTGTTTGCAGGAGCGCTGGCCCTGCCCCTGGGCTGGTTCATGTCCGAGATCCTGATAAAGGTCATCAATGTGCGCTCCTTCGGCTGGAGCATGCAGAGTCTGTTGCCGGCTGGCGCCATCCCGGAGACACTGCTGCTGGCCTGCCTCTCGGCGCTGCTGGCCGGCGTCTATCCGGCGTGGCGCCTGTCGCGTGCCAACGTCGCCGCGCAACTGCGTGACGACTAGCCGTCGAGCAGCGCACGACAGTCGGTACGGATCGGATAGGTAGCAACGAGTCAGAGAAATGGCACGTGCCGTGCGAGTGATAGCTATCTCACAGACACAATGCGACGCGTCCCGCGCTTTCGTACAACCAGGCCCAGACTTCGCGTCGTGTGCAACGACTATGTCATGTCGATAGGGTAAAACTGTTGTCAGGCTTATCCATCGACATTCGTAAAGAGTACGCAGCCATGCAAACCCCGGTCGACTACCCCGTAAATGAAGATGCCGCTGGCCAGCTGGATGGCCCTCTGACCTATGCCACCCTGTTCGACCTGCATGAAGCCCAGCAGCCGATCACCGAAGACATGATCCGCTCTGCCGTGCTGAACATGGAAGCCGCGCAACAAATGCCGTTTGCTGCCCGCCCGGAGACCATCGACACGAACTTCGCCGGACGCAGTCGAACCGCCCCGGTCCTGTCACGACTCTGGAACGTCATCCGCTGACACGTAACACCCCATTCACAGACCTTTCACCCGCCACGAAACAACGATCGGCGCTACCATCAGGCATCGTGCCCACCCGTGCCAGATGCCATGCCGCAGGATAATCAACGTTCACAGCTCTCCTGGGCATTCTATGACTGGGCGAATTCGGCCTTCGCCACCACGGTCATGGCGGGCTTCTTCCCGCTGTTCTTCAAACAGTACTGGAGTGCCGGTACAGACCCCACCATCAGTACCTTCTGGCTTGGCCTGGGCAACTCCGGGGCCAGCTTTCTGATACTGCTGATGGCGCCACTGCTGGGCGCCATGGCCGACTCCTCCGGCCGACACAAGCGACTGCTGGCCCTGTTTGCCGGACTGGGCATTATCGCCACGGCCGCCTTTTTCCTGGTGGGTGAAGGCGCCTGGCCCTGGGCCATCAGCATCTACGTGATTGCCATCATCGGCTTTTCGGGTGCCAATGTCTTCTACGATGCAATGCTGCCCCGGCTGACCGACAGCAGTGACTTTCACCGGCTCTCGGCACTGGGTTACTCGCTGGGCTATCTGGGCGGAGGCCTGCTGTTTCTGGTCAATGTCACGATGACCCTGAAACCTGCCTGGTTCGGCTTGCCCGATGCCGCAGCGGCCGTGCGCTTCTCCTTTCTGAGTGTCGCTCTGTGGTGGTTGGTATTCTCCCTGCCATTGTTGCTGGGGGTACGCGAGCAGACGCCGATCTCCACCACCCGCGTGACACTGCGTGACGAGATCCGCAAACTGCTCGACACCCTGCGCAGCATGCGTCGACATCGCAATCTGTGGCTGTTCCTGTGGGCCTACTGGCTGTACATCGATGGCGTCGCAACCATCATTCGCATGGCGGTGGACTACGGCATCGCCATCGGCCTGCCCGCCAACAGTCTGATCGTGGCACTGCTGCTGGTGCAGTTCATCGGTTTTCCCGCCACTCTGCTGTTTGGCCGAATCGGCCAGCGCTACGGCGCGAAGCGGGGCTTGTGGATCGGTTTGTGGGCCTATGTCATTGCCACGTTCTGTGCCACCTTCATGAGCAGTGCGCTGGAGTTCTACCTGCTGGCGGTGGCACTGGGTCTGGTCCAGGGGGGCGTGCAGTCGCTCAGTCGCTCGCTGTTCGGTCAGCTGATTCCGGCAGAACGGGCCGGCGAATACTTCGGTTTCCTGAACATGCTTGGCAAGGCCGCTGCCGTACTCGGACCGCTCATGGTGGGCGTGGTTGCCGCCACCACAGGCAACTCTCGTATCGGCTTGTTGTCTATACTGCTGCTCTTCCTGCTGGGCATGTGGTTCCTGCGCAAGGTGGATGATTCCATCACCCCGCAGACGGCAACCACATCCTGAACACAGGATACCCGGTCCTCACACGGCACGTTTCATGAAAATATCCTTCGGCATTCTGCTGCTGATTGCTGCCTACTTCCTGCTGCTCCCCGGATTGACTCAGCCCATGCTGAGCGTTTCCGGCACCGTCGAGAAAACCAGACTGGTCGAGGTCGGCAAGGATCTGATCAAGGACAGCCCCAATACACCGTCACTGGTCAACAACCTGGTGGACATGGTGGTGGAAGGGTTGGACGTGCGCGGCACGGTAGATGCCTTCGACAAGACCCGCAGCATTCTGGAAACCGCGCAGGAACTGTATGCCGGGGGTCATCTGCCAGTGGCGATACTGATCGTCGTCTTCAGCGTCATCGTACCGCTGATCAAGGCCCTGTTGCTGCTGGCCATGCTGTTGCCGGTAAGCGTGTCGGTGCGCAGCGGTCTGCTGAGCTTCAGCAACGCCATCAGCAAGTGGTCGATGGCCGATGTCTTCGTGATCGCCATCTTCATTGCCTTTCTTGCCGCCAACGGCATGCAGGAGAGCCGCGCTCTGGTCGATTTCCAGGCCAGTCTGGGCGTCGGATTCTGGTATTTCCTGGCCTATTGCCTGTTGTCGATTCTCGGCACACAGGTGCTCAGTGCCGGGCTCAAGGCGCGCTTTCAGCATGAGCAGCAGACCGCTTCTGCCAGGCTGGACAGAGACGCAAGCAGACTTGACGAGTCACCCTCTGCCGGCACGACTGCCGACGCATCCCGAAGCTGATCCATGATCGAACAGTTCCACTTTGCCTTTGGCATCACCGGCCCCATTCTGTTGCTGCTACTGCTTGGCTGGGCCATTCGCCAGCTGGGCATGGTCGATGGCCATTTCGTCTCACAGGCCAACGCCGTCGTGTTCAATATCGCCTTGCCGGCCATGCTGTTTCTGGCGATTTCGGGGCGCTCCTTCGACCAGGCCCTGGATCTGCGCATGACCCTGATCGGATTGATCGGCACCCTGATCCTGATCGGCATCCTGTTGATCGCCGGACGGCTGCTGCCGCAGGATCAACGGGGTGTCTTCGTGCAGGGCTCCTACCGCGGCAATCTCGCCATACTCGGTGTCGCGCTGGCCGTGGCCACCTATGGTGAAGAGGTATTGCCTGTGGTCGCTCTGTATATCGCAGTGGTCACGACCGCCTACAACATCATTGCCGTATGGGTGCTCAACTCCAGCGGGGTCCTGCGTCAGATCCTGAAGAATCCGATACTGATCGGCATCACGGCAGGCGCCGTGGCCTCTGCGGTGAACCTGCCGATCCCGGATCTTGTCATCGGCACCGGCGACTATCTATCGAGCATGACCCTGCCTCTGGCCCTGCTGTGCATCGGGGCAACGCTGGAGTTCGGCAGCCTGTTCGGGCACAGCCGTGCCATCCTGCTGGCCGTATTCTTCAAACTGATCATCTCCCCCCTGTTGCTGGTGGGCATGGGTATCGCCTTTGATCTGGACAACCTGCAACTGGGCATACTGTTTTTCCTGGCAGCGTCACCGACAGCCACGGCCAGCTATATCATGGCCCGGCAGATGACCAGCCATGGTGCACTGGCCGCAGAAATCGTCGCCGTGACCACGGCCCTGGGCGTGATCAGCTACACCGCGGGAATTGCCTTGCTTCGCGGAGCAGGCTTGATATAGTCGTTGCCCCGCCACCACGAAATCGCGTCGTGAGACCATGATAGCCCTGACCGACATCAGCGCCTACGCTCTGGCGCTGGGCATTGCAGCCTTCATCCCCGGCCCCGGTATTACTGCACTGGTGGCACGCAGTGTCGGCAGTGGAACACGGGCGGGATTCGCCATGCTGGCGGGCATCACCATCGGCGATCTGCTGTATCTGTCTTTCGCAGTCTTCGGACTGGCACTGATAGCGCAAAGCTTCAACGCCCTGTTTCTGGTCATCCGCTGGTTGTCGATAGCCTATCTGCTGTATCTGGCCTGGCAGTTCTGGCATGCCGATCGGCATGACATGAATACCGCCGACATTCGCGGCAAGGACCTGCGGGCTGCCATGATGTCGGGCCTTGCCATTACACTGGGCAACCCCAAGACCATCGCCTTCTATCTGGCACTGCTGCCACTGGTACTGGACCTGAACAGCATCACGGTATTCAACTGGGCAGCGGTACTGGTACCGGTGACCGTGGCCGTGCTGCTGGCGGTGGGCTCGGTCTATATCCTGGGGGCCATGGCCGTGCGGCGTATCCTGGCCGGCGCCACTGCACAGCGGCATCTGCACCGAAGTGCGGCCCTGGCCATGGCAGGTGCGGCCAGCAGCATGATCGTGCGAGAGCTCTAGCGAGACGCTCGGGCGCAGATAGTGGACAGAGTCTCCGAAACGCCAGGACTCCCGAGACTCCCGAGACTCCCGAGACTCCCGAGACTCCCGAGACTCCCGAGACTCCCGAGACTCCCGAGACTCCCGAGACTCC